>NZ_JBFRHH010000002.1:0-769483 GCF_052115765.1 Paenibacillus sp. 2KB_20 | reverse complement strand
GACCGGGATGGACGTACCGCTGGTGCACCAGTTGTTCCGCCAGGAGCATGGCTGGGTAGCTACGTACGGAAGGGATAAGCGCTGAAAGCATCTAAGCGTGAAGCCCCCCTCAAGATGAGATTTCCCAATTCGTAAGACCCCTTGAAGACTACGAGGTAGATAGGTTGGAGGTGGAAGTGCAGCAATGCATGGAGCTGACCAATACTAATCGGTCGAGGGCTTATCCAAAACATATTTCAATGTGTTGCAAATTCGTTTCGTATCTAGTTTTCAGGGAATCAATCTCTGTAACTGCATACAAGTTATGATGGAGAGATACCCAAGTGGCTATAAGGGGACCCTCTGCTAAGGGGTTAGACTGCGTAAGCGGTGCGAGGGTTCGAATCCCTCTCTCTCCGCCATTTGAATAACTTGAACGCAAATAGGTTTATATGGCGGTGTAGCTCAGCTGGCTAGAGCGTACGGTTCATACCCGTGAGGTCGGGGGTTCGATCCCCTCCGCCGCTACCATACATACCTGGAGGCTTAGCTCAGCTGGGAGAGCATCTGCCTTACAAGCAGAGGGTCGGGGGTTCGAACCCCTCAGCCTCCACCATGTACTTATTTTTATTACCTTACCATGCCGGTGTAGCTCAATTGGTAGAGCAACTGACTTGTAATCAGTAGGTTGGGGGTTCAAGTCCTCTCGCCGGCACCATCTTTAATAATGTGGAACTGTGGTGTAGAGGCCTAACATGCCTGCCTGTCACGCAGGAGATCGCGGGTTCGAATCCCGTCAGTTCCGCCATTATTAATCTTAAGGAATAAAAATGGTCGGTTTTCCACAGATTAAAGTGGGCAGGATTGCATTCCGCACTTTATTTTTATGTCATTTATGTAAGGCTCGGTAGCTCAGTCGGTAGAGCAGAGGACTGAAAATCCTCGTGTCGGCGGTTCGATTCCGTCCCGAGCCACCTTTATATCCTGGAGGATTAGCGAAGTGGCCAAACGCAGCAGACTGTAAATCTGTTCTCGTCCGAGTTCGGTGGTTCGAATCCATCATCCTCCACCAGTAAATAAGAGCCATTAGCTCAGTTGGTAGAGCACCTGACTTTTAATCAGGGTGTCGAAGGTTCGAGTCCTTCATGGCTCATCCGAAGAGTCGTCAACGTTGTTGACGGCTCTTTTTGTGTTGTTTTTAAGCAGTTTTTCTCCAATGTAACTGGACTTAGAGAGAAGGCATTGTCGCTTGCACTGGGTGTTATGCTAAAATAAGAAAAAACGATAAAGTGGTGGAGTCATCAATGGTGGAGATGGAGCACATCGTTCAGAAACTAGAGCAGACCTTGGGTACCTCACTCGGTTTAAAAACATTGAATGCTCAGGAAGCAGCATGGTTAACAAAACTAATAGCGACCTCACCGCCATTCGGTGACCGGATGGGTCATGAGGACAGAGCCCAGGGGGCTAGTAGCCGTGAAGAAAACAGAACCTCACACCAATCACGAAGGGTTCACGGCGCCTATGTGCACAAGGACCTTGGTGAGATTTGGATTCCTGTGAATCAACAGGATCCTAGTCGGGTAATTGTAGCGAATCAGAGTGCTTTGACGGAGTCGGAGATTGGGCTTATAACTCTACTATTGTCGAGCCTTCAGGATACGACACCAGGGGTAGTGTCCAAGAGTGCCGGTAAGGTTGAAGAAGAACGACGCGCCCAACAGTTGGGTGGTTGGTTAAAGGAACGCCTGCAAGCCGGTGAACTGCTTGCTGAATTACCAGAGGAAATGTGGATTCGGACAAGCTTGACGGAGGACATGGTTCCCTTTCTTCTTATTCATGAGAGCGAGCACGCCCCTACTCCAAGTTATAAGGCACTGCATCGGTTATTGCGCAGCTATTTTGGCGGGGACATCATTCTGGTGCCACTGCTTGATAAGGAATGGATTATCTTAGCGAACCAGGAATTGCTGGACGGTATAACGACGGATGATAAAGAGGATGCTTCGGTGGAAGGCGATCAAGATTTACTCTCCTTATTCTGCATGGGGCTCTACGAGCTGATTTCAACGGAATGGGTGGGGGATTTCCATATCTCGGCGATACCGGCAGTTAATGCCCTGCATGCTCTGCCACAGACCGTTAGCATGTTAAGAGAGACCATGACCATCGGCCGTACATTCCAGGTAAAGGAACATATCCATCTGTCGACCGGGCTTCATCTGGAGCGCCTGGTCTATAGCATTCCTGAGTACCAACGCAATCAATTTCTGCGAGAGTACGCCGCCGGACATACCGATTTATTCGAGGATAGTGAGACCTTGTCAACGCTGGAGTCTTTTTTCGAATTGGATTGTAACGTGAGCGAGACGGCCAAGCACCTATATATTCACCGTAACACGCTGCTATACCGCCTGGATAAGATCAAACAGGAGACGGGGCTTGATGTTCGCAGCTTCAGTGATGCGGTTTTAGTGAAAATAACGCTTCTATTGTATAAAGTGACGAAAAGGAAATAGGTTTTTTGTGCAGATTGTGTATAGCAAGTCAGGTGCCTATGGGGTAATATAAGATTATAAATTAATTGTATTCGATTTCATAACATTCATATGAGGGGGCAAATGCACATGGCTGGTGTACGCTTAGAGCATATTTACAAAAAGTATGCAGGTGCGGATAAAGCAACTGTAATTGACGTTAATTTGGATATTAAAGATAAAGAATTCTTGGTACTGGTAGGTCCTTCCGGTTGCGGTAAGTCCACGACACTGCGTATGATCGCAGGTCTTGAGGAAATTTCTGAGGGTAAACTTTACATTGGCGACCGCGTTGTTAACGATGTAGCACCTAAAGATCGTGACATCGCGATGGTATTCCAATCCTACGCCTTGTATCCACATATGAACGTATATCAGAACATGGCATTCGGTTTGAAACTCCGTAAAGTGAAGAAAGACGAAATCGATAAACGTGTACGTGAAGCAGCAAAAATCCTGGATATCGAGCATTTGCTCGAGCGTAAACCAAAGGCTCTGTCCGGTGGTCAGCGTCAGCGTGTTGCCTTGGGTCGTGCGATTGTCCGTGATCCACAAGTCTTCTTGATGGATGAGCCACTTTCCAACTTGGATGCGAAACTCCGCGGTCAGATGCGTGCCGAAATTACAAAGCTGGTTAAGCGCCTTGAAACCACTTGTATCTATGTAACGCATGACCAAACAGAAGCTATGACGATGGGTGACCGTATCGTTGTTATGCAAGACGGCATTATTCAACAAGCGGATTCCCCAGAGCAACTGTACAACAATCCGAACAACCTGTTCGTTGCTGGTTTCATCGGTTCCCCAACCATGAACTTCATCAACGGTAAATTGTCCGAGCAAAACGGTGGCGTATACTTCACTTCCCAGGGCTTGAACGTTCAAGTACCAGGTGGTAAAGCGCAATTGCTCAAAAACAAATCCATGATTGGCAAAGAAGTAATCATGGGTGTTCGTCCGGAAGATATTCATGAAGAGCCAGTCTTCCTGGAAGCTTCCCCGAACACAATCTTCACTGCAAAAGTTGACGTAACCGAGAACCTTGGTCACGAAATGCTCTTGTACCTGAGCGGCTTGGGCACCGATACGGTTATCGGCCGTGTAGACGGACGTTCGACTACTCGCGAAAGCGACAATGTGAAATTGGCACTCGACATGAACAAAGTTCATATCTTTGATAAAGAGTCTGAATTGAACGTATTGCTCGAAGACTAATCTTCAGCAATCGGGATCTCTTGAAAACCGCCCTCTCAAGGGGCGGTTTTTTTAGGAGAAAAATACATAAATCCAGGTAGTATTCACTCCTAGAGAGGGTTTAAGGTGTTTCTCGCAGAAGGTAGTAGATGCATCAAAGGAATAGCAGATATATAAAGCAGTAAACCCAGATGCTGGAGAAGAATGGAGTTAATAATGCCTTTCGTGATAAAACATTAATTTATATTATTCAAGTTATAGTACGTAATCGTAGTGTCGGTTCACCCCAATATAAGCCTAATGTCGCGATTGAATAGCCGGTTAGAATTGCATTCATTGGTTTTTTTCGATAAGATAAGCACAAAGCAAGGCATACATAAGTATGGGACATACGGGATGTTGAAGCATATTTCATGTGAATTGCCAGATCGCTGATAAGGCTTATACAGATTATCTACTTTAGATAATATCGAATATGGAATATATCATCCAATACGGGCCGCGTACATGACGGTTGCGTTGTGATGTCAACATACAATGGAAGAAGAGGGGTAAGACCATGGCCAAGAAAGTGAAGGTATCCGAGCTGGTCCAGCAGTTTCAGCTGGAGGTCATCGCAGGTGAGGAAGGCTTAAAACGTCAGATTACAACGGACGATCTGAATCGCCCGGGATTGGAAATGGCCGGTTATTTTGAATATCATCCGCGGGAACGGGTCCAGCTTCTGGGCCGCACGGAGTTGGCTTTCTTCGGAATGCTGAAGCCGGAAGAGCGTAAAGAGCGGATGCGCAGCCTGTGTACGGAAGAAACACCTTGCATTGTAGTTACTCGTTCCTTGGAAGTGCCGGAGGAACTGGTGGAACTCGGGAACGAAAGAGGTTTGCCTGTACTGCGCAGCAGTATGGCGACAACCATTCTGACAAGCCGATTCACAAGCTTCCTGGAGCGTAAACTTGCACCAACTACAACCATCCACGGGGTATTGTGCGATGTTTATGGCGTGGGGATGCTGATCACAGGTTCAAGCGGTATCGGAAAGAGTGAGACGGCATTGGAGCTCGTCAAACGCGGACACCGATTGATTGCGGATGATGCGGTGGAGATACGTCAGACATCGGATTTTCAGCTTCACGGAACGGCGCCGGAGTTGATTCGCCATCTTCTGGAGATTCGCGGAGTTGGTATTATTAATGTCATGACGTTATTCGGTGCAGGAGCCGTTCGGAACAATAAACGGATTACGCTTGTTGTTCGATTGGAAGCTTGGCAGCAGGATAAACAGTATGATCGTCTGGGATTAGATGAAGAAACAACACGAATTATTGAGACAGACATCCCTCTGGTCACCATTCCGGTTCGTCCAGGACGTAACCTTGCGGTTATTATTGAGGTAGCAGCTATGAACTACAGATTGAAACAAATGGGACTGAATGCTGCGCTGCAGTTTACGAACAAACTGACAGCTACGATCGCTGAAGATATGGACGATTTGGACTAGGACTAGGGAGGTTATAAAAGATGCAAACATTGCTCATCGATCCGGTGGCGTTCTCCATCGGATCGCTGCGTGTTCATTGGTATGGCTTGATTTTGGGGTTGGGAGCTTTAGCCGGGCTGTTACTGGCCATTCGCGAGGGGAAGCGTTTTGGCATTCCGCAGGAATTTTTCATGGATTTGCTCTTGCTTGGTGTTCCTTCCGCAATCATTGGTGCGCGTATTTATTATGTAGCTTTTAAATGGGAAGATTATAAAGACAACTTCCTGGATGTGTTCAAAATATGGAACGGCGGGATTGCCATATTCGGTGCCCTTATTGGTGCCATTATCTGTGCGTTAATCTTTGTTCGCCGGAAAGGCTATTCATTCTGGCGGATTGCCGATATCTGTGCTCCGTCCCTGTTGGCCGGTCAGATCATTGGACGCTGGGGGAACTTCGTTAACCAGGAGGCCTATGGCGGTCCTGTAAGCGAATCCTTTTTACGCGGAAAGCTGCACCTGCCTGATTTCATCGTGAATCAAATGAATGTACAGGGTGTATTCCATCATCCTACCTTCTTATATGAATCGCTATGGAACTTGGTGGGTATTGTCATATTGCTTATCCTCCGCAGACAGAAATTCCTGCGCGCAGGCGAACTCTTCATCGGATATTTCATCTGGTATTCCATCGGCCGATTCTTCATTGAAGCGGTGCGTACGGACAGCTTGGCGTTCCAAGGCGCAACCGGACTTGCCGACTTCATTAACAATACGCTGTGGGCACCGATGACTTGGATGGGCTTTGAACTGGGCCATCTGGATCCGGCTTACGGCAATATTCGGATTTCTCAGCTGCTGTCGGTGTTCTTCGTCATTGCAGGCATCGTATTGATCGTTGTACGCCGCGTAACAGGCCGCGCTAATGTGCGTTATTTGGACCCCATCGTGTCAACGAAGACCGGAGCAGGGCCAACGCCTGAAGCTGACCTTCAGACGGATAAAGCCGTGAAGTCATCTGCGCAGGCACCTGTTAAGCAGGATAAACCGGCAGCAGATCCAGTAGAGAAGGATGATACAAGCTCTCTAATCCAAACCCAGGAGACGGAAGTCAAACCGTCCCGAGTAGAAGATACTCCGGCAATAAAACCAGATACGGAGGACAAAAAGGAGTAGTTGCAGCATGATAGAAACCGTACTGTTTGATTTAGACGGAACCATTATTGATACGAATGAATTGATTATCTCGTCGTTTCTGCATGTCTTCGAGGCTCAAGCACCGGGACCGTTAACCAGGGAGCAGATCATTCCACATATGGGAACCACGCTGGAACAGCAGCTGCAGGCTTTCTCGGGAGGCGTTGAGGATGTTAGTCCGTTTGTCAAAGCCTACCGTTCCTTCAACACGCTTCATCATGATGAGATGGTTAGACCGTTCCCTCATGTAAATGAGGTCGTGGAGCGCCTTCATCGTCACGGGCTTTCGCTTGGGATTGTAACAACTAAGATTCGTCCTTCTACGATGATGACTTTGGAGAAGTACGATCTCGAGCGATTCATGTCGGCGATTGTTACGGTGAACGACGTCGAGCATCCGAAACCGCATCCTGAGCCCGTTCTGATGGCAATTGAGCGGCTGGAAGCCAATCCGGCTACGACATTGATGATCGGGGACAGTCCGGTCGACATTCAGTCCGCCAAGGCGGCGGGGGTGAAGGCCGCAGCTGTAGCTTGGTCCCTGAAGGGTGAGCAGAAGCTGATGGAGTATGGTCCGGATTATGTTTTAAAGGATATGAAAGACCTGTATGAAATCGTAGGACTTCAAGAGGAATAGGAGTTTTGGCAGCATGGCCAGAAAGGTTACCCGTTATCCTGTAGAAGGGCCCAACGCGCTATGGCAAATCTACCGCACCGTGAGCCCGTTCAAGGGCGTCAAGAACTTCATCTTTATCCAGTTGGCCCGCTATTGCCCTATCCTGCCCTTGAAGAACTGGATATACCGCCATATGCTCGGGATGAAGGTGGGAAGACATACCGCGTTTGGATTGATGGTCATGGTGGATGTGTTTTTTCCGGAGAAAATATCTATCGGCGAGAATTCGGTGATCGGCTACAATACAACGATTCTTGCCCATGAGTATCTAATAAAGGAATATCGTCTGGGTGAAGTGCGGATCGGGGAGAACGTGCTCATCGGCGCGAACACCACGATTTTGCCTGGCGTAACGATCGGAGATGGAGCGGTTGTTGCTGCAGGGTCTGTCGTACATAAAGATGTGGCACCGGGTGTTTTTGTAGGCGGCAATCCATTGCGAGAGCTGAAGAGGACATCGACGGAAAGTGAGTCAATTTGAGGTAATGTGACAAGTTAGGTTCTCAAGCTACCTGAATTATTGTAGAATGAGTATAGGATAACATGACACAAAGCGATTCCATAGTCCCCGGGGTATGATGGCCTTGAGGGACTTTTTTGCCCGCCCATCCCTTTTCATTGACTCTATGAAAATACTTGAATCAAGGAGGCGACGCCTGACATGAGTGCAACGCTGAACAAGAAGGAAAGGCTGCCGCAGCTCGATATTTATCGTGCGCTGGCCATCCTGGGCGTGCTTCACGTTCATGCGACTTCATTTGCAACAGTTGATGCGATTGATTCGCGATTCTATTATATTATTAATTTTTTGAATATTTTCTTTAAATACGGTACACCCTCGTTTATATTCCTAAGCAGCTTCGTGCTGTTCTATAACTATGCGGACCGGCCACTGACCAAAGATCTAATCAAAAACTTCTACAAACGGCGGCTCTTGTACATTTTGCTGCCTTATGTGTTGTTCTCGATCATCTATTTCTTTGTGCGGATGTATCAGAACGGGCTGCTCAACAGCTCATTTGATCTATGGGCACAGATGCCGCTTTTCTTTGAACGTTTAATTCGGGGGCAGAACTATACGCACTTATATTTTGTATTTATCAGTTTGCAGTTCTATATCTTGTTCCCGATCTTCCTTAAGCTGTTCAAATCGTCACGGTTTCTCGTACGGTGGGCGGTTCCCATCGGGTTCCTGCTTCAATGGGGCTTTATCATATGGAATAAATACGAGCTGCACTACACGTTTAAAGGAAGCCTGGCCATCTCGTATTTAGCCTATTATATGCTGGGTGCTTATCTGGCGATGAATTACGACAAATTCAAGGGCTGGCTTACGTCATCCTGGAAAAAGCAGACCTCAGGTCAAAGAGCAGGTACGGTCGTGTTATGGGCCGGTTGGCTTGCGATGGCACTGACACATGTGCAGATTTGGTACAATCAGAGATTGCACGGTGCCAAATACGACTCCCTGTTGTACGAGCTGTTATGGAATCTGCACACGGTTTTCTCCGCGATTGTGCTGATGCAGCTGGCCAGCTGGCTGTATAACAGCGGTTGGAAACTCATCGTGAAGGTGCTGACTCGGATTGGCGAGTTATCCTTCGCGATCTATCTGGTGCATCCGCTCTGGCTGTTCCTATACCGGGAGTACGATCTCAAGCTGAATCCGGTAACCGATGATTATCTCATCTGGATTTATGGCGGCATGGTTACTGCGCTGATTGTCAGTGCACTGGTGGTACAAACGGTGTTCCGGTGGATTCCAGGCTCCTGGATGCTGCTTGGCAGCGTTCCGCGATCATTGAAGCCATCATCCAAAGCACCGAAAGCACCAACGCAGAGAAAAGACACCGTTACAGGCGACAGCAAAAAATCGGTGGATCTATAACCATAGCAGGCATACTTTTTTCTTATTTATCATTATGAAGCAAAGCCGTCCGGCAATCGGACGGTTTTTTTGTATTATGCGTGGCTCTGGACATATCAGAGATTCACCCCTAGATAAGCAAGCCACTCCAGCATGTTCTTGTGTTACAATTATACCCAGAAGTTAAGCAGATTCTTTGGCGGCTAAGGCGGATTACAACGGAGAACGATACATAGCAGGACGCATTTATGATGCATTGACGATCAGGCAGGGTTCATGGTAATATAGCCAATATCCTTTAATTTATTAGCAAGGTACCACTTTACCATAGTAAAGACTTTTCTGAATTTGAGGTGGAGCGTCATGTCTAAACCGAAAGGCTTCGAAAAACCGGCAGGTGTTCGTGATTACCTCCCTCATGCGGTCACCAAGCTGCGCCGGATTGAACGTGAAGTGCTGGCATGTATGGACCGCTGGGGATACCGGCAGATTATGACACCAACGATGGAATATTACGATACGGTAGGCGTGGCAAGCTCTACGTCGGACCAAAAACTGTTTAAATTATTGAATAAGCGCGGAACGACGATGGTGCTGCGGTCCGATCTGACTGCTCCCATAGCACGGGTCATGTCGTCGCTGCTGAAGGATGAGCCATTACCGGTGCGTTTGTCTTACCATGCGAATGTGTTTCGCGCAATCGAAGAAGAGGCGGGCCGGGAGGCTGAATTCTTCCAGACGGGTGTAGAGCTTGTAGGCGACGATACGCCGGAGGCTGATGCTGAAGTGATTGCACTGGCCATCGAGTCTCTGAAGGCGGCAGGCGTGGAGAAATTCAAAATCGCGATGGGGCATATGGGTTACCTTAATGGCCTGCTCCAGGAGGTGCTGCCTGAGCGGACGGAGGATCAAGAGAGCCTAAAGCAGGACCTGCTAAACCGCGACTATGTCGGATACCGAAATACCATTGCCAATCTGCGGCTTACGGAGACACAGCAGGATCAGCTGGAAGGAATCCTGAAGCTGCGCGGGGGGCGGGAAATTGCCGGGCAGGCACTTGAGATTAGCAGCAATGATCTCGCAAGAGCTTCTATTGAGCACCTGTGCAGAATATGGGAGGTGCTGGAGGCATACGACGTTTCCAGGCATGTTCTGTTTGATCTGACGATGCTCGGAGACTTCTCCTATTACACGGGCATGACGTTTGAAGGCTATGCTGCTGAGCTAGGTTCACCCGTTGCGAGCGGCGGTCGTTATGACAAGCTGCTGCAGCAGTTTGGCCGTGCCGTTCCGGCAACCGGCTTTGCGCTTAAGACCAATCGCATATTGGATGGGGTGCAGGGAGAAGAGATTACGGAGGAGCTGCCCGTTCTGATCCGTTACACGGCTTCCTATCGCAAAGAAGGTTTGGCGAAAGCGTCAGAATTGCGGGCACAGGGTCATACCGTCATCACCTCGATTATGCCGGACTCGGCGAATGTCCGAGATGAGGGGGTACCCGTTGTATCCGGCAGTTTGCTTAATAGAGGCTATCGGGAGATCATTACCCTTCGATAGAACGCTGATATATCACTCTATTTTATATAGGTTAAGGTCAGGAGGAGTTGAACGTGGCGGAAACGTTGAAAGTAGCGATGCCCAAAGGGCGTATATATAAAAAAGCATCCGCGCTGTTTCGTTCAGCCGGACTTCCGATTCCCCTCGATGTGGATGAGACGCGCAAGCTGGTCATTCCCTTGCCGGAGGCAGGAATGGAATTTATTCTGGCGAAGCCGGTGGATGTGCCGACTTATGTGGAATACGGTGTCGCGGATATCGGAATCGTTGGCAAAGATGTGCTGATGGAAGAGAACAAAGACGTCTATGAGCTGCTCGATCTCGGTATCGCAAGGTGCCGGATGTCGGTTATCGGCTTACCGGACTGGAAGCCGGGCATACGTCAGCGGGTTGCCACTAAATATCCGAATGTAGCTTCGCAGTATTTCCGTGAACAAGGCCAGCAGGTTGAAGTTGTTAAGCTGAACGGTTCCATCGAGCTTGCACCGCTTATCGGCTTAGCCGACCGGATCGTGGATATGGTGGAAACGGGCCAAACGCTCAAGGAGAACGGACTTATAGAGATGACCAGCATTTTTGAAATTACAAGTCGTCTGATTGCCAATCGCGTCAGCTATCGGATGAAGAATGATGAAATTCAGGCATTGTGTGATCGGCTGCAAATGGTCATTATGTCTGAGGGAGCGAATATACAGCGCTAAGAAACGAAGTATAAACAAAGATGAGCATGGATAGATCGGACATATAGATTGTCGATTCGTAAGAAACGCTATGCATGTATGAGGTCAAATGTGATGCAAGCAGCGGGATTGGGGGAGATGAAGGTGAAGGTTGTATCAGCACGGGACTTTCAGCTGAAACGGGAAAATGATTATGGCACACCAGAGCAGAATGAAGTCGTGAAGGCGATTGTGCGGGATATTCGGTCTGAAGGAGATGTTGCCTTATTGCGGCATACCGAGCAATTGGACCGCGTCCGTCTTAAGGCAGATCAGCTTCGCGTAACGGATGAAGAGCTCCAGGAGGCTTATCATCATGTGGAGTCTTCGTTCGTGAAGGCGATTCAGGCTGCGGCGAATAATATTCGCGCTTTCCATGTGAAGCAGAAGCGTAATTCCTGGATGGATCTTCAAGCCGACGGCAGCATCTTGGGACAGATCATTCGTCCGTTGAAGCGCGTGGGTGTATATGTGCCCGGCGGGAAGGCAGCCTATCCTTCGTCCGTGCTGATGAACGTCATCCCGGCGCAGGTGGCAGGCGTGCCCGAGATTGTCATGGTCACCCCCCCGGCTACCGGCGGGAAGGATGGGATTAATCCCTATATCTTGGTCGCCGCAGCCGAGGCCGGCGTTACGGAGATCTACCGCGTAGGAGGAGCTCAGGCGATTGCGGCGTTGGCCTACGGTACGGAGAGCATCTCCCCCGTTGATAAAATCTGCGGTCCTGGCAATATTTACGTTGCGCTGGCCAAGCGAGAAGTGTACGGAGCGGTCAATATTGACAGCCTGGCCGGTCCGAGCGAGATTGCGGTATTGGCCGATGACAGCGCAGATGCTTCGTATATTGCGGCGGATTTGCTCTCCCAAGCAGAGCATGACGAGATGGCATCCGCCATTCTCGTGACGCCTTCACGCAAGCTGGGCGAGGCCGTTGCCACTGAAGTGCAGCGGCAGCTTGAACTTCTGCCGCGGCGTGACATCGCCCGCGCCTCCGTGGACACTTACGGCGCGGTGATCATCACGGAATCCCTTAGAGAAGGGATTGAAGTTATTAACCGTTTGGCGCCGGAGCATCTGGAAATCGTGACGGAGGAGCCGATGGCGATTGTGGGCCAGATCGAGAACGCGGGTGCGATCTTCCTCGGGCCATATAGCTCAGAGCCGGTAGGTGATTATTTTGCAGGACCGAATCATATCATCCCGACGAATGGGACGGCTCGGTTCGCATCGCCGGTTGATCTGGACGATTTCATTAAGAAATCAAGCTTGATCTACTACAGCAAGGAAGCCCTGCTGCGCGATGGCGAGCAGATTATGGAGCTGGCTCGGCGCGAAGGGCTTGAAGGCCATGCCCGGGCGATCGAGATTCGGCTTGAACAGGAGCGTTAAGCATCAAAGAGGAACATGAATGATTCGTTCATACTATATACGTTTAGAGGAGGCAATCAACGTGAGCAGTTTGGATGCAGCAGCAAGATCAGCCGGCGTGAGCCGTAAAACCAATGAGACCGATATTGCCCTGGATTTCAATGTCGATGGAACCGGCATCTCGGAATTGGAAACCGATGTGCCGTTTCTGAATCATATGCTTGATTTGTTTACGAAGCATGGGCAATTTGATCTTCGCGTCAAGGCGAAGGGAGATATCGAGATCGATGACCACCACACGGTGGAGGATATCGGGATTTGCCTGGGGCAGACGTTCCGCGAGGCGCTGGGCGATAAAAAAGGGATTAAGCGGTACGCCAGCGTGTTTGTACCGATGGATGAGGCGCTTGCTCAAGTCGTTGTGGATATCAGCAACCGTCCGCATTTTGAGTATCGGGCCGAGTACCCTTCGCAGCAGGTAGGCTCTTTTGATACTGAGCTTGTCCATGAATTTCTGTGGAAGTTGGCGCTGGAGGCGCGGATCACGCTGCATGTCATCGTTCATTACGGACACAATACCCACCATATGGTTGAAGCGGTATTTAAGGCTCTCGGCCGTGCATTGGATGAGGCGACTACCGTGGATCCGCGGGTGACCGGCGTGCCATCCACGAAGGGAGTGCTCTAATCGATGGCGATTGCAATCGTGGATTACGGCATGGGCAATCTGCACAGCGTCAGCAAAGCAGTGGAGCGGCTTGGATATAAGCCGCTCGTTACCGGGGAGCGAGAGGAGATTCTGGCGGCGGATGGCATCATTCTGCCTGGGGTCGGCGCGTTCGGCGATGCTATGGAGCAGCTGTGCGAAACCTCGCTGGACTCGGTCATGAAGGAAGCAGCGGAATCGGGGAAGCCGCTGCTGGGGATTTGCCTCGGCATGCAGCTCCTGTTCAGCCGGAGCGAGGAGCATGGCAAGTTTGAAGGGCTGGATATTTTGCCCGGATCGGTTGTACGGTTTACGGGTGGTGACTACAAGGTGCCGCATATGGGCTGGAATTCATTGCAGTTCGAGAAGCGGGAGCATCCGCTGTTTGCGGGACTTGAGGAAGGTCATGTGTATTTTGTCCACTCGTATCATGTTCTTCCTGAGGTTCAGGCTGACTTGCTGGCGGTTACCGATTACGGTCAGCCAGTGACAGCCATCGTGGGCCGCGATTCGGTGTATGGCATGCAGTTTCATCCCGAGAAGAGCGGGGAGCTTGGGATGAGCCTGCTTCGCAATTTCTTGGCTTTAACGTAATGTAAGGTGATCAAATAGACCAGAAGGAAAGTGGGAATGGGGATGTCCTCTTTTATCATATATCCGGCAATCGATATTCGCGGCGGCAAATGCGTCAGGCTCGTGCAAGGCGATTATAATCAAGAAACGGTATACAATGACAATCCGCTCGAGGTAGCTAAATCGTGGGAAGAGCAGGGCGGTACCTTTATTCATCTCGTGGATTTGGACGGCGCGAAGGCTGGCCATCCGGTGAATGACGATATCATCGGGAAGATCGCAGCAAGCGTCCAGGTTCCGGTTCAGGTAGGCGGCGGCCTGCGCACGCTGGCGGATGTGGAGCGGCTGTTGTCGCTTGGGGTCAGCCGGGTTATCATCGGTACAGCGGCGATTGAAGATCGTGTCTTTACGGAAGAGGTGCTGGGCAAGTACGGGGATAAGGTGGCCATCGGGATCGACGCGCGCAACGGATACGTCGCAACTAGGGGCTGGCTGGAAACGTCGGAGGTTCAAGCCGAGGTGTTGGCTAAGGAGCTGGCAGCCAAAGGAGCGGAAACCTTCATCTTTACCGATATTTCCCGGGACGGGATGATGCAGGGGCCTAATGTGGAGGCAATTGTCTCGCTTGCGAAAGCCAGCGGCCGCTCGGTCATCGCTTCGGGCGGCGTGACGAAGCTGGACGATTTGCTGGCGCTCAGCGCGCATAGCGGCGAAGGAGTAGGCGGAGCGATCGTAGGCAAGGCGCTGTATACAGGCAATATTGACCTGAACGAGGCAATTACGAGAATCAAATAGGTCTGGACTTAGGGTCCGTTCAAATAAGCGGTTGATCGATATAGTTCATAGGGGAAGAGGGGAAAGGCATGCTGGCAAAACGGATCATACCTTGCCTGGACGTGAAGGACGGCCGGGTGGTGAAGGGTGTAAATTTTGTGAATCTCCGCGATGCGGGCGATCCCGTGGAATTGGCGGCGCTCTATGACCGGGAAGGCGCAGACGAGTTAGTCTTTCTGGATATTTCGGCATCGGTCGAAGGCCGGGCGACGATGGAGGAAGTCGTGCGGAAAACGGCAGGGGAAATTGCCATCCCTTTTACCGTGGGTGGAGGCATTTCGTCCGTTGAGGACATGAAGCGGATTCTGCGGGCAGGCGCGGATAAGATCGGGATGAATACGGCAGCGGTCAAGCAGCCGGAGCTGATCTCAGCCGGGGCACGCAAATTCGGCTCCCAATGCATCGTTGTGGCCATCGATGCCAAGTACAACGAAGCGTGGGGGGAATGGGAAGTATACACGCACGGCGGACGTACGCCTTCCGGCATCAAAGCGCTGGATTGGGTGAAGCAGGCGGAAAGCCTGGGTGCAGGCGAGATTCTGTTGACCAGCATGGATGCGGACGGAACGAAGGATGGGTTCGATCTATCACTTACCTCTGCCGTATCTTCAATGGTACAGATCCCGGTCATCGCGTCCGGCGGTGCTGGCAAAGAGGATCACTTCTATGACGTGTTTACCACAGGCAAGGCGGATGCGGGTCTTGCCGCAACGATTTTCCATTATAAAGAGATCTCGATTCCTCATCTGAAGTTGCATCTTAGTCAAAAAGGAGTGGATATACGATGAGCGAAGATATGTTGAAGGATTTATCCCTGGAGCAGGTCAGCGAGCATATCCGTTGGGATGCCTCGGGCCTGGTGCCGGCGATTGTACAGGATGCACAGAGCAAGCAGGTGCTGATGATGGCTTATATGAATCGGGAGTCTCTTCGCTTGACGCTGGAAAGCGGCGAAACTTGGTTCTGGAGCCGTTCGCGCGAGGAGCTGTGGCATAAGGGGGCAACTTCCGGGAACGTCCAGACGGTCGTATCCATGACGTACGACTGTGATGGAGACACCCTCTTGCTGCTGGTGGATCCGAAGGGACCTGCTTGTCATACCGGACAAACAACCTGCTTCTACAATGAGATTACCGTTCAGGGGCAGAAGAGCGGGACTGCGAATAATCCTGCAGCTGCAGAGAGCGGGCGGTTTGCGGTTCTTGCCGAGTTGGAAGAAGTCATTGCCCAGCGTGAAGTGGAGCGGCCTGAAGGGGCTTATACGACTTACCTCTTTGATAAAGGGGTAGACAAAATTCTGAAGAAGGTGGGCGAAGAAGCTTCGGAAACGATCATCGCCGCCAAAAATAAAGACAACGCCGAGCTTAAGCTTGAAATCAGCGATCTGATCTATCACCTACTGGTACTTCTCCAGGAGCGCAAGCTCCCACTGGATGAGATCATGGATGAGCTGAGTCGCCGCCACGAACGGCCACGCCGCGATTAGGAGGTCTACCGATGCATATTGATTACCATACCCACCATGCCCGGTGCGGACATGCCGAGGGGCAGCTGGAGGAGTATGTACGGCGCGCCATTGAACTCGGGATGGATCAATTGGGCTTGTCGGATCATATGCCTTTGATTCACGTCAACCCGGAAACGTATTATCCGGAAATGGCCATGCCGATGGACGAGCTGCCGCGTTACGTGGAAGAGTGCCTGCAGCTGAAGGAACGCTACAAAGGACAGATTGACATTCGAATCGGTCTCGAAGGCGATTATATCGAGGGATACGAAGAACAGATTGAGCGGATTGTGAAGGACTATCCGTGGGATTATGTTATCGGCTCCGTACACTTTCTGGGAGAGTGGGATATTACGGATTACCGTCAGACCCAAGGCTGGGAGGACAAGGATCCGCTTGAGGTTTATCAACAATATTATGATGCAGTGCAGAAAGCCGCCGCGACCGGCTTCTATGATATCATGGGCCATCTGGACGTGATCAAGCGGTTCGGTTATGGACCAGGCCCCGAACAGAAGCCGGACGTGATCGCTCTGGAACAAGCCGCGCTTGCGGCTGTGGCCCAAAGCGGGAAAGCCATGGAGCTGAATGCCTCCGGTTTATCGAAGGCCTGTGAGGAAATGTTTCCGAGCCGCCGCATGCTGGAGGAAGCGATTAAGCTTGGCATTCCGTTGACTTTAGGGTCGGATGCCCATCAGCCGATGAAGCTGGGCGAGCATCTGGACCAGGCCAGAACACTGCTATCGGAGCTTGGCGTTCGGGAGATCGCGACCTTCCGTAACCGGAAGCGGGAGATGGTGCTTTTGAATGTTGAGGGAAACAATGTATAATAAAGATAAGCACTAATTGCAAACAGGTTTATTGCAGACGGCTGTTTTCTACTTCTAGAGACCCTTCTTCGAAGAGGTTGATGGAGGCGGGAACGGCCTGATTTGACGATAACGCTTTCAACGAGATCGTTGCATCAGCCATTATCAACCACTCTCGTCAGGAGGTCCTCATGTATCGTTCATTACGATTGTTCGCCGGAACTTCCAATCCGGCGCTTGCTGCAAATATCAGTAAGCAGTTGGGAGTTGAACCGGGAAAGATCAAGATTTCCCGCTTTCAGAGTGGCGAAGTTTATGTGCACTTTGAAGAGAGCATCCGCAATTGCGATGTTTTTCTGCTGCAGTCCTTTTCTCACCCTATCAATGAAATGTTCGTAGAGCTGCTGGTGATGATTGATGCCGCGAAGCGTGCTTCCGCCAGAACGATTAATATCATTGTGCCTTATTACGGTTATGCCAGACAGGAACGAAAGGCAGCACCGCGTGAGCCGATTTCGGCCAAGATGGTAGCTGATGTGCTGACCACAGCCGGGGCCAACCGCGTGATTACGATTGATCTGCATGCCCCTGCTATTCAGGGTTTCTTCAATATACCGGTGGATCATCTGACTGCGCTCGATCTGATTACGGAATATCTGAAGACCAAGAAAATCGAGAACCCGGTCATCGTATCCCCCGATGCCGGGCGGGCGAAGACAGCCGAGAAACTTGCGAGTCGGTTGGGATCGCCGTTTGCCATGATGATCAAGCAGCGTCCTGCCCATAACGAAGCCGTTATCACCCATGTCATTGGGGACGTGGCGGGGCGTACGCCGATTATTATCGAGGACTTGATTGATACGGGAACCACCATCGTGCAAGTGGTCGAAGGTCTGAAGGAACGGGGAGCTAATGATGCCATTGTTTGTGCAACCCATGGGCTCTTCTCCGGTGAAGCACTAAGCCGTCTGGACCATGCTCATATCGAGGAAATCGTGGTCACAGACTCCATCGTGCTCCCGGATCATCACTGCAAGATGCGGCTTAAGGTGTTGTCTGTTGCGCCCATGTTGGCCCAGGCAACCCACATTATTACCGAGGGCGGCTCGATCGCCACTTTATTCAAAGACGCCGGTGTGTAAACTGGTGTCTTTTTTCTGCAAATGACGTTGAAACTTGTGTTATACTGTTGTGGATAGAGGAGCAAGTTAAAGGAGGTGCCTTGCTTTTCGTGAATGGTTATCCATATGGGTCAAGTGACCCCCACAATGTTATATCTATCGAGATGAATGCCAATTTCTTCTTCGATCGCGCGGTTCGTTCGCTTGATCGTTTCCAATATGACAGGGCTCTGAAATATTTTCGCAAAGCTGTTGAATATGAACCGGATAATCCGGTGAATCATTGCAATATGGCGGGTATATTATCAGAGACGGGAGATTATAAAGCTTCCAACGATGTGTTGGCTCACATTTTGGAGCAAGTTGACCCGTTGATGACGGAGTGCTACTTCTACATGGCGAACAATTACGCCAATATGGAACAGTTCGAGCAGGCGGAGGAAGCGCTTGTTACTTATTTGGAGGAAGACCCCAGCGGTCAGTTTCTGGATGAGGCCGAGGAGATGATGGAGCTGCTTCATTATGAGCTGAATCGTCCTGCCAAGCTGAACCGGATCAAGAGTCGTGAAGGCGTGGTCGAGCATGAGCATGCCCGGGCACTGCTTGAAGAAGGGAAATTCGCACAAGCGGTCAAGCTGTTGGAGGAAATCGTCAAGGATTATCCGGATTTTCTGGCTGCGCGCAACAATCTGGCTTTGGCCTATTATTATATGGGGCGCTTTGATACTGCGAAGCGTACCATTGGCGAGGTGTTGGATCAGGAACCAGGCAATCTGCACGGTTTATGCAATCTGGCCATCTTCTTTCAGCATGAAGGAAATCAGGAGCAGCGTGACCGATTGATGGACATGCTAACGGTGACGGTTCCTTTTCATCAGGAGCATGTGTTTAAGCTGGCGACAACGATGGGAATACTGGGGCAGCACGAAATTGCCTACGGTCATTTTCGCAGGTTGTTGAAGGAAGAGGAGTTTAGCGGAGATCCTAGTCTGTATCATTATACGGCCGTCGCGGCATGCAACAGCGGTTATTATGACAGGGCCGAGAAATATTGGCGGCAAGCATTGAAGCTGGACGGAGATTCGGTGATTCCGAATTTCTATCTGGCGCAGCTGCAGAAGCGTAAAGAGACCGGTACGGACCAGATGAAGGTGAGTTACCACTATCACCTTCCGTTTGAAGAGCAGTTCAAACGCTGGGAGCATGACGGCGACAAATTGACGGAGGAAGCGAAACAGAATCCGCTGATTCGTTCTTCGTTCTTCTGGGCGCTCCGGCATGGCGATCCCCATACCAAGCTGCAGGTGATCCGGACGCTGGAATTGATTGCCGATGAAGAGGTGCAGCATGCGTTGCAATCGTTCCTACAGGAACCGGGAGAGGATGCGGAGCTGAAAGATGCCGCCCGCCTGGTACTCCAGCAGATGGAGGCCGCAAGCAATCGGCTGAAGGAACGCCGCGACGATCGCGATCTATCCAGTAGCAAGACCCGTGAGGTGCTGCCGGATTGGCTGCCTTCCTGGAAGGCGGTGCTGGAGAAGGCAGAGCAGACCATGGACATGCGGGTAGACCCTTTTTGGAAAAAAGAGATGGAGAATCTCTGGTCCGAGTTCCTGAGCCGGCTGTACCCTGATATTCCGAACATTCGGAATGTGGAGGGCTGGGCAGCGGCATTGGAATATCTGACGGCCAAGAAGCGTGGACGAACCCTAACCTATGAACAGGTGGCTGTCCGTTACGGTATTTCGCCATCAACGGTGAGTCGTTACGCACGTCAAATGGATAGCGTATGTGAAACGAAAGCACAGTCGGATGATAATTTCCGGCCATTTACGGAAAACATTTAAGTAAGAACCCATATTCGGATACTTAGGAGACCTTGGTACATGAAGATTCCATAAGTCCTGAATAGGATGTAACACGTAACAGAAATCGACACCTTAAAGGAGGCCGTATCTATGTACAAATCAATCGTAATCGGAACAGGACCTGCCGGATTGACGGCAGCCATCTACTTGGCACGCGCGAACTTGAAGCCGCTCGTTATCGAGGGAATGCAGCCGGGCGGTCAGCTTACGACAACGACGGAGGTTGAGAACTTCCCTGGATTTCCGCAAGGAATCATGGGTCCCGAGCTGATGGATAATATGCGTCAACAAGCGGAGCGCTTCGGTGCAGAGTTCAAGAGTGCCTGGGTCGAGTCCGTTGATTTCTCCGAGCGTCCGTTCAAGGTGAATGTCGAGGGCATGGGCGAGCTTCTGGCTGAGTCCGTTATTATATCGACGGGAGCTTCCGCGAAGTATCTCGGAATTCCGGGAGAGCAGGAGAACGTTGGTCGCGGCGTAAGTACATGCGCCACATGCGACGGGTTCTTCTTCCGCGGGAAAAAGATCATTGTCATCGGCGGCGGCGACTCCGCGATGGAGGAAGCCAGCTTTTTGACGCGTTTTGCTTCCAGCGTAACGGTAGTGAACCGCCGGACCGAGCTGCGTGCATCCAAGATCATGCAGGATCGTGCACGTGAGAATGAGAAGATCCAGTGGGCTCTGGACCGTACGCCGGTTGAGGTGGTTACCAGCGAAACCGGTGTTAAAGGCCTGAAGGTCCGCAACAACGAGACCGGAGAAGACGAACTGATTGAAGCGGAAGGCGTATTCGTGGCTATCGGCCATACACCGAATACAGGCTTCCTTGGCAATCAGATTACGACTGATCCGACTGGTTACATCCTGGTTAAACCGGGTACAACGGAGACGAACATTCCGGGCGTATTCGCTTGCGGCGATGTCCAGGATACCCGTTACCGCCAAGCTATTACGGCTGCAGGCACAGGCTGCATGGCCGCTATGGACTGCGAGAAATATCTCGAGGGCCATATGGTGCATGACTGGAGCGAAACGCTGAATAAATAATCCCTGACTTTTAGGGGATGATATGTGAAATAGAGAAAGCCTCTGAGCTATACAGCTGACGGTTTTGGCGAGACTATCTCGTAAAAACCTGTGCTTGTGTAGCCCGGGGCTTTTTTTGCTGAGGTTACAGGCTCAATGTCTTGTTGGCATTATTCACATCATTCTCTAGCAGCTGCTTCAAATTGTAAGACGGATACAGACCGCGTACATACATGAAATAGAAGATCTCCCCATGCAGCTCTCAACGGATGGAGGAAGGGTGCATCTGTCCAGCCCCGAGCCCTACAAATCTTGCGCCAACCGCACCATGTCGCGCAGTCGCATGCCGTTCTCATAGATTTCCTCATCATAATGGCGGACAAAAAAGTCCCGATCGATGCTTGTCATCCGAAAGCCGCATTTCTGATACAGGGCCAGCTGCGCCACGCCAGTGCTTCCTGTGCCCACTTCAATTGTTGCATATCCGAGTTCCCGTGCCTGCCCGATGGCATGATTCACAAGCTGTTTGCCATAGCCCTGGCCGTGCAGATTCTCGCTTACGGCAACGTTAACCAGCTCGATCGTATCGGGCCTTGTAGGCAGCAGGACGTAGACCCCGATCTGATGCGAGTCCTCTTCAGCCACATAGCAATGCCCGCGATTTACATAGTCCTCTACGAGCCTTAACGATGGATCTGCAAGCAGCAGCAGGTCTATAGGGGGTTTTTCATGAGTATTCAGCTTTCTAATGTTCACAAGCGTTCTCCTTATTAACATCTATAGTGATTTTAAAACAGGTTTATTGTAACATGCCTGGGCACGGAATTCCTGGATTTGGATGATTTCAACTGACGGTTGAATTCTTCCGGGATTCAAAAACCAGGTTATTGTATGCCTTACGTAACGCCCCTACAATGAGGTTAAATAGGAGAGTGATCCATATGAGAGACATGTTAGCCAAAAATATTAATCGTTACCGCAAGGAACGGGGGCTCACCCAGGAGGGATTGGCTCACCAGCTGGGCGTTACGTTCCAGGCGGTATCCAAATGGGAAACGGGACAGACCATGCCCGATATTGCGCTGCTTCCGGAGCTGTCCCGGCTGCTGGACGTCAGCATCGATAAGTTGTTTGGTTATTCTGGGGCGGGCAAGCCGATCAGCATATATGAAGAGGAGTACAAAACACCGGAGTACTATTGGGGCACAGAGCCGAACGCGGCCTGTTACCAGGTGCTTGAAATGATCCCGCCCACAAGAAGGGTAAAGCTGCTGGATATCGGGTGCGGGGAAGGGAAGGATGCCGTGTTTTTTGCCCGTAACGGCTATGAGGTCACGGCATTCGACATATCGGATGCGGGGATCGAGAAAACGAAGCGATTGGCTGATAACATCGGGGTACACGTGAACGTATTCAAGGCGGATATTTCGGACTACCGTCTGGACTCGGAGTTTGACGTGTTGTATTCCAGCGGCGTTCTGCATTATATCAGACCCGAGTATCGTGAAGAAATCTTTACTAATTATAAAAAATTCACGTCGGCAGAGGGATTTCATTGCCTTAATGTGTTCGTACAAAAGCCGTTCATAACGCCTCCTCCCGAGGATGAGCCGTACGCTTACGACTGGAAATCCGGGGAGCTTATGATGCATTATCACGATTGGTTGATTCACAGCTGCCCGGAGGTTATTTTTGATTGCAATTCGTCAGGTATACCGCACCGACATGCGATGAGTAAGTTGATGGCACAGAAGGCGTAATGGAAGGCGAGTTAGGCTGCTTTCTAACATTTTCGTACAAATATGAGTATGGTTAACATAGCGGCCCCTTCCCAAACATACATAAGGGTGTAGATTAATATTGGCATGGGAGGTCTTTCATGAACAACCATAACCATTTTGGTTATCCAGCGCCGCCTGCGGGTTATGCACCGGGTTACTATGCTTATCCCCCGCCCCAACCGATACCACTGTATTACGCGCCTCGTACCCCGGCAATTCCGCAGCCAGCCCATTACGCAACGTTGGTTGAACCGGTATTTATTGAACATCTGCTCCGGCATAAAGGAGCCAAGGTAGTCATCGTGACTACCGCGGGGAAAGTCGATGGGATCTTGTCCGCAGTTGCGGTGGACCATCTCCAATTGACGGTTGGGGATAATAAGGCACTGCACATTCGTCTGGCCGAGGTGGTGTACTTCGAGGGAGTTCCGTTCTGATAAATAGTGAGCAAAAATAGTTTAAATAAAAAATTACCGGCTGGAAGGGAAGGATTAGGCCAGCAAATCGCCAATTCATACAGTACAGATCCGAAGGCGTTCCGATGGGGACGTCTTTATTCTATTGAACTGAGGCCGACCGATTGGACGGGGCGGTATGGAGGAACGATGAAAAAAGTAAGCATTCCATTCGACATAAAAACGCTGCCTGTTAGCTTGCAGCCCTATATCCAGACAGCTGCCGTCTATGACAGCAGCTCCTCGGAACAGGCCAAAACCCTGTACATCGAGGGAGCGAACCAACCGATGTTTTTGAAGATAACGAAACGAGATGAACTTAAGAGAGAAGGGTTGATGTCGGATTATTTACACGGAAAGGGCCTGGCTCCCGAGGTGCTGGCCTATGAGCAACATGGCGATAACGATTACCTGCTGACCGTCGCACTGCAAGGGGATGATGGGGTGTCCGGGGGACATCTGGAAGATCCGAAGAGACTGGCTGCCGTGTTCGGGGACAGTTTGCGTTATCTCCATTCTATATCTGCTGCCGACTGTCCTTTTCCGAATCGAACGGCTGAACTTATCCAGGAGTATCGGGAAAGTTTCATGAACAAAACGGGAGATACCAAAGGGTTTCCGGGCGGAAGAGAACAGGCTCTATTAAGCCTGGAGAAGCTGCAGGGAACGGAGGACCATGATGTGCTGCTTCACGGCGATTATTGTCTGCCGAATCTGATTATGAGGAATTTCCAGCTTGAAGGTTTTATCGATCTGGGTTATGGCGGGATCGGAGACCTTCATTACGACCTCTATTGGGGAATTTGGACGCTTCGATATAACCTGGGAAGCGATGACTACCAGGATATTTTTCTCGACCATTACGGCCGGAACGATTTTGATCCGGAGAGATTGGCGTTATGGACCGCATTGACGGATAGTATCTAGGGTGGGAAGGAAGATGCACATGAATTCATACCATATTCGAGTCGCTGGCCGGGAGGATGAATCCTTTTTGCGGGAGATGCTGTATGAGTCTCTGTATGTGCCCGAGGGAGAGGAGCCTTTTGGCCGAGACATACTCGAAGAGCCGTTCATGAAAAAATACGTGGACGACTGGGGGCGAGCGGGCGATCTGGGCTATATTGCCGTGAATGCCACAGGGAAGCCGATAGGCTCGATTACGATCCGTCATTTTGATGAAGAGAACAAAGGGTTCGGTTATGTGAGTGATGACATCCCGGAGCTTGGCATGGCGCTGCTGCCGGAATCCCGCGGGCAGGGGCTTGGAACGGCCCTGATGAAGGAATTGTTCAGAGGAATGAAGGAGCAGGGGATTCAGAAGGTATCGTTAAGCGTCGCTCCCGAGAACACGGCCGCTATGAAATTATATGAGCGTTTCGGATTTCAGGAGGTAGGCGTAAGCGGAACATCTATCACGATGGTTGCGGATGTCATCTGAAACACGAGAATTGGGGATTTAATAATGAAGATGGGGGATCACGATGCTGGTGTACGAGGATGGACCGATTACGGTTCGCGAGCTGGAGGAGAAAGATGAATTATCTTTAGTTTCTTGGTTGTCGAATCCGGATGTGCTGCAGTATTACGAGGGACGGGATAATCCTCATGACGTGGAGCGGGTGCGGGAGCATTTCTATGTGGATGATGATGAGACCCGCTGTATTATCGAGTATGAGGGGAAACCGATCGGATATATCCAGTTTTATCTTCTGGATGAGGAGACGTTAGGCGAGTATCGGTATAACGGGAGTGATGCAGACTGCAGAACATTTGCCACGGATCAATTCATCGGGGAGCCGGATTATTGGAATCGAGGCATCGGTACGAAGCTCGTGACTTCCATGGTGGAGTATCTCGTGTTTCAAAGGCAGGCCGACCGGATCGTAATGGACCCGCAGGCTTGGAATGAACGGGCGATTGCTTGTTACGAGAAGTGCGGCTTCAGGAAGATTAGGCTGCTGGAGAAGCATGAACAGCATGAAGGAGAACTGCGGGACTGCTGGATTATTGAGTATCGGGCTGAGCGTAATTAAATATATTTGGATATAGAGGGATGGGCCAGCGTGGCTCATCCTTTTTTGTTCCGCGCAAACGCACAAAAAGTAAAATTCGTTCCAAAATGCACATTTCTCTTTCTTATAAGCGGCAAGCGACTTTTTTACAATGGAGGTATCCAAGATTCTATGTTCAACAGAATCGGTCTCAAATAGAGATACAAGTGAAATGTGGTGCTAAGCAAAAAAGCCCAGGAGGAGAGACGTATGAAACGAACAAACAGATCTGCCCATCTTAGCATGGCGGCGAAGGAGCAAATTGCCGGATATTTATTTGTTGCTCCTTTAATGCTTGGGCTGTTTATTTTGACATTAATCCCTGTCATTGGGTCTTTGCTGCTAAGTTTCACGAATTGGAACTTCGTAGCCGGGATGGGCGCAATCAAATTTGCAGGACTGAGTAATTTCGTCACCCTATTCAAGGATAGTGCGTTTATGCAAAGTCTGGTTAACAATCTGGTCTTCATTATTACCGTACCTGTTACCATGATATTGGCCTTGGTACTTTCGGTACTGATTGACCGGCAGGTCTATCTTAAGGGTGCTTTTAAGGTTATTTACTTTCTTCCCTATATTTCAAGCATTGTTGCTGTCGCCATGGTGTGGCAGGTTCTGTTCCACCCATCTCTTGGCCCGGTGAATAAGTCGCTGATGTCCCTGGGTATAGATAATCCGCCGAAATGGCTTGCGGATATCGATTTTGCGCTGCCGTCCCTGATGATGATTCAGGTGTGGATCCTATTAGGGTACAACATCATCATCTATATTGCCGGATTACAGTCCATCCCAAGAGACCTGTATGAAGCTGCTGAGATTGATGGAGCGAATGCATGGGTGAAATTCCGCAGCATTACGCTGCCGTGCATATCGCCGACCACCTTTTTCTTATTAGTGACGGGGATCATCGGTACCTTCAAGATTTTTGATCTGATCCAAGTGCTAACACAGGGCGGACCGGCTAATTCGACAACTGTCATCGTATATGAATTATACGATACAGCCTTCAATCAGCTGAAGACAGGTTATGCCTCCAGTATGGCTTTGATCCTGTTCCTGATCTGTCTGCTGATCACGGGTGCACAGATGCTAGCTCAGAAGAAGTGGGTCAACTATTAGAGGTTGTTCAAAAAGTCATCCTTTGACCACGAAGCAGCACATGAAGCTTAATCGACATCGAATATTGAATTTAGCCGGGCATGAGAGGAGAGGTACCCCATGAAATTAAATATATCCAAATTGATTTGGACGATCGTTATGGCCTTCATCGGTATTCTGTTTATTCTTCCGTTTGTATGGATGTTGTCAACCTCCTTTAAACCGGAGATGGATGTGTTCAAATTTCCGATAGAATGGATTCCGAAAAATTGGAATGCCGTAGAGAACTACCAAACGGTATGGAGCGGACAGTTCGTACGTTATTATTGGAACTCCATTTATATCACGATCGCTACGACCGTCATTAATGTGTTTGTATGCGCACTTGCAGCCTATGGCTTCTCCAAGCTGCGTTTTCGCGGCAGAGATGCCATGTTTGTGCTTGTTCTGGCTTTGTACATGGTTCCGCCGCAGGCTTCGCTGGTACCGCAGTTCTTATTGTTCAATTGGATGAATCTGATTGATACCCATGCGGGTCTGATCCTGTTGAACAGCTTCAGTATTATTGGAGCATTCATGTTGAAACAATTTTTCATGGGCGTAAACAATGAATATATCGAGTCCGGCAAAATGGATGGGGCGGGTCACTTCCGAACCTTCTGGCAGATTGCTCTTCCGCTTATCCGTCCGGGTGTCGCTACTTATGCGATTCTCCGGTTCATCTGGACATGGAACGACTATCAGTATCCATTAATTTTCTTGAAGTCCAAAGATCTGTTTACGATCCAGCTCGGCATCCGACTCTTTGGGGACCAATACGGGGATGTATATTCCCTCATGATGGCTGGCGCCGTATCGGCCATATTGCCTCTGCTTATCATTTTTGCGATTGGTCAGAAGCAGGTTATCGAGGGCATTTCGCTTGGCGGAGTCAAGGGCTGATAAAAAGTCAAAATAGTTTGGCTTCCGTAAAAATAGGGAACTACGCTAAAAGATCGATCATGATAGGATGATTTTGTAAGCACTTACTTCTATGAATAACGGGAAGCAGTTACTTTCGAGGAGGGTCAATATGAAAATCAAGAGATTATCGGCGATGTTGTTAAGCTTATCCTTTGCGCTTGTTGTTTCGGCTTGCGGAGGTGGAGGCAGCACGACGTCTGATTCGGCCGCTCAAGGCAGCGCGGACTCAGGCAAGGAAGCAGCACCTGATCAAATTGTGTTGAAACTAAGCACGTGGCAGACAGATGCAAAAGCGCAATGGAGCAAGATTATACCCGAGTTTGAGAAGAAGTATCCAAACATCAAGGTGGAGCTGGATCTCCTGAACGAGAAGGGCGATTCGCTGGCATCCATGCAAAAACTGGACCTGATGGCCGCTTCAAATGACCGGTTGGATATCGTCGAGCTTCCTTATACGAATTATTCGCAGCGGGCAGACATCGGACTTTTTGAACCGCTCGAGAGCTACATAGAACAAGATGGCTACCAATACGATGATGAATACTTGGTGGATACCAGAGTCAACGGCAAAATTTACGCACTGCCATCTTCCATGCAGCGCTGGTTCGTCATTATGAACAAAGCGATGTTGGAGGAAGCGGGTCTGCCGATCCCAACGGACTGGACGTGGAAAGAGTTTGAGGATTACGCGAAGAAGCTGACCAAGGGGGACGGTGTCGAGAAACGATATGGCGCTTACCTGCACAATTGGCCGGATTACTTCCAGCTGCAATTGATGAGCAAGCCGTCTGATAATACGTTTCTTAAAGGCGATGGAACATCCAATGCCAAGGACCCACTGCTGAAAGCTAATCTGGAAATGATGAAGCGAATGATGTATGAGGATAAGAGTGCGAACCCGTACGAAGATATTATTTCGCAAAAGCTGGCTTACCGTAATCAATATTTCAACGGGCTTGCTGCTATGCTCCCTATGGGCGATTGGATGGTGGCGGAGTCTGGGGGAACGGACGCCATTCCGGCTACCTTCGAAACCGTATTTGCACCTCTGCCTAAACTGGAAGGGGAAAGCAAACATTACTCCCCGGTACAACCGACATATATGGCAGTGGCAGCAAAATCCGAAAATAAGGAGGCAGCTTATCAATTCGTCAGATGGTATACGTCCGAAGGTCTCGAAATCGGGGGAAGAGTATTCTCCGGCTGGGCCAAATCGGATACGGATAAGCTGATCGATACAATTGTAGGCTCCTCGAAAGATCCATCAAAGATCGATGTGGAGTCACTGAAATATACGATTAATAACACGGTGCCAGGGTCAGCTCCGGTGCCTGTAAAATATGCCGAGGAAGCAAAGAATGTTGTGATTCCTGAAGCGGAGCTGTATATTCTGAATAAGCATGATCTGGACAAAACGATCGACAGCATCGATCAGAAGATTACCGAGGTTGTAAATAGTAATAAAAATTAGGCTGAGTTCGCAAGAACGTGATATGCCTAATGCATTAACAGGATACGAGGATGGTTAAGGGGAAAACTCAGGTTTTCCCTATTCCAATTCATTAAGATTTGAGGACTGCATCTGTGATGATTCCCAAATTTTCATTGCGAAAAAAATTAATCTGGTCAGCACTGCTATGTTTTCTGCTTCCCCTGGGCGGAATATATTGGGTTACCAATTATTTAACCAAGGATCTTCTGCTGGATAGGGCCATTGTGAGCTCTGAGGATGCACTAAAAGCGGTTCAATCCGATGTGAATAGCGTTCTGGATCAAACATTGGAGCTGTCCAACATAGTGCTGACGAACTCGGAGATCAGACAGCAAATTATGTCCAGGCAGAAGCAGGGCACGCAGGAATACAAGAATGAGATCCTTGTACACTACAGCCGCTTGATCCGGCTGCTCGATGAGCTCTTTAGACAGCATGACGATTATTATGTCACCATCCTTGGAAAGAACGATTTTACATATACCAATTATTCTCACAACGACTTTAATCCGGCCATCTTATACAAGCAGCCGTGGTTTGCGGAGCTAAACCAAATTCCCTCGTTCTCAACCTATTGGGTGGGATTGCAGGACAATTATTTTCATACTGCCGACAAGGATGGTTCTTATCTGGTTACGATCGGGCGACCGATAAGAACCTCCTCCAACAGCATCATCGGTTATGTCATCATCAGCGTGAATGAACGTAAAATCCGCAACCATCTTCAGAGCGGCTCTAATTCAGACCAGGACATGATGCTGTTGGATGAGGAGGGCGTGGTCATCTCTCACTCCGATCCGTCCCTAATCGGAAGCAGAATGACCTGGTGGAATCAGGATGAACGTGCAAGAACGATTGAAATGGACGGCCGGGAATATGTATACGCCGAGCAGTCCATTCGCCCGAATACTTGGAATCTGGTCAGCTTAATCCCATTATCATCGGCCGTCTCCAAGTATAAACAGATTTTATTAATCAGTTTTGGGCTGCAGGTGCTTTTCTTTACCTTATTCTGTATCCTTTTGATGGTGTTGATTTCGGCCTTTACGAAGCCGATGAGGGAACTGAGCGGCTTCATAACCCGCATTGGCCGGGGACAGCTGGATATCCGCTCGGGGATACGCGGCAACAATGAGGTGACTCAGCTTGCACGGACGATTGATCATATGCTGGACAGGATCGAATCCAATATTGAGCAAATTACCGTGGAACAGGCCAAGAAGCGAAAGGCCGAGCTGGAGATGCTGCAGGCTCAGATCAACCCGCACTTTATGTTCAATCTTCTGAATTCCATCCGGCTTAACATACTGATCGAAGGGGATAAAGAGAACGCCGAATTGATTGCTTCCTTGTCTTCCCTGCTGCGCATGACGATTAACCGCGATAACGAATTTATTCCACTTCATGAAGAGGTGCAGACGGTTCATCACTATATCCGTCTCATGAATTTCCGGCATGCCAACCAGGTGAGACTAGAGGTGAATTACGAGGCAGGCTGCGAGCAAGCGTTAGTTCCGCGCTTCATGATTCAACCAATAATTGAAAACGCTATTATTCATGGCTATGAGCAGTTTGCCGGGGTCATCTTCATTGAGGCGGTCCATATCACTGAAAAAGGAGCTAACGACATCAGCATCACGGTCCGTGACAACGGGATCGGTATGAGTGAGGCTGCGCTTCAAGAGCTGCGTGCCAATGTGGACTCGGTTCAGGGAGCAGCAGCACCTGCCAAAAAGGGATTTTCCGGCATTGGTGTCAAGAATGTATTTCAGCGCCTTCGTCTGATCTACGGAACGAACGCCCAACTGGAGATTCACAGTGAGCAGGACATTGGAACAAACATCACGTTAAAGTTTCCATTCGAGGTGGAGAGAGGTGAGCATGGTGTTGACAGCGATTCTGGTGGACGATGATTATCCTGTTGTACGCTATTTGTCACAAAGCATTGCGTGGAGAGTGCTGGGTGTTGAATTGATCGGTTGTTACTCGAACGGCTTGGAGGCTTGGGAGGATGCACAGCTTAAGCAGCCTGACATTATTATTACGGATATCGGAATGCCCAAGATGAATGGCCTGGAGATGCTTGAAAAGTTCAACTCAGTGAATCCCTTGTTTCGAGCTGTCATTTTGTCCTGTCATAACGAGTTCCAGTATGCGCAACAAGCTATGAAGCTGAAAGTGAGTGATTATATTCTAAAAGAGAGTTTGGATGTAGAGCAGCTGCAGCAGCTGCTGCATAACATCGCCGTTGATCTGAGCAAGGAGAAGCATAAAGCGGCAGAAGTGATGATGTATATGCAGAAGGAATCGCTCAATCGGTCCGCGCTAAAAGATCAATTGCTGAAGGATACCCTGTACCAGTTATCCTGGACGAAGGAGGCATGGATTAAGCATGCCCGGTTAAATGGTGTCGACCTTCAGGCCAGATATTACTTGCCTTTCGTTGTCTCTATCGACCGCATGCCCGAAATTTCAAAGACCCGCAAAATGAACGATTATACGATTGCATTCGCGGTCGAAAATGTGCTGCAGGAAGTGCTCGATTCAATGCACCGCAGCGTTATTTTCCATTACAGCAACAAAGAACTGGTTGTTTTCATCTGTTGCGAGGACCCTGTTAAGGAACAGCAGATACTCTACTATTCTCTGCAGCGGGCGATAACGGCCATGAAACAATATTTGAAAATATCAGTTACCTGCTTATTGGGACGGGAAGCCGCAGCACCTGAAGAGCTTCGGCTTATATTAATGCCCATGCTCAAGGAATGGAGCCATCGCTTCTATCTGGAGGAATCCAGCATCTGCCGGTACGAGAAGGTGTCCTTCACCAGCGGAGATATGTATGGAGAGTATGCCGTATTCTTCTCGCGGATCAATGACATGCTGGCCTTGAATCGGCCTGAGCACGTAGAGGAGATTGTAAAGGAATGGGCGGCATGGGTGGAGACAAACCGGTTCCCTCCTGCAGATGTGAAAGAATGGGTGCTGCAGCTGCTCATGGATTTACAGATGAAAACGAAAGTGACATTACAGGTTCAGGACAGCATAACCGAAGAGAAGCTGTATGACGCGATCAACGATATTCATTCCATGGAGCATCTGCGGAGCTGGATCATGGCATATCTGACGGAGCTCTCCCGCAGATTAAGCGTATTATCCATCCGCTCTAAGCGTTCTGAGATCATCCAGGCACAGAAATATGTGATTCAGCACGTGACCGAGAAATTGACGCTTGAAGAGATGGCGGGTTATTTAAATTTGAACTCAAGCTATTTCAGCCGCTTGTTTAAACGTGAAACGAACCAGAATTTTATCGAATATGTCAATATGGTCAAACTCCAGAAGGCGAAGCAGCTGCTTCAACAGTCTAATAAGACTGTCGAGGAGATATCGGACTATCTGGGTTATGCCAACAAGAGCTATTTTATCAAATTGTTCAAACGGGAACTTGGCATGACGCCGAGCGAGTTTACGTCTTGGAGTTAATAATCGATAGGAGGAGAGTGAGATCATGGAACAGATACAAGGATCGCTACAAGGCCTTCCACTTCGCACCAAAGCTGATCTGCAGAAGGCCGTCTTGGACACGCTGGAGCCTTTGAAGCAGCGATTCACGTCGGGATATGCTGGACTAACGCTTGGATCTACAGCAGCCCTATATAATGACGCCATTGCACTTATGGAGGCTTTTGCCAGACCCTTATGGGGATTAATTCCTCATGCCAGTGGAGGCGGCGAATCGGATTTATGGCCCCTGTATCTGAAAGGCATCGTGAATGGTACGGACCCAAAGCATGCCGAATATTGGGGAGAGTTTACGACACAGGATCAGCGTATGGTCGAGCAGGCGGTATTCGGATTTGGACTGGCGCTTGCTCCACATAAGCTGTGGGAGCCATTGCAGGATCAGGAGAAGCAGCAGCTGTACCGGTGGCTCAATCAGATCAATCTCGTGGATCATTCCAATCCGAACAATTGGCTGATGTTTACGGTGCTTGTAAATATGGGCTTCAAGAAGGTGGGCATGCCTTACAATCAAGCCATTATGGATGAGTATCTCGATATGATCGATACTTACTATTTAGGCGATGGATGGTATTCGGACGGCAAGACAGATCAGCGGGATTATTATATTCCGTTTGGGATGCACTTCTATACGCTGATCTACGCGAAGCTGATGGAGCAGGATGATCCTGAGCGTGCACGGATTTATAGGGAGCGGGCGAAGGCGTTTGCCGAGCAATTCATTTATTGGTTCGCCGAGGATGGAAGCAGTCTGCCCTTTGGTCGAAGCCAAACCTATCGCTTCGCGCAGGTCTCCTTCTGGTGCGCGCTCGTATACGCTGGCGTGGAGCCCTTCTCCCTTGGCGTAATCAAAGGAATCATTATGAGGCATTTGCGGTGGTGGTTCGCCCAGCCTATCTTTACGTCAGATGGCTTGCTAAGTATCGGATACGCGTACCCCAATTTGATCATGGGGGAGAGCTACAATGCGCCGGGATCACCATACTGGGCGTTTAAGTCATTTCTCATATTGGATTTGCCGGATGATCATCCGTTCTGGATGGTGGAAGAGGAACCCCTGCCAAGCTTGAAATCAGTGTCAGCCCAGCCTCATGCCAGAATGTTGATTTGCAAACCGGAGGATGATGGACATATAACAGCCCTGGCTTCCGGTCAGATGGCTAACTTTGATATGGCGCACAGTGCAGCCAAATATGCAAAATTCGCCTATTCTACGCGATTTGGTTTCAGTGTTCCCAAAGGGTATTATGGCCTCGGACAGGGGGCTTACGATTCGATGCTTGCTCTAAGCGAATGCGATGAGCATTATCGTGTACGCCGCTTTTGCGAGGAGTTCCGCATCGAAGAACAGCATGTTTACTCCAGATGGCTTCCTTGGCATGATGTCGAAGTGCGGACATGGCTGGTTCCTGCCGGACTGTGGCATGTACGGATTCACCATATTCGTTCCAGCCGCTGTCTGACTGCGGCTGAGGGCGGATTTGCCGTGGGAAGGATGACGAATTTTGCCCTCAGCGAGACCGAAGGGGTCAAAGCGGAACCTGAGCGGGTGGCTGCGATGATGCCGGGCGGAATCAGTGGAATCGTCAATGTGCAAGGATACGGCGGTGCGGTCATGGTTTACCCGGAAGCCAATACCAACCTGCTTAAGCCAAGAACAATGATTCCAACGCTAACCGTCCAGCTGGAGCCGGGCGAACATGTTTTGATATCAGCCGTATACGGAGCTTCAAACCGCGAGGAGAATCGGAGGCGCTACGACCTCCCTCCGATTGTAGAGTACACACTCGAAGGAAACATCGTGGTTACGGATGCCCAGAACGGAAGCGTCCTTTTTCGTTTGGACATATAGCACAAGAACAGGAGCAAGGGGAGGATGAACATGTGGAAGGGTGCAATTGAGGATGCCATTCAGAAAATCAAGCAAAACATTAGGAAGCATCCGGGGAAATTGCCGCATATTATCGAGGGCCAGCGATACGAGTGGGGCGATAATAATGACTGGATCGAAGGATTCTATGTAGGGATGATGTGGCTTGCATACGAGTATGGGCACGATCCCTACTATAAGGAGGCGGCCGAGTCTTATTTGACCAATTTCAAAGATCGGCTGGATCGGCACGTGGCATTGGATCATCATGACATCGGCTTTCTATATTCACTGTCTGCGGTAGCGCAGTGGCGTGTAACGGAGAGCGAAACTGCTCGTATGACGGCACTCCAGGCGGCGGACACCTTGCTGGCACGGTGGCGCCCCCAAATGGAAATCATACAGGCATGGGGGGCAGCGAATGATCCGGAGAACGGGGGACGGATCATCATCGATTGTCTGCTGAATCTCCCGCTATTATTTTGGGCTCATGAGCAGACAGGGGAAACAAAGTATTATGATGTTGCCATGAAGCATGCCTTGCAGAGCCAGAAATTTCTGGTGCGTGGGGACGGGTCCTCCTACCATACGTTCTATTTTGATGTTAACAATGGAAATGCGCTTCGGGGCGGTACCCATCAAGGGTACCAAGACGGATCGACCTGGACACGGGGTCAGGCTTGGGGGATATACGGTTTTGCACTGGCTTACAGATATACGAAGCATGAGGCATTTTTGGATACGGCCAAGCGTCTTGCCCGATATTTTATCGAACGCATGGCTGAGGATGGGGTTGTCTATTGGGACTTCGATGTGCCAATTGATGAGGACACACCGCGCGACAGCTCCGCATCGGCTATCGCAGCGTGCGGATTGCTAGAACTTCTGGAACTTATGGAGGACCGTGATCCGGACAGGATGCTGTTCGAGAGTGCCTTGAACCGCAGCATGAGCGCATTGGTGGAGCATTATTCAACGATGGACCTGCCCGATGCGGAGGGGCTGTTGAAGCACGGATCCTATCATGTCAGGGGGGACCGGGCACCGGATGATTATATGATCTGGGGAGATTATTTTTATTTGGAGGCGCTGGTCCGGCTTGAACAAGGAATTAAAGGCTATTGGTACGAATCTTAAAGCGAAATATGTAACGGGTATAGACCTCTGTCGGCGATCTGCTGGCAGAGGTTTTTTGTGTATCTGACGAACGGTACGAGGCAGCGGAATCAAAGAGGTAAAAATCGTGTGGCATCCGTCAAATTTGTTCATTATAACTGTTTTTTAACTTTCCTATAATAAGGTTGATCTAAAATGTAAGTGCTTGCAAAAGAACGGAGGGAGATTATGTTTGGGAAAAGGCCTATAGCCCGCACGTTAATACTCCTATTGTTTAGCCTTGTTGTGGCAACCGCGATTATTGCCGTTGTCCTGAACATGGAGATGCGGGCTTCAGCGGATGAAGTCGTTCTCACCATTGATGATGAGCCCGTTACGGTTCAGGAGTTCCAATTTTTTTTACGGCAAAATAAAGCATGGACTACTAGCTACTTCAAGCAGAAACACAATGCCGATTATAGTGAAGACTTTTGGACTTCTGCTTATAAGGGAGAAACACCGCTTGATTATGCCAGGCAAAAAACGGTGCAGGATGTAACACGCATAAAAACCGAACAGAGCCTGATGAAGCAGCACGGGATCATCCAGGATGTATCCTATGCGTCCTTCTTAAGGGATCTGGCAGCGGAGAATGAAACCAGGCAACAGAAAATTCGGCAAGGGCAGCCGATATATGGTCCTCAGCAGTATGGTGCCGATTCGTTTTACTCCTATACGCAGAGCATGAATTATCAAAGATTAATCGATACATTGGTTAAGCAAACAAGGAATTCGCTTGGCGATAAGGAGCTGAAGGCCCTTTATGAAGAGGTCAAACCCGAATATTTTCATCTGGGGTATGCGTTCGTTTATGAAAAAGTAACGGCCTCAGGCACGGAGTCCTCCCGTACCCTAAATACCCTTCAGGAGCTTGTACTCTCTGAGAAGTTTAGTGTCGAGGAAGCTATCGCAAGGTTGAGCCCCTCAGGCGTTGAGGTGCAGAAAGACACGCTGGATATAGACACCAAATCCAAAGACGATGATGCAGCGCGTTATCTACACGATGTGCTGACGTCTACTCAGCCGGGTGAGTTTACCGCTATTCAACAAGATGCGGAAGGCTCTATGATGTTCAGGCTTCTCGATACCAGGGATAAAGGCTATGCGCCGTATGAGCAGGTTAAAGCTTCCCTGGTTCAACTATACATTCAGAAGCAGCTGGAACAGCAGGTAAGTCAGAAGTTGCACAATGCTAACATTCGGATCAACGAGGAGGTGCTGAGGTCGATTTCGTTCTAATTCTGATAACCAAAAGATTGTGTCAGGAGGATGATGTAATGAATCATGGGAAAAGAAACAGCAAGCGAAGGTTGCTCACCGTTTGTCTTAGCATGATATTGGCGGTTTCCCTGGGAATTCCCGATCTGCACGGGAATCGGGTAAGTGCGGCTGAATCCTTGGAGGCAGCGGCTTCTGCCCGGGCTGCATCGGGAACGGTCTACTATGTCAGCGCGGACGGGGATGATGCCAATGATGGAAAGTCAGAGAGCCAGTCCTGGAGAACGCTCGAGAAAGTGAATAACATGAGCTATGCGCCCGGTGATCGAATTTTATTTAAAGCCGGAGATGTGTGGAATGGATCACTCAAGCTTCGGGGAATATCCGGTACGGCGGATGCACCGATCGTATTCAGCAGTTATGGCAATATTAAGGGACTTGGCCGACCGGTTATTAACGGGAATGGCACAACCACCACCGAGAGATCTGTGATTATAGAGAACTACAAGGGCGTTACGGATAAGACGATGTCGGCCACCATCGATGTAGTGGACGGCAGCTATCTGGAGTTCTCCAATTTTGAGCTGACCAACTACCATCCGGATATCATCTCGCAACGAGCGGGCATCAATATCCGCACAGCCTCTACCACGGTATCGGAATGGGAAGCGAATCCTCACATGGGGATTGTCGTCAAGAATAATTATATTCATGACGTGAACGGCAATCCAAAGGGCTGGAAAATCGGAAGTGGCGGAATCCTGATTCTCGGTAATATTACGGACGTTCTCGTTGAGGGCAACATCGTGAAGCGGGTGGATATTGAAGGGATACGTAACGCCGGACTTTATAAAGAAGGCGATATTAAAGCCAATTTCCCAAGAGTCTTCAAAGATATTATTTTCAGAAACAATTATGTAGAAGAAGTCCAGGGCGATGGCTTTGTGATGAGCAACGTCGGCGAGAATGGCCGAATGGAATATAACACCGTAGTCAAACACTCAGCCAAAGACGTGGGGAATGTCAACTACGCGGGACTTTGGGTCATCGCTGTCAAGGATATGGTCATGCAGTATAACGAAGTGTACGGCGGGGTGTACGGGTATAACGACGGCCAGGCCTTTGACGTGGACATGTTCTCGGAAGGAGCGCTATACCAGTACAACTACAGTCACAGCAATCGCGGGGGCTTTATGCTCTTTATGGACGGTTCAACGAATTCCGTGGCCCGGTACAATATCAGCGTTAATGACGGAGACGGCAGATATCTGCTGCATTATTTGCCGACACAGGCACAGTATGCACCTCTGATTCATAACAATACATTTTTTACAGACGAGAATATCTCCACCAAAATCTTTAACACTTCGGTCAAGTATGCACGGCTCTATAACAACATCTTCTATTCCAAGGCAGATACGCCTATGGGTGCCACCTCCTTCTCCGGCGGGGAGATCAAGAACAATATTTTCTATCCGGGAACGGGGATTAAGGGTACTGCATTCCCGGGTGCAGTCGTAGAGGACAATATCTTTGAAAGCCCGAAGCTCGCCAGACCGGGTGAAGAACCGAAAGATATCATTCAGGCAGATGCGAGCCTCTTCGATGCGGAGAAGCTAAATGGTTATAAGCTGTTATCGGATTCGCCTGCCATTAATGCAGGACTGGATGTGAGCGTACACACCCCTTCGGTATGGGGCAAGGCAGATAAAGACTTTTACGATAATCCCCTGACTGACGGTAAAGCGGATATCGGTGCGCATGAATATTCGGGTGATGCACCAGCTAATCGGGTACCTGAAGTACTGCCCATGGCGATGAAACTGAATCAGGACAAGCTGGACTTGTATGCCCAGCAGGCGGGCCAAACGTTAGCAGTTGAATTCACACCCAAGGACGCATGGTTCAAGGGGATAAAGTGGTCCAGCAGCAATCCGCGAGTCGCGGCAGTAGATGCGAAGGGTTTCATCACTCCACTGAGCCCGGGGAAAGCGAGCATCAGGGCCGAAAGCACGTTCAATACTGCCATTTATGCGGAGACGCAGGTTACGGTTCATCCCCCATCCATGCTGAAGTCGTATCAAGTCGGGGCAGATCAAGCGGAGATATCGGAGTCTCATCCTTCCGTACAGCTTCGAGTCGACGGCGTGACAGAGGAAGGCATTACTCTGAAACATGCGCCTTATTACAAAGTTCAATTCAGGACGGACCAGGATCGGGTCACCGTGGATCAGGAAACCGGAATTCTAACGGCAAATGGTGATGTCTCCGGTATGGATGCGATAGAAGTCACGGCTGATGTCGAAGAATACAGCGACATTCAGTATTCACAGAGTTTTGAAGCGGGCTGGGGAGACTTCGTGTCGGAGACCGGAACGCCAATTGAGACAGGGGTCATCTCTGATCAAGTAGCGTATCAAGGAGAACGAAGCGCCTTATTTGTAAAAGGGAATGGCAGCAATGCGATACAGAAGCTGTTCGGATCACCGCAGCAAGGCATTGTTACCATGATGTTGTATGACGATGGTTCCAAATCGGGGAATACCCGAGTTGTTGCCCATGTCGGAAACGCAAGAAGCCAGCTGCTTGCCGGTATGGGCGTGCTGTATGATGGGAACCCGAACTATGGTTCCCAGGACTATTATTCCGTGAGGGCAAGCGGTGTTTCAACGGCTTGGGAAAAAACGAGCATTAAGCGTAGTAAAGGCTGGCATGAACTGAAATGGGACTATACCTCGGGAACCGAATTAAACATGTACATCGATGGTCATCTGGTGAAAACGACAAACGTGATCACCCATTTCGACCGGATTGTGCTTGGCTTCCTGTGGGACAGCGCGAACGGCCGTACCTTTGCCTTTGACAATATCAAGTATGCTTCGACGGATGACAAGGTGACGAAACCGGCTGAGAAACTCACGCTGTCCGTACATCAGACAGTGGATAGAGCTGCCTTGAACCAGGCGATTACCGTCGCCCAAAGCGTATATGATCCGGCCGTGGAAGGAACTGAGCCCGGACAATATCCAGCAGGTTCGAAACTCCAGTTATTCGATGCCATCGAAGCTGCTAAGGCAGTGCTTAACCAAGCAAATGCGCTGCAGGATGAAATCGACGCTGCCGTCACTGTACTTCAAGCGGCTGTGGCAGCATTCCAGTCCTTAGTGATCGTGGACCCGGGAGCTCCAGTGGATAAAAGTCGTTTAAACGAAGCGATTACCGTGGCCAAATCGGTGTACGCCGAGGCTGTGGAGGGAGTGGAGCCTGGACAATATCCGCCGGAGGCCATGCTGCGGTTCCATCATGCGATTCAGGCGGCAGAAGACGTGATGATGAATGAGGATGTGACGCAAGCGGACGTCCAGGCGGCCATCAGCGCCATAGACGGGGCCCTTGCAGAGTTTAAAGGGAGCATGATTCCAGGAAGTAAAGTCCCTTCTTGGTTAGGAGGCATTCTCACAGCGGAAAATGTCTCTGCCACCAGTATTCATCTTCATTGGTCAGGTGAGGTTCAGGCAGATCAAGTTGAAGGCTATACAATTTCTCGGAATGGGGTCGAATTAGCCAATGTAACCGGGTCAGTATACCGTTATCATGTCACAGGGCTAAGTCCTGACAGCATATACAGCTTCAAGGTTGAAGCAGGCAGTAAGGATAAGTGGAGCCATGACGGGCCAAGTATTACCGTCAGAACAGCCGCACTCGTAACGGAGCCTGGCGGCGGTTCATCGGATGGAGGGACATCGTCAATCACCCCATCCCCAACCGTTCCGAAGACCGGGAACCCGGAGGAGGAGTCCAAGGAAGCCGAAGAAGATGATAAGGGAGAGGTTGAGAAACCGAGCCCTCCGAAGCTGGAGGTGCATCTTCAGGATATTGATAAACACTGGGCTTCAAAGGCGATTGAGAAGGCCGTTGAGCTTGGTTGGGTACAGGGATATAAAGATCATACCTTCCGTCCCAACGCCAAGATTACACGTGCCGAGTTTGCAGTGTTGTTAGGAAGGGCGCTGGGATTGGGCCAGGGCCAGCAGGGGACAATAAGCTTCGAAGATGCAGACGGGATTCCTGCTTGGGCGAAAGCATTTGTTACAGGGGTTGTTAAAGCCGGAATCATGAATGGTTATGAGGATCAGACCTTCAGGCCGGCCCAAGAGCTGACCCGGCTGGAGATGACTGTCATGATCGCCAGAGCAAAGAAGCTTCCATTAGACCCTCAAGCGAAAATTTCCTTTGCCGATGCAGATCAAATCCCTGCGTGGGCTCAGCCTTACGTAGCAGCAGCTGTTGAAGCGAAACTGATCCAAGGCAGAGGCCAGGGGGTGTTCGCTCCACAGGCTCATGCTACCCGCGCTGAATCTGTCAGTTTGATTGTTGCAATCCTCGGTGAGTAAGCCATAGCCGAGCGAACATGCAAAGAGCAAGAGAGTACGGTTCCTGTTAGGACCGTGCACTCCTGCTCTTTTTCTTCGGACTCATATCGTACGGCCTAAGCTCGATTTCGGTTGCTTAGGGAGCCTCTTTCAGCTGCAGCTGCAGATGGTGCTTGGCGAATACTTCCCGCATGGCAGCTTTCGCCTCCATTTGGTCCGGACCATAAACGTAGAGAAGGTATGTTTGGTTGCGGTACAGTGTCATGCTTAGACCCAGTATGCTTTTTGCGTCGATATATTGATCCGGCCCAAGGACGAGTACGATGCTTGATGAGAAATCATTCGCCCTCATATTAATGTCCACGATGGCTCGTATGCTGCTCCCCATTCCTGAACCCTCCCCGTTTCATGGAATCGTAATCGTCATCGTTAGCGGTATTCCCTTGGAATACGGCGCGCGACCCCGGTTCGGATGGCTGCCTGGATGACAAGGTCCCGGATGCCGTTGACGACTTGCTGGTTGAATACGCTCGGGATGATGTAATGCCGGCTCCGTTCCTTGTCCGTGACCGTCGAAGCGATCGCTTCGGCTGCGGCGAGTTTCATCTCCTCATTGATGGCGGAGGCTCTGCAGTCCAGGGCGCCGCGGAAAATACCGGGAAAACATAACACGTTGTTAATCTGGTTCGGATAATCCGATCTTCCCGTTGCAATGACGCCCGCGATATCCTCGGCCTCCTCCGGCAGAATCTCCGGGATCGGATTGGCCATCGCGAAGACGATAGGACGCTCTGCCATCGCCTGAACATCCTCTCTCTTCAGGATTCCGCCGGCAGACAAACCAATAAACACGTCGGCGCCATGGATGACGTCTTGAAGTGATCCGGAACGCCGTTCGGGGTTGGTGTTGCTGGCGTACCATTGCCACATGGGATGGTCATACGTCTGATCGGCGGTCAGCGAGCCGAGGCGATCGACGCCGATGATGTTCTTCACGCCAGCCGACATCAGGATTTTGCTGCAGGCAACGCCCGCGGCGCCAATGCCGCAGACGACAACCTTCAGATTTTCCACCGATTTACCTACGACCTTCAGCGCATTGATCAAGGCTGCATACAGCACGACGGCTGTTCCGTGCTGGTCGTCATGGAACACCGGAATGTCCAATTCCTCGCGCAGGCGCTGCTCAATCTCAAAGCATCGCGGCGAGGAGATATCCTCCAGATTGATACCGCCAAACGCGGGAGCGATCGCTTTGATCGCCGTAATGATGCCTTCGGTATCCTGCGTATCCAGGCAGATCGGGAAGGAGTCTACGTCCGCTAGCTGCTTGAAGAGCATCGACTTGCCTTCCATCACCGGCATGGCCGCATAAGGGCCGATATTGCCAAGTCCCAGGACGGCGCTGCCATCGGAGATAACGGCCACGGTGTTACGTTTGACGGTGAGCGTAAAGGCTTTACGCGGTTCTTCGTGGATCGCCATGCATACGCGAGCAACATCTGGCGTATACACGCGGGAGAGGTCGTCGCGGTTCTGGATCGGCGCTTTCAGCTTGGTTTCAATCTTTCCTCCAAGATGCAGCAGGAAGGTGCGATCAGATAGATGCAGCAGCTGAACGCCGGACATGCTGCGAATGCGCTCGGCAATAATGTCGATGTCGATAGTGTCGATCACCGTGATGGTGACGTCGCGAATCGTGGTATGCTTGCTCGTCTGAATGACGTCAATGGCCACGATGTCGCCGCCAGCCTCAAAGATGGCGGCCGTTACTTGACCGAAGCTGGCTTCTTCCGTATTCATTTCAATTCTAGCGATGACACTTTTCCCGCCTAGTTTGCTGGTATTCATGACTGCCTCCTTGAGCTATCGATATACGTATGATGGTTAGCCTTCTTCGTTCACGACAACTTCCTTGCCTCTTCGCTTGAGCAGAATCGGAACGACAATCCAGAGCAGGGCGATGATGAGAAATGCCAGTGACATCGGCTTCTGCAGGAAGATCATAAAGTCGCCGTTGGACGTGGTCAGCGCCCGGCGCATATTGTTCTCGATCATGGGACCCAGCACGAGTCCGAGCACCAGTGGCGCGAGCGGAAAGTCATTGCGGGCCAGCAGGAAGCCGGCAATGCCGCAGATGAGCAGCAGGACCAGGTCGAAGATCTGCGCTTGCACGGCGTAAACGCCGAAGATGGAGATGGCAATGATGATTGGAATGAGATATTTGGCCGGGGTCTGGATGACCTTGGCAAATACTTTGACCAGCGGCATGTTCAGTACGAGCAGAAGCAGGTTGCCGATGAGCATACTCGCAATCAGTCCCCACGCAACTTGAGGATGCTCCTCGAACAGCAGCGGGCCTGGCTGGATGTTGTACATGATGAGCGCCCCCATCAGGATGGCAGTTGTCCCGGAACCGGGAATACCCAGCGTCAGCAACGGGATCATGGCGCCTCCGGAAGCCGCGTTGTTAGCCGACTCGGGGGCAGCAACGCCAGCGATGTTGCCTTTGCCGAAGGATTCTGGATGCTTGCTGACCTTTTTCTCAACGATATAACTGAAGAAGGAAGCAAGCGTTGCGCCGGCGCCCGGCAGAATACCGATAAAGAAGCCGAGGATCGAGCCTCGGGCAATCGGTCCCGCGCTATCCTTCAGGTCTTTACGTGTCGGCAGGATGCGACCGATCTTGGAAGTTGGACTTGCTGCGTAGTCTCTCTCCAAGATGGATTTAAACACTTCGCCAAGGGCAAACAAACCGACGGCGATCGTTAGAAATTCCAGTCCGGAGTACAGGATAGGGATATCAAAGGTGAACCGGGCAACGCCGGATACGGTATCCATGCCGATGGTAGCGAGCAGCAGACCGAATACGGTCATGATGAGTGCCTTGGTGATCGATTTGCCTGCAAGCCCGCTTACTGCACAGAGTCCCAGCAGCATGAGCGAGAAATAATCGGCCGGGCCGAATTTAATCGCTACATTGGATAAAGGCTCCGCCAGCGCGATCAATGCCACAAGCGCGAAGAGCCCGGCTGCGAAAGAGCCGATCGCTGCGATGGACAAGGCCGGGCCTGCTCTGCCTTGCTTTGCCATCTGGTAGCCGTCCAGCGTCGTCACGACAGACGAGGACTCTCCGGGCGTATTGAGCAGGATCGAAGTTGTAGATCCGCCATACATGGCTCCATAATAGACGCCTGCAAGCAGAATGATTGAACTGGTTGCTGCCGCTTCCGCCGGCAAGCCGCTAGTCATGGAGGCGGTGACGGGAATCAGAAGCGCGACGCCGCTCATCGGACCGATGCCGGGCAGTACGCCGACCGAAGTGCCGATCAGCACGCCTATAAAGGCGAAGAGCAGATTATGCCACTGCAAGGCGGTCATAAAGCCATCCGCCAAATAATCCAGAATGTTCATAGTAGATTCCCTCCCATGCTCATGATAGCCAAGACGGGAAGCCCGGCATGGAGCCTTCCAGCAAGACAACAAAGATGACGTACACGCCGCCGGAGAACAGTGCGGAGATTAGAATGGATTTCAGCCATTTGCCTCGTTCCAGCGTCTGAAACGCAAACAGGAGGAACAGGAAGGTGCCGATGATATATCCGATGAATTCCAGGAAATAGGCATAGAGAAAGGCTGCCGCAAAAATCATGAAGAAGCGTTTATAGTCCAGCCTCTCCACATGGTTCTCCGTCGGCTTGGCTTTCAGGGCTTCATAAAACAAACGAATGCTCAGTAGCACAAGCGCTAACCCAAGACCGAACGGGAATATGTTTGGTCCGACGGTGCTCCCGTATGCGGAAGAGCTGATCTTGGCACTTTGCCACATAAAGCCGATGCCAAGGAGCAGAAATACGATGCTGGCATAGCGGTCAAACGTTCTGTTCAAGGTTGACACCTCCTCAAGGATGAAAAGGGAGAGGGGAGCTGCACTGCTCCCTCAAATTCCAAGGCTTACTTCTGCATGCCTAGCGCTGTGAGCAGCTCCTGCACGTCTTGCTCCTGTTCTTCAAGGAATGCCTTGAAGTCAGCGGCGTTTCGGTATTCGCTTGCCCAGTCGTTGGCAACCAGCTCTTTTTGCCACACTTCGTTCTCGGAGAGCCCCTTCAGCGTTTTGTCCCAGAAGGCCAGCTCCTCTTCCGACAGTTCCTTCGGACCGAATACACCACGCCAGATGGTGAATTCGGCATCCAGACCCAGCTCCTTCAGAGTCGGCACATCTGCAAAGTCTCCGCCCAAGCGTTCGCTTGAGGTAACGGCCAGGATTTTGATCTTGCCTGCTTTCAGGTAGCTCCCGAGCGAAGAAATGTCCGTGCCGATCGCGTCTGCATTGTTGCCGAGGAGGGCCGCGATGGCCTCGCCGCCGCCATCATAGGATAAATACTTCACGGTTCTCGGATCCACACCGGATTTGAATGCAGGCAGAACGCTGATCAAGTGGTCCATCGAGCCCGGAGCGGAACCACCCGCAAGTGTGACGGAAGTCGGATCGGCTTTGATCGCGTCGACCAGCGATTGCAGGTCGGTAAATTTGGAGTTTGCCGGTACGGCAATCGCTCCGAAGTCTTTGGTCATCTGGGCGAGCGGCGTCACGTCCTTGTAGCCGAACGGACTGTTCCCTTCTTTTTTCAAGTTGTTGATGAGGATTGGCGGAGAGCTGACGAACAGCTTGTAGGGATCTTTGTTGTCTTTTGCCACGTATTCTGCGAGAAACACGGTCCCGCCGCCGCCGGGCTTGTTCTCAACCGTCATCGTTTGTTCGATGAGCTTTGTTTCCGTAAGTACTTTGGTGAGGGAACGTGCGGTTTTGTCCCATCCACCGCCGGCGCCAGAAGGCGCGGTCACGATAAATGGTTTTTTCGGATATTCGCCGGCGCTGCTTCCGGTGCTGTTGCAGGCTGTCAGGCTCATGGCCAGGACAAGTGCAGCGGTTATGATTTTTATGCTGTTTCGTTTAAGCATGGATAAGTTCCTCCTTATCGTTGTGCGAGAGTTCGCAATACTTGTAAGCGCTTACCTAATTGAAGTTCCTTCATATTATCATCGAGCGTCTGGCTTGAACAGAATTGCGACATAAGTTGAAAAAACATCATTTCGCTAATTTTGTTCATAAAATTTACGACCGATTTTTTCCAGAGACTATTGTCACATGTGTGATCTAGAATACAATAGGAAAATCAGAGCTGCGCTTATGGCGACAATGTGTATGGAGGAATATGAATGCGTTTACAGACGAGATTGATTCTGCTTATAGGCACCCTGTTGTTCGCCGTCATTGTCGCCCTCACCTTCAGTTTTGAGCGGTTGCTCATCACAACGCTGGAGAAGAGTATCGGCGCTTCGGCATTAAAGCTGGCGAAGGCCGTGGCGGAAATGGACGTTATTCAGAATGCGTTCGAGGAAGAGAACCCGTCAGCCATCATTCAGCCTGTGGTAGAGGAAATTCGGTTGGAGACGGATGCGGAATATATCGTCATCGGTAACCGTGAAGGAATTCGGTATGCGCATCCTCTCGCCGATCGGATCGGCAAAGAGATGGTCGGTGGCGACAACGGCCCGGTATTGAAGGGCATGAGCATCATATCGAAGGCGATTGGCTCCATGGGACCCTCGCTCCGGGGGAAGACGCCGATCTACAATGATAAGAACGAAATTATTGGTATCGTATCGGTTGGCATTCTAATGAAAGATATCGAGATATCAGCACAATCGTACCGAAATCGTGTCCTGTTCTTTGCAGGAATTTCGTTAATCCTGGGATGCGGCGGCGCTATATGGATATCGTCCAGCGTCAAGCGATCCATTCACGGGCTGGAGCCCAAGGAAATCGGTTTATTGTATCAAGAGAAACGCGCGATTCTGGAAACGATTCATGAAGGCATTATCGCCGTCAATCGAGAGGGCATCGTAACCTTGGCCAATCATACAGCCATGATGCTGATCGATCCAAAGGAGCGTAGGGTTATCACCGGGCAGTATGTTCAGGATGTCATCCCGGGCACCAGGCTGCTGGAGGTGATGCAGTCCGGGGTAGCAGAGAAGGATCAAGAGATGGTCATTAACGATCACGCGGTTGTGGTCAACCGGCTGCCTATCTATGATCATGAGCATCGGATTGTGGGGGCGGTCTCCAGTTTTCGGAACAAATCCGAGCTGCTGCGCCTGACCGAAGAGCTTACGCAGGTGAAGAGGTATACGGAAGCGCTGCGCGCGCAGACGCATGAATATTCCAATAAGCTGTATACGATTTACGGACTGATTCAGCTGGAATCGTATCAGGAGGCAATGGATCTGATTACGCATGAGACGGATGTGCATCAGAACCTGATACAATTCCTGCTGCAGGAAATTCCCGATCCGATCATTGGCGGCATTCTCATTGGAAAGTTTAATCGCGGAAGCGAGTTAAAGGTGAAGGTTGAGATTGACCGGAGCAGTTCCTTTAAAGACATTCCCGGTCATATTAGCCGAAACCAGCTAGTTGCCATTATTGGAAATTTGATCGACAACGCCATGGAGGCGGCATTGGGATCCAAACCGGAGAACAGATGGGCAAGCGTAAAGTTACATGACAAGGGCAATCAATTAATGATCGAAGTATCCGACAGCGGGTCCGGTATTGCCGAGGCTGGAACGGATCGTCTGTTTGAGCGGGGCTATTCCACCAAGGGGGAACGCAATCGAGGATTTGGCCTATCGATCGTCAACGGGGCAATACAGCAATTACACGGTACGATTGCGTGCCATAACTCGCCTGTGGGCGGTGCGGTGTTTACGGTCAAGATTCCAAAAACAGGGGGGAATATCCATGATTCGGGTCGTAATCATTGAAGATGATGTGCGCATTGCCAGCATTAATCAACGGTTCGTAGAGAAGGTAGAGGGCTTTGAGGTCGTCGGCATTGCAACGGATCGGGTCCAGGCGCATGAGCAGCTGGATATTCTGGCGCCTGATCTGGTGCTGCTGGATTTGTATTTTCCCGATATGTCGGGATTGGATCTGCTGCAGTATATACAGCGGGGATACCCGAATACCGATGTTATTATCATAACGGCAGCCAAGGAATTCGATACGGTGCGGGAGGCGATTCGCGGCGGAGTGTACGATTTTATGATCAAGCCGGTGGTCTTCGACCGTTTCCAGGAGAAGCTGAAAGCCTACCGGAAATATTACGAGCAGATGAAGCAGCTCGGCGGAGCAAATAAGCAGATCGATCAACAGGGCATCGACCAGCTGTTATGGCGTGCCGGTGAACGGATGGAGAGGGAAGCGTATTTTCCGAAAGGCATCGATAAGCTGACAAGCGAGAAGATCCTGTCCTACATCGAAGAGTCGGAGGATGTGTGGACCGCGGAGGAGTTGGGTAAGCGCGGCGGCTTTAGCCGTACTACTGCTAGAAGGTACCTGGAGTACTTCGTAGAGAAAGGCGTGCTGATAGCGGATATTTCATATGGCACGGTAGGCAGGCCGGAACGGGTATACCGGAGAGCGTAGGGTAAATAACCGGATGCGAGACTGGGATATTCCGCCTAGACTTGCAGCTGCATATCGCTTGGATCCTTTCCTTGGATTCGAAATTCATAGAAAGGAGGGAGTGACGCGATGATTACCACCGTTGTTTTTGATTTGGACGGGACGCTGCTTGACCGCGACACGTCATTGGTACATTTCGTTCAAGATCAGTATGATCGTCTAGCGCTCCATGGAGGTTTAGTTGTGGGCAGAGATGAATACGTGAGACGGTTTGTCGAGCTTGATCGTAGAGGTTATGTATGGAAGGATCAGGTGTATCGGCAGCTAACCAAGGAGTTTGCGCTCCCCGTGGGTTGGGAAGCTCTGCTGCGGGATTACATATCGGGGTTTCAACAACATTGCGTCGGTTTCCCCCATTTGCATGAAATGTTAGCTTACTTGAGGAGTAAAGGGATAAAGCTCGGACTGATCTCCAATGGGTACGGCGATTTTCAATACAGCAATATCAGGGGACTTGGCATTGAGCCTTATTTTGATATTATCGCGATTTCGGAGTGGGAAGGTTTACGTAAGCCGGATCCTAGGATTTTTCTCCATACATTACATCGGCTTGAATCAAAGGCCGAAGAATCGATCTATGTTGGAGACCATCCGGACAATGACGTAACCGCAAGCCGGCGTATCGGCATGAAGGGCATCTGGAAGCGGGATCCCTATTATGATCAGGACTTCGCCAAGGATGGGGAGATTACCGATTTGCTTGAGATTATCGATTATTTGAAAAATTGAACAACCATTTCATTCTTTTACTCGTTATCATTTATATAAGCCGAATCGAGATAACCGGTTGTTCTGCGTGAGGAGGGTGTCCCCGTGAATCGAAATAAAACCATGACCTTTATAGGCAAGGGTGAGAAGTGGAAAGCGACTTATGCTATTACCCATCAGGATAAGGTCAATACGAAGTTTACCGTGTTTCAGGATTCGCTTGGCGGAAAGTTGAAGCTGCAGTACTTAGGAAAGGAACTCCTCGACCATGGCAAGGTAGACTATCGGCTAGAAGATATGACGGGCCACTCCATGGAGGGCAGAATTGTAGTGGGGATCGATCATGCTGCCATGAAGGAAACCAAGGGGAAGCTGGATTTTGAGCATCTGCTCGATATGATGAACCCAAACAAGGTTCTAACCCTAAAGATTGAGTGGAACGGGCACCGTGAAGAGTTTACGCTGGAGCTTCCCCGGAAGATCGGCTTTGGAAAAGTGGTCCGTAAGCGGAAGGAATAGCGGGACTTCATGGAAGCAGGACAGGGGCCGACTCTCCCATCATCACTTACGCGTAAGGCGGGTATGACGACCACATTACTCCAATGATATTGCATCAAATGCTTTTTTTTGCATATGGTGATCCTGCCCACACTGTTGGTGTGGGTTATTCGGTTTTGGAGTATAGCTATAACCGCCAGGTTAACAGCAGGGCCGATTATGACGCGGGGGTGCCTTTTTTAAACGCATTTTAAACGAAGGAATCCCCGTCGTTTAAACTTGATCCTGTAACCTATAAGTAGAACATCACAGAGGGAGTGAACGAAAGCATGCTGGAAGCCTACCTGTTTCCAATATCTTATGCATTTTTAACCTTTCCCATAGCGGCTTTGCTGTGCGCAGTTCCCTTTCTGATTGTGCAGTATCGCAAATATGGTTATTTTAATAAATTCCGGGGATTTCTGCTGTATTTATTTCTGCTCTACATGATGAACGCAGTGTATCTGGTGCTCCTTCCTTTGCCTGCCTCGCGGCATAATGCTCCAATGAATGTCGCCTCGGTCATGCAGTGGATTCCTCTGAACTTTATCCAAGACATATTGAAGGAGACCAAGGTGGTATGGGGCGAGCCTTCGACTTACATGCATCTATTCAAGGAAAGAGCCTTCTTGCAGGTCGTATTTAACGTATTTCTCGTGGTTCCGTTCGGCATGTTCCTGCGTTATTATGCTCGGGCATCTTGGGTTACGTGTTTGGTGGCCTCATTCGGATTATCGCTGTTCTTTGAGGTGACCCAGGTGACCGGTATTTACGGCATCTATGATCACCCTTACCGGTTGTTTGATGTGGATGATCTGCTGTTGAATACCATGGGTGGAATGATCGGATTCGTGCTCGCGGATTGGATGAAAAATCACCTGCCTCGCCTCGATCGGCTGGATGAGAAGGTGGATCTATCGCAGAAACGGGTCAGTTATACGCGCCGGGCGATCGCTTTCGGTATTGATGCAGGGGTCGTGCTGCCGATGATTGGCGTGTTGACGTTGCTGAATGTGAAGGGTGCGTATTTTATTGTCGTGATTTTATATCATATCGTGCTGCCGTATATGATGCAGGGACAGACGCTGGGCAAGTGGATTGTCCGGGTCCAGATCCGTGGAGCAGAGGAACATCTGAAGTTGAAGGAAGTGATCATCCGTAACGGACTGCTGTATGTGGTATGGGGTGGATTTCATGCCTTGCTTATTCCCGTTAATATTTTGGGTTCGCAAATCCTAGCTGCCATGTATGCTCTGGGAGTATTGCTTCTGGATGGCGTTGTGTTTATCCATGTGCTGTTATGTCTCATCCATCGTGACCGGAAGCTGCTGCATGAGGCCAAGAGCGGAACGAGGCTGGCTATCGTAGAGAATAAACCATTAAATAAGACTGATTAATGTTGGTTACCACAGGGTTTATTATTTGTTATAATGTGGAAAACGGGTTCGTCGAGGGGGAGATACAACTGAAAGGCAAAATCCTCTCCATTTCCGCAATCATCGTAGGGTTGCTGTTTATTTCCAACCAACATCTGGGCTATTCATTCGGAGATGATCTGTTCCGCTGGGCAGGGATCTCACCATGGACTCAGGAAGGTAATTATGGTCTTCATCTGCCTGTTCTAGCAGGCCTTATTTTGTTGGTAGCTGGCATCCTATGGGTGGCACGGATTTATCGTCCACATTATCCGAAGATTATGAGTCGATTATTGATCGGCTGTATCGCATGGATCGTTATTTTTCCATTCCTATCAGAGTTTGTTATGTATGTGGTAAATTACAATTCGAGCGGAATATCCACCGTGTCGTACTCCAAGAAAGATAGCAAGTGTGATTATCGCACAGAGAACGATGCTATTCGGGCGCACTGCCAGCTTCATATTTACAGCTATGGCACCGAGCAACAGGTTATGGTACGGCCGTTAAGCGTTGATATTGGCGGGAGGATGGTTGATTTCGAGTCTAAGGTGGTTACGGTTCGGCCACAAGGTCGGATACAGATTAGCGAAACCTTTGAGGGTTTCTTGGAACAGCCTGACTCTTCCTACAGTATGTCGGGGGGAACCAACGAGCCGGGCATCGAGCTGATCGTGGATGGCAGAAGCAAACAGGTGAAATAGCCATCCGGTTCTTCAGAATAATGACTCTGAATTGTGGGGTGAACCATGGTCGATATTCATCGTGCGGGTCGGCTTATGCAAATACCCCTGTTAACGTTGCTATTGCTGGTGATGGGTTTATCGCCCGCTGCGGTTGCTTCCTGGGCATACTCATTTGTCGTCAATGATGGGAAGGTTTTTGTCGTGTCAGAGGACCGTGTGGATGAGTCCACGCTTGGAGACGTGGTGGGGAAGGTCACCTTCCATACGGATCAGGAAGGGACCTACGGCGGCAACTTCTCTAATATTTACCCAAAGGGAACGAAATACTATGCCATCCAAGGAATCGCTCCTGAATCCGCCATCGCGGTTGAGACGCAGGAAGGTTATGTCATGGCTCGTTATGAGGGTGAGTATGGCGGATCCCGTGTTCCGTGGGAAGTCATCAAGAATTGGATTGCGGCGGGGCTGATCCTGCTAATCGTTGTGTGGGTGGCGGCCGTTGTTCGAAAGAAGCGGGCAAGAGGCTCATATAGGCGCTAGCTGCTTCGGGAGCTAAGCAGACTTATTCACGATGTGCAATAACAGCCGGTATTCTTTGAGCATGCTCATTGGACACCGGCTTGTTATATTCATGTATCATAGCGGATTGCAGGTTGACCTATGGAGGATTTATATTTGCTACAATAGAAAATAGAACTAGAAACCGATACGATAAGGAGACAGCTCATGAAACCGATACGAAACTCGGCCAAGGCCGTTATTATGCGGAATCATCAAATTCTTCTAACGAAAAACGTAGACCATTTGGGGGATTTCTATCTGTTCCCTGGCGGTGGACAAGAAAAGGGGGAAACCTTGGTGCAGGCGGTGATCAGAGAGTGCCAGGAGGAAATCGGGCGTAAGGTGGAAGTTCGTGATCTCCTGCATGTCCGTGAATACATAGGGTCCAATCATGAATTTGCGGAATGGGATTCCGATGTGCACCAAGTGGAGTTTTATTTTGAGTGCAGCTTGGCGGATGCAGGGGATAGCTTTCTTGGCCATAACCCGGATGAATACCAGGTGGGTGTGGAATGGATCGATCTGTCCGCATTGGATGAGATTCGAGTATACCCTCGATCCCTGGTCAAGCCACTTCAGGATAAGGCTGCACACCCCGTAGTTTGCTATGTTGGCGATACGAACTGATTTTATCTACAGAAAATCTTGAAGTTTGTGGTCAAAAATTCAATGGGATGATGGAGGATGCCGAATATGGATCAATGGGAATATAAAACGCTGAAATACAAAACCGGAGGATTCCTTGGAGGCAAAGTTAACGAAGAGGAATTTGAGGATTTATTAAACAGTTACGGAATTGACGGCTGGGAATTGATCTCGTGCTTTGATACGAGCGTGCATCAAGGCCAGTCCAGAGACATCATTGCCGTAATGAAGCGAAGAGCTTATCTGGGGTGAGGGATGAATAAAGGGGAGACGATATTATGATCATTCGCGAGACAGAGGATGCTTTTGTGATGACGGCCCAGGACGACCATGGCCGATTCTCGGGCGATGTAGCCCGGGGCTTCCGGCGAGAGCTGTTTATGGATGAGTCTGTATTGAAAGAAGTACTGCTGGCTATAACCGAGCATGACCGCGCTTGGCTTCGGATGGATGACACGCCGATCTGGAATGACGAGAGCCGGACTCCATACACTTTTATCGATTATCCGGTCCTGCCGAAAATGCTAATGTATACAAAGGGTGTTGATGAGATCGAAGCGATGAGTCCTTATGCAGGGTATCTCTGCAGCCTTCATTTTGCGTCATTTATGAAAGAGGCGACGGAAGCGCCGCTGGTGGAATTCTACCATGAGGAGTTGGCTCGGCAAAAACGACTAAGTGATCAGTTTCAATTTCCCGATGAAGATGTCGTTAACAGACAGTTTGGCCTGCTGCAGCTGTGCGATGATATCTCGCTCTATGTAAACATGAATGCACCTGGTGTTTCCAAGGATCAGGAGCATCCTTGGTTCAAAGAGGGCTTCGATATGTCGATCGATGGGGAAAGGGTCATAGCGGCCTGGGCAAGCGAGCATGAGATTCGATTGCGACCGTTTCTGTTCGAACAGGCATGGTCGGCTTCGGTGAAGTGGAAATATGTGCTGAAGGCGAAGATTGATGAACTTGGAGTGGCCAAGGCATTTGATGGTGCGGCGTGGACGGAGCAGACGGTTACTTTTGTACCGTAAGTTAGATCATACTTCATCGGCAAAATATGATATGATCACCACAGTGGGTTGTAGACTGGATAGATTTGATTCTGTAGGAATGTAGAGGATGAACAATGAAGAAAAAGGAATTTTTGATCGTTGCGCTGCTTAATTTTTTGGCTGCGATAGCGTTCTTGGTGGTCGTTTTCATTACGGATCGAAGCTCTTGGCAATGGGGATTTGGGATCGTTTCACTGTTGTTTGCGATTGGTGGAGTAGGGAATTTGGTATTGCATGCCAAGAACAAGTAAAACCTCCTTCGCAGGGCTATCACGATAAGATTCACTTTGTAAGGTAGGAGGATTATGATTTTGATGGAATGGAAGAACCTTTATCGGGGTGTGCTGATGGGAGTCAGTGACCTAATTCCAGGTATAAGCGGCGGCACTATTGCTGTCGTGCTGGGTATCTATGATCGTTTGCTGGCGGCTATCAGTGGATTTTTCAGCAGGGAATGGAAGAAGCAGCTGGGCTTTTTGATTCCACTTGGCGTTGGAATTGGAGCAGCTCTATTGTTGCTGAGCCGCGTGATTGAATACCTGCTGGCAAGCTATTATGAGCCTACCCAGTTTTTCTTTACAGGATTGATTTTAGGGGTGTTGCCTCTTATTCTGCGTAAAGCGGAGGCGAGAACCAAATTCAAAGCCGTGCATGTGGTCGTGTTGATTGTGGCAGCCGGTTTATTGGCTTCGACGGCCTTTCTCAGAACGGATGCCACATCCGATCCGATAACCGTCCTGACCTGGTCCAACGGGATCGGACTGTTCTTATCCGGCTGGTTGGCCAGCATGGCGATGCTGCTGCCTGGCATTAGCGGGTCGTTTGTACTTCTCCTTCTGGGTGTGTATTCTACTGCTATTTCAGCTCTATCCTCATTAAATTTAGGGATTATAGCTGTTATTGGGGCGGGAGTGGTGATTGGCTTCGTGGTTAGCAGCCGGTTGATTCGGTACCTGCTGGACCGTTTCCCACATATGACGTATGCCGTTATTATTGGATTGATATTAGGATCTATTGTTATCGTGTTTCCGGGTATTCCATCCGGAACGGGTATGATGGCTACCAGTATAGGAACCTTGCTGCTGGGGCTGATCGTAGCGGTGTTCATGGGTAGAAAAGAATAAGAATGAAATATAAAACAGGGAGCCGAGGGCTTCCTGTTTTTAGGTTGCACTGAGCAACTTTGCTCTGAAGGAGCGAAGGGGTGAGATGGCATATGAATGATTTATGCCTTTACTTGTTATCGCATTTATGTGACAATATTCACAAATGGATTAACATTAAAAAAGTATTCATGAATAGGATCCGTGAGGATTCCGTTCATAAGATATGTTAAATGATAAAGCAATGCATAGATGTCGATGTTGTCTTTCCAAGTAAAGGAGCGTTATTCATGAGGAATAATGGGATTTGTGTCAGCTGCGGCGGCGAGGTATACCCTGCCTCTAACAGATGCGCTCAATGCGGAATGCTGCAGACGTCCGGTCCAACCAAGCACACATTCATGCTGCAGGTCGCTTCGATGATTGGGGCCGGGTTGCTTATTTTTGCGGTCCCGGTGATCCTGCTGCTGATGTGGAGACATTAGGGTAGAAGCGAATATACATTTTACAATCCCCCCACATGCAGACTGTGATCGAAGCGTTCATCAAGTGATGAAATTCGACATGGTTGGCAGGAAGGGGTTATTGTGCTTGGAGCAGCGAAAGACCTAAATGGGCTTCCCCCTGGAGCTTCAACCGGCATTCCGGCTATAGGGGGAATATTTTATTATACTGGTTGTGTACCGAGACCGTCATCCAGAATGATGTTAAAATACCCCTAATCAGATAAAGGGTGGGATTCGTGATGATACATAAAATGAAGGAATTTGCTGCTGGCATTCGTTTTTCGGGAGCTGTGCTCGTAACAGATGAAAATGACAACGTCGTATGGGATGGTGCCTTCGGTTATTCCAACCGGGCCGATCACATCCCGAATCAAACAGACACCAGGTTTGGCATTGCCTCAGGCTGTAAGCTGTTCACCGCTATTGCGGTTTGTCAGCTTATCGAACAGGGCAAGCTGTCGCTGGACAGCAAGCTAAGCGATTGTTTGGATATCCCACTGCCTAATTTTAGCCCGGAGATTACCGTTTTTCATTTGTTGAGCCACAGCTCGGGTATTCCGGATTATTTTGATGAAGAGGTCATGGATGATTTTGAGGATCTGTGGAAAGCGGTTCCCATGTATACACTCCGGAACGGAAGGGATTTCCTTCCTTTGTTCCAGGATGAGCGCATGAAATTTCAGCCCGGTGAAAGATTTCATTACAACAATGCAGGATTTGTGGTACTTGGTCTGATCGTTGAACAACATGCTGGAATACCGTTTCGCGACTATGTCCAGCAGTTTGTATTTGAGCCGTGCGGCATGCAGGATTCGGGATATTTCCCGCTTGATCGTCTGCCCGCGAATACGGCTTACGGGTATATTGATGAGGAGGACGGCACGTGGAGAACGAACCAGTATGCAATCCCGATTCAAGGTTATGCCGATGGTGGGGCGTATGTGACGGCACCGGACATGATCAAGTTATGGAGATCGCTTATGAACAATACGCTGCTCACCGCATCCATGACGGAGAAGCTTCTGGCTTCACATAACTTAAATTATGGGCTTGGCGTGTGGATTACCCAGAAAAATGAGGATGTGTTTAAATACCATGTCATGGGCTATGATCCGGGTGTGAATTTTCGGTCTGCTTATTACCCGGCCACCGGTCATACCCTTGTAGTGGCTTCCAATGCCGGTGGTGGCGCTTTTGAAATGATGCAGTTTATCGAGGAAGAATGGTTGAAGTGATCATAATCTACATGAAACAGCCCCGGGCCTTAAATAGGCCAGGGGTTGTTGTTCTGTTGATCCTAAATCAAGCGGGTGCTGAGTTGACTTACGATTCAGCTTTGAAGTACCGATTCGCCGCGGGTCTGAACATAAATATCAAGGCCGCAACAACGGCGATCATATGAAGGGTACGGCTGGAGGCAAATAGTATGGAAATATTGTCTGCTTGAGCAAAGGCGTCCCTAAGGGAACCGCCTGTAATGAGCCATTTGATAGGGTCAATGATTAGGGAGAGAGTGCCAAACCCGCCTAAAAACAAAGCCAATGCGATACGCGCCCAATTCTTTCCCCGAAGCATTCTGATCATGATGTAGACAAGGACAGCGAACATCGTCGTTCGTGCGGCAACTTGAATGAGAATACCGACAATTCCAGCACTCGTTAGGCTGGATATCGAATCGATGACAGCCAGGATCATTTCAAATACCCCTGCACCGATAGCAATTATCCATAACAGAAAGGACTGGAACACCTCAAGGGGGGCAGCATCCTTTTTCAAGATCCATCATTCCTTTCGAGCTAGAGTGATCCAATAACTCGTTGTTAGGTGAAACAATATTAAGCGATGGTGCGTCTGGCCGTGAACCACCAGCCTCCTGCAAGCAGAACGAGGGAGATGATCAGCGTGAGTCCGAGTCCTTGCAGCAGCGAATCGTTGAAGAGAAGGGCCAGCAAGCCATCAGCCAGCGTATGCCGGAGTGAAGGAATGGATGTAAAGATAGGGATTGCCGCAATAAATATCACCCAGACCACCCAGCCCATTACATGACGCAGACCGGAAAACAGCAGATTCAGTAATGAAATAAGAAGCAGGTAAACACCGAATTGATAGAAGAACATGCCAACGATGCCAAATTGATTCCATCCAAAGATTTCAAGGATGTTGAAGGTATTCTCATATTGTCGTATAAATCCGTTCTCCACCTGAAGCCAGATGATATTGAGGACAGCAAAGATGGCGGACCATATGGAGTAAACCAGAAGCATACCAATATAATATTCTTTTCGTGTAGCTCCTAAATTCATTACCCGCCGGAACAAGCCTGCCGGGAGCACACTGCCTACAAATATCAGGAACACGGTGAGGATGTTAGCCGCAGACACCTGCGTATTCTCCGAACTGTCTCCAAGAGACAGGCTTATGATCACATTTGCAATCAAACTAATCGCAACGGTGCCGAGCATCACCAAGAGATAAGGTCGAAGCTGAAGAAATGAAGCCCTCATGAGTGCGGTGGTCTTATTCAATGGATTGCCCTCCTTCGATTAAATAGGAGAAAAACTTTTGCAGCGGTAAACCGTCAATAGCAATACCAAGCTTGTTGGCTTGTGAACGGTCTGCCTCATGAATGGCTCCATATATCGCGGTTAAGGAACCTTTACCGTAAGATTCTTTATATATCACGTGACGATCCTTCGTAAATTGTTCGATTTGTTCCTGGTTCCCTGTCAACAGATGAGAATTGGCGCGGATATGGTCAACATCGTCATGCAATAACATAGCGCCGGAATCCATGATATAGACTCTCTCAACGACGGTTGCGATCTCATCAATCAGATGGGTCGAGAGCAGGATGGTCCGGGGATGATTGGCATAATCCTCAACCAGAACGCGATAAAATCTCTCTCGCATGAGCACATCCAATCCCAGCACCGGTTCATCAAATACGGTGATCGGGGCCCGGCTGGCCAGACCGATGATGTTTCCGACCAGGGATTCCATTCCCCGTGAAAGCTGGCGGATTTTTTTGTCCGGGTTTAGCTTGAATGTCTTTAGCAGGCTCTGGGCATAGTCCCAGTCCCAGTTCTCGTGAAAGGCCGATGCCAAGCGCAGCACTTCAATCACCTTGGCACCGCCGAAGAACAAATTTTTCTCTCTTACGTAGCAAATTCCCTTTGGGGTTTCTCCACTCTTAAGCGTTACCCCCGAAACCTGAATACTGCCATAGTCGGGAAAAGATCCGCCGGTCATCATATTAAGCAGTGTGGTCTTTCCGGCGCCATTGCGGCCCAGCAAGCCGTAGATCGTGTTCTCTTCCAGCTGGAGCTCCAGATTTCGGACCGCTTCCGTACGCCCGTAACTCTTGCTCAGGTTGGAACAGGTAAGTATTGCGTTCATCCTGCTCATCTCCTATCTCTTTTGTTTGATCATTTCAATAACATCCTCGGTGGTCAATTCAAGCTTTTCTGCCTCATCAAGCAGCTTCAATACGAGTTCGTTGTAAAACCGATCCTGTCGCTTGGTCAATATGATCTGTTTGGCATCTGCAGCAACAAACATGCCCAGCCCCCTTTTCTTGTACAAAATCCCTTCATTGACAAGCAGGGCAATGCCTTTTACAGCTGTTGCGGGATTGACCTGAAAAGTACTCGCGAACTGCGACATTGAGATAATCTGATCATCCGCTTGGTATGTCCCGTTCAATATGTCATCTTCAATCATATCTGCGATTTGCTGAAAAATCGGCTGTCCTTCGTCAAACCTGGAATTCATGATATCACCCTGTCGGTATGTTAGTCTTGTAACATACTATAATGCTAGGTGGGAGGATGTGTCAATCAAAAAGAAAAAAACAGACCCAAATGGGCCTGTTTGTGCTGTGAGATACAAAGGCCCCCGTCTCTTCAAGACGAGGGTAAGGGGGGTGATCAAGCTGCAAGGAATGCTATATCCAGCCCTTCTCTTCGGCCATCGAGATGGCCTCAATCCGGTTCTTGGCACTGAGCTTGCTTAAAATCTCAGACATATAGTTGCGGACAGTCCCATAGGACAAGTGAAGCTTCGAGGCAATTTCATTGGAGCTGTTGCCGTCTGCAGCCAACCGCAGCACTTCCCGTTCGCGTTCGGTCAGCGGATTGGCACCCGTACCTGAAAGCGTACCGAATACGAGCTCAGGGGAGACCTCCCGCCGCCCATCCATTACCCGGCGGATGGCTTCTGCCAGCCGTTCACTGGGCTCGTCCTTAAGCAGGTATCCCTGAACTCCCGCCTGCACGGCCCGCTCGAAATAACCGGGTCTAGCAAAGGTCGTAAGTATGATGACTCGGCTGGCATAACCGCGCAGCTTAACTTCCTCCGCTACTTCGAGACCGCTGCGCGCAGGCATTTCGATATCGAGCAGGCATACATCGGGTTGATGCAAGCCAATCAGGGATAGAGCTTCATCGCCGTCGCCGGCTTGACCAATCACATCAATATCGTCTTCAAAATCAAGCAAGGAAGCCAGAGCGCCTCGCAGCATTCGTTGATCCTCGGCGATCAGCACTTTGATGCTCATGGGTTGCGTCCTCCTTCCGGTTCTTGATGATGATCGGAACACGAATTTCTATTATCGTGCCTTGCTGGTCGGAGCTGGCCTCTACGGTACCCCCGATAAGGGAAAGCCGCTCCACCATGCCTTTCAGGCCATTACTGTTGGATGAAGAAGATGGATATTCTCCTTTGCATTGAAGACCGACTCCATTGTCGGCCACCTCAAGACGCCACTCATTGTCAAGCGACTCGATGGCAATCCGGCACTGGCTTGCCTGACTGTGCTTCACCACATTGGTCACGGCCTCCCGCAAGCAGAGGCTCAGAATATTGTGGGCCAGGTCGGATATTCCCTCCAGCTTCGGGTTACCGGTGCAGATAAACCGGATATCGGCACTCTCCAGAATGATCTGGGCCTCTACCAATTCCTCGGGCAAGGTGGCGGTCCGCATATCGGACACCAGCTCACGTACTTGGCGCAGCGCGGCACGAGAGGTGTTCTGAATCTCCCGGGCTTCCAATTGGGCCTTCTCGGGATTCTTCATTGCCAGCTTCTCGACAAGCTGGCTCTTCAACGTGATGAGGGAGAGGGTATGGCCTAAGGTGTCATGAAGATCCCTGGCGATACGCATCCGCTCTTCGCCTTTAATCAGATTGCGAATCTGCTCGTTAGCCTGCGCGAGCTCCTTCTCCAACTCCTGCCGCCGGTTCAATGAGCGGATACCGAAGGGTGAAAATAGCATGATGAGAAAGAAAGGAATCATAAAGACCAGATCCTTCCAGCCCAGCAAGCTCGCATTTTTGATTAAAGGAACGGTCTCGATGATGCCGAACAATACGAGGGAGATCGTGAAATTACGCCGGTCGGTATACCAGCCGATGAAATTGGCCGTAAAGAAGCCCATGTACATGTAGGTTGGGTGGTACCACATGCAGAGAATGAAAATGATGGACATCTGAACGCCCAGCCACGCAAAGAAACGAGGGGTGCCCGCGGCGAAGTAGAGCTGGCGGTACGTGACGAGAAACAAGGCAATAAGCGTAAAGCCGATCCCCATCTTCCATCCTTGTTCGCTCATCATGTTGATCACGGGCAGGGATATATAAATGAGCCATAAATAGGGGAAAAACCCCAATTGCGTTGGAAACACCTCAAACCCTGCAGATTTCGCGTCTTTCAATTTTTTCATGAAGCCATCATCCTATCCCCTTAATCGGCTTGTTGTTTTTTCCGAATATAGGTGGATAGTAACATAAATACTACCAAATATCCTGCCAAAACCATGAAATTATCCAAGCCCGGCGCTTCTCCGCGCACGATCGACCAGGCACCTCCGCCGAAATGGTAGGAGGGCATCCACTTGCCGATAGCTTGCATGATAGAAGGCATCGCCTCGATTGGGAACCACATCCCGCCCGTCACGGCCAGCCCTAAGTAGATGCCGTTGCTGACACCGCTTGCCGTATCGACCCGTTTCATGGAGCCGATCAGGGTACCGATGGCAAGAAACGGGACGGATGCGATCAGAATCCACAGTCCGCTGAGCAGCCATTGTCCGAGGGTGAGGGAGACGCCGTTAATCAGGTAGCCGGCTACGAATATCACGATGATACAGAGCAGATGCATGACTGTCTGCACAAACATTTTGCCAAAGAAATACACGCTGCCGGGAAGTGGCGTTACCCGCATATATACAGCCCAGCCCTGGACTCGCTCTTGCACGAGGCGAATGCCGAGCGACATGATGGCGGTGCCCATGACACTGAAGGATGCCATCGACATCAGATAATGCGCCTGCCATTGTCCAGTATCGTCGGCCCCCGTATTCACGACCCGAGTAAAGATGAAATAGAACAGAATCGGCATAGCGAGCGACCAGAAAATATAATACGGATTGCGCACCATCCGAAGCAGCTCCATCTTGCACTGTATGGCCAGCAGTTTCCAGGTTGTCATGATTATACGGCCTCCCCTTGATTCATCGTTAATTGCTCAAATGCTTCATCCAGGCTTCCTTGATCGATGCGGATATCACGTACAGCCAGCCCGGCCCGAAACAGAGCTGCTAGTGCAGTGTCCGTATTATCCGTTACGGCGTTCAGCCGACCGTTCAGTTCATATACATCCGTTACGCCGGGGACCTCATGAAGCAGCTCCTTGACCTGCTGGTGATCCGCATCGACGATAAAGGAGAGCGACCTTCGGGTCAGCTTAGCCTTAATAGCTTCTGGCGTGCCGTCTGCAGTAACCTGACCCTGGTGGAACAGCAGAATGCGGTCAGCCATATCGTCCGCCTCTTGCAGATAGTGGGTGGTGAACAGAATCGTCTTGCCCTGATCGGCAAGCTTGCGTACCGTCTGCCAGAATAACCGGCGTGCTGATGTATCCAGGCCGACCGTTGGTTCATCGAAGAATAACAGCTCGGGGTTCCCCGCAATCGCCAGTGCAAAGCTGAGCTTGCGTTTTTGGCCTCCGGACATTTTTACAGCCCATTTGTTAAGCTCCTCTGTTGTGAGCCCGCTAAGCAGAGCGATGTCTGAAAGCGACAGCGGATTCGGATAATAGCCGCGAATGAGATTGATGATTTCACGCGTGCGGAGCCCGTCCATGACGCTCACCTCTTGAAGCATGGCGCCGATCTTCTCGCGGACCTTCAAGTCCTTCGGGCTTTGACCGAACAGGAGGACCTCGCCTTCGCTGGCGTCTTTAAGACCAAGCATCATGGAGATGGCGGTTGATTTACCCGCTCCGTTTGGCCCGAGAATGGCCGTGATAGATCCTTTTTCTATAGTAAACGACACTTGGTTGACTGCTTTTTTGCTTCCGAACATTTTGGTTACCTGCCGTAGTTCCGCAATAGGTTCATGGATTGGTTTTGACATGGTATCGCTCCTTTCGTAATCGAAATGATCTGAATTCATCATACGAAAGCGAGGGAATGCCCGTTAGTAAAGGATGTCATCACTTTGGAGTGACATTTGTCATGTGCGATCTGCTGAAGATTAGAGGAGGTCTGATTATGAACAAATAAGGGCGATTTTGAGCTTTGTTGTATGCGCTTACATATGCGCGATTAAAGGACTGCTTACGGCTTTCCGTTACGTTGTCTTCTCTTGACCGCAGGAGTGCCTTCAATTATAGTGGGTACAGTAGGAGCAATCTATAATATAGAAGGAAAAAGGTGGCTTGAAACATGTCTGAGAACATCTACGTCGGTGTCGATCTGGGCGGAACAGCAATTAAAGTTGGAATTTGCAATGAAGAAGGGCATCTTCTGCATAAGTATGAGGGGCCGACGGAAACAGCCAAAGGCGTTGACACGGTTATTGACAACATTGAGAAATATGTGCGTCACATTGTAGAAGAATCGCCATACAGCTGGGATCAACTTGCTGGTGTGGGAGCTGGATTCGCCGGATTTACGAATATTCGTGAAGGCATCATAATTTTGGCACCGAATGTAGGATTTAAAGATGTACCGATTCGCGCACTGCTTGAAGAGCGTCTCGGAAAGCCCGTCAAAATAGACAACGACGCCAATGTAGCTGCATTGGGTGAAGCTTGGAGCGGCTCAGGCCGCGGCGTTGAGAACTGCGTATGCTATACACTGGGTACCGGTGTCGGCGGAGGCATTATTATTAACGGCAAAATTTATCAGGGGTTTGGCGGCATGGCTGGCGAGCTTGGACATATCTCGGTTGTGCCGGACTTGGAAGCGATTCAATGCGGATGCGGTGAAATGGGCTGCCTCGAGACGGTTTCGTCGGCAACCGGCATTATCCGCATGGCGAAGGATGCCGTAGAGCGTGGCGACCGTACTTCCCTTGCCCATGTAGAGAGCATTGCGGCGAAGGAAGTGTTTGACGCTGCAAAAGCCGGCGATGAAGTTGCCATTCGGATCGTGAATCGCGCAGCTTATTACCTGGGCAAATCCATGGCTGCCGTTGCGGCCGTGTTGAATCCGGAAGCCTTTATTATCGGCGGCGGCGTATCCAAAGCCGGCGACATTCTGTTTAATGAAGTTCGTGCTGTATTTGCGAAGCTGACACCAGAGCCGCTTCAGCGAGGTGTACGCATCGTTCCGGCTGAGCTCGGCAATGATGCGGGCGTTGTAGGCGCTGCTGGTCTGCATTTGCGTTCGTAGTCATTAATCACCATACATCGTCTGATCTAAACTTATAAGGGAGGGAAAGCTGATGCTGGAAGCAGCCAACCGCGGCAGCAACACATCATCCATGGCCACCCTGATCATCATAACCGGGATGTCGGGAGCAGGTAAGACCTTGGCCGTACAAAGTCTGGAGGATCTTGGATTCTTTTGCGTCGATAACCTGCCTCCGGTGCTCATTCCCAAATTCGCGGAGCTGATCGAACAATCCAAGGGGAAGATCGGCAAGGTTGCATTGGTCATCGACCTGCGTGGCCGCGAATTTTTCACGGCTCTATCAGAGTCTCTGAGTTACATCAAGGATCACTTTACCATCCATTGCGAGATTCTGTTCCTGGATGCAACGGATTCCGTGCTTGTTCAACGCTATAAGGAAAGCCGTCGTCGCCATCCCCTCGCTCCGGAAGGCATGCCGCTTGACGGTATAAGGTTGGAGCGCAAAATGCTGGATGAGCTGAAGAATTCGGCCACTCAGGTGATCGATACCAGCAATATGAAGCCTGTGCGATTGAAGGAGAAGATTATCTCACGCTTCACACATCTGGAGAGCAGCACGTTATCGGTAAATATTACATCCTTTGGGTTTAAATACGGTATTCCGATTGACGCTGATCTGGTGTTTGATGTGCGCTTTCTGCCCAACCCGCACTATATTGAGCAGCTGCGTCCAAATACCGGCCAGAACAGTGATGTATATGAATATGTGATGAAATGGCCGGAGACACAGGCTTTCTTAACCAAACTGCTCGATATGCTGCATTTCTTGATCCCGCAGTATCGGAAGGAAGGAAAAAGCCAGGTTATTATCGGCATTGGCTGTACCGGCGGGAAGCATCGCTCCGTTGCGATAGCGGAATACCTTGGCAAAATGCTGGGCGTTAGCGAAACGGAGACGGTATCGGTGAGTCACCGTGATTCTGATCGGGATCGGCATTAATTAAGGGAAGTGATAAATGTGGCTGTGCAAGCTAAAAAGCGTCCCCGTATCGTGGTGATGGGTGGAGGAACCGGGCTGTCCGTCATGCTGCGGGGACTCAAGGAAAAGCCGCTTGATATTACGGCCATCGTTACCGTCGCTGATGATGGGGGAAGCTCCGGCATACTGCGTAGCGAATTGCAGATGCCGCCCCCGGGAGATATTCGAAATGTACTTACAGCGCTTGCCGATGTGGAGCCGCTGTTATCCGATATATTGAAATACCGTTTTAAGAATGGCTCGGGACTGGCCGGGCACAGCCTCGGCAATTTAATCTTGGCTGCCATGACGGATTTGCACGGTGATTTTGTCACGGCAGTCAAGGAGATGAGCCGGGTTTTTGTTGTTCGTGGACAGGTGCTGCCTGCGGCGGGTGAAGCTGTTATTTTGCATGCGGAGATGGAGGACGGTTCCATTGTGACCGGTGAATCCAAAATCCCGGAGGCTGGACAGCGCATTAAGCGGATCTTCCTGGAGCCGGAGCATGTCGAGCCGCTGCCGGAGGCGCTGGAGGCAATTCAGCAGGCCGATGCAATTCTGATCGGTCCGGGAAGCCTGTATACCAGTATTTTGCCCAATTTGCTTGTTCCCAAGCTTGCTGAGGCTATCGTATCCTCTGAGGCGATCAAAATGTTCGTGTGCAATGTGATGACGCAGCCTGGAGAAACCGATAATTATACGGTGAGTGATCATTTGCAGGCCGTTTACGACCATATTGGTCTTCATCTGTTCGATTATGTTATTGTAAATGATGGAGAAATCCCGCCTCAGGTTCAGGATAAGTATGCCCAGAAGGGTGCAAAGCCCGTATTCCTGGATCGTGATGAGGTGACCAGCAGAGGGTACAAACTCATTGCAGATAAGCTTGTGCTATTTAGAACATACTTAAGGCATGACGCTGACAAGCTGAGCAACCATATTTTTCAGCTGGTACAGGATTGGATTACACGAAAGGGGTGAGTACCTTGTCCTTTGCGGCACAGACGAAGAAAGAACTGACAATGATCGAAAGCCAGAACTGCTGTGAAAAAGCCGAGCTGTCCGCGCTCATTCGGATGAACGGTTCTGTTCAACTTTCGAACAAAAAGGTAATCCTGGATATTTCAACGGAAAATGCCGCGATTGCAAGACGTATTTATTCCTTAATTAAGAGGCATTTCCAGGCGCATACTGAACTTTTGGTGCGTAAAAAAATGCGTTTGAAGAAGAATAACGTATATATCGTTCGTATTCCCGCCCAGGTTCAGGAGATACTTAAAGAACTGTGCATCGTTTCCGAAGGCTTTCTGTTTCAATCGCGGATTGATAAACAAATCGTTCGCAAAAATTGCTGTAAACGCGCCTATTTGCGCGGTGCCTTTATGGCTGGCGGATCCGTGAACAATCCGGAGGGGTCTTCGTACCATCTCGAAATTGCCTCAATGTATGAAGAGCACTGCCAGTCGCTGGTGGATCTGGCGAATGAATTTCATCTGAACGCACGTTGTATCGAGCGGAAGAAAGGATTTATCTTCTACATTAAGGAAGGCGAGAAAATTATCGAATTCCTTAATCTAATCGGTGCCCACCAGGCATTGTTCAAGTTCGAGGATGTTCGTATTATGCGGGACATGCGTAACTCGGTAAACCGGATCGTGAACTGCGAGACCGCCAACCTGAACAAAACGATCGGCGCTGCCGTCCGTCAAATTGAGAACATCAAGCTGCTCCAAAAGGAAATGGGTCTTGAGAATTTGCCTGATAAACTGCGGGAAGTGGCGGAAATAAGGCTGGCTCATCCGGACATGAATCTCAAGGAAGTCGGCGAGCTTCTTAAAGGAACCGTCAGCAAATCCGGCGTCAATCACCGTCTGCGCAAAATCGACGAATTGGCCGAAAAGATTCGGAATGGGTAAGAATTTTTTCTTCTAGTGTCCTGTATGGTAAAATGGTATAATATTATAAAATGTCAATCGCGCTTTCAATGCAGCAGATTTATTAGATAGGGGGTAATTTTCATGACAAAGCACCCGGTAGTCGTTCGGTTAAAGACGGGTCTTCACGCCAGACCGGCCGCGCTGTTCGTTCAGGAAGCGAATAAATACTCATCTGAAATCTTCGTTGAAAAAGATGATAAAAAAGTAAATGCCAAAAGTATCATGGGAATTATGAGCCTTGCGATCAGCTCTGGTACGGAAGTTTACATTAGTGCTGAGGGAGCCGACGCGGAGCAAGCGGTTACTTCACTCGTGAACTTGGTGAGCAAAGAGGAACTCGAGAACCAATAAGGGCAACCGTGATTGAAGTTTAAGAAAAGTCTTGTTACTGCAAGGCTTTTTTTGCTATCAAGCTCTGGTATTGCTGGGATTCTCGCTTGATTCTACGTACATAAGAATAGGTTTTAAGAGAAGGGGCGGAGATATCCGTCCTTTTTCAATTTTGGGGCCCTCGCAAAGGATTTGGAATAAACATCGTAGCATAAGCTCCACTTTGTGGGGTTATTTTGCGTTGTTTCCATAAAATTAAGCCCTCGTTTAACTTCAGTTTAACTTGTTGATATATTCTTTCCTTACAGATGATAAATAGGGATGGAAGGGAAGAGAAACCGATGAGAGAAACGGATCATACTTCTATACAAGAAATAACGCAGGAAAAGTCGGCCGGCAGCAATAAAGCAGGTTCGCAGGCCTTCTTCCGGCTGTTGAAAGAAACGAAACCTCCGATGCTGCTGCTGATTGGAGCGATCCTGCTGAGTGTGGTATCAACCCTGATCGGACTAGTCATTCCGATGTTTACAAAGAGCCTGGTGGATGGCTTCTCCTTAACGGATATGAATCGTTCCCATATCATCGGGCTTGGCATTGCGTTTGTGTTGCAGACGATTGCCTCGGGGGTCTCGATTTTCCTGCTGAGTTATACGGGACAGAAGATGGTGGCTGCCCTTAGGGATCGGCTGTGGAAAAAGCTGCTTGTGCTGCCGATTCGCTACTTCGATCATAACCGTTCAGGGGAATCGGTTAGCCGAATGACGAATGATACAGGAGTGATCAAAAGTCTCATATCGGACCATGTGGCCGGATTCTTCAGCGGGATCATTTCTATTGTCGGTTCCATTGGGGTACTCCTCTATTTAAACTGGAAGATGACGCTGACGATGTTTATCGTCATTCCGATTGCAGCGCTGATTCTTGTGCCGCTCGGCAAGAAAATGTATAAAATATCGCTTGGCATGCAAGATGAGACAGCTACGTTTACAGCGAATATCAGTCAGGTGTTGTCCGAGATTCGCTTGGTTAAAGCTTCTAATGCTGAGGACAGAGAGTATGAGAATGGGCATAAAGGGATTACCAATCTGCTGAATTTCGGGATCAAGGAAGGTGTGGTATCCGCCTGGATTGCGCCGCTGATGTCCTTCGTGCTGATGATGCTGCTGGTGGTGGTTATCGGGTATGGCGGACTTCAGGTATCCACAGGGGCGCTGACCGCTGGGGAGCTGGTTGCGTTTATCCTGTATCTGATTCAGATCGTGATGCCGATGACGCAGTTAACGACGTTTTTCACCCAGTTTCAGAAGGCTAAAGGAGCAACGGAGCGAATATTGGAAACGCTGGATGCAGAGGAAGAGTCCATTTCGGCCGGTACTGATGTGGTGAACGCGAATCAGCGGATGTCCATCGAGAATCTTTCGTTTGGTTACAAGCCGGATGAGCTGGTGCTGCATGATATCAGCTTTCAGATGGAGCCGGGCACGGTCACGGCCGTGGTTGGACCGAGTGGCGGAGGCAAAACGACGCTGTTCTCCATGCTGGAGCGTTTTTACCTTCCGCAAAAAGGGCAGATCCGATTGGGCAAGACGGCGATCGATACGTTCTCTTTACGCTCATGGCGCGGATTGATCGGCTATGTTTCACAGGATAGTCCAATGATTGCGGGAACCATTCGTGACAACTTATGTTATGGGATGGACCGGGAGGTTAGCGATGGGGAGATCCGAAGAGCGGCAGAAATGGCCTATGCGGATGGATTTATCGACGAGCTGCCTCATGGCTTTGATACGGATGTGGGCGAACGAGGCGTGAAGCTTTCGGGCGGACAGCGGCAGCGGATTGCCATCGCCAGAGCCCTGCTGCGGGATCCCAAGATTCTGATGCTGGACGAAGCCACCTCCAGTCTGGACAGCCGTTCCGAGATTGAAGTGCAGAAGGCGCTCAAGAACCTCATGGCTGGACGAACGACGATTATTATCGCGCACCGGTTATCCACGGTGGTAGGAGCCAATCAGATTATTTTCATTGAAAAAGGAACGGTAACCGGACGGGGGACGCATGACGAATTGATTGAGCAGCATGATATGTATAGAGAGTTTGCCGTGCAGCAGCTGCAAATGAATGAAACGATCGAGGCCTAAGGCCTAAGGGCGCTTTGAAAGATGCTGGGGAAGAAGGGAGGGCCACCATGGCAAAAATATTGGTAGTGGACGATGACCCGAACATCCGCGAACTCATAAAGGTATTCCTGGAGGAAGCGGGAATGGAAGAGGTGTTCGAAGCTTCGGATGGCGTCGAGGCCTTGTCCGTCATGGATCAGACATCTGTCGATCTGGTCGTGATGGATATCATGATGCCGAATATGGACGGATGGGAGTTATGCCGGGAGATCCGGAGGAACACCGGTATTCCGGTGCTGATGCTGACGGCCAAAGGGGAAACGAGGCAGATCGTGAAGGGCTTTGAGCTGGGCACCGACGATTATCTGGTGAAGCCCTTCGAACCCGCGGAGCTCGTTGTGCGCGTCAAAGCGCTGCTGAAGCGGTATCAGGTAGCCGCATCGCAGACGGTGACCGTCGGCAAGCTGCAGATGAACCGCAGAACCTATGAGGTCAAGGCGGGTGATGAGGTTTTTACCCTGCCGCTGAAGGAGTTTGAGCTTCTCTTCAAGCTGGCCAGCTACCCGGGGAGCACGTTGACGCGTGATCGGTTGATCGAAGAGATATGGGGCTATGACTTTGAAGGGAACGAACGGACGTTGGACGTCCACGTGAATCGGCTGCGGGAGCGGTTCCCGGAGGAGAAGTACCGGTTCAGGATTCGGACGGTGCGCGGGCTGGGATATCGCCTAGAAGCAGGTGAGAGCTGATGAAAAAAACACCCAAAATCTTGTGGAAGATCGTTCGAGAAACGCTTCAGACGATTTTGGTTTTCGCGGTCTTGGGAGCGTCATGGACGGCGGCGACTTATGTGACTCGGTTTGTTTACACCTGGACGGGAACCCCGCCGTGGGATTATGCCATCCAACTGATCGACTTGTTTGTCGGCGTGATCATTTTCTTCCTGTGCATGCTGGTCGTGGGCATGTTCTTCAAGCACCGGCAAATGGCCATGCTGAATTCCATTACGGATGCCATGCGACGGATATCGCAGGGGGACTTCAATGTAAAGATGAACGAAAATGAATGGCGCGGGGAGTTCAAGATGATCGCGAGCAGCATTAACGACATGGCCGGCGAATTGGGGCGGATGGAGACCATGCGTCAGGATTTCATCTCTAATGTGTCCCATGAAATCCAATCCCCACTTACTTCGATTCGGGGGTTTGCCCGAGCGCTCCGAAGTCCCCGCCTTACGGAGGAGAAGAGAGCCCGTTATCTGGAGATCATCGAAGGAGAGAGCCGCCGCTTGTCGCAGTTGAGTGACAATCTGTTGAAGCTGTCGTCCCTGGAAGGAGAGCAGCCGGCATTCGAAAGGGCCCGCTACCGGCTCGACGGGCAGCTGCGTGCGGTCGTCTTGGCGAATGAACCGCAATGGCTGGCGAAGCGGATTCAGGTGGATCTGGACCTCGCTGAGGTAGAGATTGAGGCAACGGAGGATCTCCTGAGTCAAGTATGGAACAATTTGCTGCACAACAGCATCAAATTCACGCCCGAAGACGGCATGATCACGATCGTGCTGAAAGCAGGAGAAGACGGGGCAGAGGTTACGATGACGGATACGGGAACCGGGATGTCGGAGTCGGATCAGCTGCATATATTCGAACGCTTTTACAAAGCGGACAAATCGCGCAATCGCGCCGCTGGCGGCAGCGGGCTGGGATTATCCATCGTGAAGCGGATCGTCGATATTCATCAAGGGAAAATAACGGTCCAATCCGAACTTGGGAAGGGATCGAAATTTACGGTGATGGTACCTTATAAGCGATCTCTGGATACGAAGTAATGATTGTGCAGTGAAGGTTTGACATGAAGTTGGATATGAAGATTCGATATGAAAATTAGATGGGTTTGGATATGAAGAATAGATGGGTTTAATGAAGTACGTGGGGAGCTGACATAAAAAGGACGCTGATCGTGTGACTCTCCTCCAGGAAGGCGGGAAAGTATAGAGGATTAGGACTGTTTCGGGGATGTTCTCAAGCAGATTTAGAACAAAGGTGTGAGGAGATGGCTGCTTGCCCGCCATATTTGGAACAACTTGAACCGGATATGTCCATAGAACAGTAGAACAGGAGTAAGGGCTATGGTCGCCCCTACTCCTGTTTAAGCTGTGCGTGATGCGATATGGACAAACTCACCGAGTCGGGTTAAAGCAGGCGAATTAGCTAAAACGGTCGCTAATTTGGCGGACACCAAGGACCTTATTTGCCGAATTAAGCGCCGTATTCTAAAATAACGGACTCCAGATCCGTTATTTTAGGATTTGTTTAGGTAAAATGCCGCCTTTTGGAAGGAATAACGGATCCTTGGTCCGGAAGTTTCCGGAAAACCGCCATTTTCCCTCAAATAAGGTACTCTTGGTCCGTTAGCTCCACTAAAGCAGCGTGCAGCCATCGCACGACCACCGCAGTCGACTCTAATTTTAATGCACATGCCATTATTAGCCGTATGATAACCGGTTAGTCTCACCCTAACGGGCTAGCTGGAAGGGTCGCTGGTTACTGCATGAATCTAGTCGACAGCCCTCCAAGCCTGCCCCAGACCACACACCGTGCGCACAGGGAGCAGTGAGCACAGAGAGCAGAACGCACAGAGAGCAGTACACACAGAGAGCAGTACACACAGAGAGCAGAACGCACAGAGAGCAGTACACACAGGGAGCAGCCCGCAAGGTACATGTAGCTACACGGCAGCGGTTTGTTAAAGATAGGATAGCTGCGTGATTACAGCACCTTTTCCAAAAAGCTAATCGTCCGCTCATGCTTCGGTCTGCCGAACACTTCCTCTGGCGGGCCTTCCTCTACGATGTATCCGCCATCCATGAAGATCACCCGGTCCGCAACCTCGCGGGCAAAACCCATCTCGTGCGTGACAATCATCATCGTCATGCCTTCGCGCGCCAGATCCTTCATGACGCCGAGCACTTCGCCGACCATCTCGGGGTCCAGCGCCGATGTCGGCTCGTCAAACAGCATGATGTCCGGATTCATCGCCAGCGCCCGGGCGATCGCCACACGCTGCTTCTGACCGCCCGACAGCTGGCTCGGGAAGGCCTCCGCTTTATCGGAGAGGCCTACTTGCTCCAGAAGCTTTAGCCCCGTGGCACGAGCCTCGGATGCGTTCTGCTTGCCCAGCTCGACCGGGGCAAATGTAATGTTCTTCAGCACGTTGAAGTGGGGGAACAGATTAAAATGCTGGAACACCATGCCGATGTTCTGGCGCGCCTTGTTGATGTCTGTTTTAGGGTCATTGATATCCTTGTCATGCACGAATACCCTGCCTGCCGTAATGTCCTCCAGACGATTGATGCAGCGCAGGAAGGTGCTTTTGCCGGAGCCCGAAGGCCCGATGACACAGACAACTTCGCCTTCCTGGACCTGCATGTTAATGCCCTTCAGCACCTCATTCGTGCCAAAGTTCTTCTTCAGTCCTTCTACGCGGATTTTATCCATGACGCACCTTCCCTTCCAGACGGCCCGAAATTTTGGTCAGAATCGTGATCACGACCAGATACATGATGGCGACCACGAGCCAGATATCAAACGAAGCGAACGTTCTTGCAATGATAATTTTCCCGGATTGGGTCAATTCGACCAGACCGATTACCGACAGGATCGACGTATCCTTGAGCGTGATTACGAGCTGGTTAATAAAGGTCGGGATCATGACTTTGATCGCCTGGGGAATGATGATTTTCATCATGGCTTTGCGGTATGGCAGACCGAGCGAGCGGGCAGCCTCCAGCTGTCCAGGGTCAATGGATTGGATACCGCCCCGGATAATTTCCGTTACATAAGCACCGGCATTCAGGCTAAGTGTCAGGACCGCTGCCACGATCGGCGACATCGTGAAGCCGAGTGCCTGCGGAATACCAAAGTAGATGAAGAAGGCAAGGACTAGCAGCGGTATGCCGCGGAAAATGTCCACGAATACGGTTGCGATGCCTCGGAGCCATTTATTGCGTCCGACCTTCATAAAGCCGAATATCAACCCTAAGAAAAACGCGAAGAACAGCGATACGATGGTCAGCAGCAGTGTATTGCCAAGGCCCTTCAGCAGCGAAGGCAGCGACTCCACGATCAGCTCCCAGCGGCTTTGACTCACCGCGCCTACGGCATTTTCGCCAATGTATTTTGCCTTAATACGTTCATACTCTCCGCTTGCCTTCAGGTTGATCAAGCCGACATTGAATTTCTCCAGAAGCTCCTGGTTCCTTCCCTTGCCGACGGCAAATCCGTAGGAGGCGCCGGGCTCCATTTCCGTGACGATCTTCAGTCCGTTGTTCTGTTCGACTCCATAAGCCAATACGGGGAAGTCGTCAAAACAGGCAACGGAATTGCCGGTCCTGACATCGTCATACATCTGGGCCGAATCGTCAAAAGGCACGATGGTGAATCCGTACTTGGAGGATATGGATTCAGCAAAGCTGTAGCCCTCCGTACCGGTTTTGACGGCGACTTTTTTTCCTTTTAAATCCTCATACCCTTTGATGGACTCCTGATCCTTGCGAATGGCCATGACCACACCTGAGTCAAAATAAGGATCGGAGAAGTCGAATTTCTGCTTCCGCTCATCCGTGATGCTCATGCCGGCAATGACTCCGTCCACCTGGTTGGCTTCCAGCGCCTGAACCGCCGCATTGAAACCGAGCGGCTTGACTTCATATTTGAAGTTCTGATCTTTCGCGATCGCATCCAGCAGATCCATGTCGATACCGACAAAATTGCCGCTAGCATCCTGGAATTCAAACGGGGCAAACGTAATGTCTGTTCCGATCTGATAGGTTTTACCGGAGGCTGGCTCTGCCGCGGCGCTTGCCGCCCCGTATGGCATGCCCGCTGCCATGAGTATCAGCAGTGACATGAACGCGTATAACATCCGGAATGATTTCATAGTGACCTCCTCTTTTTAACACCGATGTAGTTAGTTACCCATGAAGGCTTCCTTATTAAACAGTTGCCGTCATCTTCATTGGGTATCTTATTGTGCTGATCCACCAATCATGCCTAGATATACCAATTAACAGGGGCGTATCAACAAAGTTAAAGAAAAATCTCAAAACGCTTCGTTCCGGATGCAACATTTACCAATGCCCTCACGTTAGAAGGGTAAGGCAAGCATGGCAGCGATGCCAATATAAAGGAGGCTGACAACAATGAAAAGATGGGTCAAACAAGTAGGTTCCATCATGATTGCAGGTGCACTGTTGACTGGCAGTACGGCAGTAGTAGGATTGAGCGGGGCAACCGAGGTGCATGCGGCGGAGGCAGCACAGCAAAACCTTCTTACCGTACTCGGTAAAGGCGAGATCTCGGTGAAGCCAGATATCGTATATCTTTCCATTGGGGCTGAATCGTATGCGGAAACCGCAAAATCCGCACAGAAGAGCAATGCGCAGAAAATGGATAAGATTACGAAGATGCTGAAAGAAACATGGAAGATCGATGACAAGGATATCAAAACCGAACAGTTCTATGTACAGCCTAACTATACGTACTCTGATGATAATGGACGTAAAGTGAAGAATTACAGTGCTTATCATTCTCTGGAAGTCACTCTTCGCGACTTGAGCAAAGTCGGCGATCTGCTCGATGCAGCGTCTGATGCCGGCGCCAATTCCATTGGCAACGCCCGTTTCTCGGTCGAGAACCGTGATGCTTTTGAAGCCCAAGTGATAGATAAAGCCGTGGCAAATGCGGACCTGAAAGCCCAAGCGATGGCAAAAGCCTCCAAGCGTCAGCTGGGTATCGTGCTTAACATTGTGGAAGGTTCTGTGGGTATAGATAACATCTACGGCCTCGAAAAAATGGCGATGGAAGCACAGTCCGTTGCAGCGGACGCGGGTGCCAACACATCGGTGAAGCCGGGCGAGATCAAAATCTCGACGCAGCTGTACGTGCAATATGAGCTGAAATAGTAACTGTTTTCGACTCAGAATACTAAAAACCGTTCATCCGGGTCTTTATTGGTGGACGGTTTTTTGTGCATCCCTTTTCGAAAAATGAAATACCATTATCCGGTCCTGTATCCGTGCCTTCCCTAGATGAAATACACAGAAAAGTGTTGTGTATAGGGGGAAAACGAGGTATAGTGAATATGCGAAAAACTGAACTTTATTTAAACGTTAAAGCCATACCCATGGATATGGCTTTTTTTTCTTAGTAGAGATTTCTAGACGCTTCCACCCTTAAGAAACGGATTCTGCCAACCTGAGAACGATAGGCAGTATAACCGTTTCTTCTTAGTGGGGAACGTTTTTGTGCACACTGGTTAGCAGGAATGTACACATGGAATAGGTCACATTTTGAAGAAGGGGTTGATGCATGTGATTGAACTTGTCCAGATCGAGAAGCATTTTCAGGGACAAGCGGTCGTGCATCCGCTGTCGCTCTCCATTAAAGAGGGGGAATTCCTGACTTTGCTGGGCCCCAGCGGCTGCGGCAAAACGACGATTCTCCGAATGATAGCAGGATTCGAACAGCCGACCGAAGGACAGGTCTGGCTGGCGGGTCAGAATGTGACGGAAATGCCTGCGAACAAGCGGGACTTGAATCTGGTATTCCAACACTATGCTCTGTTTCCGCATATGACCGTAGAAGATAATATTGCTTTTGGGTTGAAAATGAAAAAAATGCCGCGTCAGCTCATCAAAGAGCGGGTGGACGAGGCCGTTGCCATGACACAGCTGACCGCCCTGCGGGAACGCTTTCCGCACCAACTGTCCGGCGGACAGCAGCAACGCGTGGCCATCGCCCGCGCCATCGCCAACAAGCCGAAGGTGCTGCTGCTGGATGAACCGCTGGGCGCATTGGATCTGCAGCTCCGCAAAAATCTGCAGTCCGAGCTCAAGCATTTGCAGCGGACGCTCGGGATTACGTTTGTCTATGTAACGCACGACCAAGAGGAAGCCATGATGCTCTCGGACCGGATCGTTATCATGAACCACGGACGGGTAGAACAAATCGGTACGCCGCGCGAGATCTATGCGAAACCGCAAACGCTGTTTGCTGCCACGTTTGTAGGGGAGAATAACGTCTTTTCCTCGCCCGAAGGTCTTTTTGCAGTGCGGCCGGAGAAACTCATTCCGCAGCGGGATTCGGGTGCCAGGAAGAACGGCGTGATTGAGGATGTACAGTACCTCGGCAGTGTTCATAAGCTTCTGGTCCAATTGGATGAAGAACCGATGAAGGTCACGATTGCCCTGGATATCTCGGATGACCATCCTTGGGAGGTTGGTGAACGGGTTGGGGTGAACTGGAACACCAAGGATGAGGTGATCATCGGGCCATGAGGAAATCAAGGTTCCTGTTGACTCCGGTGCTGCTGTGGTTATTCCTGTTCCTGATCGTTCCGATGCTAATTGTGGTCGGCATCTCCCTGCTCTCGCGGGATTCGCTGGGGAATATCGTTTTTTCCTTCAGTCTCGAAGGCTATAAAACCTTTTTTGATCCATTATATTTGGGAATTTACTGGGATACCCTGGTATTGTCGCTGCTGACTACGGTGATTTGCTTGTTAGTCAGCTATCCTTTGGCCTATTATATAGCCAACGCTTCCCCGCGTATCCAAACCTGGGGATTAATTCTGATCACCGTCCCGTTCTGGATTAACTTTCTGATCCGCACTTATGCCTGGGTTCTGCTGCTACGAACGCAAGGCGTGGTGAACAGCTTGCTGCTGTGGATGGGTTGGATCGATGAGCCGATTCAGATGCTGTATACGTATGGCGCCGTACTTCTCGGCATGGTCTATAATTTCATTCCCTTCATGGTGCTGCCGATTTACGTGGCCCTGGAGCAGATGGATAAGCGTCTGATAGATGCGGCCAGCGATCTGGGCGCTTCTAGATGGAAGGCATTCCGCCACATTACCTTGCCGCAGAGCAAATCCGGTATCATGACGGGAGCGGTTTTGGTCTATGTCTCGACTTCCGGGATGTTTGTAGTTACGGATATTTTGGGAGGCGCGAAGTCCTCCATGATCAGTAATATTATTCAGCAGCAGTTCCTGGGTGCGCGCAACTGGCCCTTTGGAGCGGCGTTGTCGGTGATCTTTGTGATCACGTCCCTGGTGCTGATCCTGCTCTTTAACCGGGCGATGCAAGCCCGCCATCAACGCGTAGGGGAGGGGAGATAAGTGAAGAAGAAGAATCACCCGCTGCTCGGGATTCACTCTTTCCTTATGATGGCTTTCATCTATGTACCGATCATCATGATCATCATCTATTCCTTTAACAACACGCGGCTTAGCGGCAACTGGGAAGGATTTACGTTAGATTGGTATGTGTCGCTATTCGAGAACCGGCACGTGATGGAAGCGCTGATGAACAGTTTGACGGTGGCGGTCATATCGACGATCGTTTCCACCCTGCTTGGAACCGCGGCGGCGCTCTCGCTTCGGAGTATGGGGCGCAGAGGTCGCAGCGGCATGAATGGGCTGCTGTATCTGCCCGTCATTATCCCGGATATTATTATGGGGCTGTCGCTGCTGGTGCTGTTCAGTCAACTGAACATGCCGCTTGGCAAGACGACGGTGATCATCGCACATATAACGTTCAGCCTATCGTATGTGTATGTCGTGGTGACGGCCAGACTGTCGGGCATGGGCAAACAGCTGGATGAGGCGGCCCAGGATTTGGGGGCTACGCCTTGGCAGACGTTCCGGCATGTTACATTGCCGCAGATTGCTCCGGGCATTATCTCCGGCGCCTTGATTGCTTTTACGCTGTCATTGGATGATTTTATGGTCAGTTTTTTTGTCGCCGGCCCAAGCTCAACGACGCTGCCGATCTATATTTACGCTCAGGTGAAGCGCGGCATCTCGCCAGAGATTAACGCGCTGTGTACGCTGCTCATTCTAGTCAGCATCACGCTGATTCTGTTAGCCCAATATATTCTTAACCGCGGCAATGGGCAAAAGAAACATAAAACATTACCGATCTAAGCTGAGATGAACGCTTTTTTCGAAATAAAACATGCAAGTGGAAAGAGAGGAGATATTGAATTGAAAAAATCAAGATGGACCCGCCTGCTGACGGCAGGCATGGTTGCGGTTTTGTCTGTGGGACTCTTGGCCGGTTGCGGCTCGGATAAGGAGACGCTTCACATTTACAGCTGGGCGGATAACTTTGATCCTGAGGTGCTGAAGGACTTCGAAGCGAAGTTCGACGTGAAGGTAACCTACGACAATTACGCAAACAATGAAGACCTGCTGGCTAAGATCAAGGCTGGCGGCAGTGGATATGACCTCATTCAGCCGTCCGATTATATGGTGAAAACGATGATTGAATCGGAGCTGCTTGAGCCGCTTGATATGAATAATATCCCGAACTTCGTCAATCTTACGGATACTTTCAAAGACCCTTCCTATGACCCGGGCAATAAATATTCGATCGTCTACACGTCCGGTGTAACGGGAATTGCATATAACAAGAAGTATGTGAAGGATGAGATCAACAGCTGGGAAGACCTCTGGAACCCGGAATACAAGGGCAAAGTTCTGCTTCTGGATGACAACCGTGAAATGATCGGCATGGCGCTGAAGAAGCAAGGGAAATCCAACAGCAGCACGGATGAAGCGGAAATCACCGCAGCTACGGATGACCTGAAGACCCTGCTGCCGAATGTGCTTGCGTTTGATACGGATAACATTAAGCAGAAGATGATCCAAGAAGAAGGCTGGATTGCTACGGTCTGGTCCGGAGATGCGGCCTTCATTGCAGCGGAGAATCCGGATGTGGCGTATGTCGTGCCAGAAGAAGGGGCTACCATCTTCTCTGATAACTACGCGATTCCTAAGGGAGCCAAGAATAAAGAGCTGGCCGAGAAATTCATTAACTTCATGATGGAGCCTGAGGTCAGCGCCAAAAACTATGAATTCATCGGATACAGCAATCCGAACACCAAAGCGATGGAATTCCATAGCGAGGAATACCGCGCCAATACGATGATCAACCTGACAGATGAAGAGCTGGGCCGTACCGAATGGCTCGATAATGTCGGTGACTCGCTCTCGATCTATGATCGTTTATGGACTGAGCTGAAGAGCGGTCGTTAATTATAACAAGCATTTTCATATTTTTGTAATAAAAAAGTCTGTCCCCTTGGGGCAGGCTCTTTTTTTTGTTAGCAAAGAATAGGTCCTAAGGCCTGGAATAGGAAAAAATGTCCGATTTATGCGAATCGAACCACAACTTCGGGGCCCGTTTCGTTGTTATATATAAGGGAGGACGCAAATGATTTAAACCAGGTTTCTATGCGTTTAAATCAGGAAAAGGAGAAATCGGCTTGAGCGATGTGATGGGCTTGCTGGTTCTTGCAGGAATCGTAGCGGGCGTTGCAGCGGTGTTGTTTCTGAACTTCTTCAGGAAAAGCGCTCTGCATCTGGTGTTATTGAGTATTCACAGTGCGCTTGTCGGTATCGGATTATTTCTATTAAGTTATGCACTCCGGTGCAGCGAAATCTTGTTGTTTTTGGGTGCATGAGCTCTCTTTTTTGGTGTGTTTCTAAGCTTATAAGCATTCATGCGGAAAGATTAGAAGAACGTGTAGGTCCTACGGCCTGGAATCAAAATTGTCACTGGCGTTGTTACCAATACATTGAAAGCTTTCCTTATAATGATTAAGGGTAATAGATTAACAACTAACGGAAACTTAATTTAACAAAGGTGGAGTTCTGATATGAATCCTAAATTACGTGTATGTGCATCATTAATTGCAACTAGCGTCCTGCTTGGCGGTCTGGGTTTGAGCGGACAGGTCATCGATGCAAGCGCCGCTAAGGCACCCGTTTCCGCCAGCCAAAAATCGTCGAAGAATGAAGTCGTACTGAAATGGAATGGCAAGACCCTGTCACAGAAAGGTCTCGTGCTGCATGGGGTAACTTATGTGCCGGCAACCGCTTTGCGGGACGGCCTGGGAATGCCTCTTAAATATGATGCAAAAAACCGTACGTATACACTGGGTAACGGCTATAACAAACTGAGTGCTATCGTATATGATTCAACTGAAATCGGTATTCTGGTGAATGGTTCGTATGCCGGCGAGCCTGGCGGACAGATCATCAATGGTCGTCTGTATGTGCCATTCAAAGCGATCAGCGAATACATGGGTGTTCAGGGACAATGGAATCCTTCTTTGAAAACACTCAGCATGACACCAAAGAAACAGAATGACATTACCATTAAATCGGTTGCGCTGAAGAAGAAGGTTCAGGGTATGGATGCTGTTGTGAACTATCCTGTAATCAGTGGACTCGATAATGCAGAGGTCCAAGCCGAAATCAACAAAGTGCTGAAAGAAAATGCATCCGGCGTAATCAGCGGTGCCGAAGGGAATGCTGAGGAATTCCCGCCGTCGGAATCCAGTATCCCTTACGAATTCAGCGGGGACTTCGTGGTTCATTACAACCAGAACGATATCCTGAGCATTACGGCGTACAATTATTCTTACACCGGTGGTGCCCATGGCATGACCTTCCGCAAAAGCTTCACCTTCTCCTTGAAGGATGGCAAGCAAATGAAGCTGGGCGATTTCATCAACATGCAGGGCAAGAATAAACAGAAGCTGAACAACCTTGTGCTGAACACGATGAAAAAAGAAGGGGGCTACCTCGGCGGATTTGAGGGCGTGCCTGCGGATGCTGATTTTTATGTGAAGGATAATGCTGCGGTGCTGTACTTCCAGCTTTATGAGTACACCGCGTATGCCTATGGATTCCCGGAATTTGAGCTGAACCTGAAAGAGTGGAAGTAAGAATACGGTAAGCGGTTTGTGTAAACTGCAATCATTTATTTTCATACTATAGCTTGTCTAGAAACATGATGTTGTCCTGATGTAACGCTGTGCTGGAACGAGTTGCGAAAAATCCCCTGATCACGTGAGCGTGGAGTGTATACTCCCGCTTCCTGCGGTCAGGGGATTTATTGTTTTATCCCGAGGCTTGCCTTTTCCCCTCCTTTCAAGGTAAGGCAGGCCTTTTAGGAGGGGCGCCTTACCGTCTTTAGGTTTTATTGAAAAAGTTGTCCCCTCCAGTGAGAGTATCCCCGGAGGAGCAACGCGTTCGCCTTTGAAATCGGGAAACAACCTATCCATTCATTCCAGTTTCCTGATTTGAACAGCGACCGAAGGGGATACTCTCACTCTCCCGAATTGAAGTTTTCAATAAATCCCCTTCAGAGAATAAGAAAGGGCAGGCACCAGATAACGGCGCCTGCCCTTTACTTCATTTCTTTTATAAGCCTTGCGGCGGTGTATTCTCTAATACTTGATCGATCAGGCCATATTCTTTGGCTTCGTCGGCCGTCATGAAGTAGTCGCGATCGGTATCCTTCTCGATGCGCTCCAGCGGTTGGCCAGTGCGATCAGACAGGATGCGGTTCAGCTTGTCACGCATTTTGAGAATGCGGCGAGCACGGATCTCAATATCCGTTGCTTGACCTTGTGCGCCGCCGAGCGGCTGGTGAATCATAATCTCGCTGTTAGGCAGACCGTAACGTTTGCCTTTAGCGCCTGCGTTGAGCAGGAATGCACCCATAGAAGCAGCCATGCCGACACAGATCGTCGAAACGTCCGGCTTAATGAACTGCATCGTATCGAATATCGCCATACCTGCGGTAATGGAACCGCCAGGACTGTTGATGTAAAGATGAATATCCTTCTCAGGATCCTCAGCCGACAAGAACAGCATTTGGGCAATGATGGAATTGGCGACCACGTCATTTACGTCGGAGCCGAGGAAGATAATGCGGTCTTTCAGCAATCTGGAATAGATGTCGTACGCCCGCTCACCGCGGTTGCTTTGTTCAACGACCATAGGTATAAAACTCACGTGGAAAACCTCCTCTTAAGTACCTCATATAAATACTGTTACCGTATTACCCACATGATAAACAATTTAAATCAAAAAGTCAAAGATAGTCAAACTATTGGGTAAAAAAAAGAGCCGTCATGGGCACTTTAGGGTAATCAGTATAGAGAATAAAGATAAAATGGCGCGCCCGCGAGGAATCGAACCTCGATCTCAGGCTCCGGAGGCCTACGTCATATCCATTGGACCACGGGCGCATAAGAAAAATGTCTATCGACGTACATTCAAAGAAGACAGACCGCGTTTAGCGGTAGTTTTTCTTGCGATATCAGGAAGCTGACTCCGCGAAGTTTATACTTTCTGATATCTAAAAAATTAGCAACGAAGTTGATTATACCGCATCTATTACAAAAATACAATAGCAGACAAAACTTTGTTCCTATTATATAGACAAGCCTGTAGTTGGTCATAATGAATAAGAATGCTTGGGGTAGAGAAATATACTTTCGGACACTTGCAACCGGCATGATTATTGGTTAGAATAAGGGTGGGACTTAAAAAGTTCGACTGGGACATTTTACGACCAGGTAGAGGAGAGCCGAGACGAAGTTTGCAGGAGTGGAATGCATGCGTAACCTATTAGAAATACAAGAGCAGCTTCTGCCGGATCTGATGGATATTCTTAAACGAAGGTATTCCATCCTTCATCAGATCAAGCTGTCCGGAATTGTTGGCCGAAGAACATTGGCTTCATCACTCTCGATGACCGAGCGTGTCCTCAGAGCAGAGACTGATCTTCTGAAAGCGCAAGGGCTAATCGAGATTGAAACGCTTGGCATGCGAATCAGCAGCTCAGGGATATGCTTGCTGGAGGAACTCGAACCGGTTATGAATGAGTTATTCGGACTGGTTGAACTGGAAGAGAAGATTCGTCAGGCTTATGGGCTTCGTAAAGTGGTCATTATTCCCGGTGACAGTGAGTTATCTCCGGAAGTCAAACGCGAGCTTGGCCGTGCCGGAGCAAGAACGCTGCTAAGCTTTGTAAAGGATGGAGATACGATCGCCGTAACAGGCGGCTCCACGCTCGCCGAAGTAGCAGAGCAGATGTCCTCTTTACCTGGTGGCGAACCGCTGACAAGCACTTGGTTTGTGCCTGCCCGGGGCGGTCTCGGGGAGAGTGTCGAGATTCAAGCGAACACCATTGCCTCCAAGATGGCAAAGCGCGTGGGGGCTGAGTACCGATTACTTCATGTACCGGATCTGCTAAGCGAAGATGCCTACCAGTCTTTGGTACAGGATCAGCATATCCAGGAAATTGTGGATGTGATCAGGCGCTGCCGAGTCATTATTCACGGCATCGGAGATGCCATGGAAATGGCAAGAAGGCGGAAGCTGGATGAAAACTCTATTCAGAACTTGCAGGCAGATGGCGCGATTGCGGAATCCTTTGGCTACTACTTTAGTGAAGATGGTGAAGTTGTCCACAAAATGCTTACCCTTGGGCTTCGGCTTGAGGATATTATGCAGACAGAGACGATCATCGGCATTGCTGGAGGGCAAGGCAAGGGCAAGGCGATTCACGCGGTGCTAAAATTCGGACATGAGGATATTCTCGTCACCGATGAAGCAGCTGCACTGGAAGTCGAGAAGGAGATTGACGCCGGTATTTGAATCCACGGGCGTACAACTGATTTTTCATTATTGTTGTCTTGATTGGCTTAACGGCCAATCTTGAATATATAAATTTTACAAATATGGAGGGAACTACTCATGGTTAAAGTAGGTATTAACGGTTTTGGACGTATTGGACGTAACGTGTTCCGCGCTGCGCTGAACAACAGCGAAGTTGAAATCGTGGCAATCAACGATTTGACGGACGTAAAAACGCTGGCACACCTTTTGAAATATGACACAACTCACGGAAGACTTAATGCAACAGTTGAAGCTAAAGAAGGCGCACTCGTTGTAAACGGCCGTGAAGTGAAAGTATTCGCTGAGCGTAACCCAGAAGCATTGCCTTGGGCTGAGTATGGCGTTGAAATCGTTGTAGAATCCACTGGTATTTTCACAGCGAAAGACAAAGCTTCCGCTCACTTGAAAGGCGGCGCTAAGAAAGTTATCATCTCCGCTCCAGCTACTGACGAAGATATCACCATCGTTATGGGCGTTAACGAAGACAAATACGATGCTGCTAGCCACACCATCATTTCCAATGCTTCTTGCACGACAAACTGCTTGGCTCCTTTTGCAAAAGTTCTTGACGAGAACTTTGGTATCGTTAAAGGATTGATGACTACAATTCACTCCTACACAAATGACCAGCAAGTGCTTGATCTGCCGCACAAAGATCTGCGTCGTGCTCGTGCAGCCGCTGAAAACATCATTCCATCCACAACAGGTGCTGCTAAAGCGGTTAGCCTCGTTCTGCCACAATTGAAAGGCAAATTGAACGGTAACTCTATGCGTGTACCTACGAAGAACGTTTCTGTAACGGACCTCGTAGTTGAGCTGTCCAAAAACGTAACACTTGAAGATGTAAACGGAGCTCTGAAAGCAGCTGCTGAAGGCCCGCTCAAAGGCATCTTGAACTACTCCGAAGAGCCGCTTGTATCCAGCGACTACAATGGCGACCCAGCTTCTTCCACTATCGATTCGCTCTCCACTATGGTAGTTGGCGACAACATGGTGAAAGTTGTTTCTTGGTATGACAACGAGTGGGGCTACTCCAACCGTGTCGTTGACCTCGCTGCTTACATCGCAAGCAAAGGTCTGTAATTGATCTAGCCATACAATCGAAGAGGAGTTCCGTTTCACGGGTCTCCTCTTTGGTTCATGGTTTTTCCTTGTTTTCATGCCAGAGCACTGGGAAGAATAGACAAGATCCGGGCGCTGGTTAGCGATAGAGAGAGAAACGAGAGCAACTGCATGCTGTCGGTGAGGAGAATAGTTTTCTTAGGAGGAACGTGGAGATGAACAAGAAAAGTGTACGTGATGTAGAAGTAAGTGGCAAACGGGTGTTTGTCCGCGTCGATTTCAATGTACCGCTCGAAGATGGTAAAATTACAGACGACACTCGTATTCGCGAGACTTTGCCGACCATTAAATATTTGGTAGAGCAAGGAGCGAAAGTCATCCTGGCCAGCCACATGGGCCGTCCAAAAGGAGAGGTCGTTGAATCTTTGCGCCTGACTCCGGCAAGTCAGCGTCTGTCCGAGCTGCTCGGTAAACCGGTAGCCAAGGCGGATGAAGCGGTAGGAGAAGCGGTTAAAGCGCAGGTAGAGAAGCTGCAAAACGGCGATGTGCTCGTGCTTGAAAATGTTCGTTTTTACCCTGGTGAAGAGAAGAATGATCCAGAACTTGCGAAGCAATTCGCTGAGCTTGCTGATCTGTTCGTGAATGACGCGTTTGGTGCTGCTCACCGTGCGCACGCTTCGACAGAAGGTATCGCTCATCATCTTCCGGCAGTATCAGGATTGTTGATGGAGAAAGAGCTGTCCGTTCTCGGTAAAGCCCTTTCGAATCCGGACCGTCCTTTTACCGCCATCATCGGTGGATCGAAGGTTAAGGACAAAATCGACGTGATCGACAACCTGCTTACGCTTGCTGACAATGTCATCATCGGCGGTGGACTTGCTTACACGTTCTTCAAAGCTCAAGGCCATGAAATCGGTCAATCTCTGCTTGATAAAGATAAGCTTGATGTTGCACTTGGTTTCATCGAGAAAGCTAAAGAGCTGGGCAAAAACTTCTACCTGCCGGAAGATATCGTCGTTACGGACGAGTTCAGTGCAGATGCGAATACTAAGATCGTTGATATCGACGGCATTCCTGCCGATTGGGAAGGCGTTGACATCGGTCCTAAGACTCGCGCCAAGTATGCAGAAGTGATCAAGAACTCCAAACTTGTCGTGTGGAACGGTCCTATGGGCGTATTCGAAATCGCTCCGTTCAGCAACGGTACTCGTGAAGTGGCACAAGCCTGTGCGGATACGGAAGCTTACACGATTATCGGCGGCGGCGACTCGGCTGCAGCTGCGGAGAAATTCGGCCTTGCCGACAAGATGAATCACATCTCGACAGGCGGCGGTGCATCTCTTGAGTTCATGGAAGGCAAAGCACTTCCTGGTGTTGTGGCATTGAACGATAAATAGAATTAGGCACTACATTGGATAGCAAGTGGATGAAGAAGTTTGGACCCCGATTCTTCGGGGGAATAAAGGAGTGAATCGTGTGAGAACACCTATCATAGCTGGTAACTGGAAAATGTTCAAAACTGTTCCGGAAGCAACTTCATTTATTGAAGATGTGAAAGGCAAAGCGGAAGTAGAAGGCGTGGAAAGCGTGATCTGCGCGCCATTTACCAATCTTCCTGCATTGGTTGAAGCAGCAAAGGGCACGAACATAAAAATCGGTGCACAAAACCTTCATTTTGAAGATAATGGCGCCTTTACTGGTGAAATCAGCGGTTTGATGCTGAAAGATCTGGGCGTGGACTATGTCATTATTGGACATTCCGAGCGTCGTCAGTACTTTGCTGAAACGGATGAGATCGTGAACAAAAAGGTACATGCGGCATTCCGTCATGGTCTTCTTCCGATCGTATGCGTTGGCGAAAAGCTGGAAGAACGCGAAGCTGGCCAAACCAAAGACGTGTGCAAGGTACAAACAGAAGCTGCGTTCGCAGGTGTTCCGGCTGATCAAGCGATTCATGTTGTTATTGCTTATGAGCCAATCTGGGCGATCGGAACGGGCAAATCCTCTACGGCAGAGGACGCAAACGAAGTTATCGCATACATCCGTGAACTCGTTAAAGGGCTGTATGGCGAAACCGTTGCAGACCAAGTTCGCATTCAATACGGCGGTAGCGTGAAGCCTGAAAATGTAGCGGAGTATATGGGACAAAGTGACATCGACGGCGCGCTCGTTGGTGGTGCAAGTCTACAACCGGCTTCCTACATCGCACTCGTTGAGGGGGCGAAGTAAATGTCTGCTCCAAAACCTGTAGCTCTGATCATCATGGACGGTTTCGGTCTTCGGAACACCGAGGTGGGCAATGCGGTCGCACAAGCGAACAAGCCTAACTACGACCGGTATTTGAAGCAGTACCCGAACACCACGTTGACCGCTTGCGGCGAAGCCGTAGGCTTGCCGGAAGGTCAAATGGGGAACTCCGAAGTGGGTCACTTGAACATCGGCGCAGGCCGGATTGTGTATCAGGACTTGACCCGTATCACGAAGTCGATTCGTGAAGGAGAGTTCTTCGAGAACGAAACGTTGGTGGAAGCCGTTCGCGCTGCCAAGAACAACAACAAGAAGCTGCATCTGTACGGACTGGTATCCGACGGCGGCGTTCACAGTCATATTGAGCATATGTTCGCCATGCTGGATCTTTGCAAAAAGGAAGATTTCCATGACGTATACATCCATGGCTTCATGGATGGACGCGACGTGGCACCGGACAGCGGCAAGCAGTTCGTTAAGGATCTGATTGCGAAGATTGAAGAAGTGGGCGTTGGCCAAATCGCTACGCTTTCCGGTCGTTATTATGCGATGGACCGCGACAAGCGTTGGGATCGTGTCGAGAAGGCTTACCGTGCCATGGTGTATGGCGAAGGACCTAAATATACGGATCCGCTGAAAGCCATCAATGAATCTTACGAGAAATCGGTTTACGATGAATTCGTAGAACCGACCGTTATTGTGAATGGTGAAGGCGAGCCGGTTAGTCTGGTGGAGAGCGGAGATTCCGTCATCTTCCTGAACTACCGTCCTGACCGTGCGATTCAGCTGTCCCAGGTGTTTACGAATAATGATTTCCGTGGCTTTGAACGTGGACCGAAGTTCCCGCAAAACTTGCATTTTGTCTGCTTGACGCTGTTCAGCGAGACGGTGGAAGGCTTCGTCGCCTACAAACCGAAGAATCTGGACAACACGCTGGGCGAAGTGCTGGTTCAGCACAACAAGAAGCAGCTTCGTATTGCGGAAACCGAAAAGTATCCGCACGTCACGTTCTTCTTCAGCGGTGGACGCGATGTTGAGCTTCCAGGCGAAACACGCGTACTGATCAACTCGCCGAAAGTGGCGACGTACGATCTGAAACCGGAGATGAGCGCCTATGAAGTGGCGGATGCTTGTGTGAGAGAAATCGAAGCGGATAAGCATGACGCGATCATCTTGAATTTCGCGAACCCGGACATGGTAGGCCATTCCGGTATGCTGGAGCCGACGATTAAAGCCGTTGAGACGACGGATGAGTGTGTCGGCAAGGTTGTAGAGGCTGTTTTGGCAAAAGGCGGGGTTGTTCTGATTACCGCTGACCACGGAAATGCGGACATGGTATTTGATGAGAATGGACGTCCATTCACCGCACATACCACGAACCCGGTTCCGTTCATCGTAACGGATGAGAATGTAACGCTGCGCGAAGGCGGTATTCTCGCTGACATCGCGCCAACGATTCTCGATCTGATGGGACTGCCGAAGCCGGACGAAATGACCGGAACCTCCATGATTGCAGCACGTAAATAAGTAGTTCATAATGGAACATAAACATAACATTAAAAGGAGACTATACACATGACTATTATTTCTGATGTATATGCACGTGAAGTCCTTGACTCCCGCGGTAATCCAACCGTAGAGGTTGAAGTATACCTGGAATCCGGTGCAATCGGTCGCGCGATCGTTCCATCCGGTGCTTCCACTGGCATTCACGAAGCCGTTGAGCTTCGCGACGACGACAAATCCCGTTACCTGGGCAAAGGCGTTCTGAAAGCCGTTGAGAACGTGAACGAAATTATCGCTCCTGAAGTGATCGGCATGGACGCTCTGGACCAGCTCGGCATTGACAAGCTGATGATCGCTTTGGACGGTACGCCAAACAAAGGCAAACTGGGTGCGAACGCAATTCTGGCCGTATCCATGGCTGTAGCTCGCGCTGCTGCTGATGCATTGGATCTTCCATTGTACGTTTACCTTGGCGGATTCAACGCCAAACAACTTCCAGTACCTATGATGAACATCGTGAACGGTGGCGCTCACGCGGACAACAACGTTGACGTTCAAGAGTTCATGGTATTGCCTGTTGGCGCTCCTAGCTTCAAAGAAGCGCTTCGCATGGGCGCTGAAATCTTCCACAACCTGAAATCCGTTCTGAAGGGCAAAGGCCTGAACACGGCGGTTGGTGACGAAGGCGGCTTCGCTCCTAACTTTACATCCAACGAAGATGCACTGTCTTCCATCATCGAAGCGATCGAAAAAGCCGGCTACAAGCCAGGCGAAGATGTATTGCTGGGTATGGACGTTGCTTCCACCGAGTTCTTCAAAGATGGCAAGTATGTTCTGGAAGGCGAAGGCAAATCCTTCACACCAGCAGAATTCGTGGACTTGCTCGCTTCTTGGGTAGACAAATACCCGATCGTAACCATCGAAGACGGATGCTCCGAGGACGATTGGGAAGGTTGGAAATTGCTCACCGAGAAATTGGGTAACAAAATTCAACTCGTGGGTGACGACCTGTTCGTTACCAACACCGAGCGTCTGGAAAAAGGTATCAACGAAGGCATCGGTAACTCCATCCTGATCAAAGTAAACCAAATCGGCACATTGACAGAAACATTCGATGCGATCGAAATGGCAAAACGCGCAGGATACACGGCTGTAATCTCCCACCGTTCCGGTGAGTCCGAGGACAGCACGATCGCTGATATCGCAGTAGCTACGAACGCAGGTCAGATCAAAACGGGTGCTCCTTCCCGTACAGACCGTGTGGCAAAATACAACCAATTGCTTCGCATCGAAGATCAATTGGGTGAACTTGCTCAATACAACGGCTTGAAGTCGTTTTACAACTTGAAGCGCAAATAATTGAAATAATAGAAAGCCCAACTCCTGCTTTTGAGGGAGCTGGGCTTTTTTGCATTAACTTGAGGGATGTCTGGGGGAGGGAGTGGCTGCACACTCTGATATGGTGCTGTGGGACGGTGCGTATATCGGTTCCGGTCGCTGTTAAAATCGGGAAGCAGGAATGAAATAGGTTTAAGGAAGCTTCCCGATTTTAAAGGCGAACGCGATGCTCCTCCACCCGATATACGCACCTGAGCAGGGGAGAGGTGTGCAGCCTCTTGGGTGTGGGAGGGGGAGAAAGGGAAGGGCGGCACACTCTGTTATCGTGCCGTGGGACGGTGCGTATATCGGTTCCGGTCGCTGTTAAAATGAGATTGCCTTTTTAAAGGAGTCTGGGTATGAAATCTATGAAATCCATGAACTTAATTTGATGACATTGGCAGATCATTGTGTTGATGATTTGTTAAAAGCCGATGAGAGTTTGAATTAGCAGTGCGAAGAAGCTGTCGATTTGGAATAGAAAGCCAGTCGCCGCACTTTTTGAAATCAACGATAACAACGAACTCATTATGAGTTGTATAGTGCCTATAGGGTGAGAGTCATTTTATATTCTCGGTACCGGAAGGGTATACCCCTTCTAAGCACCTGCCAGATCTTACATGCGACGAATGGATGCATCGTATCCAAGAAGCGAAAGCGTCTGGTGGGATTTCAGAAGAGCTTGCGGATAAGATGCTTTTAAGCTTACAGCGACTGCCGGACTTATCCCCTAACCAAAAAGCGTGTATTTCCTTCAGTAATGCCTGTATAGAGTACTTTTCACATTTGGTTTTACAACCACGGACGCTTTCAGAATAATCTAAACGACCGTTCCCTAGTGGCATTCAGGGAGACGGTCGCAGCATAAAGCAGCATAAAGCTGCCTTTTTTATTCTGTCTACTTGGGCACTGCCAACTGTCTCGTGATCTGCCCGCACGAAAAAGCCGGCCAGATCCATGTTTCGATCTGACCGGCTTCTTCAGAACCCTTGCTAAGTATGCCTGCATTTATCCTTGCATCGCCGGCTTTCTACATCTGATCATTGCTGATAAAGTTTAATCCGCCTTACTTCTTAACAGCCGTCTCTGCAAACTTGATCAAGTCTTCTTTGGTGAGCGGGTTGCCCGGATTGGTTGTGATGTTGTATACATGATCCTCATCTGACCAACTCAGTACATTTCTTACCCATTCAGGATGCTTCTTGGCTGTCTCGGCATCATATTGGTCCGATGTGAAGTACCGGTATTCGCCGCTCGACTTATCTTTGTTAATCTTGTGGGATACTTGCATCTGCAAATTGTCTTTTCCGTTTGCAAATTCCAGATTAATTTCACCCATTTCCTTCCAGTCAAACTTTTTGTAATAAACGCCTTTTCCTTGGGCCTCAGCTTCAGCTTTCACTTCTTTTTGATACTCCGTACGATTCTTGACAATCGGTGGTTGAATGTTTCCTTTCACAAATTTATATCCTTCAGGCAGACCTTCTGGCGCTTGAAGCACAGGACCCTGCAGTTTGGTTGCCTGGTTCAGGTAATCCTCATAGTTTGTGAATTTGAACATATCCAGGTAATACAAGAATTCAGAGCCACCATTGAGATTTTTATCGCTTACGTACAAGAGATACATATCTCCTGTATTTTTTTGCTGCAATTTTTGGCTGAGTTCTTTCTTTGCCGCGTCAACGGCCTTCTGATCAGCAGCCGGAGCTTTCGCTGTGACCGCCTCTGCGGAATTATTGACCGTAGCTGCCTCCGTCATATTTGCAGTGCCAAACAGCATCGCGATACCTGTTGCGACAACCGCCGCCTTTACTGGGATTTTCATGTGTATATTTCTCCTCTCTTTTCTTATACTTAAGTGATGTGTGAAGGCTAGGCTTATCATTTGGGATCCCTTTGTGCCAGCTTCTATGATATAAACACAACCCGTTAAAATTAGGTTCACTCTTTTTGGACAATTCTAGAAAAAATATCAATAAGTTATTAAACTCCAATAAGTGAGCTGGCTACACGTTGATTCCGTTATCGCTTCATCAGTGTGTCCTGAAGCGATCCAAGGAAGGAAACAGACCGACAGAAAGGAGACAAGACATAAAAAAACCGGCCAGACTCATATTGAATCCGACCGGCCTCCCTTCATGCCCTTGCTATATACCGCTGTGTAATCTTTGGTTCCCAAGTCTCCCGCTTCTCCTACGGCAAGCTATGACTAAGATATCTTATTTCTTTACTGCTGTTTCTGCGAGTTTGATCAATTCCTCTTTAGTAAGCGGGTTACCCGGATTGGTTGTAATATTGTAAATGTAATATTGATCTGACCAACTCAGCGTGTTACTGACAAATTCGGGATGTTTCTTTGCCATCTCAGCATCGAATTCATCTGCCGTATGGTAATTATATCCGCCGTTCCCCTTATCTTTGCCCACATAGTAGGCTACTTGCATTTGCAAATTGTCTTTTCCGTTTGCAAAATGCAGATTGATTTCGCCAAATTCCTTCCAATCAAACTTTTTGTAATGAACGCCTTTCCTTTGTGCTGCAGCCTCAGCCTTGACTTCTTTTTGATACTGCGCGAGATACTTAATAAGTGGAGGCTGGATGTTTCCTTTCACAAATTTATATCCTTCAGGCAGGGCCTTCGGCATCGTTAGCGTTGGTCCTTTTAGCTTGGCTGCCTGGTTTAGATAATCCTCATATGTTTTGAACTGGAGCAGGTTCATGTAATTCATAAATTCACTGCCGCCATTCAGCGCCTTATCCCTTACGTACAGGATATATAAATCTCCCGGATTTTTTTGTGCGAGCTTCTTGGAAATTTCCGCCTTGGCGGCTTCAAAAGCCTTTTTATCAACAGCCGAAGTCTTTACCGCCGTCTGTGACGATTTACTGACCACCTTGTTTGCGGCCGCTTCCGGCATATTCACTGATCCAAACAACACCGCGATTCCTGCTACGACAACCGCCGCTTTCATTGCTTTTTTCATATGTATTTCCTCTCTCCTTTACACCTTGCGCGTATTCTATTAAAGGTCGTAAGACCATGCTGGCCGCCATCATTAGAAATCTCTGCCGTGCCAGCTTCTACGATATAAACACAGCCCAGGAAAATTTGGTTCACTAATTTTAAACATATGCGATGCTGCATCCTTTCCCTCAGCTCTCCCTTCTATACCAAGAAACTCCTGCAAATGTGCAGGCTTTTGCGGCAATTCAGGCGGAAAACGCCAAACAAGCTGACGCCGATGAAGGATCGACGCCAGCTCGCTGTCGGTTAAAGGAGCTTCTCGCTAAATGGAGCATAAAAAAACCTTGAGCGTTCCCCATGCTATCCGCATATTTCACTAATGCAAATAACGAGTCATATTATTGCAGCTTAAATGCAAGATTTCGGTCCGGATGCCAGATATGATAAATCTTGATATAAAGTTCAAGTTCAGTTCTGTCAAACCCCGGGAAGACATTAACACGATCGTTGGAGACCCATGGAGTGCTTCCCTCTATATAAACAATTCTCGAGAGGATTTGTTCACCCTCCTGTTCATAATATGTTTGATCAATACCTCCGAATCGTTCATTCGTGCTGCCCGTTTTCACATAGAGCTTTCCGTTTGCTTTGTAATAAGTCCACTTAACGGGATAACCTTCAACGTCAGTGGTGACCGTTTGTTTTTCACCAGATATATTCTTAAGCAAAACCGGATGCGCGTAATCTGACTTCGACTCTTTCTCATTTTGCAGCATCAGTTCCATCGGTGTATCAGGAGTAACTTGAAGATCCGGCGGAACATCAAACAGCAACGTCTTCATGTAAGGTTCAGGTTCATCGTCGCCCCCGTTCTCTAATGCCATGTATCCTTCGAGCTTCCGGCCGTTGATGGACAAAAAGGTATTTTCGAAGATAGGGTATTGATGCGCCTCCGGGGTTTGGATCTCAATCCGGATACCTGTAGGCCTAATAATCAGCTTGCGAATCGTGGAAGTTCCAAACGACGTTTCAAAACGAATATTCAGTTCTCGCGTAACCGAGGCATTCAAAGATTTCTCTTTGTTCAGGTTTAAAGTGCCGACATTCCACTCTCCATCTATTTTTTGCCCCTCCACGAGGTAAACCAAATCGAATGTGATGCCTTTCTGGTTGATATCTTTCCAACGATAATAATCCCTCGATCCATAAACTCCGTCCGCGTCCGGCCAAGCCGAACCCAGCCTCTCCGATTTCACCAGTTTACCGTCTTTCATTACCTGGATTCGCGGCGAGGCCGTATCCGCCGCTTGCTTATTCATATATCTAAGAGATGATTTGATCTGTACCCCCTCCGCTCCTTGATTCACCACCTCAATGTTCAAGGTGTCGATCCCGTCTTTTTTAATCGGGAAGGTCTGGATGCCGTCTTGCGAAGTGTCCAGGTTAAACGGAACCCGCTTGTCACGATACTCTTGCAGCCCCCGCACAATAAATTGCACATCCGTCTCTACGCCGGGAAAAGTCCAATCCGTTTCGAAAAAACCGTTATATTGCTTATTCTCCGTGTCCCATCTATGCGAGTAATATCCATTTTTCCAGTACATCTCCATCTCTCGGCCGCCCTTGACCTGCGTGATTTTCTCCCCATCCGCTTGGCGCAACTCTACTTCGGAAAATCCCCACTTCCGTGCCTGTTTGTCTTTCGGATCAAAACTGTACAGCAGCGTGGTCCCGTTGTCATCGGACATCGCTGAATCAATAGTAAAGGTAACGTCGCTTGCAGTAACGCTCTTGTTAAGCGTTTGTCCGAATCCTTGATCAAGTGCCGCTTTCAATCCCGGCCGAAACGTAAAATCCCATTTTCCGGACATGGAGGCAAGGACTGGGGTTGCAATAATGACAAAAGCAATCGAGGACAAAAAAGCAAGACGGCGTCCATGCAAAAATCCAGTGCGTTTTGTCCGTTTAACCACTGTAGGCGCTTGTTCCTGTTGCCTGTCAGCCGCAATTTTAAGCCACATCGCGTCAAAGTCCGGGTAGGTGTGGTTGCCTTCACCGCCCAGTTGCTGTGCAAGAACTTTCTCCTCTGGTTCCTGCTTGCTCATATTCCGCACCATCCTTTCCTCTGATCGTTTGCTTTTCGGCAATATGCCCTGGCGGAAGTTCTTCCTCATCGAGCTCGTCCATCATGTTCTTCATCAGCTTTAGCCCTCTATTCAAGCGGGACTTCACCGTGCCGAGCGGGATATCCAGTACCTCTGCGATATCTGCCAAGGGCAGATCATTGGTAAAGCGGAGCATAACGACAATTTTAATTTTATCCGGCAGCCGGTCCATGCGGCGCTTCCACTCATCCTTCGTCTCCTGCTGCTCTACAAGGGCTAACGAGGACGGTGCAGCTTTTTCCCGCTGGAATATAAGAAGCAAATTCTCTCTCATGCGTCTCGCCTTGCTTGCCCGCAGATGGTTCAAACAATGATTGACGGTTATGCGCATCAGCCATGTTTTGTGATACTCAACCTGCTCCCAGCCGGAGGTTAACGCCTTCATAAATACTTCTTGACATACATCCTCGGCATCCGACGCATTGCGCAGCATATAGTAACAGGTCCTGTGCACGTCTTTGTTGTACCGTTCAAAAAACTCCCTCTCCGTCAAGCAGGCTCCCCACCTTTCTTGTGCTCTACTATATTAAGTTAACAACACAGAGAGATAAAAGGTTCAATTCCTATATTCAGGATTTTGCAAAATCCTCATATTAAATAACTCCTGTACGGAAATTTGATAGAAGAGATATTTATAGTATGACGGATTGTTAAGCCAAGTGCGACAGTTCCTCTGTAAAGGATTCGTAAGCAGTCTTCCAGCCCAAACTGCCCGTTATCTTAGTCGGTAAGTTCAGATTACAACTTTTTTATCGACCTCATCCTCCCCCTGCCATCAGTCGGGAATGTGTTCAAGTTCTTGTCAAAATCGGGAATGGGATGGGTCTAAATTCCTTGAAGCACCTCCATAAAAGAGCGGAAATCGTCTGTATTAAAATAGGCATGTCTTCGGATCGTAGGTCATGCAATCAAATCCCTCATTTTACTATTATGATCATGGCATCGTGATCCGCTTCGATCCAGACGAAGGCATCCCTGAGCTGGTCTGTGCCTATAGATTAGAAGCGCTGGATTCCGAAGGGAATTGGATCACGCTTGCCTCGGAGGCGAATAACCGCCGCCGTAAAAGAGTCCACCGTTTGGAGGAGCCCGTTCAGAGCGCGACGCTTCGGTTGGTGGTGGAGAGTACGAACGGCTCGGACTATGCAGAGGTTATCGAAGTGAGGGGTTATAGTTAGCTTTCTTAAAGCTGAGTGTTGGTTCCTGTAACAGGTGTCAGCTTTTAACATGATTGGATTTGATGAGGATCTAACTTATATCTGCTGAACCGATAGTCGATAAAAACGAAGCAAAGGCAGCCGTATCCTGTTGCCTTTTTCAGTGTGCCCGGCATGGGCGATAACTTGGCGGTGAAAGTCCGCTACAGGCTTGGCAGTAGGAACTGTTAGCCAAAGGCAAGGGTGTCGGCCGTGAGGCCGAATCTGAAGGAAGCCGGAGGCAAACCCTCGGTCTGACGAACAGAAATCACATAGAAGGCATGCTGGGATTGACGAGCTTGCATTACAAAGCAAAGTCCAATACTGCCCGAATCCCAGGATGTAAATGTGGCAGATGGATGAGGGGAAGGTTATCGCTCTTACCCGGGGAGATCTCACAGACGTGGAGTAGGGAAAAAAATCCGAAAGACGGAGTAAAGCTCGCTGTGAGAAGTCAGCAGAAGCCGTACTACCGGGAAGTTTTTTTTCTCGAGAAGGGCTGAACAATCGTAAGTCTTGAATACATACAGGAAGGAGAGCCGGTGCAATGAAAGCAGAATACCGAAAGGGCTGCCTGTAAAGGGATAGTGTTGAACACGAAGAGTATGCAGGAGCGCAGAGCATCGACACTCGGGAGAGTAGAGAAAGGGACGGTGCAATCGACTTGCTGGAAAGGATACTGAGCAGGGACAACCTGAACAAGGCCTACAAGCAGGTCAAGCGCAATCACGGAGCACCGGGAATCGACGGAATGACAGTCGAGGCGGCATTGCCGTGGCTGCGGGAAAACAGAGACGAACTCTTGCAATGCATCCGGGAAGGTAGATACAAGCCGAGTTCGGTGCGGCGCGGCGCAAGGAAATCCCCAAACCAGATGGAAGCGGAGTGAGAAAGCTCGGCATTCCCACGGTCGTGGATCGCATCATCCAGCAAGCCATCGCCCAGCAGTTGCAACCGCGGTTTGAGCCGCTTTTCTCGGATGGAAGCTACGGCTATCGCCCAGGGCGGAGTGCGCAGCAGGCGATCCGAAAAGTGAAAGCTTATGCGGAGCAGGGATGGGTCCACGCGGTAGAAATTGACCTCTCGAAGTACTTCGACACGCTGAACCATGAGCTGTTGATGAACCTCCTGCGCAAACAAATCGAGGACAAGCGCGTAACTGACCTGATTAAGAAGTATCTGAAAAGCGGAGTGATGGAAAACGGGGTACGCCACGAAACAGAGGAAGGCTCTCCTCAGGGAGGTCCCCTGTCGCCGCTTTTGGCAAACATCTACCTGAACGAATTCGATCAGGAGATGAGAAGCCGAGGAGTAATCGTCATCCGCTATGCAAATGACATCGTAGTGCTGGCGAAGAGCAAACGGGCGGCGGAGCGATTGCTGGAGTCATGCCGAAAATACCTTGAAAACAAACTGAGGCTCCAGATGAATGCGCGGAAAAGTAAAGTGGTAAGCGTAGTGGCTCGAAAGGATTTCAAATTCCTCGGCTTTGCCTTGGGGAAGAATGGAAGTGGCGTATATATCCGCGTACATCGGCAATCCCTGGCAAAGGCAAAGAGGAAGTTGAAAGAGCTAACGAGCCGGAGTTAAGGCAGGAATGCCCGACAGTGATGGAGAACGTAAAGGTCTACATTCGCGGATGGATCGGTTATTTCTATGTAGCCGACATGAAGCGAATCCTGCAAAGCTGGAATGAATGGCTGCGAAGACGGATGCGCATGTACATCTGGAAGCAATGGAAGAAGTCGAGAACAAAGGTACAGAACCTGCGGAAGCTGGGAGTACCAGAGTGGCAGGCCTATTCATGGGGAAACACCCGGCTAGGTTACTGGCGCATTGCCGGAAGTGCGATACTGCAACGCTCTGTTACAAACGAAAAGCTCGCACAGGCAGGGTATTATGACTTCCCTGCTCAGTACGAGCGTCTGCGTCAATTGCACTTAAACGGTTGAACCGCCGTATACCGAACGGTACGTACGGTGGTGTGGAAGGTTGGCTACTCAACTAATGGGTAGCCTCCTATCCGATTGGTGAATGGTCGATGAAAAATCGTCAATTCTGCTGCAGCATCTCCAAAAATGCCCCTGCAGCAAGCGAGGGCGACACCTGCTTCCGAACTGCGACTCCGATATATCGATCCGGTAATGGCGTTTCTGTTCGAAGCTCTAGCAAGGAACCGTCCGAGATGCGGGACGCGACGAAGGCTCGCGGCAAGAATGCTGTTCCATAACCGCGCTCGGCAAATTCCGCTAACATGTCCAGGCTGTTCAACTCGAAGTCGGCTTCCACTTCCACTCCTTGTGACCGGAACCACCCTTCGATGAAGGAGCGCGTCGAGCTGCCGGGGGATAGCATTAAGAGGGGGAGCTCCGCCAACTGTTCTGTACGAAGGGGCTCTCGCGCCCATTCTGCGAAGGCCGTTCCGATCACAGCGCAATAAGGGGAGTCATGCGAGTCGATGATCTTGATCTCTTCATCCGATACGGGCAGGTGAACAAAGCCGAGATCCAATGAGCCTTTCTTTAAGCGCTCCAAAATGCTGCTTGTCCGCTCCTGTGACAGCTGAATACGGATGTCGGGATAGCGGACATGGAATCGGTCGAGCAAGGCGAGGAGAAAGTCCTTGAGGATTGCCCCGTTCGCGCCAATCCTCAGCCTGCCTTCGCTGAACTGCTGTAGCCTTTTCAAGCGGCGCTCGGCTGAATCAAGTTCATCGAATGCTTGCCTTACATGCTGATACAAGGCCTGACCTTCTTGCGTTAAGCGGACACCCTTGGATAACCGGTCGAACAGCCCTACACCGAGTGCTTCTTCCAACTGCTTGATGGCGTAACTCACAGAAGGCTGTGTCATATGGAGGTTTTGCGCAGCTTTCGTCAGATTGGAAGTCTCTGCCGCATGCAGGAACACTCGATACCATTCCGTGTTTGCGATCATTTGTCATCAATCCTCTCTATGGGAACTCTTCGATATTGCGATTTCATTTATTTCAAATATACCTCTAAACTGAAGGAGAAGGAATCGAAAGTATTCGGGAGGTATGGACATGGCAGGGAGTACGTTTGGAGAGCGGTTAAAAATGACTACGTTCGGGGAGTCACACGGAGAAGCAGTGGGCGTCATTTTGGAAGGCGTCACACCGGGCGTTGAGCTGGACGAGGCCTACATTCAGATTCAGATGGATCGAAGAAGACCCGGGCAATCCTCAGTTACAACTCCTCGCAAGGAATACGATAAGATACGAATTTTATCCGGTCTTTTCGAGGGGCGAACGACGGGAACGCCACTGTGCATCATGCTTAATAACACCGACATGCGCCCGTCGGCATACGACACAATCAAATCGGCCTACCGGCCCGGGCATGCGGATTTCACTTATGAAAAGAAATACAAGATCCGCGACTATCGCGGCAGCGGAAGAGCTTCGGGAAGGGAGACAGCTGCGCGAGTGGCTGCCGGAGCAGTGGCGCGCAAGCTTTTGGAACGTCGGGGCGTCTCCATCATGGCTTATACGACGGAGATTGGTGGCATCCGATGTGAGCAATTCGACGCCGATGCTATCGAACAAAATGCCGTTCGCGCGTGTGATCCCGAAGCGGCCGTTCGCATGATCGAGATGATCGAACGACTGGCAGAAGAAGGCGACAGCTGCGGGGGGATCGTCGAATGTCGAATTAGCGGCATTGCCGCAGGACTGGGGGAGCCCGTATTCGACAAGCTTGACGCTGAGTTAGCGAAGGCAATGTTATCTGTTGGCGCGATTAAGGGCATTGAATTCGGGACGGGCTTCCAAGCGGCCTCTATGCGGGGAAGCGAACATAACGATCAGATGGACGCAGGAGGGTTCCGGACGAACCATGCCGGCGGGATCATCGGTGGTATCAGCACTGGGGCGGACATCGTGTTTCGAGTCGTCGTAAAGCCGACTTCATCCATTTCTATCCCTCAACAGACTGTCGATGTGGACGGCAACGAACGAGAGATTGCGACGATCGGCAGGCACGATCCATGCATCTGTCCCCGCGTCGTACCCGTGATCGAAGCGATGGCTTGCATGGTAATCGAGGATCATTACAAGCGTCAAGCCGCCCTGCAAGACGAATAGCCGTCTGGATGAAGCCGACCCGAGAGTATCAGCTGTGTCTCATTTCAGCCATCGGGTATTTCTGGCTGTATGTTTCGCCACGTCAATTCTTCGGAAAACGGTCCGTTGAATGGAGCTAGAAGTGGCGGTCCCATGAGCGGCAGGCTGTCCAGGTCAGCGGTAAGAGCAAATTATTATACAGCAAAAAACCGGAAGAGACAGAAGTCTTCTTCCGGTTTTTGCATTTAAGAGATAAGAAAGTATAAACATCCGAGGCTTAGCATCCTTATCTCGCAAGAAAAACTTCCGCTACATGCGGTCTGTCTACTGTGAAAGTACGTCGATCGACGTTTTTCTTATATTTAAAGATCCAATGCGGCTATAAGTCCCGGGGAGGGGACTGAAATCGCATTAAACCAGGGTTTTCAAGGAATCCGGCGTGAATGGTGCCAACTCGTCGAAACGTCCGTCTCGAACCTTAGCAGCCCACTCTGGATCAGCCAGCAGGGCACGGCCTACGGCAACCAGGTCAAATTCATGCTCCTCAAGGCGGTTCAGCAGCTCTTCAAGGTCCTTCTGGCCGGCACCCTTGCCTTGGGTGAAGAGACTGGTAAACACTTCATCCAAGCCAACAGAACCAACGGTGATGACCGTTTTCCCCGTCAGTTTCTTGGCCCATCCAGCAAAGTTCAGGTCAGAACCTTCGAATTCAGGCTCCCAGAAGCGGCGGGTCGAGCAGTGGAATATATCGACCCCGGCGTCAGACAGCGCGGTTAACAACTGACCCAGCTTTTCAGGCGTATCCGCCAGCTTTGCTTCATATTGGGTCGTCTTCCATTGGGATAAGCGGATAGCAACCGGGAAGTCCGGACCCACCGCCTCACGTACGGCTTTCACCACTTCGACCGCAAAGCGGGCGCGCTTCAGCATGTCACCTCCGTATTCATCGGTACGCTGGTTCGTTCTTTCCCAGAGGAATTGGTCGATCAGGTATCCGTGGGCACCATGGATTTCTACTCCGTCAAAGCCAATGCGCTTGGCATTCGCGGCCGCATCGGCATAAGCTTGAATGACCTGCTCGATCTCATCCTTGGTCATCGGTTTCGTGACGACGTTGCCGTCCAGGTCAAGTCCGGATGGTCCGATGGGAAGTGCCTTCGGATTTGGCTCGGCGCCTATTGGTCTAGTCATGCCGATATGCCAAATTTGCGGCATGATCTTACCGCCGACTTCATGGACCTGACGGACCACCTCGGCCCAGCCGTTCAATGCGGCTTCACCATGGAAGTTAGGCACATTGGGGCTATCGGTAGCCGCTGGATGGTTAATCAGTGTTCCTTCGGTAATGATCAATCCGACGCCATTCTCCGCACGCCGGCGGTAGTAAGCGGCCACATCCGGGCCTGGAACGCCGTTAGGGGAGAACCCGCGCGTCATAGGGGCCATCACCACGCGGGACGAAAGAGTAAGGTTACCGATGGTAAATGGCTCGAATAGGGATGCTGTAGAACGGACATTTTGATTTTGGTTGGTCATGTATGGAATCCTCCAATATGTTTAATATGCTTTTCTGTATTTTCATAAAAATAGATATATATGATAAAAAGAAAGAGCTTTTAAGCTTAATCTTCAATTTCACTTTGCTTTTTAAGCCTAAAGCTCTTTCTTGAGTTGTTCGATAAAACGCTGAATGCCTTCCTCATTCCGTCTGTAATATGTCCACTGGCCCGCTCGATGGGATTCCAGTAGACCGGCCTTTTGCAATTTTACCAGATAGCCAGAAACGACCGACTGAGCGAGTCCTGTTTTATCCGAAATGGAGCCCACGCAGATACCGCCCTGAAAATCACATTTCGAAGGCATGTGATCCTGCGGAGCAAAATGTTCCTCCGGATGCTTCAGCCACTCCAGGATTTTAAACCGGGACTCGTTTGATAGTGCTTTGATGGTTTGTAAGGTATCCATACGCTTATTATATCTATTTTTATAGAAATGTAAATATGGTTTTTAAAAAGATGGCTATCGGAAGATCAAAACAAGACCAAGCGTTTGTTGTTTTGCCGTATGAAGGATGCAGACTACAGCTTACCGTGCTCCCACAAATTCAGCTGATTTGATGCCGGCTTGGCGGCCGAAAATAATGATCTCGGCAACAGAGTTGCCACCGATCCGGTTTTGACCGTGCAATCCGCCTGTTAGTTCACCGGCTGCAAACAATCCTGGAATAGGCTTGCCGTCTTTATCCAAAACTTCCGTGTTCGTGTTGATTTTTACGCCGCCCATGGTGTAGTGAATACCGGGGGCGATTTGGATGGCATGGTATGGCGCTTCGGACAAGTCGTTATCCATGCCTGTCGTTCTGTCGAATTCGGTATCTTTATTGTTCTTCACCGCACTGTTCCATGTATCCAGTGTGGCTTTAAGCTGATCAACTGGAACGTCCATTTCTTTGGCTAAAGACTCGATCGAATCACCGTGAATGACAAAGCCCATTTTCTCATATTGCTGAATCGCTTTGACGCGGGATTTTACCCCGGAATCGAACACAAGAAAAGCCGATTTTTCAGGAAGCTTATTGATGGCGGCGGTGACGTTGTCCCGAGTATCCAGCTCGTTTGTGAAACGTTTGCCTTGGCTGGTCACGAGGATGGCTCCTTCTCCTCGAACGGCTTCCCCGATGAGATAAGATTTCTCCTGCTGCACCGTAGGGTGAACCTGGATTTGATCCATATCGACCGTTGTACCGCCGAGCTTTTCAATCATGGTGATGCCGTCACCGGTGCTGCCTTCCTGGTTGGTGGTCACGTACCCTTTCAGATCGGACCGAACTTCGGAAATCATGTCCATATTGGCTCCGAAACCGCCGGTTGTCACAACGACGGCATCTGCTGCAATGTTTTTCTCATCATTCTCGTTGAAGATGACTTTGACGCCGTTTACCTTGCCGTCTTTTTCCGTAATATCCGTTACCTTGGCATTGACGAATAGCGGAATTTCTTGTTCTTGTACATTTTTTACCAGTCCGTTGACAAGGTATTGTCCTACTGCTGAGCCGTCCTCAGGACGGTGCGTGCGTTTTTCGTTCATGCCGCCCGTAATGGTGATATTGTTCAACCGAATCCCAATGGAATCCAGCCAATCGATCGCGCTTGCCGAGTTGTCAACGAAGAAACGAAGCATGTCTTTGTCGTTGGTTCCATGACCGCCCTTTAAAGTCTCTTCATAAAATAAATCGTTGTTGTCCTTAATGCCCTGTTCTTGTTGGAACTTGGTTTCGGAAGCATTCATGCCCGAAGATGATTTTATGGTATTCCCGCCGGCAATCGGCATTTTTTCAAAAATGACCGGATTCATGCCTTTTTCTTTTGCCTCAAGGGCAGCAGACATACCGGCTCCGCCTGCACCGACGATGATGATATCATACTTTTCTTTGAGCTGATCGATCGGCGTATAACCGGTTTGGGACGCACCCGAAACGGCCGTTTCTTGGTCTTCTTCTTTTTTCGCGTTGTCCTGACTCTGATCCTGGTTCCCGCTGCCGCATCCCGCGATAGCAAGCATGAAAGAGAGAATGAGTATAAGCGTTGCTGCAAACTTCCTTTTCACTGTGTAACCCTCCATTTTCTCTATATCTATTTAGTTGACCATAAAGAGCCAATCGAAAAAGGAGGTCGTAACGTAGGAAAGCGAGAAGCGAAAGGGAACGTGAGCGTGACCTTTACTCTTCGAATCTCAGATCTTCCCCAGTTGCCTCCCTCCGGTCAGCCTCGTCAGGTCCACTTTATTGTAATATAGAGCAATCAATTATGTGGTGAATTATTTCACAATGTGTATAGGGTTTTATTTATTACGATGCCACCCGGGCTACGATCTCTTGACTTCCTGCGTGTTTCCAATTTATTTTGCCTCATAAGGATACCGCTTTTTCGCGTTGAGTTCCTTTATAATGAAGATATATAATCTGATCATTGCCTCTGTGGATGATTACGCTCTTGATTGGAGGGGTTTTATGGCACAAACAACAAAAAAAGCGCTTGCCCTATCGCTAAAAAAAATGCTTGAGAAAAAAACGCTTGATAAGATAACCGTTATTGATATTGTTGAGGACTGCGAAGTAAATCGCCAAACGTTTTATTATCATTTCAAGGATATTTATGATCTTGTGGAGTGGATTTGCACAAGCGAGGCTACCATAGCGTTGGATGGCAAGAAAACATATGACACGTGGCAGCAGGGCCTATTGCAAATATTTGAGTATGTGCTGAAAAACAAGGCGTTTGTGACGAGTGTCTATCATTCGATTAAACGAGAGCAGCTGGAAAGGTACCTATTTAACGTAACCTATAATCTTTTGATAGGAGTTATCGAGGAAAAGGCCGTTACGATGTCGATCAGGGATGATGATAAGTCGTTTATCGCTGACTTTTATAAATATGCGTTTGTAGGATTGATGCTGGATTGGATTGCTAAAGGGATGAAGGAAGAGCCCGCTGCGATTGTGGACCGGCTAAGCATTTTGATTCAAGGGGATATTTTTTTCGCGCTTGAAAAGTTTAAATCGCACCACGATCATTAGACAATATTAGGCTTTTGTCGAAAGTTTCGACATTAGGCGGACATTGTCTATAGGAGACCTCCGAATATTTTCTTATGATGAAGTTGCTAGAATCAATTCGGAGGTGACTGGAATGTATTATAGCAATGGAAATTATGAAGCGTTTGCCCGTCCGGAAAAACCGGTCGATGTCGACAAAAAATCAGCATATCTGGTTGGAGCCGGTTTAGGCTCTCTGGCAGCTGCGTGCTTCCTTGTGCGCGACGGCCAAATGAAGGGAGAACGGGTTCACATTCTGGAGGAGCTTAGTCTTCCCGGAGGTGCCTGCGACGGAATTCATGACAGCGATAAAGGTTTTATTATTCGCGGTGGACGGGAAATGGAAGATCATTTTGAATGCTTGTGGGATTTGTTCCGTACTATTCCGTCTCTGGAAATTGAAGGCGCATCGGTTTTGGATGAGTTTTACTGGCTGAACAAGAAAGATCCAAACTATTCTCTAATGAGAGCCACGGTTAACCGAGGCGAGGATGCCCATACGGATGGAAAATTTGCTCTGAGTGAAAAAGCTTCGCTGGAAATCGTGAAGTTATTCTTTACTCGAAACGAAGATTTGTATGATAAGCAAATTACCGATGTATTCACGGAGGATTTCTTTGCCTCGAATTTCTGGCTTTACTGGAGAACGATGTTTGCCTTTGAAGATTGGCACAGCGCTTTGGAGATGAAGCTTTACATTCAAAGATTCATTCACCATATTGGCGGACTGCCTGATTTTTCGGCGTTAAAATTTACGAAATATAATCAATATGAGTCATTGATTCTGCCAATGATGAAATATTTGCAGTCGCATGGCGTTCATTTCCAATATGATACAACGGTCACGAATGTAGTATTTGATATTCAAGGTAATAAGAAGGTTGCCAAGCAAATTGTATGTCGCCGTGCTGGCAATGAGGAATATATCGATTTAACGGAAGATGATTTGGTGTTTGTGACAAATGGCAGCTGCACGGAAAATTCTTCTTCGGGCGACCATCATCGTGCGGCTGAATTCAATCGTTCCGCAGGCGGCTGCTGGGAGCTCTGGAGAAATATCGCCAAGCAGGATCCATCCTTTGGGCGCCCCGATAAATTCTGCACGAATACGGAAGCGACGAACTGGGAATCGGCAACCGTTACGACACTTGATGACAGAATTCCGCCCTATATTGAAAAAGTTTGTCAGCGCGACCCGTTCAGCGGAAAGGTCGTTACCGGCGGCATCGTGTCCGTAAAGGATTCCAAGTGGCTCATGAGTTACACTTTAAATCGTCAACCGCATTTCAAAGAGCAGCCGAAAGATCAGCTTGTGGTATGGGTATATGGATTATTCACCGATGTTCCGGGCGATTACGTCAAGAAGCCGATGAGAGAATGTACCGGCGAGGAAATTACGATGGAGTGGCTGTACCATCTGGGTGTGCCGGAGCATGAAATTGCTGACATGGCTGCCAACTCTGCCCGCTGCATCCCGACCATGATGCCTTATATTACGGCATTCTTCATGCCGAGAACAGAAGGAGACCGGCCAAAAGTAGTTCCGGATGGTTGCGTCAACTTCGCGTTTATCGGACAGTTTGCCGACACGGTTCGCGACACCGTATTTACAACCGAATATTCGGTTCGAACAGCAATGGAGGCCGTGTATACCTTATTAAACGTAGACCGCGGCGTACCTGAAGTATTCGGCTCCTGCTACGATGTCCGTGTACTGCTGGACTCCACTTCCAAAATGATGGACGGTAAAAAACTAACCGATTTGAAGCTTCCGTTGATCATGAACTTATTGGAAAAGCAGGCTTTGAAAAAAGTTTCCGGAACCGTCATCGAAGATATATTGAAACGCTATAACATCATATAGTCGAAGTCCCATTGTCAAAGATGATATGGAACATCAATGAGCGCACCAATCCAAGATTGGTGTGCTGTATGGGAAAAAAACAAACACGATAGATCCCTGGCCTTTATGGCCTTTGGAGACCTATCGTGTTTATTTATTCTTTGAAGGAAAGGCCCTTCTCGGCAAGAGCTTCGCGCAGTATTCTGATCGCTTTGGGCCCTACCCCGTGAAGCGCCAGCAGTTCTTTCTCGGATGCTTGGGTGAGGTCGGCAAGCTGATGATAGCCTGCAACGATAAGGGCTTGCCGTGCAGGTTTGCCGGCTTTAACGGGAAAGTCGCTCTCTTCAGCCGGAGTGGGGGTTTTGTCACGCATGCAGATCCCTCTCTTTTCGGTTGTTTTGTTAAAGCGGATATAAGGCACCAGACTGAATGGTAGACGCTAAGTTTGTAGGAATAATTTAGTAAGATTATGTTATACATCTCATGTTCTGTAAAGAACGAATTCCATACTCATGGCAGAAAAGGCAGATTGATGGAGGGTTCAGGCAATCTTCATAAATTCTATTGACAATCTTAATGAGAATAATTATCATTGTGCTGAGTGTTGATAATGATAATTGTTCTCAATAATTATTATTAGTAAACAATATCTACAATACATAGAGGGTATGAGGGGGAGAAATTCAATGCGCAGTATGAAGGGTCTCGTGTTTATCGTATTGATTTTTGCATTGGTTTTAGCCGGTTGTGGCGGAGGCGCGGCATCCAATGATGGAGGCGGCTCTACCGCAGCGCAGAATTCGGATCAAGGGGCCGCACAGGGTGGGGATAACACCGAGGCCACGCCGGAGACCCGAACCATTAAGCACGCCCTGGGCGAAACGGAAATCACTGGCGTTCCTAAGCGTATTGTCGCACTGGAATGGCTTTACGCGGAGGATGTCCTTGCGCTCGGCGTTCAGCCCGTCGGCATTGCAGATATTGAGGGGATGAACCAGTGGGTAAACATTCCGGTGGAGATCGGTTCGGATGTGACCGATGTCGGCACTCGTCAAGAGCCGAATCTCGAGCTTATCGCTTCCTTGAAGCCGGACCTGATCATCGGTTTGAAATCAAATCTTGAAGCTGGCTATGATACGTACAACAGCATCGCGCCAACATTGGTATTCGATCCTTATCCGGTTGAGGGACAAGGGGACCAATATGAAGAGATGGTTAATACCTTCAATACGATTGCTGACGTGCTTGGCAAGAAAGACGAAGCTGCAAAAGTGCTTAGCGAACTGGATCAAACCTATGCCGACGCCAAAGCCAAGCTTGAAGCTGCCGGTATGACGGAAAAACCATTTGCGCTGGCGATGGGGTACAGTAACCAGAATGCGGTGACGTTCCGGATTTCGACGGACAATTCCCTGGCCGTCAAAATTTTGGAGCACATCGGGTTAACCAATGCCCATAAGCCTAATCAATTTGAGGTTTATGGATTTACCACTGGGGACGTAGAGGCATTGCCTGCCCTTCAGGATGCGAATTTCCTGCATATGATTCAGGATAGCGATAACGTCATCGAGAACCAATTGAAGGACAATCCGGTATGGAAAGGTCTGAACTTTGTTAAAGAAGACCGCGTGTATGCACTTGGCGGTGACATGTGGCCATACGGCGGCCCATTGTCTGCCCAAACCATGGCCCAGAAGACAGCTGATCTGCTCACAAAATGAGCCTCGGCAAGAAACTGGCACAAGGCTCCGCGCCGGTGAGCATCCATCCAGCCCCACCCGTTTCCTCAGGTAGGGGCTGGAAGCCGTTATGGATGCTGGTTGGAGGCCTTGTGGCTCTGTTATTTCTCACATTTATCAGCTTGACGCAAGGGCTAGCGGATATATCCGTCAAAACGGTGGTCCAGGCCTTGGTGTCTCCTCAGGATATTGCAGATCATCATCTCATCCGCAGCGTGCGCCTTCCTCGAACAGTGATGGGCCTATTATCAGGCGCGGCCTTGGCGGTGTCGGGCGTGCTCATGCAGACCGTCACGCGCAACCCGCTGGCATCGGAGACAACGCTTGGCGTGAATGCCGGCGCTTATTTGGCCGTCGTGGCGGGGATGATCTTCTGGCCGGGACTGCTGCATCAGTATGCCCTTCCTTTGGCTGTGGCAGGGGGAACACTGGCGGCTGTAGCGGTCTATGCGCTGGCGGGAAAAACGCAGGGCTCCCCCTTGCGGATTGCATTGTCCGGGATGATCGTCACTCTGGTTTTATCCTCCGTTACGAGTGCGCTGGTGCTGCTGAACCAGCAAACGACGCAGGGGATTTTTCTGTGGGGCTCCGGCTCGCTAATTCAGAATGACTGGGATGGCGTAGCTTTTTCATGGCCGTGGATCATTGGCGGGCTGATCGTGCTGTGTTTAGCGGTACGCCAGTGGGACATTCTGACCCTCAATGAAGAGTCGGCACGTTCCCTTGGCCAAAAAGTCGGCACCACCCGCTTGCTTGCGATGGGGGCAGCCATTGTGCTGGCCTGCGTGACCGTGAGCGTGGTCGGTCCGATCGGCTTTATCGGGTTGGTCGCTCCTCATCTGGTCCGCCTGTCCGGCGTGATCCGGCATGCGGGGTTAATTCCGCTGGCTGCCTTATGGGGCTCTGCTCTGCTTGTCGGGGCCGACACGGTGGCCAGGATGTTCATAAACGCCTACGGTGAGCTTCCGGTCGGGGCCATTACGGCCATGATCGGAGCCCCGTGCCTCATCTGGCTTGCCATGCGGGTATCCCGCTCGTTGATCGGAGGGCGCGGGGCTTCCGGCGGATCAGCCATGGCGGGCACGAGCCTGCGCCGGATACCATATCCGGCCTTGGTAACACTGTTCAGCGTGCTGCTGGCGCTGGTATGGATATTCAGCCTGATGAGCGGCAGTCTGCGCATTCCCTTCACGGAAGTGCTGGCCGTGCTTACGGGAGGCGGCGAGTCGATGTATCGCCAGATTCTGCTGGAATTCCGCTTGCCGAGGCTGCTCACAGCCGGCTTGTCCGGCATGGCGCTGGCCGTCAGCGGCAGTCTTCTGCAGAATGCGGTCCGGAATCCGCTGGGGGATCCCCAGGTGATCGGAGTGACCAGCGGAGCCGGTGCGGGCGCACTGCTTCTGATGGTAGGTTTTCCGCAATTGTCGGCTGGCTGGGTACCGGTCGGAGCGGTTCTCGGAGGGTTGGCTGCAGCCGCGCTGGTATACGCGGTGTCCTGGAAAAGAGGACTTCATCCGACGATTCTTACGCTGGTTGGAATTGCAGTTGCCGCGCTTGGTTCTGCCATCATCAATCTGATGATCATTCATGCGAAGGTCGACGTAGCGCCGGCATTATCCTGGATGGCGGGAAGCACGTATAACCGGGGCTGGACGGAGGTCCAGCGGATTGTTCCCGCCATTCTGATCCTGCTGCCTCTGGCTGCGTGGCTCGGGCGGAAGGTGGATTTGCTGACGTTCAGCGAAGAAAGCTCCACCGGTCTTGGCCTTCATGTACGGAATACCCGGATGTACGTCGCCATCATTGCGGTGCTGTTGGCTTCTATTGCCGCAGCCAATGTCGGCTCGGTCGGCTTTATCGGACTGCTTGCGCCGCATGCCGCCAGGATGCTGGTCGGCGCCCGCCATCGGCAATCGATGGTCATCGCGGCGCTGCTCGGCGGAATTTTGCTGGCTGGAGCAGACTGGATCGGGAGGGTGGTCATGATTCCGAAGGAATTGCCTTCAGGTATCGTTACCGCGCTTCTGGGTGCGCCGTACCTGTTATATTTGATGGGAAAAACCAATAAGCTGAAGAAGAAATAACCGTCATGATGATTAAATATCCAAAAAGGCTATTCCATAGTCGCCAAGAGAGGTGACATGGGATAGCCTTTTTTGTCTTCAATCGGTTGATTATTAGATTTGCCTCGCTTTGCTTCTTCTGGCTGTGGTCGGCTGTTAGGCTTCCGTGTACCGCACAAAAGACAGGATGATATCCTGCGGATGATCTCCGAAACCCGAACCATATAGATTCAGGCCGTTCGGGTGCTCGGCGTCTTTCTTCACCTCAAAGCGGATGCGGATTGGCCGGTTAAAGGCAAGCTCCAGCGAATCGATGGTCGTAGCACTGGATTCGTGGCCATTGACCTGGCTGCCCTGCTTGGTTACGCGCCATTCCGTCAGCATGCCGTACTCACTGCCGCTCCTCCATTTATCCGGGGTGAGTTTCCCCTTGCGATCACCAAAATCACCGGGACTTGTCCAAGTACCTACAGGGAGGTCGTTGATGCTAACGGTGATGTCGGATGGCCAATCCTGCTGGAAGGAAGGCGCCTCGGAGCTAAGCTCCGCGCGGATGCGCAGCTCATCAAGAGCCGCTCCGGGCGGCATAGGGTTCGCAAAATAATATTCGATATATCCTGATCCCGAGAACCAGAGCAGCGCAGCCTCCGTTCGTTCCGGCATGTAAAAGGCGCGTGGATCGTCAGGCGATCCGATCAGAGAACCGTCCCGAGCTGCCATGCCGCAGGTTGGCTCGATATAGCAGTGGGAGAACATACCGATCGGCATGTGGATTTCTTCCGTGCGCTGCAGCCCCTCGCCGGGCTTCGAGGGGAGTTCGAGAAAAATGGAGCGGCAGGTGACGGCGCATATTTTTTCCCGATTCGCTCCTTGCGAAGAGACGATCAGATCCGCTTGCTCCAGCATCTGGACATTAATGGACACCGTAGGCTGGGCAATCCCAAGCGCCTCCGCCAACTGACCGACACTCATCGGTTTATCGCCGAGCGCTTCAAGGATGCGAACACGGACATCACTGGATAGGGCCTTGGCTACTTCCACGATCCGGGATGCCGGATAACGGTTGGTTTCCAGCTTCGATTCGTTCATAATCCCCTTCCTTTACTGAAGAGTTATAGTAGCTCCAAGTGTACAATAAATTCGATGTATTGTAAAAGTATAATGTACATTGCATTTATTATATACAGGTGCTAGAATAGGGGCAAATTCAGAAAAAGGAAAGGTTGTGTTCGCTTCATGAAGACTCCTGTAGCACCCTCCATTCACACGGAAATTCCGCGCGCGGAGTATCCCAGACCGGATTTTGAGCGAAAAGACTGGTTGAATTTGAACGGCCAGTGGTCGTTCCGGCTTGATACGGAAGGATCAGATGAGGTACGACAGCAAGCGGGTACGAGTACCGGTGATGACGCTACTGCCTTACAGGGCGGAGACGCTAGCCTTTTTACCTCAGAGATTACGGTGCCGTTCTCTTGGGTTAGTCCCTTGTCCGGGATTGAGCGTAACGAGAAGGGGGTAGGCTGGTATCGTCGGTCCGTGAAATGGGAGCCGACCCGGAAGCAGTCCCGAATCTTTCTGCGGTTTGGCGCCGTCGATTATCTGTGTGATGTATGGGTCAATGGCAAGCATGTCGGCTCGCATCAAGGTGGCTACGGAACCTTTGAATTTGACGTGACAACGGTGTGGGATTCGGCAAAAGACAATACAATCGTTGTGCGTGCAGAGGACTTCGACCATAATTACCAAGCCCGCGGGAAGCAGGGGTATGGCGAGATCCGGGGCATTTGGCAGCCAGTTTGGCTGGAGGCCCGGCCGCAAACCTACATGGAGCAAGCCATCTTTACAACCTCCATTGACGGTCAGATCGAGTTGAAATCCAAGATCCAGGCTCAAGAAGCAGGCGTAGCGACACTCCAACTCTCGTTTGCGGAGGGCTCGGTTACGCATCAGGTGGAGTGGGAGCTGCAAGAAGGCGCGAATGAACGGACAACGGTGTTCCAAGTCCACGACCCGCGGCTGTGGAGCCCCGAAACCCCTCATTTATACGAAGGGGAGCTGCGCCTGGCGGGTTCCTCGGGCGAAGATGTCGTCCATACTTATTTTGGCATACGCGAGATCGGAACGGCGAAGTTCGACGGACGGGATTATCGCTGGATTACGCTCAACGGAAAGCCGGTCTATTTAAACGGGACGCTGGACCAATCCTACCACCAGACAGGATTTTTCACCTATCCGACGGATACGGAGATGCGGGACGAGATCTATCTGATGAAACGGCTTGGACTGAACTTCGTGCGGATTCATATTAAGCCGGAGGAGCCCCGCAAGCTGTATTGGGCGGATAAACTCGGGATTCTGGTGATGGAGGATATGCCATGCTTCTGGGGGAATCCGGATGAAACGGCACGTTCTGCCTATGAACGCGAGGCGCTGGAAGTGATTGAACGGGACCGGAATCATCCGTCGATTTTTTCATGGGTCATGTTTAACGAAACTTGGGGACTCCGTACCGACAGTAAAACGACGGGTTTAACGGGCGGAGAGGAGCAGCACAGCTACTATCTTCCGGAGACGCAGGAATGGGTAAGGGAGAAATACAGATGGGCCAAGGAGCTGGACCCGACCCGGATTGTGGAGGACAATTCTCCATGCGCTTACGATCATGTGGAGACGGATATCAACACCTGGCATTTTTACATCAACGGGTATGAACCGCTGCGCAATCATATCGAGGAGATTGTCCAGAAGACTCATCCGGGATCCGAACATAACTATATCGGCGGCAATCAGCAAGGCGACGCTCCGCTCATGAACAGCGAATGCGGAAACGTGTGGGGAATTGACGGGGGAGCCGGGGACAGCGATCTCGCGTGGCATTACCGTTACATGCTGAACGAATTCCGGCGCCATGATAAGCTGTGCGGTTTCGTATTTACGGAATTCCGCGACGTGACAAACGAATTCAACGGCTACTATCGTCTGGATGGGACGGACAAAAAATTCGGATACGAGGATTTCGTGCCGGGTATGACGATCGCCGACCTGCACACGCCGGACTTCATCGTTATTGACGCACCGCCTTGCCAGACGCTGGAGCAAGGGGCTGAGGCCGTCATACCGCTGCTGCGCTCCAGTTATTCGGATCAATACCATGGACAGAAGCTTATTCTGGCTTGGGAATTATCCTATGATCAGCTCGGAACGAAGGTTGTTGCTGATCAAGGGACCTTGGAAGTGGCCTGGGACGGCTACGGTGTTACCCCACTAACGGAACTCAAGCTTCGCATGCCGAAGACCGATGCAGTTGCGATCCTCGGAGTTCGTCTCTTGAATGCAGCGAACGGTGTGGTAACGCGCAACTTTACGACGTTTGACGTGCGTGGCGGAGAGGGACAGGGGAACGATGGAGTGGAAGGCAGAATCGTAAGCATCCCGGTTAACACATTCCGTGAGCAAAGCTTCAGCTACATGTGGGAGGCGCTTCAAGGCTCTAAAGTGAATGGCGGCGGAGGGGGCCGATTCGTCTATGAGGTGCAGCTGCCAGATCATGAGGAACAGCCACTGATCCGCGATATCGAGATTTTCTTCGAGGCTGGCGCGAAACGCTTATTAGCCAGAAATATCGAGGGTGCGCGGCATCGCACGCACGGAATCGACTTTATGCACGGGGCGTCGGCGGACGTGGAGTATAACCCAAGCACTTACTATATGACGGATGAAGAGCTGCATGAATCCCGTATATCCGTATGGGTGGACGATGTCCAAATCGGCGAGGCTGTGCTCACAGATGATCCTGCCGATAGCCGAGGCGTTCTCTCGTGGCACTATCAGCCGGTCAACAACCTTCTGGAAGAAGCCGGTTCGTACGGATACCTGTGCCAGGCGCAGGTATCGGGGAGACTCGCGGCAGAGCTTGACCGCAAGCGCAGCTTCAGACTGGAGCTGCGGGCCGAGGAGGGCGGCATCAGTCTGTATGGTCGGAATGCAGGCCGCTATCCGATCGATTTGCTGGTGCGGTGCCGGTGATCATGAAATAAACCATTAATGTAAAGTATAATAGTAAGTGGGCTGTCCATTTGTAGTGAATAACTACGTGCCGGGAAGCCCATTTTTTATGGGGATTTTTCGTCTCGATGGTCCTAAGGTTGGAAATATGGTGTTATCGGATATTCTCGCCTTCTTTGAAAATAACGCCGCTCTCTTTCCTTACTTAGTCTGTGCGTGCAATTATTTCAGTAAAAAAACTCGCTTGGCCTAGATATACGCCCTAATCCCAATCCATATAAAAATTCACCACGAGCTTTTCTTGCCCACAATCAGGACAATCTAGTGCTGTGTTTTGGAGATACTCTAAAGGCTTTGATGGCATGGGAGCTGTACAGCGCGGACATACGTAACGGTTCGTATACGTTTGAGAATCTGATCTCATATGTAAATATGGTTCATTTAGTAGATAGCGGCACTTCTGACATACATACAGACCATCAAAGCAGTCAAAAGTCGAATCCTTCTCATGCATAAACTCTCTGATTCGTTGTCGACCGACATCCTCCTTATACCATTCTAAGATGGAAATCAAATTAATATATTGAAATCCAATACCTAAAAACACCTCTTGATTATAAGAGCAGTGACCACAGCTCAATTTACACGCCTCTCCCATAAACTTAACCACCAATCAAGAATAATCTTGTATAAGATGTCAACTGATTTTTCTAATAACTATTTTTCTATACATCCCTTTCAGCATGACGGGTTTATCTTCTTCTATACTAAAATTTTTATTATTTCTAAGGTACAACTCTTCAAAATTCAATCCAATATCTGTTCCTAAGACTTTAATGAGTGGTCTAAACAACTTTTTTGATAACGAGAGTTTATTGTTACTAGGGGTAAATTTATCGAAAATAACGATCCTTCCTTCTTGTTTTAAAACTCTACCCATTTCTTGAAAACACTTGTCAGCATCAGGTACTACGGAAAGAATTAGACTTCCAACCACATAGTCAAACGACATATCGTTAAACGCCATATTTTGAGCGTCCATTTCTAAAAACTTAATGCGAGAATTCTTGAATTTCGCTCTTGCTTTTCTCAACATATCTGGTGAGAAATCTATAGCCGTTATATCTAAATCATAATGGTTCAATAACTCTAAATCAGCTCCTGTGCCTACGCCGACAAAAAGTATCTTTTGTGTGTTATTGAAGGGGGTCTCTTGGAATATTTGTTTTCGTGCATGGAGAAAAATGTTTGAATTGAAAATTTTATCATAAATGGGTGACCAGATTTTATAAATAATTTTATTCCAATTGTTATTCATTGGTTGGCTCCTGAATGTGATTAATGTTACTTCTGACAATCAAGGGGCTAATTGCATTCACGACGCCGAGAGCCTTAGAGCGCTGCTCTTAGGCTCGCATATGTGTCCCGGCATACGTTTCCTCGCTCTATTCTTCCGGGACCGAGGGTCGCTAGGACCGCAGCATGAATGCGGTGTTATCTGATTTAAATACGCTCTTCGATTAAGCTGCGTTTTTCTTTTAGTATAAGTTTAATGGAATTCGCTTCCGCGGCCATTTGTTTATGTACTGTAATAATGCAATCAAGGCGGGTAAGTTTTTCTCTGAGTTTAGTATTATTAGGCTCGTCTTCTAACTGAGCCATAATGGAAAAGAACTGTGGGACCTCCCACACACTTCTTATAGCAGTGCTTAAACAGAATCCATACCTCACTAATCTTATGTCACCCTGCCATCCCATATCTCGCAACCCCTCCAGGTATGCATTATATAAAGAGTTCTGAAACTTCATATATTGGTCAGGCGGAATAATTCCAAGACTCATGTTCACCCCGAATAACTTACCCAAGTCTTCGCCAATACCGGATATACTCATGAACTGCCAGTCGATTAGAACGAGTTGACTTTCGCTCTCTTCTTTTTTAACGAGAAACATATTCATCTGGCTCATGTCTTGATGTGCCAATACACGCGGCAGCTGTTGGAGCGAGTCTATTGAAGAGTCAATGTTACCGAGTAGATCTTGATACCAAGCCCAAGTACTTCGCACATTGTCTGTAGCTATTCGACTTACATACTCCTCCACATTAGGAGCATACATGCGGCATGCAATCGACCATGATTTGAGCCAAGCCCTGCATATCCACTCATGTTCAGGCATCATTTTTATTCCTTTAAGATAGGCCCCATTAAAACGGCCTAATTGTCGGGCGATATATGAAAATTGCTCAACTGTTTTTGCGTATTCGCCCTTAATATATTCCATCCAGATCCATATGGTACCATCTTGTTGTTCTTCAACCAAATAGCTCTCTGCACCATAAATAGAATCAGGAAGTTCTCTTAAAACTCCTGACTCAAATACAAGTGCTTCACGTCTCCAGTAGTTGTGATGTTCAAAGTTATCTTTCTCGGGTGTGTCTGGCTTAATGATTTTTAAGATAACGCACCACGGCTTCAATTCGTTATATAGCTTTACCAACCCATGCAAACGAAATATACCAGAGGTTGTGAAGTTTGGAGTCTTATATCCAATATCATCACAAGTTATTGACACAAGTTCAGCAGTTGAATTTCCATGTATAGATTCAATACAAGCGTTGATCTGGTCAATCTTATCCTCTATAGGTATGTTGGAATTATTCTTCAAAATAATTTCTGAATGCATTTAATCTATCCCTTTATTTAATTTTTACTTGCATTGATTTTAGATAATATTTTCTCTACGAATTCACCCATTTCCCACATAGAACCCAATGGTCAAATTCGTCTAATGCACATATACAGTATATTAGACGAAGAGGAGACCAATCCTGCTCCATCTCCGACAAGGTTGCTTCACATGAAAATCAAGCCTTATAAAAAAGCCAGCGTCATCCGAAGGTTGGATAACGCTGGCTTCTTCTGCCTGCATTGCGACGAACCTGTTTCACCGCTTTTTCCAGAACAGCTGCAGCGCCATCTTCGCGCACCATAGGGAGAACAGCAGGAACAGCAGCGCCCAGACGAAGGCTGGGAGCACGGTCATGTTGGCCAGGTTGGAGGCGTCGCCCGCTTGCTTGGGCTGGGTCAGCGCCATGGTCAGGAGGGTTAGCGGACCGACCACGGACTCTTCCAGCACGAGAAAGGCGAGCAGCAGGTAGTAGAAATTACGGACCTTCTCGCCAAGGAAATAGAAGATCAGATTCACGATCATAAAAATAATAAGCCACCACAATCCGTAGCCGGTGCGAACGAAGAAAATGATCATGATGAGGGCAAGCACGGTAATGGTGATCAGGCCGGTGTCCTGTTTTTTCTTGGCATAGCCGTAGAACATCAGAATGGCGAACAGGGATGCCGACATATAGCCTGCAAGCGAGACCACAATCGGACTCCAGCCACCGGAAGCCAGCATGGAATAGGTCACGCCGCTGTGATCGGGATTCAGCTCGATGCTGAGCACCCGTCCCGACATGAGAAGGGTCATGACGGCATGCCCCAGCTCATGGATCATCGTATCCAGGATACGGAACCAGGAAGAGAAGGGGATCAGTCTTGTCAGAATAGCCGCACCCACTAGAAATAACAATGCTTTCAGCCATTTATTCATTCGAAGGTCCTTTCAGCATAAAGTCATTCGCTAGACTATCATTCCGTCCATTATAATACAGATGAGAAACATGTGAAAATCGGTTAGTCCCTATAGGTTAAATGGTATAATTGAAGTTGTGACGGAGGTTCATATTCGATGAAAAACGATAAGCCTAACAACGACAATCACATAGAACATATAAGACATACTACGCTCGTGAATGACCAAGGGATTCGTTTTGCTGAATTTGAGCTGGCCGGCGACGAGCAGGACGTCTCGTTACCGGACAAGCCATCAGATCATCAGGGGCAGGAACCCGTTGATTCTGCTGCACAAACGAAGGAATCCCTGATTGTGAAGCCGCAGGAGCCGCTGGATATGAATTGGGGCGAGGACTTCCGCTACGTGACCAAGGAGCAGCAATTCGTGCAAAAGGCAAGGGAGCTCGCATGGCATGTAGAGGGAGAGGCTCCTTTTGTAGCCTTCAAAAGCTATTGGCCGACCTACGACCAGATGGCCAGCGACCAGTTCAAATGGTATTTTTACTGGCGGGAGGAAGTAAGGTCCGGGCGGTACCCGGATACGGACTTATCCTATTTGTTTGTCTATTTTTACGAGCTGATCCATGGCGTGGGCTGGAGCGATCCCCTGCAGGGCTATGCATTGATGGAGCAGGCGTGGATGGCCTACCGGAAGCGTTATGCCAAGCTGGATACGTACCTGCGGGAGTGGCTATATGATTTTATGATCGTGCATGGCCTGGATATGCCGATCCGGGAAACGTATCAGCGCTTCCCGCGCGTCTTGTCCGCTGAGCTGAAGGAGAAGGAATGGAAGCGTCGGTTCTCTCTCCAGCCCGTGGAGCTATCATGGGAGCTGCTGCTGGATTTGCTGGATTATGACGTGGAGAAGAGCCGTTTTTACCAGGAGAATGGCCGCAAGGACCTGGAACAGTACGCCCCGAAGGTGATTGCGCTCGTGGACAGTTACTTAGCCAAAATGAAGGGGCAGCGCTTCATCGACCGCTTTCAGCCACGGCCCCGGCAGGTGAAACGGCATTTATTCCGCAGCGCGGTGTACGATCATGGGTTATACGGGCGAAACGTCGTGCTGACGGTGGTATCCTTAAGCGAGTACGCTCCTCTGCGCTCCTATATAACGGGGCTGGTTCGCTTGACCGAGAATAAGCTGCGGGAATTGAGAGGCTTTAAGGGACGGCTGCGCGGCCAGGATGCGGTTGAGCCCGAAGTGGAAGAGATCGTCACCCGTTATCTGAAAAAAGAGGTTCAGGAGCAGCTGGAGGCTCAGCGCAAACAGGCGATACCGGAGGTTCAGATCGACACGGGGAAGCTGCACAGATTACAGCGGGAGTCGGACCAGGTCCGCGACATGCTGCTTACGGAGGAAGCCGGGCAGCAGGCTGAGGTGATCAACAGCCAGCCGGCACCGGAGTCTGCTCCGTCAGTTGGAGCCTCTCCAGGCTACTCCGAAGATGTGGGAACAAGCACTAACATGGCTTCGCCTTCCAAAGGCCGGTCCTCCCGAAAATCGGCGGCGAAGAAACCGGACGTGTTCCAAGCCGTGATGGATTTTGATGCGGACCCTTATGAGCCGGGCGCCATAGAGGTGCGTGATCAGCTTGATGAAGCAAATGGCATCGTTCGTTCCGTGAACACGGAAGAATCGGAATCAGAAGCAGCTAACAGAAGGTCTATGGAGCCGTCAGGGAGCACTGATGATCGCTCAATGCAATCCATGGGCCCTCTAGATGAACATTCATCTGAGGCTGGGGGTATCCATGTTATGGATCCGCACGTTGTAGATGAAGAGGCGATTTCAGTGATGCCTACAGTAGGAGAGCGGTCGTGGCAATGGGAGGTAGAGGATGAGGAATGGCAGGAGCTCGCAGAGCGTCTCAATCCCATCCACCTGGAAGTTCTCCACGCCCTCAAGGTAGGACCGAACCGTCCGAGACTGCAGCAAATTGCGGAGAAGGCCGGTTCTATGCCGGCGTTATTGCTTGATGAGATCAATGAGGCCGCGATGGATACCATCGGCGATCTTCTGATCGATGGAGAGGCCATTGTGGATGATTATATAGATATGCTGGAAACATTAACGTCCGTGTAACCGGACGGATTGAAATCGTTTGGACTCGTTATGCTTGTAAGATGCTTGAAAGAGGTGGAACTATGACGGAACTAAAAATACCGAAACGGCTCACAACGGCCCTCGTAAACTCTTTAACGGCAGGGGTTGTGCCGCGGGTGGGGCTTGAGTTCATCGCCGTCGGCCGGAAGCCGGAGGTGGAGTCCATCCTGCGCGATATGGATAATATCGCCGAGGGCGGCGCTGCCTTCCGCCTGATTACGGGCCGCTACGGAAGCGGAAAAAGCTTCCTGCTGCAGATCATCCGCAACTACGCGATGGACCGCGATTTCGTGGTGGCGGATTCGGATCTTTCGCCGGAGCGGCGGCTGGTGGGCACGAAAGGGCAAGGGCTTGCCACTTACCGTGAGCTGATGACCCATCTGTCCACGAGGACGCGTCCGGACGGGGGCGCGCTGGAGGCCATTTTGCAGAAATGGATCGCTGCGATCCAGCAGGACATCATGCAGGAGACGGGTATGCGCCCGGATGATTCTGCCCTGAACGATCGGGTGGAGCTGCAGATCTATGCGGTGACCAACGGCATGCAGAATCTGGTGCACGGGTTTGATTTTGCGAAGGTGCTGGCTGCTTACTGGAACGGCTATAAGCTTGGTGACGATGACCGCAAAGGGGCAGCGCTGCGCTGGCTCCGCGGGGAAGTACCTACGAAGACGGAGGCGCGCAAGGACCTTGGCGTTGGGGTCATTATCGATGACGACAACTGGTACGAGTATATGAAGCTGTGGTCGGAATTCACGGCTGCCATCGGTTATAAGGGATTGCTATTGTTCATAGACGAAGGGGTTAACCTCTACAAAATCACCAACAGCGTGTCTCGTCAGAGCAACTACGAGAAGCTGCTGACCATGTTCAACGACACGATGCAGGGTAAAGCGGAGCATTTGGGCATTTATATGGGCGGAACGCCGCAGTTTGTCGAGGATGAGCGCCGGGGGCTGTTCAGTTATGACGCGCTGCGCTCCCGCCTGATTGACGGGCGTTATGGGAGTGGTTCGCTGAAAACCTACACCTCGCCCATTTTGAAGCTGGACATGCTGTCGTATGAGGAGATTTTGATCCTCCTGCAAAAGCTGCGGGATATTCACGCTCTGCACTTCAAATATGAAGCGCAGTTAACGGATGATCAGCTCATCGCGTTCATGCAGACGGCCGTGAATCGGCTGGGGGCTGAGGAGCTGCTAACCACCCGCGAGGTGGTGCGGGATTTCATGGATCTGCTGCATACGCTGCATCAGCATCCGGAGGCCACGTTTGAGGAGCTGTTAGGCGAGCGTGCCGCAGTGCAGCCGCAAGGCAAAGGGGCCAATGATACCAATTCGGATGATCTGGACGATCTGCTGGCGGAGTTTGAATTATGAGTGCGAGCCCTTTTTGCAGACTGGCCCCGTTCATTCAGGAGTTTATCTATAAAAAAAGATGGGACACGCTTCGCGAGGCGCAGGTGGAAGCCTGCCGCGTCCTGTTTGATACGCCGAATCATCTGCTGATTGCTTCGGGCACGGCATCGGGCAAGACCGAAGCCGCGTTCTTCCCGGCGCTAACGGAGCTGTACAACCTGCCTTCCAGCTCGGTCGGGATTCTGTATATCGGGCCGCTTAAGGCGCTGATTAACGACCAATTTGAACGTATCACCGATCTGTTGAAGGAAGGCCAGGTGCCGGTATGGCATTGGCATGGTGATGTGTCCCAAGCCGAGAAAACCAAGCTGATGCAGAAGCCGTCCGGCGTGCTGCAGATTACGCCCGAGTCGCTTGAGGGGCTGCTGATGAACCGGCCGAACGCCATCCCGGCGCTGTTCCAGGACTTGCGGTATGTCATCATTGACGAGGTTCATGCCTTTATGGGGGCCGACCGCGGCATTCAGGTGCTGAGCCAGCTGACCCGGATCGAGCGGATGGCTTCCTGCTCGCCTCGCCGTATCGGGTTGTCGGCAACGCTTAGCGACTATGAGACCGCAGCCGGCTGGCTGGGTGCGGGCACGAAGAACGCGGTCGAAGTCATCGCCCCGCAAGGAGGACGGAAGCTGCGGCTGTCGGTCGAGCATTTCTCCTTCCCGGATGCGCGGGATGAGAAGCAGGCGGAGCAGCTGGAGCTTGCGCGCAAAGCCTATTACGACTTCGTATACGACAACACGCATCTGAAAAAAGCGCTGGTCTTCACGAACAGCCGCTCGGATGCCGAGCTGACCACGCTCGAGCTGCGACGGATTGCAGCCAAGCGCGAGCAGCGGGATGTCTTCCATGTGCACCATGGAAGCATCTCCGCGATGCTGCGCGAGGAAGCCGAGGCCGCGCTCCGCGAAGGCCCGGGGCCAGCGGTTGCGGCAGCCACCCTGACGCTGGAGCTCGGCATCGATCTCGGCGAGCTGGAGCGGGTGATCCAGCTGGGCGCGCCGTACAGCTGCTCCAGCTTCGTCCAGCGACTCGGTCGCTCCGGCCGGCGCGGGGATCAGGCCTCCGAAATGATGTTCCTCTGTCCGGAGGACGAGGACGAGGAGGCCATGCTGCCTGCACGCATGCCATGGATGCTGCTCCGGGCCATTGCGGTTATTGAGCTGTATATTCGCGAGAAATGGGTCGAACCGCTGGCCCTGCGGAAGAAACCTGTTGGCGTGCTTTACCATCAGACGATGAGCACACTCAAGAGCATGGGCGAGGCTGAGCCGCCGGATTTGGCGAGAGCGGTGTTGACGCTGCCGGCTTTCCGCGGCATTGAGCCGGAGGAATATAAGGAGTTCTTGCAGTATTTGCTCCAAACGGACCATATCCAGCGGACTGAAGAAGGCAGTCTGATCATCGGCCTTGGTGGGGAGAAGATCGTGAACAACTACCGCTTCTACGCGGTGTTTAAGGACGATGAAGAACATGTCGTATATAACGGGTCCGAAGAAATCGGATCGATTACGACCGTGCCGCCGCCGGGCTACTGCTTCTCGCTCGCGGGCAAGTTGTGGAAGGTGGAGGAAGTCGATACGAAGCATAAGGCCCTGTACGTGAAGTCGGCCAAGGGTAAGGTCGATACGTTGTGGCTTGGCGCAGGCGGCGATGTGCATACGCGCGTGGTGCAGAAGATGCGGGAGGTGCTCGTTGACAGTGCCATCTATCCATACCTGGCGCCGGGCGCGGTGAATCGCCTGGAGCGGGCCCGCCGACTTGCTCGGGAAAGCGGACTGCTGAAGCAGGTGGTCCTACCGGCGGGCGGCGACTCCCTGTTCATCCTGCCTTGGGCGGGCAGCAAGCAGTTCCGCACGCTGGAACGATTGTTGAAGCATAATCTGTCCGAGCGGCTGGCGCTGCGCTCCATCGTGCCGATGGAGCCGTATTATATGGTTGTCGCGGGTAAGGTCGATAATGAGACGCTGATGGAGGAAATCAAGAAGGAACTGATGGATTGTGAGGACGCCGGCGCGCTCCTCGATCCGGACGAAGCGCCGTATCTCGGCAAATATGACGAGTTCGTTCCGCCGAAACTCGTTCGCACCGCTTTTGCCGCCGACGGATTGGATCTGGAGGGATTGGCAGAGGCGCTGGATGACCATGTTCTGAAAGGCTTGCGTGATAGACGTAATGATTTGGCATGAATTTGTTTGATTATAAATACAGCCATGAATGGGGGAACCCCCGTGTTCATGGCTGTATTATTTTTTTGTTTTATTTCGATAGTACATATGCCTTTAAGTCTTCAAATTTCGTTTCGTTGTCCTTAATCCATGCTGCTTCATCCCCTGGCTGAGATGATTGAATTGTACTTTTTTTTCTCCTAAAAGGAGTGGTATCGCAGGGAATAACTCGTTATTTCCTTCTTTAACCTTCTCTATAATGAATGGAATGGCAGGTATACCGAGAGTCTCTAATGACTTGATTTTCTCATCAACTGAGAGGTTTGAATTAGCGATATGATTAACTTCTTGTGGAGTTTGCTGGAGCTGCTTTTTCCACTGTTGTGAAAATGCATTACCATTATCCCAGAATGTCTTTGAGTTTTTCTTAAGATCCACTTTAGCTATCTTTTCAGCAGCAATAGCTAAAATGTAATCCATAAGACCACTGCCTTCGCTCTCATCAATCGTTTGTTCAATATAAGGCAATGCCCGGTACCCTAAATCAACGATGGTCTCAACTTCTTTGATGTTATTCACGTAATCGTAAGGGTTGCTGCTCATCGCTAAGGTAGAATGATTTTGTATTTCCAGTTCTATCTGTTTTTGAATTTTATGAATGGCGTTCGTCATTTCTTCCTCTACTGACGCTTGAGCGACTAAATTATATACTGAGGTTGTAGCAAAACCAACGATGAACATGATCGATAATAAAATTAATATTTTTTTGATTTGAACATATTTCTTCACCTCGGCAATTTTATTTATAAATTCTGAGAGCACTTCCGTAAGAAGAACTACTGTATGGATCCCAGCCTAGGGATTGTAATCTTTCCAATTGTCCCCACTTGGCGTTGGAGTAATTATTATCTGCTGGCTTAGCGACATGTGTTATGTTGTTTGTGGAGGTGCCATATGCAATAATTCTAGTACCGCTAGATCCTTGCGAAAAGCTATAAGCAAGATAGCCATCTTGATTCATGTATAAATCCATCTGTGAAAGTGTAGGATTACTGCTTCCCCATGGCCAAAGCCATATATCTGTATATCCTTTAACGTAAGCTAAACAATTGTATGACCCCGTAGCAGTTGCAAGATAGCTATAATTATCTGCTGTTTTTACAACTGCATCATAGGTGCTTTTTGGATAATAAAATCTACTATCATATCCTGCAAATGCTGCTAAACTCCCTGTAAATAGAGCACTAACAGCTAATGCACCTATAATAATTTTTTTGATTCCCATAAAAACTCCCTCTTTTTCCATAAAAAGTATTTGTTACATATATAAGAACGCTATCAGTAAAGGATTAGTTATGCTGATTTCCTATATTTTTTAAAAAATATACACAAACATCAAAGTTTTAGCTTTGTATTGTGTCCTGTCTCTTATTATATGGATTCCAATTTAACCCGCAAATGCCAATATTCACACAAACATGCATACATAAAAAACATAAAAATATTTTTTAAGCTCAGGGGATTTTTTTCCGTAACAATATGGCTCCTCTGCAGTCCTCGAAAAAAAGGGATTGTATTGAAAGCGCTTGTATGGTAACTTATGTACATAAAAACGTTTTTATCGCAAAGGAAGAATGGAATGGTTATATGGGTAAAGTAACGATCAAGGATGTGGCAAGAGAAGCCGGAGTCTCCATTTCTACGGTTTCGAATGCATTAAATGATGTAGATGTATTAAACCCGGAGACCAAATCCCATGTGCTGAAGGTGGCGGAACGGCTTAATTATGTACCTAACCTGAACGGAAAGTTGTTGAAGTCGGGGAAGACCAAGATGCTGGGCTTCTTTACAACAAGCGTGTCAGGGCCTTACTTCTACACATTGGTGGAGTCGATGTCACGGGAATGTGACCGTCTGGGTTATGGATTGAACGTGTTTGTGACGAAGGATAAACAGGTGATTATGAGCAATATTATGGGCGGCCGGGTGGATGGCGTCATTATTTTCGAAGAGCTGAAGATCGACGATAGAGACATCGCCGCTATGGAGAAAGACAAGATTAAGGCCGTTTTCCTGGATCGCGAGGTTCAGAACGAGACGATGGGCAGCATCATATTCGACTCTTACGTAGCCGGTTATGAAGCAACCAAGTACCTGATCAGCCTGGGGCATAAGAAGATCGCCTACATCTCCGGCGTGGATACGATGTTTGACAGCGTGCAGCGGAAGGAAGGATATCTGGCTGCGCTGAGGGAGTGCGGGTTCCCGATCGACGGAGACTACATACTGCAGGGCTATTTTGAGGAAGAAGGTTCCTATAACGCTGTCAAATCGTTTCTTCACTTACACCCCGGGAAAGTGCCGGATGCTTTTCTTGCCGGTAATGATGTGAGTGCCATCGGCTGTATTCGGGCTCTGAAGTCCCATGGATACGAGGTTCCGCAGGACGTCAGTGTCGTGGGCTTCGATGATATCGATATCGCGCAGTATTTTACGCCGCCTTTATCGACCGTACGCAATCAGATTGCCAGACAGGGGATTCTGGTCGTGGATCATCTGGTGCGCATGATTCAGAAGAAAGAGAAGGGCAAGATTCAGAAGCTTCCAGGGGAGTTGGTCGTTCGCGGCTCCAGTCATGTGAAGATGAATCGGAATGAATCGGGTTAAGCGAAGAAAAGAAATCACATCAAGGCGGTTTTTTAAAATGATTTTAAAAAATCAGGGGTTTTTTCGCCGAAAATAAAAACGTTTTTATGCGGTTTTTGATCAAAGGAGGCTAAGAGGTGAGCAAAACAGCTGCAGTTCAGTCAACCGGCACGAGCCCGGTTCTACCAACCGGGAAGAAGCCGTTGGGGCAGAGGATCAAGGAATTCTTCATCGATTACAAGCGGCAATGGGAGCTTCAATCGATGATCATTCCCGGCGTTATCTTCATGTTTATCTTCTGCTACATCCCGATTTACGGTTTGACGATTGCGTTTAAGAACTACACCGTTATCGATACGCTGGATTCCGCTCCGTGGGTGGGCCTGGATAATTTCAAAATTATTTTGTCGGACAAGTATTTTTGGGACTCCGTCGTTAACACGCTGGGCATTAGCTTCTTGAAATTGGCGATCGGCTTTGTCATTCCGATCATTCTGGCCATTATGATTTATGAGGTCGGCATGGGGCGTTTCAAAAAATTCGTCCAAACCGTGTCGTATCTGCCTCACTTCTTGTCCTGGATCGTATTGGGCGGCATGCTCATTACCTGGTTCTCGACATCCGGCTTGTTCAACGAAATATTGCTTGCTCTAGGGCTGATTTCGCAGCCGCAAAACATTTTGCTTGATCCAAGCAAGTATTGGTGGATTGCAACGCTGTCGGATATTTGGAAAGAGGCCGGCTGGGGAACGATTCTGTATCTGGCGATCATGGCCAAGATCGATCCGACCTACTATGAGGCCGCAAGAATTGACGGGGCTAGCCGACTAAGACAGATTTGGAACATCACCTTACCGAACATGAAGATGATTATCAGCTTGAACTTGATCCTAACTGTAAGCGGTTTATTGGGATCGAATCTGGATCAGACCCTGGTGCTCATGAATTCGCAGAACCGGGAAAAGGCCGAGGTCATTAACTCGTACGTGTACCGGATGGGTATGACGCAGGGCGATTTCTCTTATGCGACCGCCGTTGGTTTGGGTGTATCTATCATCTCCGTCATTCTGCTTGTTACGGCCAACAAAGTGACCAGTAAATTGAATGATAATCAATCCGTCCTGTAGGTCATGCAAAAGGGAGGCATTACGGTGAATTTGAAAGCAGCAAAAGGGGATCTCGATAGCCGGATCTTTGATACGATCAACATCATTTTACTGGTTACGTTTACCATCATCATTGTCGTTCCGTTATGGAACGTTGTCGTTTCATCCTTTAGCTCGGGCAGGTCCCTTGCCGAGGGCGGGTTCATCTTCTGGCCTTCGGAATTCTCGCTTGAGAATTATCAGGCGGTGTTCAGGGATGCAAACATATGGAATGCCTTCTTCATCTCGGTGGCCAAAACCGTTATAGGAGTCATCACGCACGTGTTCTTCTGTGCCATGGTGGGTTACGGCTTGAGTAAAAAATACGTCCGCGGCCGCAAGTTCTATGTCGCAATGGGTGTCGTCACCATGTTTTTTTCGGGCGGCATGATTCCGACGTACTTGTTAATCAAAGACTTGGGGCTGTTAAACAGCTTCTGGGTTTACATTATTCCAGCTCTATTAAGCTTTTACGATGTTATTATTCTGATGAACTTCTTCCGAAACGTGCCGGATTCGCTGGAAGAGTCGGCGAAGATCGACGGCGGGGGCGACTGGAGGATTTTCCTGAGCATCTTTATTCCTCTTTCCATGCCGGCCATGGCAACCATCGCGCTGTTTAACGGGGTCGGGCAGTGGAATGATTTTATGACAACCAAATTGTATATCACGGACCAAGCGCTCTATCCGTTACAGATGATGCTTTATGAGATTATTGTGCAGTCCCAGACGCAATCGATGCAAAACATCGGGTCGGTCGCGATCCAGACGACCACCAAAGGGGTCCAACTAGCAACCATTGTCGTGACGACGCTGCCAATTGTTGTGATGTATCCAATATTACAGAGATATTTTATCTCCGGCATGATGCTCGGAGCTGTTAAAGAGTAGAGAAGCTGCTCTTTAAAGGAGTGGAACAGAAGCAAGCCTGTAAAAGATTGGGGTCTAACAAGTAAGCGCTTTTATTTAAAAGGGAGGGTTACAGGATGTTGATGAACAAGGCTTTGGGTAAGAAAGGACTTACGCTGATTACGGCACTGATGGCAGTTGTGCTGGTTGTGAGCGGCTGCGGCGGATCAGGTGGGAAATCCGGCTCCAAGAAGGAAAATTGGGTTTCGATCGAGGATCGTTATACACCGAATGCCGAGACACCGGCTTGGCAGTTGGATAAAAAAGAAGAGACAACCGAGCTCACATGGTACGTAAATGCCGATTGGTGGAATACGGATTTTGGCAAGGACGTTGTAACCAAGAAGATTAAGGAAGACTTGAACATCAATATCAAATTCATCACGGGTGACGACACCAAGCTGAATACGTTTTTTGCCGGTGGGGAGATGCCGGATCTGATCACGACGTTTGACTCCAACTCCCCGGTCGTGCAGAAGGCGGCGACATGGGCGCTGCCGCTGAACGATCTTGCCGAGAAATATGATCCATACTTCAATAAGGTAGCGGCGCAGGATACGCTCAACTGGTTCCAACTGAAGGATGGCAAAACCTACGGATATCCGAACTACTCCAATACGCAGGAAGACTATGACAGCGGTAACATTCCGGCCAAAACGGCATTTATTATCCGCAAGGATGTTTACGAAGCGTTAGGTAAGCCTGTTATGGGAACGCCGGAAGAGTTCCAGGCCGTTCTCGCTGATATCAAAAAGCAATTTCCTGCTCTGATTCCACTGGGCTTCAACTCCATTGGCGAAGGAACGGGCTCGCTTGGCGACGTGCTGCAGGATTTCATCGGCGTGCCGTTGGAGGAGAATGGCGGTTTCTATAACCGCAACCTGGATGAAGATTATCTGACTTGGGTGAAAGCGTTCAATACCGTGTACCGGGACGGCGCGATTAGCGATGACAGTTTTGCCGATGACGGAACGGCTTTTGAAGAGAAGGTTAAAGCAGGCAAATACGCAACGATTATGCTAGACGGTACGCCGCAGCAGGGCGGTAACCTGCAAAGCTTCTACAGCAACAATAAAGGGAAAGAGTACATTGCAATTGACGGGCCGCAAAGCACGGCAGGACGTAAGCCGATGTTGAATCAATCCGGCATCACCGGCTGGATGATTAGCTTCATTACGAAAAAAAATGCAGATCCTGCCAAGTCCATTCAGCTCTTCACGTACCTGTTAAGCGAAGAAGGACAAATGCTGATGAACTATGGCATCGAAGGCGAGACCTACCAAGTGAATGCAGACGGCACGGTGGAGTTCCTCCCTGCCGTGAAGGATCTTCAGATGAACAATCCGGATACGTTCAAGAAGGATTACCGCATGGGCGAATTCATGTTCTTCGGGCATGACCGCCATAAAGCGCTGAGCGGGGATGCTTTCCCGGATGCGATCAAGCAAATGCAGGAATGGGGAAAAGGCAAGCTGACGCCGCACTTTATTTTGGAGAATATCAACCCGGATCAGGGAACGCCGGAAGCGCGCTCTCTGACAGCCATCAATACAAAATGGAACTCCACGCTTGTCAGCATGATTCGTTCCAAGGATGATGCAGCGTTCGACAACCTCTTAAACGAATACAAAAAGTTCCTGGACGATAACAACTGGGATAAAATCGTCGAAGTCCGCAATGAGAAGATGAAGGCGAACAAAGAGAAGCTGGGGCTGAAATAAGTCAACGTTTCATGATGGGAGAGCCCCTTTCTACACAGGAAAGGGGCACTTTCCAAGTCAACTTCCAATATAGGGCGGGATAGGAAAGCCAGAAGACCATTAGAAACCTGGAGGGAAACAGCATGCTGAACATTACAATCTACCAGTCAAACGGGGAAGAGGAATTATTCGTTAGGAAAGACAAGGAGCAGCTAGCTCCCGGAACTTCGGACGCGCAGCATACAGTTGTTATCGATGAGGAGCAGACGTTTCAGGAGATGGACGGCTTCGGCGCGTCCTTCACGGACTCCGCTGCTTATCTGATCCATCAAGTGCTGGAGACGAAGCAGCGTTCGGAGCTCATGACACGATTGTTCGATCCGAACGAAGGTATCGGGTTATCCGTACTCCGCCAACCGATGGGCGCATCCGATTACGCGCGAGACTTCTACAGCTACAATGATATGCCTGAGGGCCAAACGGATGTGGAGCTGAATCAGTTCTCCATTGCGCATGACGAGGAAGATATCATTCCTCTCCTGAAGGAAGCGCTGCGGTTGAACCCGGATGTCAAGCTGATGGGTTCCCCATGGAGTCCGCCAGGCTGGATGAAAACGAGCGGTTCGATGATCGGCGGAGAGCTGAAACCTGAATACTATTCGGTGTATGCTAATTATTTTGTGCGTTACATTCAGGGGTATGAAGCCAACGGGCTGCCGATTTATGCGATTACCCCGCAGAATGAGGCGTTGTATTCGCCAGGACATTACCCCGGCATGATCATGCTGCCCGAGGCGCAAAGCGATTTCATCAAGAATCATCTGAAGCCGCAATTTGTAAAGAACGATATCGATACGAAAATTCTCTGTTATGACCATAACTGGGACAAGCCGGACTACCCGTTGACCGTTTTTGAGCAAGCGGGTGATGCCGTGGATGGCGTCGCTTGGCACTGGTACGGCGGCAAGCCGTCGGCCCAATCCGATGTGTTCGAGGCATTCCCGGGAAAAGAGGTTCATTTCACGGAAGGATCAGGTGGGGAGTGGATTCCGCCGTTTGAGCAGGCCTTCTCCAATGTGATGCGAACCGGTATCGAGATTCTCCGCAATCACAGCAAGTCTTATTTGCTGTGGAATATGGCGCTGGACGAGAAGAACGGCCCTACCGTTCCGGGCTTTGGAAAAAGCACCTGCCGCGGTATTGTCACGGTAAATCAGCAGACGAAGGAGCTTACCTATACGCTGGACTACTACGCGCTGGCGCATTTTAGTAAGGTGATCCGTCCGAAAGCGGTTCGCATTGCTTCTACAAGCCATGAGTCCATCCGTTCGGTAGCATTCAAGAACACGGACGGCTCGATTGCCGTTGTGTTGTTTAACGACAGCGAGCAAGAGGAGAATGCTGCACTGCATATGCAGGGAACGGAGCGGCTTAACCTCCGCCTTGCACCGAAAAGTGCCGTGTCCGTTTTAATAGAGGAGTAATTCTGAGATAACAGTTCATAGATTTAGACAAGATAAGGCACCTTTGTCGGCGCCGTTAGCCCTTTCGGTTGATGGTTGCCTCGGCGTAGGTGTCTTTTCATATATAGAGTTGGTTATTTCATATAGAAACGGTAGAATAATAACAAGAATAAGGTTTACCAAAGAAAATACAGGTGACAATCATGACCATTAAAACGTTATTTATTGCTCCGTATCCCGCTATGAGCCATTTAATAGAAGAATGCCGGAAGGAAGAGCCGGAGCTGGAAGTCCGAGTCGAGGTCGGCAATTTACTAGAAGCGGTTCCTCTGGCAAAAGAAGGCGAACGCCTGGGATATGACGTGATCATTAGCCGGGGCGGTACGGCCAAGCTGATCGAGCCCGAGGTGGGCATTCCCGTTATCGATGTCCATGTTTCAGGCTATGACATGCTGCGCGTGCTCACCTTGGCCAATCATTTTCCAGGCAAAAAAGCCATTGTGGGCTTCTCCAATATTACGCTCGGAGCCAAAGCCATTACCGATGTGCTGGATATCGAGGTGGATGTGTTCACGGTAGAGAAGGCGCAAGAGGTGGACCGGCTGCTGGAGGATCTGAAGGCGAAGGGCTTCGAATTAATCATGGGCGATGTGGTGACGATGGAGGCAGCCGCCAAGCACCACTTGGAAGGGATTCTGATCCAATCCGGGCGCGAGGCCATTTTCGATGCGTTTCAAAAGGCCAAGTCCGGGTTTCGGTTACATGAACGGACGCAGTGGGAAATATCCTTTCTACAAGCACTGCTGGAGGAAACGGCCGCGAACCTTACCGTATTGGATGCTGAGGGAGAGGTTGTATATGAACAGTGGCCGGATTTCGGTTCCTGTCCGCTCCCTGTGGAAGCCTTACAAGCCGATCTTCGGCTAAACCGGGAGGCGGAAGCCTCCATCCTGATACATGAAAACGGAACCCGGAAGCTTAAACAGAAAAGGACGCTGAAAGTGATACAGGGAAAACGGTACTACCTGTACACTTTTTCCGAGGTGAAGCAGAATGGGGAGGCCGCAGGCTATCATGTCGAGGCGATCACCCAATTGCCGATGTTGATTTCGCAAAGCGAAGCGATGCACGGTTGCCTGCAGCGGATCGAGGATCTACTGGACAGCCGCATCCTGATTCTCATCGGTGAAGCCGGAACAGGCAAGCAGCTGCTCTCCCGGTATATTCATTACCGCAAGAACGAAGGCCAGGGCTTGTATGTCCGGCTTACCGCAAAGCAGGCCATGGCCTTGTCGGGAAAAGACGAAGAAGAAGCTTGGGACAACGATATCCGCACGCTGTACATCCATGGATTGGAAACGATCGCTCCACAAGAAATGACGAATTTGAAGCCGTGGATGAACGAGATGAAAGACCGGGGGTTCACGATCATCCTCTCGCTGGAAAAGGATGATTCGAATTATCATCCACTCCTGCTGGACGAGGAGGCGGCAAGAATCGCCGTGCCGGCTCTGCGTGAGCGCAGGGAGGACATCAAGCCGCTGGTGACTTATTATATTGCGTCCTATCATGGAACGCTAGGGACTTCACCAATCAAGATCAAGGATGAAGCGATTCTCCTGCTGACCCAGTACGATTGGCCGGGCAACGTGTCGGAACTGAAAATCCTGCTCCAGGACGCAGTGACGGAGGAGAAGGGCTACGTGATCGGCAAGCCGCTCATTTCCCGGCTTCTAGCCAAGAAGGAAGAACATCCGTCAGCTGCGAGGGGCCCTGAATTCCTTCGCGGTACGCTGGATGAGATCGAGAAGAGGATCATCGACGCGATTATGGAGGAAGAACAATTTAATCAGACGAAGGTTGCGGAACGGCTCGGAATCAACCGTTCGACCCTGTGGAGAAGGCTGAAACAATAGTTTCAGCTTTTTTTGTTTTGCGATCCATAGTTCCCTCTGTTTCGGCAGATATTAGGGTAAAGAGGGATATATTTCAACAAGCTGAAGGCATTACAATAGTCGACTGTTTAAATTTGCAACAATTAATCTTTAATATGTTGCAAATTTAATTGAATGCACTTACAATTATCCCTGCAAGCGATTTCAAAATGAAATCACTGTTTAATATTGAAACAATTATTAAAGGGGTGTTACAATAATGAAGATTAAAGCGACGTTGGATCGGATTCCTGGAGGTATGATGGTGGTGCCATTGCTTATTGCAGCAGTCATCAACACCTTTGCACCGGATCTACTCCGGATCGGGAATTTCACGGAGTCTCTATTTGTAAACGGTTCAAGTACATTGATTGCGCTGTTCCTCCTCTGTACGGGGGCACAGATTAACGTCAAGTCCTTTGGTGTTTCCGTCGGAAAAGGGGCCACGCTGCTTGTCACGAAGTGGGTGGTCGGCGCAGCGTTCGGTCTGATCGCTTACCTGTTTGCCGGAGAGAATGGATTGTGGCTGGGTTTGGCGCCGATTGCTGTCATTGCGGCGATGACCAACAGTAATGGGGGATTGTTCGTAGCCTTGGTAGGCCAATACGGCAGTAAGGAAGACCGTGCCGCCTATTCACTGCTTGCCCTGAATGACGGACCTTTCCTCACCATGGTTGCGTTATCGATCTTCGGCGCCATGGGATTCGTGGACGGCATGTTCTCCTTCGTGTCCTTTATCTCCGTTCTTCTTCCGATTATTGTAGGGATGGTGCTGGGTAATCTGGATGAAGAGATGCGCAAGTTTTTGGACAAAGGCAGCTCCATGCTGATTCCGTTCTTTGCATTTGCGCTCGGAATGGGCATTGACTTCGGAGCGATCGTGGATGGCGGCTTGTCGGGTATCATTCTTGGATTACTGACGGTTTTTGTTACAGGTACGGCAGGATACTTTGTGTTTAAAGCATTGAAATGGAATCCGATCGTGGGGGCTGCGGAAGGCTCCACAGCCGGTAATGCCGTGGCTACGCCTGCCGCGATTGGGGTGGCGAATGCATCCTTTGCGGCATTTACCGATATTGCGACGGTGCAGGTTGCAGCGTCCGTGGTAACGACGGCCATCCTGCTTCCTTTATATGTCGGATTTTTAGTGAAGCGTCTAGAGAAGAAAGGGCACTCATTTGATACAAATACAGCAGATGCCGAATCATAGAAGGTGTGATGAAATGTGATAAAACAAATTGGAATCATCGCGGACGATTTGACCGGTGCGAATGACTCTGGCGTACAATTGGCGAAGAAGGGACTGGTTTCCACCGTTGTATTCGATCATCGCCATTACCGTCAGGACACCCGTGCCGAAGTGTTGATCGTCGATACGGATAGCAGGGCGAAACGCAGCGTGGACGCCTATGAAGCGGCGTACGAAGCCGCTCATTTCCTTGAAGAGCAGGGCTGCCGCCACATCTACAAGAAGCTGGACTCCACCTTGCGCGGGAATGTTGCAGAGGAACTGCGGGCGGTGCAGAAGGTATTCCAGCCGGACTTGGTGCTGATCGCCCCGGCTTTTCCCAAAATGAACCGTACGACGGTACAGGGACATCACTATGTTCAAGGTGTACTGATCACCGAGACGGAGTTTGCCAAGGATCCCAAAACGCCCGTCATGGAAAGCTATATCCCGAAGCTGCTGCAGAAGGAAGGAGAGCCTGAGGCGGTGCTGGTTTCATCAAGTCAAGTGCGACAGCCCGCCGCGCAATTTATGCCATGGCTCCAATCCAAGCTAGCGGAAGGTCAAACCTGGTTTGTATGCGATAGTGAGACGGAAGCGGATTTGCAGGCGATATCGGCATTATTTTCACAGCTGGACAAGAAGATTCTATGGGCCGGTTCTGCCGGATTAATCGAATACTTGCCGGAGGCGCTGTCTCTGACTTCCATGGAGAAGGGGAGCCAAGACTGGGCGCAGGCGGATAAGGCGCTGATCGTATCAGGAAGCTTGTCCCAAACGACCCGGCGACAGCTTCGTGCCGTCGAGGACATGCCCGACTCGTTGATGCTGGAGATCGATCCGGCCGCACTGATTCGTGAAACTTACGATACAGAGGAGGCCCTGCAGCAAATCGCACAGGATAAGGACAAGCGCTACCTGGTCCTGTACGTGGACGCTTCGGAAGAAAACCGCAGACTTGCAAAAGAAGCAGGGGATGAGCGAGGATTATCTTCAACCGAGGTAAGCGAAGCGATCTCGCTGGGACTCGGAAGAATGACAAAAGCCATTTTACAGGCATACGCTGAGATCCAAGGGTTGGTATTAACCGGCGGTGATACGGCTAAGGCTATCTGTATCGAACTTGGAATGGGAGAAATGCAGCTGTATTCGGAAGTAGAGCCCGGCCTGCCGTTCGGAAGGCTTCAGGGCATGGAGAAAGGTTACTGGACCGTCACCAAAGCCGGGGGGTTCGGAAATGATCAATCCCTGGTAGATTCCTTGCACTATATAACAAATAAGAAAAAGGTGAGAACATGAGCCAGCATAAACCGGTTATCGGGATTACAATGGGAGACGCCGCAGGCGTAGGTCCTGAAATTATACTCAAGAGCCTCATGAATGAGGAGATGTATCATATTAGTCACCCGGTTGTGATCGGGGACGTGAAGATATTGGAGCGGGCAAAGGCCTTTGTGGGCAGTGACTTGGCTATAGAAGCGATTACTGCCGATGAGCTCGAGCAGGTGGACTACCGTTTTGGCACGGTTCATGTGCTTGATCTGGATTTGCTGCCAGCGGACTTGCCGATTGGACAAGTTGCTCCGGAAGCTGGACACGCCGCGTTTAAATTTTTGGAGACGGCCATCGAATTGGCGAAGGATCATAAAATTCAGGCTATATGCACCGCTCCGCTGAATAAGGAAGCCCTGCATAAAGGGGGCCATAAATATCCGGGCCATACGGAGATTCTGGCAGATTTGACCGGAACCACGGACTACTCCATGATGCTGTCTGCACCGAATCTGAAGGTCATTCACGTTACGACGCATGTCGGCATCATCGACGCTGTCCGTTCGATAAACCCGGAGCGCGTATACCATGTCATTAAGCTTGCTCATGAGACACTGCAGAAGTCCGGCATCGCCGCTCCGCGGATTGCCGTTTGCGGAATCAATCCTCACGCCGGCGAGAACGGGTTGTTCGGATATGGCGAAGAGGAAGAGAAAGTCATACCGGGCGTTGAGAAGGCGCAGGCGGAAGGAATCCAGGTCGTAGGCCCGCTGCCGGCCGATACGCTGTTCTTCCGGACGGTTCGCGGTGACTTTGACATCGTAGTGGCTATGTATCACGATCAGGGGCATGGTCCCGTCAAAGTGCTTGGCTTGGATGCAGGCGTCAACATTACCGTTGGCCTTCCGATTATCCGCACCAGCGTCGATCACGGTACGGCATTCGACATTGCCGGGCAAGGCATCGCCGACGAGAAAAGCTTGATGGAAGCGATCCGTCAGGCGGCGGAACTGGCGCCTAAAGTCTAAAGATGTTATTGCCGGGCGGGACATAGCGGCCGCCATTACCTTTTTATCGAAGTGACACTACAAGATTCCGCAGGAATATAAGCTGTTCATAACAAAAAAGATGACTCCACCTATGGGGTCATCTTTTTTTATTGTTCCTCAGGTTTCTTCGCTGTAACGGGATTCGTTCCTCATGACTGGGATAATCCAAACACGTAAGACTCCAGGAACGCTTTCAGCTGATTGAAGGATTCAGGTCTGGCACTGTATTTATACCGCTCATTCGGCATTTTGAAATGCATGCGCAGGAGACCCGCAGTTTTAAGCAGGGATAGATGGTAGTGCAGGTTGCTCTTTGAAAGGCCGGTCTTCTGCTGCAATTCGGTAAACGTAACGGGCCCTTTAGCCAGGATGTGCAGCAGCACCAGCCGCTTCTCGTCAGCCAACCCCTTGGTCATCCGCAGCAGCTGACTGGTGGGTGTATCCTCGTCCACCTGCTCATCATCTACGGCATAGCTGATAATGAGTTGTTGGTTGCTCACGTAGTCCATCCGGTTTAACGGCTTGATGTGATAGGTAGGGATGAGAAGAATGGCGTTGTATTCATCTTCAGGATCGAGCACAATTCCGCTTGTTGCCTCATCAATCAGATCAATGTAGGGGAGCTCCCGGCTTAGCTGCTCCATGCGGGCAGCGGAACGTCCCAGCAAGTCGTGAATTTCCGGCGTTATTGTATAGGCCCGGTGCCACTCCGTCATGATCTCATGACTGAGATCCCGGAATGTTTTAAGTCCCATCGGAAACCCATCTTCAAGATAAGGCGCCAGGATCTCATACAATTGGCCTTCTCCCAAATCGGCAAACCAGGCAAGAAACCTCTCGACGTTGTCTTTTTCCGGGCTGTCTACGATAGCCAGGTGCAGATAAGCAATAAGCTCGAACAGGTCCAGCTCTTCGAGCTTATCCGTAAAAGATGCAGGCAGTTTCTTCTGAATTTCTTTCCTCCACTTATTTCCTAGATCATGCATTTGGTTTTTATTATCTGTATATGCGAATAAGCTGGTGACCAGCTCGTGAACAGGCGAATAGTCAATTCGGATAACGGTCATGATCAATCTCTCCTTCAAGTACACATCATTCCATTTTTATGATACCACATCGTGGTGAAAATAAATATTGAACTTTTACTATGTTCATATATAATTGAACTTAATAATATAGTTCAAAAAAATATGAACTAATGGGCGGCGAGGGGAGAGACTGGAGATGAACAATTGGTTTGTTGCCGAATATCTCATCAGGCAGCAGCAGATGGAAGTGGATCGAACGGCCAGAGAGTCCTGGAAATCTAGGCATGACCCGGTAAATTTGTGGGCACGCATCTTCTCGAGGAAGAGACGACCAATACAACCGGTCACGAACAGGGCCCGAAGTTGAAACTAAGGGGAACAAGGAAGAATCGATCAACCTACGAGGAAACGGAGCTGGAACCGATGGACTTTCTTTCGGAGAATCGTTTAAGCGAGTGCGCCATGGAGGCGCCTGAATCGATGATGAATAGCGAGGAGAACCATGACGAACTGTTATCTGCTGTGCTTACTCTGCCTGAAACCCTAAGACAGCCGATGTATTTGTATTATTACGAGGATTTCAATACCTTGGAAATTGCCGAAGTGCTCCAAATTGAGCCTGAAAATGTACGGAACCGCATGAGCAGAGCCCGCAAGAAACTGAAGATGATGCTGGGGAAGAAGCTGGGAGCGATACGGGATGGCCGGGAAAGGGCAAGAAAGGATGCGCATCCGTCCCCTTGACTTCATTCATAAAGTTCGGGTATGATTTCCAGTAACTTGAATAATGTTAAACAAAAGCAATGAAGAGAAAGAGTACCTTGGTAACGTCTTTGAACAGAGAGCCCCGGCTGGTGAAAAGGGGTAAGGAAAGAACCTTGGGAATATGGTCTCTGAGCTGTGCACCGAAACTCTGCAGAGGGTTGTAGGCTGTACCGGATCCCGCACCCGTTAACGTGCTAGGGTATACACGCGATATATGGCGTCGTACCTAAAGAGGTGAATGCCGCAAGGCATGAATGAAATTGGGTGGTACCACGTGAGCGGCAAGCTCTCGTCCCTTTTGGGATGAGGGCTTTTTTTGTTGTCCAAAAAAAGGAGGATGATTGATATGACGAACATTTTTATCGGCGGTGCCTGGCCTTATGCCAACGGGTCATTACATTTAGGGAGGCTTGCAAGTTTGCTGCCTGGAGACGTGTTGGCGCGTTATTTCCGCGCGAAAGGCGATCAAGTCCTGTACGTTTCCGGCAGTGATTGTCATGGAACGCCCGTGGCGGTTCAAGCCATTCAGGAGGGCGTGGCTCCCGGGGATATTGCGGATCGGTATCATGGGGAGTTCGTGGATTGCTTTAAACAGCTGGGTTTCTCCTACGACTTATACACGCGAACCGACCAGACGTTTCATCACGCCGTGGTGCAGGAACTGTTTTTGAAGCTGCTGGAAAACGGCCATCTGTATCGAAAAACTATACAGCAAACGTATTGCGAAACCGATCAGCGGTTTTTGCCGGACCGCTACGTGGAAGGAGATTGTCCTGTATGCGGCAGCAGGGCCCGTGGGGATCAGTGCGACGCCTGCTCAACGATACTTGATCCGTCCGACCTGACGAATAGGACCTGCAAAATCTGCGGAAACCCTCCGGTGGAGCGGCCCACCGAGCATTTTTACGTAGCGCTGTCACATTTCCAGGCTGAGCTGGCGGATGATTTGAATAACGCCCGAGGCTGGCGGGATAATGCTGTGCAATTGACCCGAAGATACTTGGAGGAAGGGCTTCAGGACCGGGCGGCTACGCGGGATCTGACCTGGGGCGTGGATGTCCCCGTTCCGGGCTTTGAGGATAAGAAAATCTATGTCTGGATCGAAGCGGTCAGCGGCTATTTATCCGCCAGCAAGCAGTGGGCCGCGGAAACGGGCGGCGATTGGGAATCCTTTTGGCTCAAGGGGAGGGATGAGATTACCGCTTACTATGTTCATGGGAAGGATAATATCCCGTTTCATACGCTGATCTGGCCAGCGCTGCTGAAGGGGGCAGGTGACCTGCATTTGCCGGACCGAATCATATCTTGCGAGTACATGACGCTGGAAGGGAAGAAGTTCTCGACCAGTCGGAATTGGGCCATATGGGTGCCGGATTTATTAAGCCGTTATCAGCCGGACTCCATTCGTTACTTTCTCATTGCGAACGGCCCCGAGAAGCGGGATACCGATTTCTCCTGGAGGGAGTTCATTCACAGCCACAATGGCGAGCTGCTTGGCGCATTTGGGAATTTCGTCAACCGTACTTTGGTGTTTGTGAACAAATCGTTTGAAGGGAAAGTGCCCGAGGGCAGTATATCTGAAGAGTGGCAGAGCAGGGTTGAGGCATTGTACTGCGAGTCCGGGGCGCTCATTGAGGGTGGGCGACTGAAGGAAGCGTTGGAGTCAATCTTCAGCGTGGTGCGCATGGCGAACAAATATTTTGATGAACAGAAGCCGTGGATTCAGGTCAAGGAGGATCGCGAAGCGTGCGGGACAACGCTGTACACCTGCGTTCAGATCATTGCCAATTTAGCGAACCTGCTGCAGCCGTTTATTCCGTTCTCTTGCGATAGGATACGAAGTTATCTCTCGCTGGAGAAGCCTGTATGGGAGTGGTGCCGTGTTCCGGCTGGCAGGCCGATTCATGACGTAGAGCTTTTGTTTGAACGGATCGATACCAGCCGGATTGAGGAGGAGACGCGTAGGCTGGGGGAGTTATCCAAAAGGGAGTAATTGATTTAAGTGGCTAAGATTCAACTGACCCAAGGAGTGAGTAGTAAGTGATCAAGGAATGTAGTGGATCCAGTGCTAGAGCAGCAAGTAATTAGGGGTCTAGAGGTCAAAGAAGCAAGGGGTTTAAGTGGTCCAAGGAACAAAGGGGTTAAGCGATCCAAGGAGCAAGTGATTAAGGGGGCCATTAGCGAGTGTCAAAGAAGAGGAGGTGACCCGATGGTCCATTGTGACTGAGTACGGACTGCGATTTTGAGGACTGTGGTTCCGCTATTCCGTTGTTTCTTGGCATTTCGTAGGGTCATGCGGACAGGAGATCCGCTATTCTTAAGTTTTTACAAGAATGAGCCGTGATTATGGTGCATTAACGGAACCTGTGTCCGCATGGGCTTAAAAAACGATGGAATATCAGCAAATAACGGATTCTGTGTCAGCATGGACTCAAAAAAGGAGCGGTTTTCAGCGAGAAGAGCATCCGGACGATGCCTCTGAATCCATATGAAGCGAGAGTTTACCGGTTAAAACGCAAGTAGACGTAAAAGGAGCTCCCAGCGGAATGCTGAGGGCTCCTCTTCATTACAGTAACGGCATACGTTGTATCTTCACCGGATTAGTTATCCGTTTCATGAATCCAATCCGTCAATATGGCATCAAATAGATCAGGCTCTTCGAACATCGGATTATGGCCGCTTTTTTCAAAAATGACCTTCTTCACGTGTTCCTGCGAGTCGTCTACAGCATCCCAGAGTGATACGGGACTGACCAAATAGTCGTACCGTCCAAGACCGATGAGGACGGGCTTGGCAACCTCTTTCAACGAATCGATCAGATTGAGCCGCGCGAAGGCTTCTCCCCATAAATGATCCATGACGGGCATGCTGGTGAAGACCCCTTCCCACATCCAAGCCGCATCATAAGCATAGTCATAGAAGCTGTGCGCTCCCATTCGGATGCACATATGAGCAAAACGACGTTCCGGCTCTCTCTGGATGTCCCCCGCCAGCAGGGCGATATCCGCTTCAAACTGCCGTTTCCGTTCTGGGCTTGCGGTCTCATTGAAAAAATCGATGCTCTGCTGCTGCCGCTCCGGGCTGTTGGTCGGGGCCGTGTTCAGCAGGACCACCTTCCGGACATGTTCCGGATATTTTTTGGCATACTCCAGCGCCATGAAGGCATGGCCCGAATGCCCCAATATAATAAAATCCTCCAGTTCCAGCGTTTGCCTTGCCGCTTCGATATCATCCAGAACCTTATCCAGCGCATAGTCTTCCGGCTCCAGTGTCCGAGGGGGCTTCACAAAGCCTCGATGGTCCAGGAAAATCAGTTGAAATGAAGTGTAGAGTTGTTCCGAAAACAAGCGGGGGTAGTAAATACTGCTTCCCACCACCAAAATGGGCCTGCCGTTTCCACGAATGGAAACATTCAATGCAAATCCTTCGCTTATTACCGTACTCTGTATGCTCATGTGTATCGTCCTCGTTTCGTTTTTTATTTAATCGCACCATCTCCTTTCTTGTTCCGATTCCATTACATTCTCCATAGAACGTTCCAGCATTCTATATCACCTCGATTAGCGTTCGTTCAAGCTCAGTATAGCACCAGACATGGGTTCGGTCGACAGCCATCCAAGCTTGCCCGGACCCCACACCCCACACCGTGTGTCTCTACCACCCGGACCGGTATCGTTCCAGGACCGTTGCTTCAGCCACGGTTTGCATAGGGAGCAGTACACTCGATGTGGCATCTGAGCGTACCGCTGCTGTAAAAAAGCACGGTGCACATTCTTCGAACTGCCCCTTCTGCAGCTCCTTTATTCAGCGGTAACGCGGATTGTTAGGGTGAGTCCAGGATAGTCGGCGGCAATTGCGCTCTTGCGCTCCATGATGCGGTCAAATTCAAAGGCAGAGCTGAATAATTCCGGCTCAGGCTTGAATGTCACGCTGGTACCTGTATCTTGAGTCATGCCGACAATCTGAAGCCCGGTCTGCGGAATGCCGTGCCTGTACTCCTGCCGGTATATGTTCCCGTCACGGCGAATTTCCACGGTCAGCTGCTTGGAGAGGGCATTGACTACGGCGATGCTGATGCCTTTTTCGGCGCCGGGGACCAGAAAGTGTGCGCTGGCGTTCAATTGGTGGACATCGGTTAGTACCGATTGTACGACTGGGATGTTGGAATTCGGAAGGGCCTGCACAGGTATGCCTCTCCCGTTATCGGTAACCGTCACGCTGCCATCCTCATGCAGGAAAATGCCAATCTGATCGCCATACCCGCTCGTGTGCTCCAATACTGAATTTTCCACCACGGCCCAAAGCAGCTGATGAATATCGAAGCCGTGCGAGGCTCCAAAATACATCCCCGGATTGTTGCGGGTTTCGGTCATCTCCAGGTAATCGCTTGTATCGAGCAAATCGCCTGCAGCAGACAGCAGCAGCAGGAACGGCAGGCTCCGATGCTTAGGAAGAGTGTACCGGCCGCCCTGCTCCTGCACAAGGAGATCCGCGCCGAGCAGCGCCTTGAGATGGTGATACAGCTGACCCGTCGTTCCCATATTCAACCGTTCTACCAGCTCGGAACCGGATAGGGGCTCTGCCATGACGGCCTTTAAAATATCCAGGCGCTGCTTGTTGCCCAGTGCTGCGAGGATTTTGGCAGCCTTCTCGGTGTTCATGTCCAGCAATTGATCCATTCGCCGTTCCTGCGGCTCCCAGCGAATGTTTTGTCCGTTCAGGTGCACTTGCCCGGAGTAGAATACGGAGCCGACTTCGAGGGTTGCTTCATGTATCGTAGGTGCTGTTGCGATTTCTTGGCGGTGTTGGTTTGATGCGGATACAGGTTTGCGTTCCACAAGAGCTTGATAAACAAGCTGCTGCAGCTCTGCCATTTGATTCTTTAAGACATCCATCTCTTGGATCAGATCACGTGTCATGTGGAATCATCAACCTCACTTTATCAATATTATGTTATTACGTAATTATTGTATTACGTAATCCCAACATTGTAAACCCATATTAAGGAAATAGGTACACGAATAAGTGATTTATTTATCTATAGTTGTTTTTTATCTATGTTTATCATCCCGGGTCGTCTTACAATGAACGCAAAGGTTGGTGACATTCATTTGGGTGAAAGAATCATACGGAATTTTAAGCAGGACGATATGCCTCTGCTGGGGGAGCTGTATCAGGCGGTATCCGTAGCGGATGCACTGTTTTGGTGGGTAGGTGACCAGGACAATTGGGGCAACGTGTTCTGTGCTATTGAAGATGGGAAGATGGTGGCCAAGGGACAAGTGGGCATTATTAACGTGATCCCGCCTGGATGTGAGCCTAACTGCAAGCATCACATTTATGTGAATCTCAAGGCTGTACCACAGCGGGAGCGGGATTATGATCTGTTAGGTGAAATGTATAAGGTGCTCTATGAACGTGCCCTTGTGTTAAAGAGGACGCTGCCGGAGACATACGGGACGTATTTGTGCGTGGGCAACTATGCCCATGAGATCGGCAACAACACTTTCTTTACAGAGGAAATCGGATTTCAGCCGCTGGAGAAGCTGTATTCCATGAAGCGGTCACTTAAGGAGCCTTTACATGCCTTGCCGTTAGATGATCGCTATCGCTATCGACTGTGGAAGATGGAATCTGCGGAAGAGGAAGAGATGTATCTAAAGCTCGAGGCTGAGGTTTGGCCGGAAGCGCCGCTGGGGCTTGGACGATTACGGGAATACAAAGGGCATCCCAGCTGGACTGCCACGAATGTCCTGGAAGGGGACACGATAATCGGCAGTACCATGGCATGGGTGGAAGAGGGGAACGTCGGCGTGATTGAAGATGTGTTTGTGAGAGAACCGTGGAGACAACGGGGAATCGCCAAATATCTGCTCTACCGTGCCATGTCCTATCTTCAGGCTCATGGATCCGTCTCGGTAAAACTTGAAGTGAAGGCAGCCAATGAGACGGCGTTGTCACTCTATCAGTCGGTCGGCTTTGCCAAAGACCAAGAGGAGCACCGATTTTATCTGCCTTTATAGCAGGAAGGCCGCTAATACAAAGACCACGCCAAGGAATAATCCTGACGTGGTCTTTTTCTATATAAAATGAGGAGTTATGAGGTCGATTCTTGCCCGTCTGTTACATTCGGATTGGCATCCAGAATGCCCTCCGTGACGCTCCACAGTTTCGGCAGGAACCGAAGAACCTCGTCTGCCCGCTGCAGCAGGTCATCGGTGGACGTTATGCCGAGATCCGCAAGGATGGCATCAAAAGCAGGGGCATACTGCTCTTGAAGCTCAGGAGTCCCGTCAACTTCCAATATGTTGTGGCATCGAGCGAAGGTGGCCACCATCCAGAAGACGGCCTCTCTATGGCTTCCGTTTAGGATCAGCTCGCGGCTGCCGTCAATGGCAATCGGTCTTGCATCCGGTGTAATGTCACTGCTGAAGAAGAAGGGGGTCTTGGCAATCGCAGCAGCGGCATCGAAGGTGCGGGCCAGCCCATTAAGATGATGGAGCGCTTGTTCGGCACTCATGTCTTTACAACCCAGTAGTCGTAACAGTTCGTCGTAAATTACCTCTTGGTCATATTCCTTGAGCACATCGCGAACCGCCGCATAGCGCAGCCTGACCGTGGGGTTGCGAAGAGCGGCGACCAGGAGCATATGGGTGGTTACGCCGGTAGGGAACAGCCATGAGGTAACCTGGCGATGCCAAGGGGCAGAAGGATCTATGGAGCGGAGTCCGGTTATGATTCGTTCGCGTACGTTCTCACAGCGGCGGGCGACCCATATCCGGTCGGCAAAATGACGCGAAACCTCCGTCTGCAGCTTACGCAGCTGCCCGGTTGGATCGGACATCAGGGTATCCACACGGAAGCTGCCCGCAAGATGATAGGATGTTAATACCTGCTCGGGCGAGGCGAGGTCCCGCCAGGACAGGTAGGTGGCTTCGATCAAAGCATCCTGGTAGATAAATTTTCCCAGCTTAAGAGGGGGCTCCGCATCCTGGGTAACAACAACGATGTCAATGTCCGAGGACGGAGCCATCTCTGCTTCATCCGGCTTTCCAACCGTGGAGCCACTAAAATAGGCACCCATAAATCCAGGCTCCCTGCTGGCATGCTGCAATACCCAATCCGTCGCCGCTGCGCGTGCTGATCCAACGTTCATAACCTTTATTCCTCCTCTACTTGCATGGTGTCTCACATAATTAGAAAAAATATCCTGTTTCTCACTACATTATATTGACTTCAATTCGAATGTACAACCGCTTACAAGAAGAGACTTGAGCTTTCACGTTTATGAAAATACGGGATTACAGAAGAAGAGAAAATGATACGGGTCCAAGAGATTCGCAAGGGCTTGGCACATATAAATTAAAAGTTAATACGGGTGCGTGCCTGTGTGAAACCGAAACGGACATTCTCTTATCGCTAAACATTCAGCGAGGAGGAACGCCCGTTTTTTTGGTCTTTTATTCTATTCATCGGCAATCACTAGCGTTGAATTGGTTTTTTTGAATTTTGGAATGAAGCTTGCATGGACATTCGCATCGGTCACGATCATATCAATTTTGTCGAGCGATGCGATGGAAATGGTGACGTCTTTGCCGAACTTGGTGCTGTCCGCCATGACAACCACCTCTTTGGACAGCTCGATCATTTTTTTGCGCGTAATGGCTTCTTCCAGGTTGTAGTCGGAGATGCCTTTTTCAATCGTAATGCCGCTGCAGCAGATGAAGGCTTTCAGCACATTCAGCTCATGAAAGTTGAAGATGTATTCATACGCTACGACGGATTGTTCTTCCCTACGGATTTTGCCGCCGATCATAATCAGTTCCACATCGCTGTCCATCAGCTCAATCGCAACCGGCAGCGAGTTGGTAACGACCGTCAGCTTCTTCTTATGCTTCACGTATTTGGCCATCTGATATGTGGTCGAGCCGCTGTCGATATAGATGCAATCGCCGTCATGAATGAATTCGCTGCATTTGCGGGCGATCCGATCCTTCTCTTCCAACTGGCTGACCATGCGCTCGTCCATGGAGGATTCGCCGAACCGGGACTCCACGAGTTTAACCCCGCCATATATCTTCTCGATCCGCCCCTGCTTGGTCAGCGTGTTCAAATCCCGGCGCAGCGTATCTACAGAGACGTTCAGCTCTTCCGTTAGCTCCGTGATCTTCAATACTTTTCGAATCGTTAGCAGCTCGAGTATTTTCTTCTGCCTCTCCAGTGGAAACATTCGCTCACCCATTCAATCTGCATTAGTAGTTGATGCCTGTATTCATGTCTAGTTTACCGATTCGCCTGGCCATGTTCAATAGATTCACCTATATTATTCCTAAGTTGGGCATCAATTATGGATCAATATGGTCAATAGTTGGTATTGATGTATGAATGATATATGCATAATTTACTTACATTTAACAGTTTCCATGATTCTTATTTACATATGGTTTCTATACTGAGGATGTGTTTAAAGGAGGTGAGCCGTTTGCTGAAGCTAGAGCATATTAGCAAACAATTCGACGATAAAGTGGTTTTGGATGACATCAACGTAGAAATCGGTTCGGGCGAAATCGTGTCACTGCTCGGTCCGAGCGGCAGCGGGAAGACCACATTACTGAATATTATTTTGGGACTCACCCGGATGGATCAGGGAAAAATCGTGTTCCATGACCAAGATCTGAGCAACGTACCGATGAAGAAGCGCGGGTTTAATATCGTTTTTCAGGACTATGCCTTATTTCCCAATCTGAATGCCTACGACAATATCGTATACGGCCTGCGCAACAAGAAGGGGAGCGTGAGTCAGCAGGAGGTACAGGAATATATCGACTTTCTGGAGCTTCAGCCTCATGTGAACAAGCGGATCGGCGAACTGTCAGGAGGGCAGAAGCAGAGAGTGGCCCTGGCCAGAACGCTGGTCACGAAACCGAAAATCCTGCTGCTCGATGAGCCGCTCAGCGCGCTGGACGGCGTGATCAAGGAGTCGATCAAGCAGCGGATTCAATCGATTGCCAGAGAGTTTAAACTGACCACGATTATTGTGACGCATGACCCGGAGGAGGCGCTGACGCTCTCGGACAAAATCCTGATTATCCATCAGGGGCAGATCGCCCAATTCGGCACACCCCAGGAGATTGTCCATCATCCGAGCAATGATTTTGTGAAGCAGTTTATTATCAAGCAGCTGCACATCAAAAGGCAGAACATCTACAATCTGTTCGGTGAGCAGTATGCATAACGTGAAACCGGAAATGCGGATCATCTTTACCGTCATCCTGTTATTGTTTGCCGTGTTTCTGTTCTTGCCGCTGCTCATCTTGCTGGTCCGTTCCTTCGAATCCGATCAGGGGTTTACCCTCGGTCATTATGTATCCATAGGGTCGAATCGGGAATTCATCGCAGCGATTGGCAACAGTGTGAAGATATCGGGCATCACGGCTGTAATCACAACCGTCCTGGGGTTTATACTCGCGTATTCCATTCATTGCACCAAAATATATCGGCCCGTCAAAGGCCTGCTGAAAACCGTCATCATCATTCCCATGCTGCTCCCGACCATTACATATGGGTTCGCCATTATGTATTCGTTCGGTAATCAGGGATTGATCACCCGGCTTGCCGGACGCAACTTGTTTGAAATCTACGGATGGAACGGTCTGCTCATAGGCTACGTCATTTACACGCTGCCTCCAGTATTCCTGTTGATCCATAACGCGTTTAAATATATTGATAAAAAATTCATCATCGTCTCCAAGTTAATGGGTGACGGAACGTTGAGAAGTTTCCTGAATACGATTTTGCGTCCCTTGGCTGGAGCGCTTGGCGGAGCCTTTGTGCTTTCCTTTATCTTAAGCTTTACGGATTTTGGGATTCCGGCTTCCGTCGGCGGTACCTATCCGGTCGTGGCAACGCAACTGTATCAGGTGATGCTGGGCTCCATTCCGGACTTCAACCAAGGCGCTGTCATTGCGGTGCTGATGCTGATTCCGGCCGTGTTCGGCATCTGGCTGCTGAATTACTTGGAAAAATGGAATTTCCACTATGACAAGCTGTCGGATATCGAGCTGCCGCGGCAGCGCGTGCGGGATATTGCCTTCGGCATAATGTCATCGGTCATCGTGCTTGGAATGCTTTCCATTTTTGCCGTGATGTTCATTGCGCCATGGCTGAGCAGTTACCCCTATGACATGACGTTTACGCTTAAGCATGTACGGGACGTGTTTCAATCGAGTGATTTAACGGGGGTATACCGAAACTCCCTCTGGGTCGCCTTCTTGACGGCGCTGTTCGGTACCTTGATGGCGTATGGATCAGCACTGCTCAATGTGCGCACGTCGTTAAAAGCCCGATCCACGGTGGATATGGTATCGATGATCACGAATACGGTGCCTGGCATGGTGCTGGGGATATCCTACCTGCTCTTCTTTAATGGAAGCAGTCTGAAAGGAACCTTCATTATTATCGTTCTGTGCAATATTGTTCATTTCTTTACGACGCCGTATCTGATGGCCAAGAACTCCCTATCCAAGATGAATCCTTCTTGGGAAACCACGGGGGAACTGCTCGGTGACAGCTGGTTCAAGACCGTTTATCGGGTGATCCTGCCAAACTCGGCTTCAACCGTCATTGAGATGTTCGGCTACTATTTCATCAACGCCATGGTGACGATCAGCGGCATTATCTTTCTTGTATCCGCCCAGACGTCGCTCGTGGCCAGCAAGATCAAAGAGCTGCAGCATTTCGCCAAGTTTAATGAGATTTTCGTGCTGTCGATGCTGATCTTCTTCACGAATTTGATCATCAAGCTGGTGTGCGACGCATTGCAGAGGAGAACGGCGCAGCGGTAAAGCTGCCCCATTACGTTCATGTCCGCTGCGATGCCGGATCGTATTTCCGATCGCTGTTGTCTTCGGATTTCTCGGATTGAGATGACTAAGCGGTAGAAATCCGAATACAAAGGCGAACGCATTCGCTTCTCCAATACGATTCCGTCCTCTCCGCTGGGTATTGACACTTGAAGTGAGGAGCTCCTTGCTCTAAATCGCCACCAGCCATTCTGACGTGGAATGCGCAGGCTAATTCATTTTTTTACATCATTATTAAATAAAAAATTCAAGGAGTGGAGTTAATCATGATGAAGACGCTTAAGGGAATGCTGCTGTCATTGATCGCAATCAGCATGGTGTTGGCTCTGGCCGCTTGCGGCAGCGGAAGCGCGGGGGAAGCGAAGAAGGTGGTCATCTACACCAACGGGGATGAAGAGGCCGTCGCCGCAATGGAAACATCGTTGAAGAATGCCGGATACGAAGGACAGTATCTCGTGCAATCCCTGGGTACATCGGAACTTGGCGGCAAACTGATGGCTGAGGGGAACAAAATCGAGGCTGATCTCATCACGATGAGCTCGTACTTTATCGAAAGCTCGCAGACCAAGCACTCCATGTTTAAGGATTTGGCTTTTGACGCAGGTGCTGTCGGAACTTATCCGAAATACTACACGCCGATTCTGGCGAATACCGGCTCTATCTTCGTGAATACACAAGTGCTGAAAGACAAAGGCTTGCCAATGCCAACCTCCATCACGGACCTGACCAAACCGGAATTCAGCGGACTCGTATCGATTCCGAATATTATGGATTCCTCCACCGGTTGGCTGCTGGTTCAGGCGATTATCAACCAATACGGCGAAGATGCGGGACGTAAGGTGCTCCATGACCTGATCGCTAATGTGGGACCGCATCTGGAGAGCTCGGGGTCCGGTCCGATCAAGAAAGTGCAGGCTGGAGAAGTGGCTGCGGGCTTCGGACTCCGCCATCAGGCGGTAGCCGCCAAAGCTGACGGTGCACCGATAGATTACGTGGATCCGGTCGAAGGAAACTTCTCGCTGACCGAGTCGGTTGCGGTGGTGGACAAGAAGAATGCCACAACGGATTTAGCGATGAAAATGGCCGAGACCATCGTGAAGGATGCCAGAAAAGACCTGATCGTGAACTATCCGGTGGCCCTATACGAAGGGGAGACCGTAGATGAAGTCAACAAACCTGCGTACTCCATGACCTTCGAGAAGCCGCTGACCGTGGAGCTGCTGGAAAAGCATCAGAAATTCTTCAACGGATCTAAAGAATAAGCCAGCATAGGAGCGATGCGAAATGAATACCTATAAGCTTTTGACACCAGGACCTTTGACGACAACCAAGACGGTGAAAGAGGAGATGCTCTTTGACCGCTGTACATGGGATGATGAGTATAAATCGATTACGCAAAAAATCAGATCGCAGCTCCTGACACTCGCCGGGGCGGATGCAGCACAATACACAGCGGTACTGATGCAGGGAAGTGGAACGTTTGCCGTCGAAGCAGTGATGACATCCACCATATCGAATGACGATAAAGTGCTGATCGTAACGAACGGCGCCTATGGTGAGCGGATCGTCAAAATGGCAAAGTATATCGGATTGAATTACGTGGAGTACCAAGTGAATTACGATGAACACCCAAGCGAGGATGAACTGCGAGCCATACTGCGTAAGGATGTGCGCATTACGCATATCGCGATGGTACATTGCGAGACGACAACCGGGATTCTGAATCCGCTGGAGATGGTCTCGACGTTGTCCAGAGAATATGGAAAGACCCTCATTATCGATGCAATGAGCAGCTTTGGCGGCATGGAAATCGATGTTCAGGGACTTGGCATCGATTATCTCATCAGCAGTGCGAATAAATGCATCCAGGGCGTTCCGGGGTTTGGATTCGTCATCGCCAAGCTGGACAAGCTTGCAGCCTGCGAAGGGATTGCGCGCAGCTTGGCGCTCGATTTGTATGATCAGTGGAAAGGCATGGATCAGGACGGAAAATGGCGATATACTTCGCCGACACATGTTGTGGCTGCCTTCTCCAAAGCGTTGGATGAGCTGAACGAAGAAGGCGGTGTATCGGAGAGATTCAGCCGTTACCAGAATAACAATCGCCTGCTGCGTGAGAGATTGGCGCAGATCGGCATCCAGTCTTATATTACCGATGACAAGCAATCTCCGATCATCACGACATTCTTATTCCCGAGTGATGGGTTTAGCTTCGAACACTTTTACGCTTATATTAAAGAAAGAGGCTATGTGATATATCCGGGCAAGCTGACCGACGTGGATACCTTCCGAATTGGGAATATCGGAGAAATCTATGAGCAGGATATCGAGCAATTATGTCATATCATCGAAGAGTATAGGGGAGTGATGGCACAATGAACCGAATCGAAGGCGTTATATTGGACTGGGCCGGAACGGCTGTGGATTTTGGATGCTTTGCACCGGTGAACGTGTTTGTCGATATTTTTAAGAATGCGGGCATTGAAGTGACGATGGCTGAAGCAAGAGCACCGATGGGGATGCTGAAGATCGATCATATTCGTGCCATGCTATCCATGCCGAGAGTGTCGGCGCTATGGGAAGCGAAGTACGGAAGAGCCTTCGATGAGCAGGACGTGGAACGGCTGTATGCAGAATTCGAGCCGGCGTTGATGGCTTCTTTATCCGAGTACACGGACCCGATTCCGGGTGTTATTGAGACGGTTGAAGCATTGAAGGGTCAAGGCTTGAAGATTGGTTCTACGACAGGTTATACGAGCAGCATGATGGAGGTCGTGGTGGCAAATGCCCGGCAAAAGGGCTACAGCCCGGATGTCTATTTCACGCCGGATGACACGAATTCCCAAGGAAGACCTTATCCGTACATGATTTATCGGAATATGGAGTCTCTCCGGTTATCGGCTTCCTGGAAGGTCGTTAAGGTGGGGGATACCGTCTCGGACGTAAAGGAAGGCGTGAACGCAGGTGTATGGTCGGTTGGCGTTGTCATCGGCAGCTCGGAAATGGGCCTGAGTTCAGAAGAGTATCATGCCCTGTCAGAATCAGACCAGGAAGCTGCGATCTCGAAAACCGAACAGACGTTTATCCGTAGCGGGGCAGATTTTACGATCCGGACGATGAGCGAGCTGCCGCAGTTAATCGAGAGAATTAACGACATGCTGGCTGAGGGACAAAGACCGGGGATTCAGCGCTAGGAACCATTCAGGTCTTTCGATACACGGATGAAGTAAAAATCACGCAAATAGATGCGCAAATTGAACAGGCAACCCGAGCGCCTGAAAGGAAAGGAAGCAGCGTTATAGGCTTCCCCCTCACCTCGCACCAAAAAGAGCAGTCCACTTGGGCTGCTCTTTTTCTTCATTTCTCTTATTGCACGTACGTGCCAATAAACTCTGTTACTTCGCGGTCATATCCCTCGGGGTCAAACTGGCGCGCCATGCCGTGACCTGCTTCGGGGACGATGAACAACTTCTTTTGCTCCGGACCATTCTCGTACAGCTCATACACCATCTCGGTAGGTACGAACAAATCGCCGCCGCCGTGAATGAACAGCGTCGGCGTCTTGGATTTCTTCACCTGCTCCAGTGCGGAGGCTTCGCCGAAGGAGTATCCGGCCCGGATCTTGGTGAGCAGGCTCGTGGATTGAAGCAGCGGGAAGGACGGAAGCTTATACAGGCGCTTCAGCTGATAGGTCAACTCATCCGTGACCGAGGTATACCCGCAGTCCTCGACAATGGCTTTTACCTGGGGAGGAAGCGCTTCGCCGCTGGTCATCATAACCGTTGCACCGCCCATGGATACACCATGAAGGACGACTTGAGCATCTTCGCCTGTATGCCCAATAACTTGATCAATCCATTTCAGATAATCCTTGCGCTCTGGCCAGCCGAAGCCGATGTAATCGCCCTCGCTTCGTCCATGACCTCGCGCGTCGGGTAGAAGCACGTTATAACCCAGATCCTCATGGTACCATTGGGCGAATTCGCTCATCTGCTCCGAATGACCGGAGTAGCCGTGGGCAATGATGACGGTTCTACCCGTTGATACCTTGGCAGGTAAATAGTAAGCATGCAGCTTCAGACCGTCGTCTGAAGTAAGGTTCCATTCCTCTAAGCTCTGCTGAGCCCACCATTCCTTGCTGTCCGCAAAGGGGTTATCGATATTCGAGTTGGCTTCCAGGTCCGGGTTGCCGTTCAGAAAGCCCTTGTCGGCGCGGGCAATAGCGACATTATAGAAGTAGAAGCTTGCTGCGACAATAATGACAACCAGTAGTGCGATGATAGCTGCTGACATGATCATAATCCTTTTTTTCATATTGATGGTTATCCTCCCCATATCATGGAACACGATGAATGTAATAAGGAAGGCATATGCCGATACGATATCGTTCCTTCCACCTATCATATCGCACGTCCCCTAATTAATCTATATCGCAGCCCACGTTCATTTCGTGGGTGTTACATCAACCCTATCGGTTAGGGAAGTCTATAATAAAGAGCTGCAGCAGGAGGCGAGAAAGAAATATGCACAAACGCTTCATCAGTCTAATTCTTGCCGTCGTTACGGTTATCGGTTTACCGCTGCCGTCCTATGCCGAGGGGGCCTATTCTTCACCGAAGAAGGATAGTTCACAGCTGCAATATCAGGATATGCTGATGCTATTTCTGCTTCCTCATATCGATAAAGCGGTTCGCGGGCATTATATCCATACGTTGAAGGAGCAGCCGCTTGTCTATCCCTACTTTGTGGATGTGACCGAAGTGAAGAGGGTGAACGGGTTTCGCGGTTTTCATTTCATCATTACGCTTGAGGCCAGCCCAACGGTCGGTCCCCATATTACGGTGGGAAAGGACCGGCTTGTGTTTGAGGTGGCTCCGACGATTCCCGGCGGTATGGTCAAGCTGGTGGAATACAAACATCTGGAGACATATGAGCTCCCCCCGCATTGGCAAGATATCGTGAAGTAACGGCGGCGAAACCAATCCAATATCACATCCAAAAAAACAAGCAAACGCAGTTCGCGCGTTTGCTTGTTTGGTATGGGTATAACGGTGCGTTTATCGGGTGTCACACCCTCAAGCAGTTGAGCAGCAGGCAGGGTGCCTGAAAATGATTACCGCATCTCGAAAATCGGTCGATCCGGTCCAGGTTCGGCCTGGATCCAGCCGATGGCGAGCAGAACGACGACGGCGATGAAGGCAGCCGGCAGTACCCATTTCCAGGCATATGCGAGCATTCGTACAGCCGGGGACATCATGGCAAGTATCAGCCCGATCAGTACAACGCTGAATAGGTGAATCCCTGGCGGCAGCATAAGGAACACAATATGAAAGACCGAAGTGAACATCAGAACAGGGATAAGGGACGTTCCCAGTACAACAGCCGGATGGTTTAAAGATTCGATCGGGTCCCGGGTAAATGCCGCCCATGTCAATGCCGCGAACTGGACCAGCAGCGGAATCGCAAATAAATAGCTTGCGCCCGGCAGGAACCAGGTTGAACCAACAAGCAGCAGCAGGAACAGGAATGCGCCCGCCAGCAGCATCTCCAATTCATTCACTTTCCGCACGATCCAGCGGGTGAGCGCAACATGAATGATGAAGGTTACCAGTATAAAGCTGACACTGTACAGAAACGAATCATAGGTTGCGCCTGTGGGCTGCGTCATTTTGCCGGCCCACAACGTATCAACCAGCGACCACAAGCCAAAGCTTAGCGCTGCCGAGAGCACGACGGCCAGAATCGAGGTTAGCAAGCTGATCAAACTTCCCTTTAGGGAGAGTCTAGAGATGCGGGCAAACAATACCGCGAAAGCCAGCCATATCGCCGCGAACACCACGGTGATCGGGACCGCCCATTTTGCAGGGTAATGAACCAGCAGGCCAAATAGATTGAAGTAAATACGGTCGTCTGTTGAAGCCAGGTCAGTCAAGTCGAGATTGCCAAAATGCTTTGCCATGGCGAGTGCATTCTCGCCTTGATGCTGCATGGTTTCAAGGGAGACGTTCTCCGTGTTGTCCATCGGGGTATGATAGGCTGCCCACCCATCGCCATAGGCAAAGTTCAGTCCCGGGAGACCATGCTCCAACGCCACCGTCAGATCGGTATCGTTCGGCAGTTGTTTGTAGAGGTCCACCAAGAGAGAGTTGCTGACAGGATTGGATACGGCCTTGGCGTATTCTTCAATGATCCGACTATTGTTGTCGCTGGTCTGGAACATAAGGGAGGAGCCTTTTGATCCTCGGGCTTCAAAATTCGCAATCATGCCAACCTCACGATGCTGTGGGTCACGGAAGAACACTTCAGCCCCCAGCAGGCCTTTCTCCTCCCCGTCTGTCAGCAGAATCCATATGTCATTCTGCGGTGGAGGCCCGGCTTGGATCGCTCTTGTCGTTTCCAGCAATGAAGCTACACTTACCGAAGCATCATTCGCTCCGGGTCCGGTAGGGACCGAGTCATAATGGGACATAAGCAGGAGCGGTTTGCCCAATCCGGTGCCCTTAATGACGCCCAGAATATTCGTAAGTTGAATGTCGGCGTCGATATACTTGGTTGTCAGGCGGTCATTAAATTCTTGAACGTCCGGGTTCAAGCCGAGCTGCTTCATCTGTTCCACCAAGTAAGCTCTGACTTCGGCATTGGCAGGCGAACCTATCGGGTGGGGTTCTTGCGCAATCCGATTGACATGCGCCATCGCACGTTCGGCAGAGAACTCGGTTGCGGGTGCATCGATGCCCCTGGCCTGCGGCGGCTTCTCAAACCACAGCATGAGAGAGATAAAGAGTATGACGGTGAGGATGGTTGTAAGCGGCAGCCAATAAGGAGGTCTGTAATCCGGCGGTCTACTCAATTGAATTTGCATGATAAATACTCACTTCCTTTTATGATCATTCAGGCGTTGCGTAAAGCGATCTTTCATCGTATGTAAGAAATGCGCTCTTACACAGCGTAGTTCCAGAATATGACATGTGTCAATATAAGATTGAGAATGATCAGCATTTTATGCATAACACAAAGCAAGAGCCTCCATCAGAATGGAAGCTCTTTAGATTTATATTCAATATTCATTTTTTCATACCATGCGTTCAGTCCGGTCCAGAGCTGTTCACAAAGCTCATATACATGATCGATCTGGAGAAGCTGACCTCGCATGACCAATTGCGCCAGTTCATCGTATCCGGAAGGCCTGGATTTCAGGGACAGTGATTCCTCCAATGTCTTGGCTCTTGTATTGTAAAATGTTCGGTTGGCAAGTCCAATCAGCTTGGCGGCCTGCCAGGTCAGATCTTTGGCCCCGAGCGGGAGGTAGCTAAAGTTACCGGATTGGACGTTGTTTCGTATTTTGCCCATCGTTTCGTAGGGTTCCCAGATCATGAATACCCGCATCGTTTCTTTGATGGCTTCCTCTGAAACCTGGAGGGGCAGCTTCCGAATCTCAGCGAGCAGGTTCGCCGGATCGTAGATTTCCTGTAGATGGACATAAGCGCCAGCTGTAATCGCCCATGAGTCGTCCACAGACGCGGCAGCCTTCAGTATGTCCTGTTTTTGTTCCATGCCGATTTCGATTTTGAAAGGGGGGTATATGAATTCGTGTCCGGTAAGGGAGACTCCGTCCTGTGTAACAACTTGAAGTTCAATGTCCGAGTAAGGGCCATCAATCCCTTGCGCGATCGAGCCGTACAGGCCAATGGCCAGAATGTCATCGCCGTGCAATTGAAGCAGCCGGTCTTTGATTTGATGAATGATGTTCATTTTCTCTTCTCTGGTCGTAGCCGCAGGATAAGGTAACATAAGGAAATCCCCTCCGAAATAAGTTAGTTATCCATATTATAATATAAATAGAACGGTTGAAAGCCGAGTGGAGTTTGGGATTCTGTGAATAAATATAAGGGTTATCCGGAATTCCATCATATGGTAATATATGCTTACGGATGTGGGAAGTAGTGGTCGCACCCGCACCCACAATAAATAGCTGAGGTGAGAAGAGATGAGTAGAGCTGAGCAGAGTCAAGGCAAGACGAAACAGGAATTGGACCGGGTTGTATTTATTGGCCGCACGTTTGAAGAGTACACGTTTATGTTTGATTTGGAAATGTCAGAGCTTACCGGCAAAAGCATATTGGATTGCCCCTCCGGAGCGTGTTCGTTCACCGCTCACGGTTCGAAGCATGGTCTCGATATCACGGCCAGTGATATTGCCTATGATCACAAGCCGGATGACCTGGAGGCCAAGGGACTGCAGGATATCGGGCATGCGATGGAAACGATGGAACAGGCGAAGAGTAATTATGTTTGGGACTATTACGGAGATGTAAAGGGGCTTCGTCGGCATCGCCAGCAAGCGCTCCGTGACTGTGTCCAGGATATGAGGGAGTTTCCGAATCGCTATGTCGCTGCAGTACTGCCGGAGCTGCCTTTTGCTAACGAACAGTTTCACCTGGTGCTGTCCGCCCATTTTCTGTTTATGTACAGTGACCGATTGGATTATGACTTTCATGTCCAGACGATTCGGGAGCTGCTGCGAGTGGCCTCGGAAGAGGTGCGCATCTTCCCGTTGACCGATTTATCGGGGAGTCGTTACGGCCATTTGGACCGCTTGATTCATGAGCTGGAGGCAGAAGGCTACCGGGTAGCGGAAGTCACTGTGCCTTATGAGTTTATGAAGAACGGCAATTCGCTGCTAAGCATTCGTAAGAGATAGACAGACAGACGGATAAAATTAAGATATAGAATGAATATAAAATAAGGGAGGGAGCCGGCAATCAGCTGGCTCCCCCTTTTGGTTGGGATGGTTTTTGCAGAGTGGACGTGCGCTCTAATTCTCTATTAGTTCAAATTCTCCTGTCTTACAGGAGCACGGAGAATGGTTTTCATGGAGGCGGCGGCGGCTTTTCGTGGATCGGACAAATAAATCTCATGATGCAGCCCGTCCTGGACGTAATGATGCTGTTCCATGTAGGCATACATTTTCGCCAACGTATCAGGCTCCGTGCTGTAGGGGCCGATATGCATGATTTGGACGCATAGTCCCTCATGGATCGTTTCCAATACCACTTGTTGAATGGGTTCCAGATGATTTTTCTTGGAGAAGGCTTTGTCCCGCGCGGAACTTACGATCTCCGGGGTGACGAACGCCGGCATCCGAATGAGCAGCTTCCAATGCCATTCCTCTTTCGGAACCTCCAAACCGTACCGATCCGAGTTCACCCACCATTGTCCTTCAAGTTTAGGAACGGTAAAATCCTGAATTTCCGCCTTGCAATGTCCCTTAACGCCATAGGCAACGGTATAAAGCGCCTCGGTAGCATCCTCGAAAAGAGAGCTTTCGGGCGCACCTTGACCTTCGAATGACAGATAGAGCAAGGGGTCGAACTGCACAAGCTCAGGGGTGTTCCCGGCTGTGTAATAGGTTTTATCGCTTTTGGCTAGATCGAGTTTAGGAAGCGTCATACGTAAATCTCTCCTTTTTGGTCATGATTTACGGCTATCATAAACCAACTTCACTGACTGCATAGGAGTCAGTGAAGTTATCTGAAGTTATCGAAGGATCATCCCTCGTAATATGCGGCCAGGTCTCGGGCTGTCTCGGAAAGAATGGTTCGCAGCTGCTGAGGCTCAAGTACATTAATTCCCCTGCCATAAGAAAGCAGCAGATAAGGCATGTATTGCAGCATCCAATCCGGATGCATCCGGAATTCGGCCTCGTCGTCAGTTCTTCTTGTGACAAGATAAGGCTGCAGGAACCACTGGTTGCATATCGCGTCCAGGACCTCGGTGAGCCCTTGAAGGCGAACGGTTACCAACGTCGTTTCGTTCTCCTTCGTATTCTGATCCTGATACTCATGAATACGGCTCATGTAGTCATGTACCGAGAAATGCTCCGGCATTTCAAACGTGCGGCCTGTTAAGGACAGGCTGTTCATCCGATCTACCCGGAATACACGGAGGGCTTCCCGTTGATGGCAATAGGCAATCAAATACCATTTGCCGAGCCGGTAGATCAGCCCATAGGGATCAATGTGGCGCTCCTCCGCGGAGCCGCTGAAGGACTTCGCATATTGAAGGATCAGGGTTTCCCGACTGGCAATGGCTTGCTCTAACTCGCGCAACATAGGGTGAAGCAAGGCACTCTGGGATGGCGAGGGGATATGGATGCTGCCGACATGACGCCTCAAGTCTTCCAATTGGGATTCCTGAAGACGGTGTTCAATTTTAGTTCGTGCTTTTTCAAGAGCATCCGTAAACGGATAGTCCGCTTGCCGGGCAAGAAGCACACTATGTTCCATGGCTTTAAGCTCAGTTAGTTCGAAGAACAGCGGCACGCTTAAAAAAGGGTCGGGCAGCCTGAACCCCCCGCCATGCCCCGATTCGGATATGATGGGGACTCCGCTCATACCCAGTGTGTCGATATATCGGTAGACCGTTCGGACACTTAACTCAAGTCTCTCCGCCAATTGCTCGGCTGTCATTTTTTTATGGGATCGAAGCAGCCATAGGATGGATAACAGATAGTCCAGCTTAGCCATGGACAGCACTCGCTTTCTTCATGTTATTTAGGTTAAATCCGGATTAATGAAGCTATTATAACAATCCATGAGGGGGTGTAATCAAGGGTATGAAGAGGGGATTCCAGGTATAACAAATAACAAAAGTTCAATATTGATATTGAATGATGGTTTGTTATAATGTGTTCAACAGAGAGGGGGCGTAAAGATGGGCAGTTGGGCGGAAAATCCAAGGTCTCTATGCTCATTGAACCTATGTCACATGATCAACCATTAACGAAAGAAGCCATATTGGACGCTGCCGAGCAGACGCTTCGGCGCTATGGCCCTGACAAGACCTCGGTTGTCGATGTTGCCAAGGCGCTTCAAGTGAGCCATGGATCTCTATACCGGCATTTTCCCAGCAAGGCCGCTCTGAGAGAAGCCGTAACGGAACGATGGCTGCAGCGGATTGCGGATCCGTTACAGAAGATTGCAGACGGAACGGAAGGCAGCGCCGCCGATCGCTTGCGGTTATGGATGGATACCCTCATCCGGGCCAAACGGGCTTATGTCCTTGAGGATCCCGAGATGTTTGCCATGTATACGACCGTGACGCTGGACGCCGTCAAGGTGATTGATACGCATGTGAGGCTGTTAATCGGACAGATTGCCCAGATCATCGATCAAGGGATGTTTACCGGTGAATTTAAGCCGGGCCAGTCGGAGTCGGTGGCAAAAGCTTTTTTCATGGCAACGTCCCTGTTTCACCATCCGGCGCATGCCTCTCAGTGGACCTCGAAGGAGATTGAAGCCGATTTTGACTCGGTGTGGGCGCTATTGTTATCTGGAATCACAAAACAGTAAACAGGCGAGAATAATAGTAAGCGGGAACTAAGCAGTGCTCGCGGCCGCCGTATACCGCAAAAAGCACCGCGGGAGCTAGCACGGTGAGATCACCACTTACGTTAAAAAGATGCTATTCTTGGCGATACTCGCATGAGATAGCGTCTTTTTTGTTCTCATTCAATTACAAGTGACAAAAATATAAAATTGTCACTTGTAATTTGTTATGTGGAGACATATAATCAAATTACAAAAAAGACGTACAGATCAGAGGATCCATCTGATGAGATATTCGTGCACCTAATTCCTATGCGGGAGGTTGTATCATGACAAAGAGTTTATCGGGCAAGGTAGCTATCGTAACGGGAGCATCAAGAGGCATCGGGCGTGAAATTGCGGAGAGGCTTGCGGAAAACGGGGCTAAGGTGGTTATAAACTATGCGAGCAGCCCCGCTAAAGCTGAGGAAGTGGTGAGCGCCATTAAGCAAGGCGGCAGCGAAGCCCGGGCCATTCAAGCCGATATAAGTCAGGTAGCAGCAATTGAACGTTTGTTTAGTGAAACAATCGAGGCTTATGGCGGAATCGATATACTCGTGAACAATGCCGGCATCATGACAACCAAGCCGATTGCGGCCATGACGGAGGAAGATTTCGATCAGCAGTTTGCGATTAATGTGAAGGGGACTTATTTTGCGATCCAGCAGGCTTTTCACCATATGAATTCGGGCGGGCGTATCATCAATTTCTCGACGTCTGTAGTTGGGCAAATGTTCCCGGCGTACAGCGTATATGCTGGCACGAAGGGCGCTGTAGAGCAGTTTACGCGTCAGTTGGCTAAAGAATTCGGACCCAAAGGAATTAGAATTAACGCTGTGGCGCCCGGACCGATTAATACGGAGCTCTTTACGGTTGGCAAATCGGAGGAACAGATCGCGGGAATTGCAAACATGAATGCTTTCGGACGTCTGGGGGAACCGGACGATGTTGCAGGGGCCGTCCTCTTTCTGGCCGGCGAAGAATCGAAATGGATCACAGGTCAAACGATCCGCGTGAATGGCGGTTTTGTGTAATACTCGTCAATATTGCAAAAACAAAAAGGCACCGGGGGTCCGGTGCCTTTCGTTACGGGATACGGTCGATCTGTGGAGAAGGTCATAAATACGCATCAACCTACTTGTGAGTACAAGGCTTCCCCTGAATGTGGGGGAATGTCGCTATTCTCCGCAAACGCCTTTTAATCCAGGTCCTTCCACTTCAAGTCCAGCGTCGGAGGCGTGTAGCTATCCATGAGCTCGAGCAGCTTGAGCGGGTCATCGGAGATGTTGATCAGGTTTAAGTGGGAGGCATTGGAGAAACCTTCCGTGATACTGTACTGAATCAGCTTCATGAACGGTTCATAATACTCCCGGACATTGAGCAGCCCAATCGGCTTCTGATGAATTCCGATTTGCGACCAGCACAATACTTCGAACAATTCCTCAAAGGTTCCAAAACCGCCCGGCATGGCGATAAACCCATCGGACAGCTTAGCCATCGTCGCTTTGCGCTCATGCATATCCGCTACTTCAATGAGCTGGGTCAGCTCGGTATGTACAATCTCACCTTTAAACAGTCCGCTCGGCATCACACCGATAACTTCACCGCCATGCTGCAGAACGGCGTTAGCTACTTCACCCATCAATCCGATTTTGGAGCCGCCGTATACGAGCTTGTATTGGTTGTGGGCAATGTGTCTGCCGAGCTCGGCAGCTTTCGCTTTATAGTCTGGGTGTTCGCCCATGTTCGATCCTGCAAATACACATATAGATTTCAATTCGCACACTCCTTGACAAGATGTTGATATTTCATTTGAGTAATTATACTATATATAGTGATTTATGTCATGGCGTCGATGGACTATACTGTTAATGCTCATCAGATGGCACCTACTTATATTATGGCATACATGTTAGCATTATCATGAGTTTGATCTTGAATTATGTAAAAAGTAAAGGTTAAGTGATCCCAGGGAATCGCGGAGGTAGCACAAGCATGGATATGAATGAAGCGCAGCAATGGATTAAACAGTTTTACGGGGAGCGAGGCTGGACCGAGTACGGCCCCTTTATTCGCGTTGGGTTTTTGATGGAGGAGACAGGGGAAACGGCGCGTGCCGTCCGCGCTTATGAGATCGGCAGGGACCGCCCCGACGAGGAGGTTCAATCCAAGGAACAGCTCAAGCAGGATTTGGTGGAGGAGATCGGCGACGTGCTCGGCAACATTTCACTGTTGGCGGATCTTTATGGCATTTCGCTGGAAGAAGCATTTACTGCCCATCAGCAGAAGCTGCTGAAGCGGTTTGGTTCTTAAAGGTGATACGCTAGACCCTGTTTTGCATCCCACTGACGAGGCTGCCCCCCAGGAATGATTCATAGTCGAAGGGTCATTATTACGGCAAAACTTACGAAGTAAAAGGCTGCCCCAGGTCCCTTGGACCTTTTGGAGCAGCCTTTTTTGACATGTATCGTGGGATAAACCATTAGAAGTCTTACGATACCAGGACCTTGCGGAATTCCTCCGTCAGCAGCGGGACGATATCGAACAGATCGCCGACGATGCCGTAATCAGCTACCTTGAAGATCGGTGCCTCCGGGTCCTTGTTGATGGCGATAATGACTCGCGATTGGCTCATGCCGGCCAAATGCTGGATGGCGCCGCTAATGCCGCAGGCAATATAGATCTCGGGCGTGACCACTTTGCCGGTCTGCCCGATCTGGAGCGCGTAATCGCAGTAGCCGGCATCACAGGCTCCGCGCGATGCGCCGACGGCCCCGCCGAGCAGGTCCGCGAGCTCCTCCAGCGGCTGGAAGCCTTCCGCACTCTTCACGCCGCGACCGCCGGAAATGACGATTTTGGCTTCCGAGAGGTCGATCTTTCCCGTGGTTTTGCGAACGACGTCCTTTACTACGGAACGAAGGGAGGGAGCCGGATAAGCGATATCCTCAATGCTGGCGCTCATGCCTTCGATGGCTTCCGCTGCAGGAATATTGTTCGGACGCACCGTGACCACCCACGGTCCGTTCTGGAAGACGCGCTTCTCAAAAGCTTTACCCGCATAGAGCGGACGCGTGAACACCGCTTCTCCACCTTCGGTCTCGATCGCGGTTACGTCGGAAATTTGCCCTGCATTCAGGGAAGCGGCGACGAGTGGTGCTAAATCGCGGCCGATAGCTGTATGTCCGAAAAGTACGGCATCCGACTGCGCCTGATTGATAACCGCTTCAATGGCAGCCATATAAGCTTCAGGATTATAGTTTTCCAGATCATCATGCTCAACCGTATAGATGGTATCGGCGCCATAGGCGTGCAGGGCCGATACGGCCTCGGTAATATTCGAGCCTGCGACCAGAATGCGGATGCTGTCACCGTCACCAGCAATCAAACGAGCTGCACCAAGCGTCTCGAGGGCAACCTGGCGCAGCTTTCCATCCCGGTTCTCGGCATACACTAATATCGTTTTGCTCATATCATAACCTCCTAGGATCCATTTGAGATTGAAGTGAAGAGAGTTTGACGATTTAACCAGCCTGAGCAACCTAAGCGAATTCAGGAGATTTCCTCCGACCGCTGCTGCTCCGGATTCGCGAAACGTATCAAGCGAAAAGCGTGCATGACGGACATCCCGTAAACCATACAATCAGAATACATAAGGAATGATGACATGGCCCTCTGTCGGTTCCGTGTAACCGCATTCAATAGCGGGTGTCAAAGGGTACACCCGTTCACCCGTTCATTAGATCACTTTCGACTGGGTGCGGAGCAAGGATACCAGCTCATGTGCCACTTCGGCGGGCTCACCCTTCAGAATACGTCCGGCACTTCGCTCCGGCGGCAGGGACAGCTCGCTTTGCTTTGTTGCCGGCTGGATATCGGCTTCCGATAACCCGAGATCATCAAGGGTCAGCGTTTGAAAAGGCTTCTTCTTGGCCTTCATGATGCCAGGCAGCGATGGATAGCGGGGTTCGTTCAATCCCTGCTGTGCCGTGAAGATCGCTGGGAGCTGAACCTCCAGCACTTCAAGATCGCCTTCGGCATCCCGATGCACTTCAGCCGTGGTACCGTTCAGCGTAAGCTTGGTAATGGAGCCGGTATGCGAAATACCGAGAAGGCTCGCCAGGCGAATGGCCACCTGACCCGAACCGCGGTCCACGGAGAAGTTGCCGCCAAGGATCAGATCCGGGCTTTCCTTGGACAAATACGCATGCAGCACCTTCGATACCGCATATTCATCGTCAGGAATCCGCTCGTCGGAGATCAGCACGGCATCATCAGCACCCATGGCCAGCGCAGTCCGCAAGGCCTCTGCCGTACGATCCGGTCCGACGGACAGGAGTGTCACGCTGCCGCCGTGGTCATCCCGAAGCTTCACGGCTTCTTCCACCGCATATTCGTCATACGGATTGATTACGAATTTCACCCCATCCTCGGCAATCGATCCGTTCTCAATCGTAATTTTTTCCTCCGTGTCAAAGGTCTGTTTAAGCAATACCACAATCTTCATCGGTTAAACGCTCCCTTCAATATGAATATCAGCGGGACTTATTGTCCGCTGGAAACACCGTTCAGGAAAAAGCTAAGCGTCTCATCCGCCTGATCGGACAGAGAATACTTGCGGCCGGAGATCAGCCAAGAGGTTACCGCTTCATCCATCGCGCCAAAAATCAGGTTGCGCACCAGTTTGACGTTCAGATCGGAACGGAATTTCTGTTCTTTGATGCCCTGTTCCAGGATATTCTCGATCAGCACAATATATGGCTTCAATGCGCTGCCGATTTCCTTGCGCAGCTCCAGATCGCTCTGCCGCAGCTCAATCTGCGTGACATAAGCAAGCTCAGGATTGCTCTCCAGCTCCGAGAAATGGATGCTGCAAACCGTCCGCAGTGCTTCCACGGCATCCGTGGTTCCTTCCACGCTTTCGTGGAATTTGCCGACCAGTTCGCCAAGCTTTTCCTGAAACAGGCGGATCAGGATATCCTCCTTCCTCTTAAAGTATAAATAGATGGTGCCGTCAGCCACGCCGGCGGCCTTGGCGATCTTGGATACCTGGGACCGGTGGTAGCCGTTCTCGGCGAATACTTTCAGGGCGCCCTGGAGAATAAGGTGGTATTTTTCATTTTTTTTACTTGTCATATGCTCACCCCGATGTTAGAATACAGTTAAAATTATGAATGAATACTCATTCATTTCTTGTATCCATCATAAAATACGTTCATGTCGTTGTCAACGATGGGTTACGAAGAAGCGCGAAATGGATGAAGCAGATGGATCAGAGCAGCAGAATAAGGCGTTCATATCAGAGCAATAGACGGCAGTTCAACCGGAAGAAACAAGTCACTGGGTATCCGCAGGCAAGTACAGATGAGAGCGTTGTACGGATGAAGAGATGCAGCCAGAAAAGATGAAGTTCGGTTTAGCGTGGTCGGCACGGCACGATGTGGAGGTCTATTTTTGTTCTCGCAATGAAAGCGCTTCATATATTATCCCGACATGGACATATGACGAGAGTTAGGAAGGAGTGACAGGAGCTTCGGAAAATGGGACGCTGCACCAGACTACCAGAAGAAAGAAGGATTTTTTAACGCAAGGGGCTGAGAGAGATGATTCTAACCTTAATCAATGCACTGCTCTTTGTCTTGATCACCGGTTGGGCGGTGTACATGTTCGCCACCATAGTGTATCGCCGGTACCTGTATATCCGTTTGGGCAAGCCAGCGAATCTGAAGAAGGACCTGAAGGAACGCCTGAGTCAATTCGCTATCCAGGTATTCGGACAGAGCAAGCTTTTTAAGGACCGCAAGAGCGGCATCATGCACTTTATCGTATTTTACGGATTTATCATTTTACAGTTCGGTGCGCTCGACATCATCTGGAAGGGATTGTCCGGCCACAGCCTGCCGATCCCGGGACACGCCGGCTTTATCTTTATGCAGGAGATTACGGTTGCGCTGATCCTGCTCGCTATCGGTTATGCGGCCTATCGCCGCTATGGCGAGAAGCTGAAACGGCTCAAGCGGGGCTGGAAGCCAAGCATTGTCGTGTTTTTCATCACCACGCTGATGGCTTCGGTGCTGCTGACGATGGCTTTTGAACGGCTCATGGAAGGACTGGCGTGGTCGGCAATGGCCCCGATCTCATCCAGCATTGCGGCCGTGTTTGCCTGGATGCCGCCGGTGGCGGTGACGGTTTGTTATTACCTGTTCTGGTGGCTGCACCTGTTGATTCTGTTGTCTTTCCTCATCTATGTCCCGCAATCGAAGCATTTTCACCTCATTACAGCGCCGATCAACATTCTGGTCCGCCGCACCGATCCCCCGGGCAAGCTCAGCAAGCTGGATCTGGAGGATGAAGAGGCGGAGGAATTCGGGGTAGGCAAAATCGAGGACTTCACGCAGAAGCAGATGCTCGATTTCTATGCTTGCGTCGAGTGTGGAAGGTGCACCAACGTATGCCCGGCATCAAATACAGGCAAGCTGCTGTCGCCGATGCACATGATTGTGAAGCTTAGGGATCATCTCACGGAAAAAGGTGCCGCGCTCACCTCCAAATCAGCGTGGATGCCAGCCTCGGTGTTTGGATCGCCCGGCGTCCATACAATGGCTGCGACGGATCTGGTGCTTGTTGGCTGGAAGGGCGAGGGCATTACCGATATCGGTCCGACGATGGACGTGCAGAAGCGCTCTTGGCATCAGGTCGAGGGCGTAGACCCGAAGGACATTCAATTGATCGGCGGCGTCATGACGGAAGAAGAGATTTGGGCGTGCACGACCTGTCGCAACTGCGAGGATCAGTGCCCGGTCGCGAATGAGCATGTTGACAAAATCGTGGATCTTCGGCGTCATCTCGTTCTAATGGAGGGCAGCGTGCCGCAGGAAGGCCAGCGCGCGATGCAAAACATCGAGCGACAAGGCAACCCTTGGGGAATCAGCCGCGCGGACCGGAGCAAGTGGGTGAAGGAGGTCGACCCGGAAGGGACGTTGGATCTGAAGATTCCGACCGTGAAGGAAAACCCGGATTTCGACGTGCTGTTCTTTGTCGGCTCCATGGGCTCTTACGACAATCGCAGCCGCAAGATCACCAAGGCTTTTGTCCGGCTTATGAATGAAGCGGGTGTCAACTTCGCCATTCTCGGCAACGAGGAGAAGAATTCGGGCGATACGCCGCGCCGCATGGGCAATGAATTTCTGTTCCAGCAGCTGTGCACGGAGAACATCGAGACATTCCAGAAATACGATGTGAAACGAATCGTTACAGCTTGTCCGCATACCTTCAATATTTTGAAGAACGAGTACCCGGAGTTTGGGCTTGAAGCCGAGGTCATTCATCATACGGAGCTGCTGGACCAGCTGGTGAAGGAAGGGCGTCTTCAGCCTAAATATCAGGTTCAGGAGAAAATTACTTATCATGACTCCTGCTACCTGGGACGGTATAACGAGGTGTACGATCAGCCGCGCAGCGTGCTTCGCGCCATTCCTGGCGTTGAGCTCCTGGAGATGGAGCGGAATCGCGAGAACGGGATGTGCTGCGGGGCCGGCGGCGGGCAGATGTGGATGGAGGAAGACGCGGGCAAGCGCGTGAATCTGGCACGCACCGAGCAGGCGCTTGCCGTATCCCCGACGATGATCAGTTCAGCCTGTCCGTTCTGTCTGACGATGCTGGAGGACGGCACGAAGCTGAAGGAAGTGGAAGAAAGCGTAAAAACGCGAGATATCGCAGAAATCCTGGAGTTATCCGTATTCGGTCTATCCGAAATCCATGAACAGGAGGTCGTTGTGCAATGAGTAATACCATTACCAAGGAATCCGTCAGCGGTTCCGGTATCGCAAGTCGAAACATAACCAAAGCCGCCGTGATCGGCTCGGGCGTCATGGGGTCGGGGATCGCCGCCCATCTCGCCAACGCAGGCATTCCCTGCCTGCTGCTCGACATCGTTCCGAGTTCCTTAACCGCGGAAGAGGAAAAAGCCGGATTGTCGCTGGATCATCCGAAGGTACGAAACAGGCTGGCCTCCAAAGCGATTGCCTCTCTCCCTAAATCCAGCACGGCTCCGCTGTACAGCGCTGATTTTGTGGGCCGGATCACCCCGGGCAATACCGAGGATCATCTGAGCCAACTGAAGGACGTGGACTGGATCATTGAGGTGGTCACGGAGCGTCTGGAAATCAAGAAAAGCATCTTCAAACAGATTGAGAGCGTGCGTAAAGAAGGGGCGATCGTCAGCACGAATACCTCCGGCATTTCCGTTAATGCGATGGTCGAGGACTGCAGCGAGGAATTCCGCAGCCACTTCCTGGGGACCCATTTCTTCAATCCGCCGCGTCATATGAAGCTGCTGGAGATTATCCCGGGTTATGACACCGATCCAGACATTACGAAGTTTATGGTTGATTTCTGCACGAAGCGCCTTGGTAAAGGGGTAGTGCTGGCGAAAGATACGCCGAACTTCATCTCAAACCGGATTGGCACCTATGGGCTCCTTGTCACATTGCAAGAGATGGTGAAGAACAGTTATACCGTGGAGGAAGTGGATGCAGCCACCGGGCCTGCTCTGGGGCGTCCGAAGAGCGCCACCTTCCGTACGCTGGATTTGGTTGGCATCGATACGTTTGTCCATGTGGCCAGAAATGTGTACGACTCCGTGCCGGACGGGAACGAGAGGGATGTGTTCACGGTTCCCGATGTCATGAATGAACTCGTCACCCGCGGCTGGATCGGTGAGAAGGGCGGCCAGGGATTCTATAAAAAAGTAAAGAGCGAACAAGGCAGCAAAATCTTATCGCTCAACCTGTCCACGATGGAGTACAATCCGAGCGCCAAAGTGAGCTCTGCTTCCATCGAAGCCGCCAAAGCGGTGAAGGGAGCCAAGCGAAAGATCAAGGCATTCCTCGGTACGCAGGACCGTTACTCGGAACTGGCTTGGAATGTATTGAAGCAAGTGCTTGTCTATGCGGCCGATAAGTTGGGAGAAATCGCCGATTCCATTCAGGACATTGACAACGCAATGAAATGGGGTTTCAACTGGGAGCTCGGTCCATTCGAGACGTGGGATCTGATCGGACTGCCTGAATCCGTGCAGCGTATGGAAGCAGAGGGCATGACGGTTCCGGCTTGGGTGAAGGACTGGATTGCCGCCGGCAACAAGTCCTTCTATCAGCAGAAGGACGGCGAGGTGTTCCATTATTTCAAAGGCGAGTATAAGGGTGTAGAGGTTCAGCCTGAGCTGATCTCGCTGCAAGCGCTCAAATCGCAAAACCGGATCATCCGCTCGAACACGGGGGCGAACCTGATCGACATCGGAGATGGCGTAGCGTGTCTTGAATTCACTTCCCCGAACAATGCGATCGGTGCCGATATCCTGGTCATGATCCAGCAGAGCGTAGAAGAGGTTCGGGCGAATTACCGCGGGCTGGTGCTCGCGAACGAAGGCCGCAACTTCTGCGTCGGTGCCAACCTGATGCTCATGCTGATGGAAGCGCAGAGCGGCGACTGGGATGAGGTGGATGACATCATCCGACTGTTCCAGGGCAGAATGATGAAGCTGAAGGCGCTGGAGAAGCCGGTTGTGGCCGCGCCTCACCGGATGACGCTGGGCGGCGGTGTGGAGGCCTGTCTTCCGGCCGACCGGATCATCTTCTCGGCAGAGACCTATTTCGGTCTCGTGGAGACCGGGGTTGGCCTCATTCCGGCAGGCGGCGGCTGCAAGGAGCTGGCGCTCATGACCAGCAACCGTCATCCCGACAAGGACAGCGACCTCCAGCCGGAGATTAACAAAATCTTCGAGATGGTGGCGATGGCCAAGGCGTCAACCAGCGGACATGAAGCGATCCGCATGGGTTATGGGCGCAGCGGAGATTCGGTGGTCATGAACCAGGACTATCGGATTTATGAAGCGAAGCAGGCGGTATTAGAGATGGACCGGGCAGGCTATGTTCCGCCGCAGCCGGGCAAAGCCCGCGTTGTTGGCCGTGACGGCCGGGCCGTGCTCCAGATGGGCGCCATCGACATGAAGCGCAGCGGTTATATCAGCGATCACGATCTGTTGATCGCGAAGAAGCTGGCGCACATCCTGACAGGCGGCGATGTTCCTGCGGGAACCGTGGTGAGCGAGCAGCATCTGCTCGACCTGGAGCGCGAAGCCTTCCTCAGCCTGCTCGGCGAGGTCAAAACCCAGCAGCGCATGCAGCATATGCTGGCGAAAGGCAAGCCGCTGCGGAATTAGGGCGTTAAGAGAGCTGCTTCAGCTAAGAGATACACCATCTTTCGCAACGTGCGATGCGCCAAATCGACGCTGCATACAGCACATGGTGGCAGGTTATCCATGCTGGCGAAGTTTAATGATGGAGACTCTTTAATCAGTTCCACCGTTACGAATTCATTTCACGGCCGATTAGCGGCCCGCAATCATATCGGTATTGGATCCAACCATTTCAAGTTGATGAGGTGAATGGCATGAGAGAAGCAGTCATAGTATCCCTTGCCCGTACTCCGGTGGGGAAGGCGAAGAAGGGCAGTTTTGCCCAGACGCGCGTGGAGGATCTCGGCAAAGCCGTACTGGAAGCCGTCATTGAGCGTGCGCCGGGCTTGAAAAAAGAGGACGTCGAGGACATCATCCTCGGCTGCGCGATGCCGGAAGGCGAGCAAGGCCTGAATGTCGCACGGATTATCTCGCTGTATGCGGGATATCCCGTGACGGTACCCGCGCTGACCGTCAATCGTTTCTGTTCCTCGGGACTTCAGGCGATCGCTTTCGCGGCGGAGCGCATTATGCTCGGTCATGCCGAGGTGATCGTCGCTGGCGGCGTCGAGAGCATGAGCCATGTGCCGATGACCGGCTTCAAGCCGGCGCCGCATCCGACGATTGTCGAAGAGATGTCAGAGGTGTACATCGGCATGGGGCATACCGCGGAAGAGGTGGCTCGCCGCTTCGGCATCACCCGCGAGGCGCAGGATGCCTTCGCGGCCAGCAGTCACCGCAAAGCTGCCGCCGCCATCGCGGAAGGCAAGTTCCGGGACGAGATCGTACCGGTGAACGTAACGCTGGCTGCGGCCGACGAGCAGGGCAAGGTGCGCAGCAAAACCTTCGCCTTCGATACGGATGAAGGGGTTCGGCCGGACACGACTCCGGATGTGCTGGGCAAACTGAAGCCGGCCTTTGCCCTCGGCGGCTCGGTTACCGCGGGCAACGCGTCGCAGACGAGTGACGGCGCGGCGGCGGTTGCCGTTATGAGCCGCGAGAAAGCGGAGCAGCTGGGCCTTACCCCGCTGGCTACCTTCAAGTCGTTTGCCCTGGCAGGCGTAGAGCCGGAAATTATGGGCGTCGGCCCCGTCGAAGCGATCCCGAAGGCGCTGCGCATGGCGGGCATCGAGCTGGATCAAGTGGATGTGTTCGAGATTAACGAAGCGTTCGCTTCGCAATGCCTCCACATCATTCGCGCTTTGGGTATCGACGAGAGCAAAGTCAACGTCAATGGCGGCGCCATTGCGCTCGGCCATCCGCTCGGCTGCACCGGTGCAAAGCTGACCGTCAGCCTCGTCTCCGAGCTGGCCCGCCGCGGCGGCGGCTACGGCGTCGTGAGCATGTGTATCGGCGGCGGCATGGGCGCCGCGGGGGTGTTCGAGGTGCACGCCGCAGGTGCGTAAGGAGTAGGTTGTGGCAAGAAGAATTTCCTTCCATACCCCAAAGGGACTTGGGGAGGGATTCCCGCATTAGTCCTTGCAGCTGCTCAGCGTGGTTCGATTCGCGCTATCAGTCCTCAAGGAACTAGTAGCTCCCGAGCAAGGTGCTAGGGAATTTTAGTTCAACAATGCTTCTGAATGTATTCAATGAACCAGATCTAGGTTTTCGATATCTAAGTTCAATGATCTTCTAAAGATGCATGACTAGCCAATTCACACTGAGATGTAGTCTTAGTGCGGTGTCCGTTCCGTACCCGGACCGGACACCGCACCACTCACTCCAACCACAGGGGGGGTGCAATGACAGCCGGAGGCAGGGGTTGAACTTAGGGGATTAACTAGTGTACGCCAACCCAGCGGAGAGGGCGGAATTGTACTGGAGAAACGAAGTGGTCGCCTTTGAGTTTGGATTTCTTCTACTTATAGAGCCATTCATTGAAATCCAAACTCAACAGCGATCGGAAGTACAATCCGCAGGCGGAGCGGCCACTATTGCACCACAGTCACGCATACATCATCCATGATCAACCAGCAAGTCGCAACCCAGCAATACCAAGGCAGTCCTTGCACTCCAATATTCCACATTCCGAAAGGGGAAACCAATCATGAGCGATAACCAAACCAAAGAACCGAAAATCAAAGGCGGCAGCTTTGTCATCGATAATCCCGATATGCAGCGCATCCTGACACCTGAGGATTTTACGGAAGAGCACCGCATGATCGGCGAGACGGTGCGTGATTTTATCGATGGGGAAATTGTGCCGCACGATGAAGAGCTGGAGAAGCTCAATTACGAGATGACGGTAGATTTGCTTCGCAAAGCAGGCGAGCTGGGCCTGCTCGGAGCCGATGTGCCGGAGCCGTTCGGCGGGATCGGTCTGGATAAAGTCAGCTCCACGATTATTAACGAAAACTTGGCGAAGGGATCGTCCTTCGCGCTTTCCTTCGGCGCTCATGTTGGGATCGGTACACTGCCGATCGTGTTCTTCGGCACGACCGAGCAGAAACAGAAGTACCTGCCGGATCTGTCGACTGGCGCGAAAATCGCGGCTTATTGCTTGACGGAGCCAACCTCCGGCTCGGATGCGCTGGGTGCCAAAACGACGGCACGCCTGTCCGACGACGGAGACTATTATATTTTGAACGGATCGAAGCTATATATAACTAACGCCGGATTTGCGGATATCTTTATCGTCTACGCCAAGATTGACGGAGAGCACTTCACCGCGTTCATTGTCGAGAAGGAGATGGAAGGCTTTACACTCGGACCGGAGGAGAAGAAGATGGGCATCAAGGGCTCATCGACGCGTCCGCTCTTTTTCGAAGATGTGAAGGTGCCGAAGGAGAACCTGCTCGGCGAGATCGGCAAAGGCCACCGGATTGCCTTTAACATCCTCAACATCGGAAGGTATAAATTGGCAGCCGGCACCGTCGGTGCGGCAAAGGAATCCATCGAGCTGAGCGCGAAATATGCTAACACCCGTAAACAGTTCGATACGCCCATCTCGCAGTTCCCGCTCATGCGCAAGAAGCTGGCCGAGATGAACATCACCACCTTCGTGATGGAAAGTATGGTGTACCGTACGGCAGGTCTGCTGGAGGAAGCGATGCAGGACATCAATTACAACAACGAGGATGCCGGAATCCACTCGGCTGCCGCGATCTCCGACTATGCCATTGAATGCTCGATCAACAAGGTGTTCTGTTCGGAAGGACTGGATAACGTAGCAGACGAAGCGGTGCAGATTCACGGGGGCTATGGGTATATCCAAGAGTACAAAGTGGAACGCATCTATCGGGACTCCCGTATCAACCGCATCTTTGAAGGCACGAACGAGATCAACCGGCTCCTGATTCCGGGCACGCTCGTGAAGAAGGCCATGAAAGGTGAAATCGCACTCCTGCAAAAAGCCCAAGGTCTCCAGGGTGAGCTGCTGCAGCTGGTACCTGGTCAAACCTTTGAAGGCACACTGGAGCAGGAAGCGCACTTCCTGGACATGAGCAAGAAGATTTTCCTCCTCGCAGGAGGCTTGGCGGTACAGAAGTTCGGCACGAAGCTGGAGAAAGAGCAGGAGGCCTTGTCTAATCTGGCGGATATGATGATTGATATTTATGCCCTCGAGAGTGCGCTGCTGCGTACCCGCAAGCAAATCGAACGCACCTCGGTGGAAAAGGCAGCCAGCATGATCGAGATGACGCAGGTGTTTGCATACGAGGCGTTCCAGCGCATTGAAGCACTCGCAAAAGAGACGCTGGCCTCGGTGGAAACCGGTGATATGCTGCGCATGCAGCTGTCGGTGCTCAAGAAACTGACACGCAGCACGCCGGTCGATACGGTGGCCCTCAAGCGCAGCATCGCCGCCCGTGTCGTCAAGAACGAACGGTACACCGTGTAGCATCCGGCACCGAAAGAGATGTGAATGTAGCCTGAAAAGAGAGAGATTTTTCTTGGAGTAGGAAAGAAGGAGCATTCCTTAGGAAAGGGTTGGTTTTGTATGGATACAAAGCCTTGGCTGCCGTTTTATCCGCCCGAAGTAGCCCCCGCTTTTGATTATCCGAAACAGAATTTGGCATCATTTCTCGTGACGTCGGCACAGAAATTTCCGAATCGGCCGGCCATGTATTTCATGGGCAAAACGATCAACTATAGGAGTCTGCTGGAGTCGTCCTATCGTATGGCGAACGCGCTCCGCAGCAAAGGGATTAAGAAGGGCGACCGGGTAGCGATTATGCTGCCCAACTGCCCGCAGGTAGTGATTTCGTATTATGGCGTGCTGCTCGCAGGAGCCGTGGCCGTTATGACCAACCCGCTCTATATGGAGCGGGAAATTGCACATCAGATGAAGGATTCCGGAGCTAAGATCATTATCACGATGGATATGTTTGTGTCCCGCGTTGAAAAAGTCATCGAGGAGACGGAACTGGAGCATATGATCGTCACATCTGTGGCGGATTATCTGCCATTCCCCAAGAATCTCCTCTACCCGATTAAAGCCAAGAAGGAGGGTCCCCTTCCGGTCGTCAACTATGGAAGCCGCGTTCATGCCTTTAAAAAGCTGCTTGCCAGTGCGCCGAATGACCCGATCTGCGAATCCGTGAAGGCGGAGAAGGACTTGGCCCTGCTCCAGTATACCGGTGGCACGACCGGTGTTCCCAAAGGCGTCATGCTGACGCATATGAATCTGATCGCCAATACTGTGCAGTCTGCGAACTGGTGCTTTCAGGTGGAGGATGGGAAGGAGCGGTATTTGGCGGTTCTCCCCTGTTTTCACGTATTCGGGTTGACCGTACTGCTTAACCAGGCGATCTACCGTGCCGGCATGCTGATATTGGTACCGAAGTTCGAAGTGACGATGATTCTGAACCTGATCAAAAAAATGAAGCCGACGCTCTTCCCGGGCGCGCCGACCATGTATATCGCACTGATTAATCATCCACGGATCAAGGAATATGATCTGTCTTCGATCAATGCTTGCGTCAGCGGCTCTGCCGGGCTTCCGGTCGAGGTGCAGGATAAGTTCGAGGAGCTGACCAAAGGGCGGCTGATCGAAGGCTACGGCTTGACCGAAGCTTCCCCGGTTACCCATGTAAATCCGATCTGGGGAAGGCGCAAAATCGGTACCATCGGCTTACCTGTCCCGGATACGGATGCCAAGGTGGTCGATCCCGATACGGGGGAAGAAATGCCGGTCGGCGAGCCTGGCGAGCTGATCGTGAAAGGACCGCAGGTGATGATAGGGTACTGGAACCGGCCGGAGGAGACGTTCGATACATTGCGCAACGGCTGGCTGTTCACGGGCGATATGGCTACGATGGACGAAGAGGGGTATTTTACGATCATTGACCGCAAGAAAGACATGATCATTGCAAGCGGTTTCAATATATACCCTCGGGAGATCGAGGAAGTGCTGTATGAGCATCCATCCGTGAAGGAAGCCGTCGTGGTCGGAACGAAGGACGATTATCGCGGCGAAACCGTGAGAGCTTATATTGTGCTGAAGGATGGCGCGTCTCCGGACCCTTCGGGCCTCGAGAAGTTTTGCCGCAGTCAGCTGGCTGCCTATAAGGTTCCGCGCGAGTACGTGTTCCGCGATTCGCTGCCGAAGACGATGGTAGGCAAGGTGCTGCGCCGCAAGCTGCTGGAGGAGGAAGAGGAAGGCAGAACGGGCTGATGCGCAGAATAGCGGAGTAGGCACGATAAGCGATTCATGTTATCCCGCTGGAATGGATACAGTACTAACGACGTCAGAAGAAAAAAGGAGGCGGCCTGATGAATCATACCAATGCCAATCCGGAGACGAAGGCTGGACAGCCGGAATTAGACCGGGAGGCGTACATTGAAGCCATGACCCAAGCGGCGGAGCCCACCTTCTGGGGATATCTCGGCTGCAAGCTTGCGTCTGCCAGCTCGGAGGCGGTTGTTGTGACGCTGGATGCCCAGCCTCATCATATGAATATGGCGGGCATCGTGCATGGCGGCGTACTCTCCTCATTGATGGATAACGCCATGGGCATTGCCGTCATGCTGGAGCGCCCTGGCGAATCAACGGTGACGAGCAATTTGAATGTGCATTTTGTCATGCCAGCCAGAGCAGGTATCCTCACCGTAACGGCAAGCATCGTGCATCAGACGCACCGTTCGGTCACGACGGAATGCAGAATTACGAACGAGAAGGGCGAGCTTGTGGCGATCAGCACAGGGTCCTTCCGAGTGAAATAAAGCAGCCTTGGCTGCTATGAAACAGGTGGTCTGCCAACGCTGGAGGGGCAGGCCATTTATTTTTTTGGTGAGCTGGAAATTTTGTAGGTGAGTAGTTTGAGTAACTATTGGTCAGTAGCTTCCCGTCAATTGAGCTTATGACAGGAGGGCGCGTTAACCCCCGTCCTCTCACACCACCGTACATGCGGGTCCGCATACGGCGGTTCCAAAGGTTAACAAAGCTCCAGATCCACCTGGTACAGGGTCTTCTTTATGGGATTAAAGCCGAGAAGCAGAGATGGCATGTTCGTGGTTGGAGTTATGAAGTGATTCCCCCTTACTCCTTGTCAGGTCGATAAAGCTGTGGTACAATAAGAATGCTGTTTTTCATGTAGAATCTAGAATGTCTCTTAAGATAATAAATTCAGATGTTTACATACGTAGGAGGTGGAAGTCATGGTTGTATTTTTTGAAGTGTTGCTTGTTATTTTCTCCATCGGGTTGATTACTGTCGTTCTTCTCCAAAAAGGGAAAAGCGCAGGTCTTGCCGGTGCCATCTCCGGCGGTGCGGAACATCTTTTTGGTAAAACAAAGGCTCGCGGTATGGATCTCGTACTGCAGCGTACAACGGTAGGTCTTGCAGCAGGATTTATGATTTTGGCCATCGTTGTTGCTATGTTGAAATAACAATGAACGTTACCCTCGCTTTTTCACTCTTGGAAGAGCGGGGGTTTTTTATTTGTCTGAATTTTGGAATACATAGGTAAGGGCGGTGTTCGGAAGGATACCGGAGATTAAATTCGTGTATACTAGGGTATGAGTATATGAAGGTAAAGAATGGATAGCGGAACGATGAAATTGCAGGTTCCCCGAGGTGATAATGATGATAACTGAAGAAATATTACTGAATTTTATGCGGGAAACTGCATACAAACCGATGACGTACCAGGAATTGGAGCAGCATTTTGCCATTAAGGATGCTCATGAATTCAGGGAATTCTTGAAGCTGCTGAATGAACTTGAACAATCCGGAAAAATCATTCTGACCAGCACCCAGCGTTATGGCGTGCCGGAACGGATGAATTTGCTGCGCGGACGTCTGCAGGCACATGCAAAGGGTTTTGCCTTCTTGATTCCTGATGATCGCGAGCACCCGGATGTGTACATTCATGCTAATGACTTGAAGAGTGCGATGAATGGAGATATCGTGCTTATCCGGATCAGTTCCAAACAGAACGATGGCGGCAAAATGGAAGGCGAAGTGGTCCGTATCGTGACGCGCGCCGTCACCCAAGTCGTGGGTGTATTCCAGAACCATGAAGCCTATGGCTTCGTGCTGCCGGATGATAAGCGGATCAACCGGGATATTTTTATTCCGAAGCATGCGATTAACGGAGCCGTTGATGGCGTGAAGGTCGTGGTGAAGCTGGTCAGCTATCCGGAAGGAAGAGCTGCGGCGGAGGGTGAAGTTGTGGAGATTCTGGGTCACAAGGATGATCCGGGTGTCGACATTCTGTCCATTATCCGCAAGCATCAGCTGCCGGAAGGCTTTCCGGAGGAAGTGCTGGCCGAAGCGGATGCAGCGCCCGATGCCATTACGGAAGAAGAAATCGTACAACAGGGCCGTCGCGATTTGCGCGGTCTGAACATCGTGACGATTGACGGCGAAGATGCCAAGGATCTCGATGATGCGGTGAATGTGGAACGACTGCCGAACGGGAACTACCGTCTGGGCGTTCACATTGCCGATGTCAGCTATTACGTACGCGAGCGCTCCGAGTTGGATAAGGAAGCTTACGATCGAGGCTGCAGCGTGTATTTGGTGGATCGGGTCATTCCGATGCTGCCGCACCGTCTGTCCAACGGGATTTGCAGCTTAAATCCGCAGGTGGATCGTCTGACGATGTCCTGTGAAATGGAATTCAACGAGCAGATGAAAGTCGTGAAGCACGATATCTTCACCAGTGTTATTCGTACGAAAGAACGGATGACGTACAATAATGTGCGCAAAATCCTCGTCGATGAGGATCCAGAGCTAATCGAGCGCTACGGTGACCTCGTGGAGGATTTCCGTTTGATGCGCGAGCTGGCGCTGAAGCTGCGGAACCGCCGGATGCGCCGGGGCGCGGTGGATTTTGATTTTGTGGAATCCAAGGTCATCGTGGACGAGAACGGCAAGCCCGTGGATATCGTCAAAAGAGAACGCTCCATTGCGGAGCAGATCATTGAGGAATTCATGCTAGCAGCCAACGAAACCGTGGCAGAGCATTTTCACTGGCTCAAAGTACCGTTCATCTACCGGATCCATGAGGACCCGGATCAGGAGAAGCTGCAGAACTTTATGGCGTTTGCGGCCAATTTCGGGCATCAGGTGAAGGGTCGGGGCAACGCGATCCATCCGCGCGCCCTGCAAAACCTGCTGGAAGCCATTCAAGGAACGAAGGAGCAAACGGTGCTCAGCACGATGATGCTCCGTTCGATGAAGCAGGCGAAATATGATGCGGAGAGCACGGGCCACTTCGGTCTTGCTGCGGAATATTACTCCCACTTTACGTCTCCGATTCGGCGTTACCCCGATTTGGTCATTCACAGGGTCATCCGGGAAGTGCTGGAGAGCGGCGGCGCGCTCGATGAGAAGCGCCATGAGCATCTGGCCGGCCGGATGGCTGATATCGCTCAGCAATCCTCCGAGCGCGAGCGTGTGGCTGTGGATGCGGAGCGGGATACGGAAGCGCTCAAGAAAGCGGAGTTCATGCTGGATAAGGTCGGCGAAGAGTTCGAAGGCATTATCAGCAGCGTGACCAGCTTCGGCATGTTCATTGAACTGGAGAACACGGTCGAAGGCTTGATTCGTCTCAGCGCGATGACCGACGATTATTATCACTTCGATGAGGGTCATATGGCGCTGATCGGGGAGCGGACCTCGAAGGTATACCGCATCGGTGATGATGTGAAGGTTCGCGTGGCGAAGGTGAACATGGATGATCACACCATCGATTTTGAGATGGTGGATATGAAGCCGCGCCGTCAAGGGCGCGGCGATGGCGAACGCGGCGGCAACGGTGGCCGCGGATTTGGTGCCCGCGATGGCGCAGCCCGCGGGGGTAAGGGCCGCGGCGGTAAGCGCGGCGCGGCTGAAGCTGGCGCGCCAGGCGGACGCCGCAGTGACAGCGCCGGCGGCCAGGGTGGCCGCGGCAAGCGCAGCGGCGAGGCACCAGCTGGAGCGGGCGCTGCTGCTGGTGCTGGTGCAGACGAGCAGCAGGCGTCGAACTTCGCCTTTGGCTCCGGCAAAGGCGGCTACAGTTCCGCAGGCGGCGGCGCACTAGGCTTCGACCGCAATGCTCGCAGCTCTGGCGGTGCCGGCGGGAAAAACCGACGCAAGAAGACGTCGGGCAGCGGCATTTTCATCGGCGAAGGTCCAACGCCGGGCGGCGGTAATGCTGGAGGTAACTCCGGCGGCGGTGGCCGCAAACGGAAGAGCAAGGGCGGAAACGGCACAGCCGCTTTTGTCCGCAAGAAGAAAAAGTAAGCCACTCCTTCTGATCTTACGCTGGAGGCGCTTGCCCCACCTTGCTTTTGGAGGCTGACGTTTGATACAATGGACTTCTGGTGAGATTGCGATTGGCGGTCTGCCGGAAGTCCTTTTTCCATTATCTTTGTTGATGACAAGGGGTGAGACCATGGGTAAGAAAAGTGACGGGAAGGTTCTGGCCCAGAACAAAAAAGCTTCCCATGATTACTTCATCGAGGATACGTATGAAGCCGGGATGGTCCTGACCGGAACGGAGATCAAATCCATACGGAACGGCCGTGCCAATATTGGAGATGCGTTCGCAACCATTCGGAATGGCGAGATTCATATCCATAACATGCATATCAGTCCGTTCGAGCAAGGGAACCGCAACAACCCGACGGACCCTACGCGTACACGGAAGCTGCTGCTGCACAAGGAGCAGATCCGCAAGCTGCTGGGCCTGTCCAAGCAGGACGGCTACGCAATCGTACCGCTAAAGATCTACATCCGTAACGGCTATGCGAAGTTGTTGCTGGGCCTCGGTAAAGGTAAGCGTCAGTACGACAAGCGCGCCGATGCCGCCAAGAAGGACGCACAGCGCGATATCCAGCGTGCACTGCGCGAGAAGCAGAAGATTGCAAGGTAATTAAGCATTAGCAGGATGGCAGCTTTTAGCTGTGTTACCTGCAATGTATATATCATTTTGATGTAAAATGTGATATACTAAGTGATGTAAGAGAGATCAATAAGATCTTTGACAATCAGCATACAGCTTGCGTTTCCTTTCTTGGAGGGAAAGAATTCGCAATAGATTGACTGCTATGACTGAATACATTCTTTGATTTAATCCGATAGCCCTTTTTGGCAGGAACGCTCAGGTGCAAAACACCGGTATTTCTCCAACTTAAGGGGGCGTTTTTGGATTCGACGGGGATAGTTCGGGCATGAGTAGCGGGTAGTGGGGACGCGTCCACTTCATCAACGCTAAAGCCAATTAAACGGCAAACAACAAAACAACTACGCTTTCGCAGCTTAATAACCTGTGAGCGTGCTCTCGCTCTGTATCGCCCATGTACCGGGATGAGGGCTCAACTTTAGTGGGATACGCTGTCTAGTCTCCGCCTGGGGCTAGCTGAAGAAGACAATCAGGCTGACCTGAAGGGAATCCGGTGACAGGGAGTCTCTAGGGTGACATCAAATCTGTCACTACACCCGTAGAAGCTTGTGTTGTCGTTATCTTCGGACAGGGGTTCGACTCCCCTCGCCTCCATACATACTTAAAAAAGCGACCGATAACGGTCGCTTTTTTGCGTTTTCGTATGCGTTGCGGTGATTCTGACGATGAATAAGAAATATTTCTGATGGTCTAGGGTGTGGTACCATTTTGTATAATAGTGATGATGATACTCAGCAAGAGTTCCTACAGTTATTCTCATTGGGCATCCGACAACATATCAAATGTGTCAAACTATTCTTTGTTAGTTAACGCTCGAAGACCACGGCCAAACTTATCTGAATCAATGCTAAGTATGGTTTCGAGAACTTTCAAATATCTGTACAACCCAAAGATGAGTTCAGTACCTTCAATTATATATCTTTCTAAAATGTATTTTTTAAATTCATTTGTTTCGACTTTAACTGTTTCGAAAATCATTTCGTTAAAGTCGCTGTCAGTGTGTCTACTAAATTTTTCAGGTGGTTTATTCATTTCTACAAAGCCCTTTTTGGTGAAAAGTAGCCTATTAATTCGATCCAGCTCTAGTTTAAATGAATTAAAAATAAATAAAGCAGTAAATTCATATTTTGATTTCAAAAACCATCGAGATATATAAGAATTCTCGGCAAGTTTCATTTCGTTAATTTCTAGAATGAACGCATCCAATGCAGGAATATCCTCAAAAAGAAAATCTTTTGATTCTTTATATCGTTGGGCTACCCATCTTCTTTGGGCGGGAATTGAAGAGTTAGGTTGAATTTTGTATGCATAGCATTCCACTATTAGGTCGTAACAATTTATTGCATAATCAATATTTTTAGAGCCTGTGGAGATGAGGTCGATAATGTAATGTGATAACTCCCGATGCTTAAGAACTACTTCTTCAAGCTTTTTTCGATTTGCTTGTGCCACAGCACGACGAATAATTCCGCGTCGGCTTACGAAATATCCAAGAAATAATATTAGAACAAGCACCACAGTTGCAGAGAGCTTAGTAAAGTTATTCCATATAAAAAATGCATTTTCATTCCACATATTTATTATTGTATTCTGAAGTGTATTGATTAACTGATCATTGAAGGTAAGCAATGTTAGAATACCTGCTAGGATTGAAACTTTACTAAAGAGCAGTGATAGAATGGCTTTCATGATTTCACTAAGTGTAGGCTTACCTATATAGTCTATTAATTCTGGACGATCATTACCTCCTAAAGCGTAATTAATTAAACCAGATCTCATATGATAGCTGAGTTTGTTGTAGCCATATTTAAATCTTACTAACTTCAATAGGAACCACTTTTTCTTGATACATTTGTGTGCAAGATCATTATAAATGGCATTTACCAACTCATTGAGTCTAATCCATAATAAATCCCAAATGAAGATAAGAATTAATATCTCAATCCAGAATACTGCGAATAGTCCATACCATTGATTTGCCCATTCCCATTTGTGATTCCAGTCGATTAAAATTTGCCCTATCCTCAAAGGGCTTTGGTTTAATATAAGGAGAAAGAAGATGAGTAATATTAAGGATATAAACAACCATTCAATAATTATTGCTTTGTTTTCGGAAAAGAAACCAGTTTTCTTTTTATTCACTAGCAACCACCTATATTCTTTGATTTGACTTAACCACGAAGGAAATTTGCAATTATCCTGCCTTCAGCATAATACGTTATTACCACGTTAGTGCTCCAATTTTAGTTGTTATCAGGAAATAGCGACAATTTAGGTCATTGTTCCTGCTTTTTCTTCAATATATCAAATTTCACCTGACTTTTGTAATGTTAATTAGGTGTTATTTGTAAAATTAACCATGTTTACCGGGAATATATGTTAATCCAAACATGATGCATTAATTTATAATCTCTAGGAATAGCCTTACACAAACTTAATCCCTCCATTTTTCATATATCGTTATATTTTCAAAATTGTAACGTAACAAAAAAAGCTAAACCCTAGGACCCAGCAATCAATAAACCTTCTAATGAAAAAAAGGAAAAAACCATTAGAGATATGACCTAGAGATGGTAATCCAGATAATCCAATGCATGCAGAATACCGTCAGTAAAAGCAATATTTTTAGCGTGGTGTACGGCAAAGGTCAAAACGTGCTTGATGGTTGTCTGTTGATCCTGTGTTAAATCCCTAATGAGCGTAATCAATTCTCTGTTACGAGAGTGGATATGGGAAATAATGGGTTTCAGGGCTTGATGGAAGACCCTTCGTATTTTCTGGATTCGACAATTATTGGGAAGAGATAGTGTTTAATGATGATCAAGCAATAGCAGAAAAAAATCGTGATTATGGATAATTGCAGGAACGATGATGCAGTCGAAGGATATTCCAGATGGCGTTATAAATGCGTATCTAGAAATAGAGGCTTCTTATCTGCAGGAGTGTTAGGAGGGAACTTCCGTTTGCTCAAATTATACTTGGTGCAGGTGAATTGTTGTGGCTAGGATCGGGCTTAATGCAACGATTTCCACGTATGAAGTACTAGAAAAATCCTTAATGAAGCAGACTGCCATTGTTGTGGTAATCCCTGCGTTTACATTAAGGATGAATCAAACATAGAGTTCGATTAATCAATAAACAGCGATAGAGTTGATCTGTATTGACAGCATATTTGTAGTATGAGACTATTTACCTAATATGTTCCAATGTTTGATAATAATATCTTCGATGTTCATTGCAGATTTGAGATATGTACAGATATTTGCTATTCACAAATTTTAGGGGAGGAGCAACATCTTGAATAAAAAGGGTTCATACTTTAAAAGCATTAATGCATTCATAGAGGGGAATATTGCACTACGTGACCCCCAAAGAATTGCCCATAGAAGACTTAAAGAGAGTTTTAGTTCTAATCCAGAAAGTCATAAAATTATTGTGCTTCCAACTGGTACAGGTAAAACAGGAACGATGGGTATAGCTCCGTATGAAATTAGTGATGGTAAGGTTTTGATAATTACTCCAGGGTTAATAATTCGTGAGGGAGTATCCGATGAATTTGATACCAGAACACCTTTTAACTTTTGGACTAAAAGAAATGTAATTTTAGATGACACCAATTTACCTAAAGTGTATAGATATGCAGGATTTATTTCTGCAGCTGATAAAAGAAGAGTTATGGGTTATTTAGATAATGCCGATATTATCATAGCTAATATTCATAAAGTATATAATGAAAGATCCAAAAAAGCTTTAGCTAATATATTGGTTTCAAATTATTTTGATATGATTATAATTGATGAAGCACATCATTCCGCAGCGGAATCTTGGTTAAAGACATTAGAGCATTTTAATGCAAAGAAAATTGTTAAATTAACTGCCACACCCGTAAGGGGTGATAATAAGGAGATTGATGGCGATGTCGTTTATGAGTATGAACTTGCAGATGCCATTAAAGCTGGTTTAGTAAAAAATATTGTTGCTGAAGACTATACAAATGAGAAGCTAGAATTCTTGGTTGATGGTAAGCTTGTTGATAAAGAAACGGCCTTAGCGGAAATGGATAAGACGTGGGTAACTCGTTCTGTTGCATATTCTCCTGCTTGCAACAAAACTATTGTCGAAATGAGTATTAGAAGGCTTTATGAAAAGAGAAGTCAGGGACAAGCACATCATCAAATTATTGCTGTTGCATGTGATATTGAACATGCAAAGGAAGTTAAAAAGCTTTATGAAGAATATGGTTTAACTGCTGGTGTTGTTTCAAGTGATGATCCAGATAGTGCCGAGGATGTTATTATAGAGTACAAAAAGGGACAATTGGATGTAGTCGTAAACGTTAATATGTTAGGTGAGGGATTCGATCACCCTAATATTAGTATAGCGGCTATTTTCAGACCTTTTCGCACACTCGCTCCGTATGCCCAATTCATAGGCAGAGCTTTGAGAAAACTGCCAGAGGGGAATCAAGCTATTGATAATATAGCTCATGTTGTATATCACACTGAGCTTGATCTTGATGAATTGTGGGATTTTTATACTGGTCAGAAAACAAAGGCCGAAAGAAAAAAAGTTATAGAGATTGAGTATCATAGAGTACAGAAGTATAGCAGGGATATAGGTGATATTAATACCGAAGGTAAAGTAATTTATAATACCAGAGAGTTTCTTGCAGATGGAATTGCTAATTTGTATCGTAATGAAATCCTTGAGAATATACAAAAACAGGAATTGAAAATCGAAAACCTTGCCAATATAATGAGGTCAGAGGGATATTCTGAATCTGAAATAGAAGATTTTAAAGCGTTGCAAAAACGCAAGCTTGATGGAGAAATAACGGAAAAACGTAATAAATTACGTGAAGAACTTATTCGAGAGGAACTGCATAAGATTCATAAAGAGGACGTTATTGCTCAAATTGATGATTTATTTAGCAGAACAGGAATTGATCCTAAAGGTAATGAATTACCAAATAGAACGAGCAGTCCGTTTTTGAAATCAGCGGGTACGAACGATGCTTATGCTATAAAATACATTAATCAAACGCTTAAGAACAGAATTAAACGCGGAATTGATGAATGGGAAACTTATGATTTTGAACAAGCTAGGCTTCTCTTGCCGCAGATTGTTCAGGCTATTTACAACAAAATAAACAATATGGAGGAATGAAAATGATGAATGAAATTCATCAAGTTTCAAAGTTATTAATGTATGACGGACCTTCAGCCGCTGAATTGGTACAGAATGCTGTTGAAAATGGCGATGAGTTTAAAATCACAAATAATGGTGATTTGACTATACTAACCATTAATTCCGTGGTTGCATACAATTTAAGAGTAACTGATGTGTTCAGCTATAATAAAGAAGGACAACTAATTAAACAGGTATTAATCATGAACAGTAAAGAACAGGTTGTTTTTGATAAATATAAAGAAGCATCAAACATACTTAAGAAGTTATCACAAAAAAATATATTAGTATCTTAAAACCTTACTATCAAACCGTTAGGCACTCTAACGGTTTTTGTTTTACCACACTGAGTGAAGGAGATATTTAAATGAGAGGACTAATATCAAGTAATGTTTTTATAGATTCCTCTATATATATTAATCGTAATTTTAGTTTTACAGATCACTTGCTTGGTCAAATAGCGAGATTAGCAACTGATAACCACATAAAACTTTTTACTTCTAAAATTGTAATAAATGAAGTGAAAAATAAGATAGATGAACGGTCAAAAGAAGCGAAATCAGCGTTGGATTCCCTTCGTAAGAAGGGGATGATCCTTCGTCATATCCCACAATATGATGCGGTTTTTAATACTGACGTAGGCAACTCCATTAACTTAGTCTCAAAGAAAAACTTTGATGCTTTCATTGAGCTCTCAAAAGCATCAGTAGTTTCAGTTGACACAGTTTTGGTAAGTGAACTATTGGAGGCTTATTTTCAAGGAATTCCCCCATTCAGTAGTATAAAGAAATCGGAGTTTCCAGATGCTATTAACCTAATAGCACTTAATAATTGGTGTAAGATCAACTCAGAACAGATGTACATAATCTCTTTAGATAATGATCTAGCTAATTATTGCAATGAGAGTTCAAACTTGCATTATTTAGGTAGTATTGAATCATTCCTTAATTTGGTAACAAGTAGTGATGAGTATAGACACACTATTGTTATAGGCTTGTCAGAAAAACATTTTGAAAATATTGAAGAGGTTATTAGTGAGGATTTTAAGTGGCTTGGTTTTTCTGTAGAAAATGAGGACGGATATGTAGAAAATGTTGATGTGTTGAACGTTGAGTTGGAAGACGATTTCAATGTTACTGAACTGAAAGAGGACAAAGCAACTCTCCAGTTTGAAGTTAGAGTTAGTTTTAAAGCGGAAGTAACATATACTGATTATGCAAACTCGATTTATGATAAAGAAGAAGGGAAATATCGTCTTGAAAAAGAGGTTGAGCTTGAAGTTGAGACGGATGTTTTAATACCTATTTTAATTCAAATAGGATTTAATATATCAGATGAAAATTACTTTGAATTGATAAGTTGTAAACTAAATGAAGAGCAAGATGTTTCGTTGGTGTTATATGAAGAGGATTATTATTGAGAGTCCAGCGGGTAGCAGGGAGTCGTCTGCTTCATCAACGCTAAAGCCTATCAAACGGCAAACAACAAACAAACAACGTTTTCGCAGCTTAAGAAACTGTATGCGTGCTTCTACTCAGCATTGTCCATGTGACTTGGAATAAGGGCTAACAAGTAGTGGAATACGCTGTTTGAACTCCGCGCCTCCATGCATAGAACCCGCTCAATTTGAGCGGGTTTTTCTCATTTTAGTGATGAAATTGTAGTCCAGATGTAGTCCAAACACTTTGACTATTCTGAGTCCATTGGACTATTGGAGGTTCATAATTTAACTTTTGATAGGGTTGGTGCTGCCATAATCTTGAGGTAGGATATTCCCTACGAAGAGCTTGAGATGAGGTGTTATTATGGCAGGTATTATTACCGACGTCGGGATAAAATTCAGGGTACCATTTGATTTTGGCAGAGAAGTTGTCAAGAGTGAATTTCCTGATTTGTTGAGCGGTGATAAAGCTGATGTAGAGCGCTGTCGCTATTTCTCGAGATTCATTGCTGTCTCGAAATGAAGATCTGTGCTTCAATGTTCAATGTCTTAACTTGCGTGGTATTTCCCTAAGGATGTTTAATTACTTTAGATATTTTGAAAAAGAAAAATCAAGGAGGCTTTCAAATTATTTATACAAGATGCAGGGAGGCCATTGTCTGAATGAAAACGATCTCCTTTTATCTTGAAAGGGAAATAAATTACTAATCTCACATAACTATTATGCCTCGTTGTAGGTCTTCATGTGAATTTATAAAAGAGAGGAGCATTATTATTATCTCAAAAATCGCGAAAGTCACAGTACGCAAGCATTAGTTCTTTTATCTTGAAAAATAAGTCAGAATGTTACAAGACTAATATACCAATGTGGAGAAATCTATATATTTTAATTGTTTTATGAGTACTAATGAGACTCAGGTATTGTTCGTTGAGGTAGGTAGATTGTCATGGTATAATTTGGCTAGATTGGGAGGTTGGATAATGCACGAGAGCGAATGGTTACCTTGGTTACTAACCAAGGCAGATATGTTGCGAATATGTAATGATTTTAACTTATCAGTCGATGGATTTCGGAAAAGTAGCTTGTCAAAACGTTCAGATGAACTGCTCCGAAGTTTAATTACAGATGCAATGAAAAAGGGAATAGGAGCTAAACGATCCGGTAGAGGAAAGATACTAGTTCCTACTTTTTACACTCAAACTTCCGAGAGAATCTTGAAGGAGTATTCCCAATTCCGGAGCTTGTCCTTCGAAGAATTAATTAGTGAGCTTGAGATGGACTATAATCTCCGACCGTATGAGAAATTGTCTCTGATTTATGAATTACACAAGATGAAATACGCTGAAAACATTGAAAAGTTCAGTACGAATGCTAGAGAAAAAAACGAAGTTTTTTATGGGATTTCAACGTTTACCGATGAAGATATTGTGGAGAAGGCGATTCATCAGCTTCAAAATGAAAATAAATATCCTACAATAGAAGAATATATTGAGTTTTTCAATAACTGTGGAGAGCAAGAACATTGGGAAAAAATAATTGGTGCTCTCCAAGAAAAAAAGAGCGAGCGAATTAAGTTTACATGGGCAATGGGACTAACACAGACTGAGCGCTTGATGGCTCTAGTAGGTTTATTACCAGGATATATACATTTGGAACCCATGGTCTATCTCTTGTATACAAAAGAAAAGGAAATGAGAAGCATGGAGATCCTTGAACAGACGATGCAAGAAGTAGCCACTGCAAGTGAAACGGAACAGCAGCTGACAACCAAACTAGACCAAATGAGGAAAGATAACGAAGGTTTGACTCTAGAGTTAATTAAGATGAAGAATGAAGTCAGTCGACTGAATGGAAAGGTTGTGGACTATGAAAACATAATCAAGGAGAAAGAGGAAATATTTAGAGAAGTAAAGACCATGGGCACCAAGAGTGAAAACATAAACAGCCTCTTTTTTGAATTAATCCCAACATCCAGTGATGCAATAATAGTGACGGATCGAGCGGATACAAGAATAAAAGAGCTATTTTCAAATAGCATTTACCCCAAGAGATTTTTAATAAGAGAGAAAAAAAATGGAACAATCATAAACCTAAAATCGAAAGTATGGTTTATTGACCGTTCTACCTTCTCGAATACACGTGAATGGGTTGAGATTAAAAACTATTTCAACCAAAATGGCTTTCAGTATGATGAATACAGCGACTATATACAACTCATCAAACAATATATAAGCCTTTACAACTAGGCAGTAGGAGAATAATGGATGATCACAAATAACATTGAGATTAATGAGAAAGTAAAACGGGAAATCGGTAACTGCTACATATTGGGAAGACTTGCTGACGAGTCTGATTCAGATCGAATACCTCCTTTAGGTAAAGAGCGTCGAGCAGTTACACGGGTTCAGAATGATGATAAGGATACGATTGTTTTTTATTTACAAGCAATATCAGATGAACCGAAGATCATTAAAAATACACTTAATAAAGACCATAAAGAGTGCTACGTCTCTTTTGATGATCGTAATTCAAGGTATTTACAAAGCATTAAATACTATGAGCAATCAGATAAGATTCAATTTCTTAGAGATCATTTAGAAAACAAACTAATTTTATTTCGACCTAAATTGTCGGTACGTCATGATAACAGCCTTCATCCCTATCATTATAACTTCGATATTGTTCTTGTTAGCGATGATAAAGTGGATTCAAATTACTATGTTAGTGTTCCTTCAATAAAAAACGGCGTTCCATCGGCCCGATTTGAAAAGTCCCTTTTTGAAAGATCACCAATCCTACTGCCAGATTATCCGAATTATATGGATATTCCTGAATTCATTTTATGTGATGGGTATTTATACTTTATCCCTTATCAAGATATTCTAGAAACCGGGGCGAATATAAATCTATATTACGGCAAAAAACCGGAACAGATTAAAAGGTTAGCTTTAAACGATATCCCAGATTATTGGGATAATGTAAAGAGTGCTTACCGTGAACTCGGTTTTATTACTGATGTTTATGCAAGTAAATTGCGTGATGTGTTTCATGCAAAAGGGAAGCCAGTGATGCTACAGGAAAATATATCTGTAAAAAAAGAGGACAAGGTAATAGAAGAGGAAAACAAAACCTTATCCGAAGTTGATTTCATTTCGAGGCTTAAATATTTTGCTGATGTAGAAGGTTTAACCTATCAAGAAGAAGAGGCCCTTATTAATTTTCATGCCGCTTTAAAAACAGAGAATATAGCCGTGCTTGGTGGAATGAGCGGTACAGGTAAAACACAGTTAGCACTTTTATATGCGAAAGCCTTAGGACTCAAGCGAGATGAGAATTTGCTGATTGTACCCATTTCTCCATCATATACAGAACCTTCTGATATATTGGGGTATCTTAATCACCAGATGGGATTGTTTATGGAAAGTGAAACAGGACTTGTTTCATTTTTGGAGGAAGCAAGTGAGAGAGAGAATGAACTATTTATGGTATTATTCGATGAAATGAATCTTGGACAAGTGGAACATTATTTTTCACCATTTATTTCGCTGCTTGAATTGCCCAAAGATCAACGAAGACTAAAGTTATTCAGTAAAGATGCCGTATGCCATAATCGTAAACTTAAAGAAGGCATCCCCGTCCGTGACAATGTATTATTCGTGGGCACAGCAAATTTCGATGAAACTACCAAAGACTTCTCAAATCGGATGCTCGATCGAATGAATGTTATATTCTTAGAGAAGGTCACTTTCGGCGAGGCTTTGGTAGACAAAGAAACAAAAATTGAGATTTTTGATAAAGAGACTGTGGTAGATAGAAAAATATATAGAGAAGAGTGGACTCAAAAGGAGACCATTCTTGAAGAAAACGAGATTTCCTTATTAGATCGGCTCCACTCTTTAATGAGTGAATATGACTCACAAATTGGAGTGTCATTTCGTATTGCTAAAGGCATTGGGAAATATCTATCTAACATACCATTGGATAAAGACGGTAACCCCTTTGTAACCCGTAAAACAGGATTTGATTATCAGATTAAACAACGAATTCTCACTAAAATACGTGGACATCGTGAACAAATTCAAGATTTAGTAGGGACTTTTGATCTTGAGAACAACAAATATCAACCAGGACTAATATCTCGTTTATTGCAAGAGGAACTCTCTGGTGAAGATGAATTTAAAACATCACTAAATTTCATTAAACAAAAAGCTAAGGAATTGTCGAGGAATGGATATGCTCTATAATGCAGATATATTGCCATTTGAAGTTGAATTTTTTACTAATAACAACTCTCACAATGTACAAACAGTAAATCAGTATTGGGGGAAAAATCAAGTAGCCCCTAAGTCCATTCAGGAATTAGTTCAAGTGAAGGAAAATATCCCTTTTGGTGTAAGAATGTATGCTAAAGACGGCTTCAACGTTGATATTAATGCCACAATAGTTCTTCAGAGTGCTTCTTACGATGAAGAAGGGAAAATGGTCGAAATAATCGTCCCGATAACAAATGTGGATAATAAGAGCTACCTGTTTCAATATCAAGATAGGGAATCATTCCCTTGGAGACTAGGCGTATACCTATTTGATGTTCACTTTGGTGAACAGATTTACTCCTCTGCATTTTTTGTTTCCCCCATTCATCTTTCTACAGAGCAGGTGCAGCATATGCACTTGCTCTTAGAACAAGAGATCGAAGGTATATGTTATGACCTCATTTATACATCGAAGTCGATTGGGAGCGAACATGACTTTCTTAAAGCCAAATCATATTACGATTATGTCTTACGACTTATAAATGATAAAGAGAGGATTGTTTCTGCTCTTTTCCACATTGAACGTAAATTAAAAACACAAGTTAATACCGCATATGTAAAACAACCATTTCAACGTAAAACCGATCAAAAAAGTATTCGTTGGACTGCGATTCATGGAAGCTCGCTTGAGCTGAACAAAATCAAGTTATTAGATTATAACCTTCCGGAAAATAAATGGTTAAAACATATATTAATATCCTGGAAGACAGAAATGATGTGGGTAGGAAATCTTATTAGAGAGGATTGCAAGTATTATCTGGAATATATACGTTTTAAAGAAGATGAGAAAAAGGTAAATGAGGCTAAAAAGAATTTGATTTGGAATGAGCGTGAGATTTCAAAAGAGTCACGGGATTCAATAAAGTCTATCGCTTTCCGTATAGAGGAGGCAATTAAAAAGGCTAACCGTGAATTAAGCGTGATAGCTCGATGGGATATATTTATTCAGAATATGATCGGAAGGTTCTCATATATACTTGATTCTACCGATTTGAAAGAAGTGGATAGAGGGCTACGGAAACCTTACCTTAAAGACAGAAGTTATTCTTTAATAAATGAAGCGTACGAAGATAGTAGAAAGGTTATGCATGGAGAAGCCAAACCTAATCATGTTGTTCAAATTTTAAAACCAACCTGGAAAATATATGAGCAATTTGCCTTTTTCCAAGTTGTGAATATAATAAAAAACCTAGGTTTCAAATTAAAAACTCAGCAAGAGATGGGTGCATTATTGGATTTGCATTCTGGATTCCTTCTAGAACTCGAAAATGAGTATTATTTGATTCACATATGGTACGATAAGTTGATCTATTTGCGTGAAGACGCGAAAAGCGTCGGAGATTTATTTTTTTCTACGAGGTTGATTCAACCAGATATTCGCATAGACCTTTATCAAAAAGGTGATAAGGTGCTGTTCTTATCCTCTATTGCCCTCGATGCAAAGCATCGGAAATTTAATTCACTGTTTAATAATAACTTTACAACTAATGTGTTTACTCAACTATCCAAGTACAACACGATTTATTACCAGGGATTAACCACTTCTTTGAACAGAAGAAGATCCGTTGTAAGTAGCGTGATTTGTCTTTACTCGAGAGACAAGGATGCGCCTGTTTTACAAGAAGAATTGCCCTTAGTATTTATACAACTATTTCCTGAAATCGATGAAGATATGATTACAGGAAAAAAGGAACTTGAAAAAGAATTATCAGATTGGATAACTCAGAATGAAACCTCATTCATATAGAATCACCCTCCCTTTAACATTTGAACTCAAGAGAAGTTTTTTGATTACGGATTTTTTGTTTCAATCCACTAACCGTGGATAACTCGTAGCCAATAATTAAAAGTTCAGGAAGAATGGGGATGTTGAAATCTTCCATAATGTATTTGGCGAAACTTTAGCATAATTGGTGTGGATGGAAGAATGGGATGTTTCGTATTCGGTGAAAACGACTGTTAGCCAAGTTAAGACTTCTCACCGAACATTTGAGCCCATACAGCGACGAATGGTGGTTTTTGACAAGCCAACCTAATGTCCATACCGAATTACAACACAGTTACTTTTTCGTTAGTTTTGGACATGAGGAGGAGCTATGAATAATAACTATCTTGAATATTCCCTAACCCCTACTAACCTTCTTATGGTTTCAAGCATTGATTTTGATCCTAACGATGAATGGATTGAAAAGATAAAAATAAGTAGTATGCCGGGACATTTTCATTTTAATCTTAAATTTGAATTGAGGGAAAATGCAATCAAGCAAAGTCAAGCGCGACTTAAGCAAAAATGCAATATGTTACTTGCTATTATTGAGGATGAGCTATCATTTTCGTACGGAATAAAGCTATATCACCCACATTTTTTAGGATTGTTTTTAGATGGAGATAGACAACTTGCTACACATCAGGGAATAATTATTGAACCGATAACGTTATCACAATCTGATGAAGAATCATTACTTAACAAAATATGCGAGGTCGTTCAAAACCGAAGTAGTCACGTTTATAAGCGCTTATACCGAAACGTTCTCCAAATAGCAGATCCTATAGCCAGGTTTATGCTTTTATATAGTTTAATGCAACTTGCTCTAGAAGCTGATAATCAAAAAGAAGTGGATAATTTTATCAGAATTACAACTTGGTATGATTCCAATTTAGATCGTATCACAACCAGAAAAAGAGCAAGCTACAAAGAAACAATTTATTCTTGGCTTAGAAATGCAATTGGGCATACACAGGAGTCTTATATAATTGGGGGAAGAAGCTACAGTTTTGAGGAAATTCTTGTAGAGGTTGATAGATTTGTTGATGAACTTTCCTTAATCACTAGGCAAGCAATTGAAAACAACAAAATTTAGCCAACAAGGTTTTAAAATGCGATATTATGTAGTGTGGCTGTTATCTTTTGCTATCCCCCAAACAGCCTCATCATCACCGGCGAATTGTGGATTTACAAAGCGGCGATTCGGAAAAGTGAACCCTTGTCCATACAAAACCATAACGGTTAATATGTACAGGGGTTCATTCATTCTCATTTACTTTGAGAAGAAGCGTAAGTGGTGTCAGATTGCGTTTTGGAAACTATAATTTACCCTGCCATGGTTCGCCTCCATACATACCATCAGAAAGACCACCTTTAAGGTAATATAATCACCGCTGTCTTACAACCCGTCGGTTCTGAAAGGGGGAGGTGTTTCTCGTTTAATGACTCGAGGGTATACGTATAGACGTACCACATATTTTGTTTCTATGTGGTACGCTAGTTTAAAGACAAAGTGGAGGGAGAGTCCCATGCCAAGCTTCCTGGAATCCCTATATTACGGGCAGTTGAATCCTGTAGAGAAGGCTGTTTCCACCGACCCTCAGTATCGCCAATTGAGCAGGCAAATATCCGAGTCCATGGATGCCTGGAAGAAGAGGCTTTCAGAAGATGAGTTTCGAGAGCTCGAGGATCTATTAGATTTGTATCGACAAGTACAAGGGCTGGAAATGGCGGCTTCTTTTACTGATGGTTTTAGGCTGGGAGCGACGATGATCATCGAGGTGTACTCTGAGTAATGTGATCAGTAAGAACACTCATAGAACTGCCGTAAAGACACGAACTGTGTCTTTTTTTAATACCGAAAAATATTGAATATCACCCTTTACTTCCCATGCCTCTAAAACGGAATTTCATATTAATCGCCCTTAGATAAGGTATCTTCGCTCTAATAATCCTCCATACGGCAGGAATATATCCCCAATTTATAGAAGACTCTTTATATAACATCGATTACAGATACAGAGAGGCTACTATGGACCAAGAGAGATTTATGATCATCGTTAAAGGTGATGACAAGACAGAGGATGTATCCTCATATGAAATGGATCCTCCAATAGTAAGGATTATATATAAAGGTTCTTCCAAGGCTTATCCTTATCAACTCAATGATATACAGTTACTGACGCCGACCGTTCAGGACATAACAGAGGATATGGCTGTTTTTCACGATGATTATCCTTTTTATAATGTAAAACGGGTGCTAGATTTCGGACCTAAGATCCGCGTTTGTTTTGAAAACGGGAGTATTCGTACCTACGATAGTGGACGTATTCAAGTTAGAAGCAGTAGCACCCAGAACGCTGAAGGGCGTCAGATTCTGGACTATTGGCGCGCGATTTCAAAACATGCGAAGAGTGAGGATGAACAGGAGAACAAAGAAGCTTTTTTGGCAAAGCAATTTGCAAAACTACATTACGTAGATCCTGATAGTGCTTTGAGTCATTATCTTCTGAAAAAACCTATAAAGACCGATATCTCGGTTGCAAGCGAACCGATTTTCCCGTTCAGGTACAATTTGAGTCAAAGGACCGCGCTTGAGCAGGCTTTAAAAAGCACCATCAGTATTATCGAAGGCCCTCCGGGCACGGGTAAAACCCAGACGATCTTAAACATTCTTGCAAATCTGGCGGTTATGCAGGGGAAAAAGGTAGCGGTTGTTTCCGGTAACAATCAACAGCTTTTTTATTTGTTTCCTCTATTTTGCTCCGCAACAGTTTTAGAAAGAATCTCGAGAAACAGAACATGCTATGAAGCAAGTGACGAGTGAAGTATTGACGGGGCAAAAGAAGATGGAAGAAGCAATTGATAGTTTAAGAACATATTGAAATCCGCTCAGAAAGTGACCTGGAAAGTTCAGGAGGTTTCCGCTGTAGCGAACAAATGGCGGCTGGCTCTGAAGAAATTGCAGCATCTGTTTCCGAAATGGCAACTATAGCTGAAGATTCGCTTGCAGGAGTTAAAGCAGTGAACGATATGACTGCAAAGCAGAGCTCTTTAGTTTTGATTAGCAAAAATTCTCTTTAAGCTGAAGCACTTGTTATGAAGTTTAAAGTCTAAAATGAATAGAATGCGATTCATATGGTACCTAGGGTCATTACCCGAAATAATCTCAGCAATATGCGTCGGCGAATTGTGAATTTGCCAAGCCACGGTTCGCCTCCATACATAAAACCCGCTCATTGAGCGGGTTTTTACATTTATATCTGAAACAAAGTATTGAGTATTAGATCTCCGAATTGGATTGATGCATCAGCTCTTTGATCTCAAGAAACTGTGAATTCGTTATTTGTTGGGATTGATGGAGGGCGTTCAGCTTATATTCTATTCTTTCCATTCGAAGTTGCGTTTCTTTTTGGAGTTTCTCGGTCTGTTTTTGTGTTTTGGAGTTATCCATTACGACTAAGATGGTCAGACCCGCACTAAAGATCGTTAACCCTCTAGCGATTTGATTTAAATCGATTGAATTCATGGCAATCAGGCAGTCGGCAAATCCTGCTCCTATAAGTAGACCGCCAATCGTGACAATCCCCGTTCTTTTCCATTGTTCTGGGATGATATTTAATGGCTGTTTCATGTAGAGATCTCCTTCAGTTAGGTAGTAAACGTGAAATTAGGATAGCTTCATTCTATATTTAATAAAACACAAATCCTGGAACAATAAAAGGAAATACATAGAAGCTTATTACGTAAACATTAAGGATTCAGTTTGTGGAAATCTAGTGATCAGCGGTAACGTATTATTTGGGAATGACTTGGAAAGAGGAGGCAGGACTGATACTCAAAGCAAGAAGGAATTAGGAGACTTACGGAGAAATTTTCTAGTGGACATTATTTATATGAGATTATCCTGGGTCGACGGATCTTCGCTCACGCGATCAGGTTAAATATGAACTGTAGATTGGCTGGTGATCTGGAATGAGTGAACAATTCTGGTTAGTGGTACAGTATCCTCTGAAAAGTGCAAAAGGCAGCCAACGTGATCACTGGTTAAGAGAAAAAGTAATGGAATATTTAGAAATATCTCTAGCAGATGCTGGTTTAGGCTATGTAGATGGGTTTGACATGGGGAAATGTATTTCCGACCCGAAGAAATATGCGCTTAATATATTTTGTGTTGTTACGGAAGAAGAACGAAGTATTGCCTTGGTGAAAAGAGTGTTAAGAGAGGGTCGACTTGATTATACTCGAATAAAAATCGCTACAATGTCCTATGGGAATGAAGAAACATATACTCTGAAATATGCCTATAAGAAGGGTGTTACGGAATTTTCGCTATAGCATGTATTATATTATTGGTGTCGCTTTTGTAGCAGTCTAGTTTTAGGAAAACAAGAAGGGAAGAGGTTTATGATTACCATTTATGACTGGTTTGGCTGTGAATTGCCCAATCAAGAGCGTTATCAGTTAATAAAAGAAGCTGGATTTGATGGCGTTTTAATATGGTGGAGTGATGGCTTTGGTCGTGACTGCTTTGGCCGAAACGATTATCGCAACGGGCCGCAAATCGCACGAGAAGCGGGTTTATTTATAGAAAATATCCACACACCAATCCAAAACGAAAGCAACCTCTGGCTTGACAATCTGGATGGTGAAGCGGCAGCTGAATGCTATCTGCAATGTGTTGCAGATTGTGCTGAATTTGAGATTCCGACAATGGTCGTGCACTTGCCGGGCGAAGACAATCCATATAACGAATTGGGACTGGATAGAATCAAGAGAATCGCTGACAAAGCTGAACAGCTTGGTGTCAATGTTGCAATGGAGAATTTATGGAACTTTTCCAACTTGGCATATGTGCTGGAGCAAGTGGATTCCCTGCGTATCGGATTCTGTTATGACAGCGGACATCACTACCGCCATTACCCGGAGAAAGATTTATTATCCATGTACGGGTCTCGGCTGATGGCACTACACTTACATGATAATAACGGAAGTTATGCCCAGCACGGGTTACCCCTTGATGGCACGATTGATTGGTCTACAACCATGAAAAAAATTGCGGAAACGAACTATTCAGGCCCGATTGCAATCGAGGCCATGAATTGGGATTATGAGGATTTATCGGCACAAGAGTTTTTACATAGAGCGTTTGAGCAAGCCAAAAGACTGGAAGCGTTAAAAACTGATTCCTCAAAGATGACTGTAACAGAATGAAATTACTATAAAACTAGGCACTCTACATCTATCATGCAGAGTGCCTAGTTCATTTATGCCCTTATCCATCTTCCCAAATGGCGTTGAACCAGAAACTGTAGCTACTAATGCCGCGCCTTCCGAACACCTGATAGCCTGTACACCCATATTGTCCGTTGAATCATTAATGGGGTCACTTCAGAGATTGTGGTTTTTTGCTGTGTTCGATTAAAAGTGTAAAATCCTTTGCTATAAGTTTGCAAAACAAGGCATCTCAATCAAAGAGTGTCAAATGCACGTTATGCTGAAGAAGGGCCTAGAGGTCCTTCTTTTTTGCTTTCTTTTTTTCTGACATTTGTCATATCCGGCTTGTGACAACCCACACTAATTGAATCTCGCGCTTTTTCAATATAATGAGGACATCAAGTAACGAAGAAGAAATTAGCGGAGGTTAGGACAAAATGACAAAGGCGATTGAATGTATAAATCTAGTAAAGAAATTCGGCGATTACTGCGCCGTTGATCATATGAATCTATCATTTGAGAAAGGTCAAATAACAGCATTGCTCGGACCGAATGGTGCAGGCAAGACAACAACCATTTCTATGATACTCGGAATGATCAAGCCAACATCAGGAGAAGTCAGGGTCTTGGGGATGCCGTCTGGAACAAAAGAATTACGGCAACGCGTCGGAGCGCTTATGCAGGATGTTAAGGCTGCAGATGGACTTACGGTCAAAGAAGTGCTTCAATTGTTCCGCAGTTATTATCGTAATCCGATGTCGCTAGAGCGATTGTTAGACATTTCGGGTCTCCACGCGGATCAGAAACGGCGCGCAGCCTCCCTGTCTGGAGGACAACGCCGTAGATTAGCCTTCGCCCAAAGTTTGGCGGGAAATCCAGAGCTTCTCCTGCTTGATGAACCAACCGTCGGAATGGATATCGAGGCTCGTGGTCGCTTTTGGGACACCATCCAAGCGCTGGCAAGTGACGGACGTACTGTGCTCTTAACTACACATCATTTAGAGGAAGCTGATGCTGTCGCAGATCACATCGCGGTAATCGCCAGTGGACAGGTTATTGCGGAAGGGACTCCAGAACGTTTAAAGGCTCAAACAGCACTTAGAACAGTTTCATTTCGAGCGGCGAACGCGCCAGCTGAGCAGGAATGGCTCACATTACCTGGTGTGGAAAAGGCAGAGTGCAACGGCGAGCGAATTCGTCTGTATGCCCAAGAGACCGATGTATTGTTATTTACACTGATGCAGTCTGAATGGGGAATTTCCGATATTGATATACAATCTGCCAGCTTAGAAGATACATTCCTAAGTCTTACAGGGACACATAAACCAACGATTATACGATAAAAAACATTTTAGGAGGAAAATAGCCATGTTACATATGTTTGTTGCCCAGACCAAAGCAGAAAGTATACGAATTATCCGCAGTCCATTTTTCTTACTCTTCTCCATTGCGATGCCGCTTGCTTTCTACTTTTTATTTGCGAGTATGAATGGGGTAGATAAATCGATTCAATCGACAACTTGGGGTGTCTTTTCATTAATGTCGATGACTGCGTTCAGTTTGATTGGTACAGCCGTATCTCAATTCGGTATCCGTCTATCGTTCGAGCATCAAGATGGGTGGGTACGCCTGTTGAAGCTGACTCCACTATCTCCTGCAGTCTGGATTGGCAGCAAAATCGTATCGCAAATGGCTGTTCACTTGATCGTAATTGTTGTTATATTTTTATCTGCTGGCCTTGTTCATGATATACAATTGACAGCCGGGCAATGGATTTTATGCGGATTATGGTTATGGATTGGGAGCATATCTTTTCTGGCGCTTGGTGCCTTGTTAGGAACGCTTAAAAATGCGAATACCTCCGTTGCCATCGGAAATGTATTACAGATGGGGCTTGCAATTATGGGGGGGCTATGGATGCCGCTTAGTACTTTGCCAAGTTGGATGGGCTCGGTCGGGGAATGGCTACCATCTCACCGTTATGCCAATGGGGCATGGAATATGATCGCTGGACAAACTCCAGCAAGTATTGATTTCATAATTTTGACAGGATGCGGTCTCCTCTTTATGCTACTATCAATCTATATATATAATCGACGGGATGCGGTCTAATTGAATAGAGAAAAGTGGCGTCTCTTTCCAAAATCGGAAGGAGTCGCTCCTTATATTTTGTTAACAAATTTAATGATACCCATGTACTTTTTACTCTATGAGCCATCAAGTATACAGTGGCTTGGCTTTGTTCTGTTAGGCATATTCGTTCTATCGTTTCGACAATCCTACTTTTATGCAAAGTGGGCCACGCCAATATTGATCGTTCAGGTGGGTATACTTTTAATTTTAGCAGCTGTATTTCACCCTATGTATACGTTTATAGGTTTTATGATAGCTGCTCCGCTGAGCAAACAAAAGCTGCCGACATTAATCTCTATAACGATCGTTTTTACTGTAGCTATGGGATGTATCGCTGTTCCTTACTTGGATCGGATGGGCAGCCTAGTATGGATAGGGCTGGTGCCTATGTTTGGCATCTGTATTCTGCCGTATATTATTCGAACTTCGACCAGATTTCAACAGAAGTCTGCGCGGCTGCGGGCAGAAACTGCTGAACGAATGGCACAGCAGGAGGAGCGCCAGCGGATCGCACGTGAGTTACATGATACGTTGGGACATACGCTGTCATTAATCGCACTAAAAGGCGAGGTCGTTGAGAAATTGGTCAATCGTCAACCCGAGAGAGCGATAGAAGAGGCTCGTGAAATACGAGAAACGGCACGCGCAGCCTTGAAACAAATGCGAGAATTGGTTACGGAGATGAAAGTTACATACCTCGCTGATGAATATATGCATGCTGTATCGTTATGTTCAGCAGCGGGCATACCGCTTTTATTTCAATATCAATCGATTTCTGATCCCAGACCTTCTAATGTAGGGGCGGAAGACGCATTAGTGAACAATCCGCTTCCGTTAACACCCTTGCAGGAGACGATTTTGGCGATGTGTTTTCGCGAGACGATTACAAACGTGGTTCGACATAGCCGAGCAACAAGTTGCAACGTTCTTCTCGACATTCAGGAAGGGGAAGTTCGTGTATCTGTAAGTGATGACGGTATTGGGGCAGATATGGATCAATTCTATACTAGCAGTAATGGCCTCGCCGGATTACGGCAGCGATTGGTTATGATCGACGGGCGTATGTCGCTGTCTTCGTCCCCAGGCAAGGGGACGGAAGTCACCTTACATATACCTAGGGTAATACGAAATGAAAAGGTAGGTAGTGCTTAGATGATTCGTATTGTTTTGGCAGAAGATCAAAAGTTATTAAGGGGCGCATTGGCAACTTTACTCTCGTTAGAAGATGATATTGAAGTAGTCGGTCAAGCTGAAAATGGGGAAGAAGTGATGTCCATGATTCAGCAATATGAGCCAGATGTAGCTGTTCTGGATATTGAGATGCCACTAAAAACGGGGTTAGATATTGCGGAATTAATTCAAAAAAATAAGTCAGCTTGTCGTGTCATCATCTTGACGACATTCGCGCGTCCTGGATATTTCCAGCGGGCTATGCAGGCAGGAGTTTATGGATACCTTCTTAAAGATACGGGCAGCGAGGAACTGGCTGATGCGATTCGTCGGGTCTATGATGGGAAACGTGTCATCAATTCAGAATTGTCGCTCGCGGTATGGGATGATCCATGTCCATTATCACCCAGGGAGCGCGAAGTCATGAAGTTGGCTGCCCAAGGCTTAGTTCTTCAAGATATTGGAGCACAGCTGTTTCTATCCTATGGAACGGTACGGAACTATATGTCAGAGGCGATTGGGAAGCTTGGGGCGAATACACGGATCGAGGCGATAGATATTGCACGTAGTAAGGGATGGTTGGATTAAGGAGAACTTCGAGGTATGGAGGTAAGCGGATCACCCCACTCAAGGGATGATGCAGCCAGCCCATAGAGAGCTTTAGAAGCTCTCTTTTTTTATGATCCGCTCCTTAGCGTACCGTAACCTAATCAATACACTCCGGCGAATTGTGGTTTTACACAACCACGGCTCGCCTCCACCATCAAAAACACCATCCGCATGAGGATGGTGTTTTTGCATTTTATTATTTTGAAATCATGATGCAATGATCTTCAATGATCGTAGCCGCTTGTTGACGATCAAATCGATGAGAAACCATATTACCTTGAAATCTTCGGTGAATATTTCCAAGAAAAGTAAACACGAGTTGCAAAGATGTCAACACCGAAAAAGTGTTAACACTAAAAACCAATGGTATAATCCAAGATGGAGACTAGCTTTTAGATTTCTCCAGTCGTATTAAATAATGATTAATTACTATTATGTAAATATATGGCATAAAGACATAAAATTGTACTAGTAGCATGATTTGCATTAATTCTAATTGCAAAACATGCTATTTGTCGTTCCTCGGATCTCTCTTTGCAGCTCAAAAATTATAGCAAGCTAGGAACAGCAAAATGATTGTTTTATCCTTATAATAAGCTCAGAGGTGGTAGTATGCAGTACAACAAAATTATTGATCAGAGCATAACTTATATAAAAGACCACATAAACGAGGAGCTTTCCGCTGAAAAAATAGCAAATCAAGTAGGATATTCAACTTTTCATTTCTGTAGGATTTTTTCACTAGTAAAAGGGATTCCGTTAATGGAATATGTAAGGAAATATCGTTTGTCAACGGCAAGGATTGAACTTACTGACAACCGGAAAATATTGGATGTTGCCTTGCATTATGGATTTGAATCTGCAAGCGGATTTTCAAAATCATTTCGTCAAGAATTTGGGTATACTCCAACGTCATATAAAATCAGAATGGCGGATAACGATAACGCATTCGTTAAAAATATTCGAGAAGCATTGAATCCCCCCAAAATTGTTAAAAAAGGTGCTTTTAAGTTAGCTGGATATGGAATGCATACGAACATGGCAGATAATTATAGTCATCAATTTGCGGCTTATTGGGACTCATGTGATGAATCAAATTTAGAAGAAAAGCTTTATGAACAATTGAAACCACCAAAACATGGTGAAGTTGGAGTATGGCTGCCTTATCAGAACGAAGGAAATGCCATCTATCTATTTGGCGTTATTGTCAATGATTTCAGCCAAGTAACCTCTGATATGGTGGTTGCCGAAATCCCAAGCGCTACTTACGCCGTTTTCACTACTCCGCCCATCAACAATCTAGCAACTGCCACAACATACGAGAAAGACCCATTATCCATAGTCATTAAGGAGACCTGGAGATATATTTTTACAGAATGGTTTGATCAGAACAAATATGAGCTGGATGAATCTCATTTTCCATTTGAATATTATGATGAACGTTGCCATGCCTCTGAGAACTCAATCATGGAAATTTATGTACCAATAAAAAAAGCATAGAAAGAAGTTGACGATATGTTTACTGAATATGGTGAGTTGAGTACCAAGCTATATCAATTAACCAAGCCTGCCGGATATTCGATTGATGGTGATTTAGAGTATTATTTTGATCATTTGAAAAATACCAAAGGTAAAATACTGGAAGCCGGTGTTGGCACTGGCAGAATGATGATCCCTCTTCTCCAGAAAGGACTTAATGTAGAGGGTGTAGACGTGTCTGAGGATATGTTAAAACAATGTAGAGCAAATATGGTAGCTACAAATGTAAAAGGAACTCTGTATCAAGGAGATCTTACGAATCTTCGTCTGCCAGAGAAATACGAAGCGATAATCATGCCGACTGGCAGCTTCTGTCTGTTACCGCGCAATCGTGTTAAAGACGTACTACATTCTTTTTATCAGCATCTTGATAAACAAGGGAAAATTATTATTGATTTAGAATTACCAACAGGTTTTATTCCATATAAAATTTCGACAAGTCCATTTTCGATTGATGATGATTCTGGCATTCTATTTACCTCAACGACTCAGGGAATAGATTGGCATCAACAAAAAACTAGCTCCATTCATCGATACGATCTACTCAAAAAAGGCAAGATTCAACAAACGGAAATATCGAATTTTGTGCTCTATTGGTACGGAATCGAAGAATTTCAGCTTTTGCTAGAACATGAAGGATTTATATCTATTGAGTATCAACTTGGATACGGGAAAAACTCATATTCTTCACTTATCACCTTTTTTGCAAGCAAAGAATAATATTGGAAATTTTTTAATCTGTCACCCTACCGGTCGTTTTCCCGGTAAAGACCATTATTCATACATCAATATTGATGAAGACGATATACCATTCTGACAAAGGACCAGTGATCAATTTCTGATGACTGGTCCTTTTGCGAAATTGAAACTGAATTATTTGTCGGTGTTGACATTTATGGTTTGAGCGTTGACTTTTCTTGGAAATATTCAATCCTCGGCTTTCTCCGTATCCATCTTGAAGCTCAGACCACTATATCGCAGGAATATAACCAGTGTTGTAAAAGCAGTTCTTTTATTTGCGTTGTGAAAAGGAGGTTTTGGCCTAGTGATTCGAACAAAACCGCAGCCTTCTCAAAAATAGCGGGGTATGCATCTTCGCCAAAACAGAAGTACTCCTGTGCTATAATTAGATATAGCGCAGTTTCATTCGGAAAAATCACATTTCCTATATATAAATCCATTGGACAAGGAGTGCATTGACCAACCATGCACGATTATCAGGCTTTCTTGCACCACAAGTTAATTATTATCGGCGCAGGCGCATCAGGACTCATGGCCGCCGTGACTGCGCGGGATTTGGGTATTGATACCGCCATTCTGGAGGGTAACGACCGGATTGGGAAAAAAATCTCAATGACAGGCGACGGTCGTTGCAATATTACGAACGATTCCACTATGACGGGTACGGACGACGAAGCGGTGGTCTTATCGCGCAAATATCACAGCAGTCAGGCTAAATTTCCGTTGCCTGTGCTGCAGCAATTCGGCATTCGTCAAACCATTGATTTCTTTCACGTGCTCGGGCTGCCGCTTACAAAATTGAAAGAGGGCTTAATGTACCCGATGTCGCTACAGGCCGCATCTGTGGTGGATATTTTCGAGCTTGCTCTAGAGGAGCGGAACATTCCGGTATACCTTAACAACAAAGTGCTGGATGTCACAGTATCGGCAGATCATCCACGATTTAAGATTACATGCCGAAATGAAACAGAGGAGCAGGTTGTTTATACCAGCGATTATCTGTTTCTTTGTACGGGCAGTCTTACCGGCCAGAATGCGGGGACGGACGGGTCTGGGTATACACTTGCCCAGCGAATGGGGCACTCCTTTGTCGAGCCTGTTCCGGCCATCGTGCAATTGAAGGTGAAGTATCCATATCAGAAGGCGCTATCCGGCATCAAACTCCAAGGACGAGCCGACATCCTCGTGAACGGCAAAGTCGCCCGCTGCGAAGTCGGCGAAATTCATTTCACCGACTACGGCTTCTCCGGCCCACCGATTCTGCAGCTCGGGCGGAAGGCAGCCGTACATCTCGCGAAAGGGGACTCCGTTACCCTATCCGTAGATTTGATGCCGAACCGCACGGAGGAAGAGGTTATCGAATTTCTGGAGGCGAACTGGGGGACGTTCGCGCATCGGACGGTCGCGGAGTCCTTCGTCGGTTTTTTACACAAGAAACTGGTCTCCGTCCTGCTGAAGGAAGCGAAAATTGATCAAGAGCCGAACCTGCTCTGCCAAGATCTTTCGTTGAAAACCAAAAAGATCTTTTATAAGTTATTGAAGTGTTGGGAGTTTAAAGTAACCGAAACCCAAAGCTTTGAGTACGCACAAGCGACAGCCGGCGGCATCGCTACGAAAGAGCTCGTCGCAGATACGCTGGAATCCAAGCTCGTGCCTGGGCTCTATTTGGCCGGCGAGGTGATGGATGTCGACGGAGACTTTGGGGGTTACAACCTGCAATGGGCCTGGAGCTCCGGTTATGCGGCCGCGATGGCGTTAGGGAAACGCATTTTTAGATGAAGCCATTAGAAAAAGGAATGAATTCAACACCTATGTATAAGTCGAAATCTACTATGCACCACAAGCTGTTCATTATCGGTGCAGGCGCTTCAGGTCTTATGGCCGCCGTTACTGCGCGAGACCGAGGGATCGATACTGCGATCATTGAAAGCAACGACCGGGTCGGAAAGAAGGTACTAACGACCGGTAATGGGCGTTGTAACATTACGAACAAATCCACGGCGACGGGTACGGACGAAGCGGTCAATTTATCCAGTAAATATCACAGTAATCAAGCGGAATTTCCGCTACCTGTGCTGCAGCAATTCGGCGTTCGGCAAACTGTCGATTTCTTTAACACACTCGGCCTTCCGCTGATCGCTATTGAGAATGGCCGAATGTATCCGATGTCGCTGCAGGCTGCATCGGTGTTAGAAGTTTTCCGGATTGCACTGGAGGATCGGAATGTTCCGATATACTTCAAAACCAAAGTATTGGACGTTACCGTGTCGAAGGAACATCCGCGATTCACGATTGTGTGCCAGACGGAAACAGAGGAAAAGGTCACATATACCAGCGATTATCTCTTCCTCTGTACGGGCGGCCTTACCGCTCCAAAGACAGGAACGGATGGCTCCGGTTACACACTTGCCCAACGACTGGGACATACCTTGATCGATCCTGTACCCGGGATTGTTCAATTGAAGCTGGATAGCCCATATCTGAATGAACTTTCCGGAGTTAAATTCGAGGGATGGGGGAATATCATTGTAAATGGTGAGGTCATCCGGAGTGAGTATGGAGAGGTTCTGTTTACGAAATATGGCGCTTCTGGCCCGCCGATTCTCCAGTTAAGCCGAAAGGCTGCATATCAACTCGCAAGAGGAGAAACGGTGACCTTATCGCTTGACTTAATGCCAGACCGAACAGAGGAAGAGGTCGTCGATTTTCTGGATACGCATTGGGGAATGTTTGGACACCGGACGGTGGCTGCTTCCCTAATCGGGATTTTAAACAAGAAGCTGATCCCCATCCTCTTGAAAGAGGCGGGAATCGATCAGGACCAGAACCTGCTGTGTCAGGATCTATCGTGGAAAACCAGGAAAGCCTTGTGTCGCCTCATGAAGCATTGGGATTTCATCGTGACCGATACCAATGGTTTCCCGAATGCCCAAACGACAGCCGGCGGCATCGATACGACAGAGTTAAGAGAAGGAACGCTAGAATCGAAGCTCGTGCCTGGGCTCTATTTGGCCGGCGAGGTGATGGATGTGGATGGGGATTGCGGTGGCTATAACCTGCAATGGGCCTGGAGCTCCGGCTATTCCGCCGCGGTGGCGCTTGCTGATCAACTTAATCTGAGCCGGGTCAGTCCCTAGTCTAAAGTCTAGGTTCAGATACCCCCTAAGACGGTTATGTCAGCCCAATAAAGCGGATATAATGGATTTATTACTCGGAGCGTGACTTAGCCATAAGGGGTGTTTGAATATGAAGGCAACAGAAGCGGCTGCAACGTCGCGGGCAGGCAAGGTGAATTGGGTGCTTTTTAATCCAAAAACCTATGCAACGATTCTCTATTTCTTGGTATCTCTCCCGTTAGGGATTATTTATTTTACAGTAGCGATAACGGGACTTGCACTATCCATCGGTTTGACTCCAATATTTATCGGAATACCGCTGTTTTTTGGAGTAGCCAAGTTGTTGAATGGGATTGTGAATTTTGAACAAAGCATGATAAGACAAATTTTGGGATTACCATCTCCTTCTGTATCGTATAATTACAATCAACAATCTGAAGCTGGGGAGAACTGGTTGAAGCGAATGGTGAGAGACTTTGAGGGTGGGTTATTCATTCGAAATCTGCTGCTTGTATTATTAAGATTTGTAACAGGCATTGTATTCTTTGTTATTATGGTAACGGCGATTTCACTAGGACTCGGATTAATTGCTCTTCCAGTCGTCCATATCATTTTGATGAATGAAATGCAGCTTGATATTTTAGAGAATAGCGTGTTTAGTTATTTTCATATAGATTGGACTTATAATCAGCAATATTTGCTGTATGTAGGCGTTGGCCTTATCCTGTTCTGGGTCGCGCTGCGCGTCGTGAATGGGCTCATGCAAATTCTTCGTAGAATCATGTATGTGGATGAGCCCTATCAGCAGCCGTCAGTGCCGCCAATGGAAGCACACATACATGCGCCCGTTCAGTCGCAATATTACGAGTACCCAGAGGATCACCCCACTCAAGGGATGATGCAGCCAGCCCAAAGAGAGCTTTAGAAGCTCTCTTTTTTTAAACTCCACTACTTGAAGCGTGATTTATTTGGACAACTGAAGAGCTTAACGAAATTCGTCTGACAGGTTTAAAAGATACGATGAAAAGCCCGACCGTGTGAGGCCGGGCTTTTGTCTATGCGATTGTATAACGATCCGTTCGAAATAATTGATTTTTACGCAATTTCCTTGTACCGTAGCAAAGGCACGGGCCACTAGAGCCGCATCCTTTTTAGGACTTGCGCTTGAGCCAATGATCTCTCGATGCAGCTGCTAATCTTTTTGTTTTGGAGCGGTAGAAATGGCGTGTGTTTTATTTATTAATTATTAAGCTGTTGATGAGATTTTCGAATGTAACAATTTTCATATATAATTGAACTGAAGTAATGTCATGCTGTCAACAGCGGTCGGAAGTCAAGTCTTTCGTATTGTGACTCTCCAGGTTCATCCGTAAATCTTTAGATAACTAAAATATAATTAAATGAGGGAAGCGAATGAATTTTTTGCGGGAGTTTTTTGCTAACAATATAGTAAGAAGAATTCTGTTCCTCTTACTTGTCGTTTTATTGCTGTATAGCTTAAGAGGTATGCTCAATTTGCTGTTATTGCTGTTTCTTGTTACCTTCGTCATGGGACGCCTAGAGCACTTTATTACGAAGAAAATATCTAAGCTGTTTCCTATATCGTCTATTGTCGTTAATACGATATTGTATGCGGCTTTAATATTTGGGCTTGTATACGGAATTGCCAATTATGTTCCGAAGCTCATTAATCAAATTTCTGATTTATATTTTTCCATTATCAAATTCGTGAATACACCTCAGTCGGATGAAATTGCCGAGCTTGTCTCCTCCGCGCTTAGTAAGCTGGAATTGGAGCAATACGGAAGTCAGGCACTGAATTATATTCTGAAGATAGGTAAATGGGCCGAGGTTATCATATTTGTTATTGTATTGAGCTACTTCTACTTAATCCAGAAGAAAACAGTCAATGACTTTACAGATAAGTTGAGCAAAAGCAAAATAAGCTGGGCTTACAATGAGTTTAAATATTTTGGTCAAAAATTCACCTCTTCCTTTGGTAAAGTGATCGAGGTTCAACTGATGATCGCCTTGTTCAACACGATTCTAACGACTATCGGGTTGTCGATTTTGGGCTACCCTTACTTGTTCGCTCTAACGATTATGGTATTTTTACTAAGCCTTATCCCGGTAGTCGGTGTTGTTATTTCCTTCATTCCAATCAGTATTATCGGTTATCAGATTGGTGGTATCTCAACCGTCATTTGGGCGATTGTCATGATTTTGCTCATCCATGCAGTTGAGACATACTTCTTAAATCCGAAGCTGTATGCTCACAAAACGAAGCTGCCGATGTTCTACACCTTTATTGTTCTTATTTTCTCCCAGCACTTCATGGGGATCTGGGGGCTTATTATCGGTATTCCGATCTTTATGTTCCTGCTCGATATTTTTGAAGTCGATCAAAGCAACGCAGTATCATCAAAAAAAGAAGCTGTACAGCTTTCAGGAGAAAACGCAAGTCCTAGGAGTCATCATTTCTCGCACAACGAAGATAAAGAAGAATCCTGACCTCGGAGTCCTCCATGCGGATATTAGCTGGATGGGATAAATATAAGATAAGAAAAATGACTACAGAAAATTCTGTAGTCATTTTCTATGAAAGTCAGAAGATTAAGGAATGACTTTCCACACGTCGGCTCCACCTGGAGTCTCACCTAAAGTCCACCATTTCGCTTCATAGTTCACACCGTTATGGGTTACTTTGCTGCCACCAACATAAACCGTGGATGCATCCCAGGCAGGGTATGTGACAGGTGCGCTAGGTGTCGTTACATTGACAATATTGCTAGCAGCGGATACATTGCCAGCGGCATCAACAGCTTTTACCGTAAAGGAGTAAGCCGTATTTGGCGACAGACCTGTAACCGTGTATTCAAGCGCTGAACCCGAAACCGTAGCGACTAATGTCGAGCCTTGGAACACTTGATAGCCAGTTACACCCACATTGTCCGTTGAAGCATTCCACATTAAAGGCACTATAGTAGATGTAGTTGTACCCATCACATGTAAGCTTGTAGGTGCTGAAGGAGCCTCCGTATCAGGACCTACTACAGCTAGTGTGGTAAAGGATGCAGGATTGCTGGCGGGTGATATGTTCCCAGCAGCATCTACTGCTTTAACGGTAATGTTATAGGTTGTATTCGGTGTTAAGCCTGTTAGATTGTAATTCAATGCACTTGTGGAACCAATTTGGGATGAGCCGTTAAAAATACGGTAATTCGTAACACCAACATTATCAGTAGCAGCATTCCAAGAAATTGTTGCACTCGTGGTTGCGACATTGGAAGCTGTTACTCCTGTCGGAGCAGTTGGCGCTGTTGTATCTGGATTTCCACCACCGGTGAAGTTCACATCGATAACGTTATAGAATGCATTTCCTGTGTCCGCAATTTCCCAAACAGCGAGGATGACTTGATACCCTGTTCTGCTCGGTACATTACAAGTGTCGGAATAAGTATTGGATGGCATCCCTTTATACGGTACATTACAGAAAGGAGTTAAGTCGAAGGATGCACGAGTTAACGGTGCATTCGGGTCCCAGTCCTGCTTGGTAATGTAGTATTTCCAGCTAGCTGTTGCATGCGGCACTTTTAACTTCCAGTCAAAAGTCGTTTGTCCAGGTGAAATGTTTACTTTTGTCCAACGAGTTGCGGATTGCTGATCAAGTGGAGCGAACAAGCCGTTAGCACTTGCAATTTTACCATCGGCTGGACCTGCTGCCGGGAATCCTTTTGCTGCTTCTAAGCTATACGGTTCATAAATAATAAGTCCACAATTCGTATTGACTCCTCTTGCACATAAATCCGCACGGCTGGAAGGATTACTTACATATCCGTGAGCGGATGCTTTGGACTCGAATAAGAATAGTGCCATAACAGCGAGCGTCATTAATAGACCGCCAGCCAAGACCTTCTTAATGAGTCCGGAATTGGGAAAACGTAGGGTTAACATCAATAAAAAAACCTCCTCTTTTAGATAAACTATGCACGAAGAACCAAACGATCATTCGTACCTTGATGGCATAACGACGTATTTTCTCACCTCCTTCCAGGTCAATATGTATGCTCAATAAGTGAACATAAATAACTAATGGTTGGTGTAATAGATGATTGTGTTGGTGAATAAGAGGGGATTTCTGACGTAGGTGGTAAAATATAAGCAGATCACATTTTAGGATAATTATGGAATTAAAAGTAATTTAAAGACATTCTATAACAGGCTTTTGTACACTGCAATAGTTAATGAGAACCATAAGAGTGTGAAACATCCACATCTTCTCTCAGGATTAACTGAAGAAGACATTCAGGCTGACGTTACGGGGTGTCGGGGTTTCGCTTTCGATGCAGGGATTCGACTCCCCTCGGCTCCATACATAAAACCCGCCCATAGAGCGGGTTTTCGCATTTCTTATGGTTAAAATCTAGTCCGAAACTGTGTGAAGTAAAATAGCCGTAAAGCCGACCGTATATCAAGATGCTGTCCTGTTAATCGGTTAAATGAACGGACTCATTGAAAATTTGGTCAACTCGCATTATTACATCCAGCCACCCATACCTTTATAACGATGCGCAAGTGCTTTATGGTAATATTCCTGCTCGGCATATTTATAAAAGAACGGCGGATTGCCCGCGCAAGCCATCTTCATTCGCTCAAAATGTTCAGCTTTCACAAAATGATAACCAGCCATTTGTTCAGGATCGTAAGACCTATTTTGTAAATAAACCGTTTCGGACAAAATAACACACTCCTTTTTAGATTTGGTGTTCGATCTAGGCAATAATAATATATGTCGATAGCCCGAAAATCTCCTGTGATATTAGCCTAATCTGGGTGGAAATACTCGAGGAGATTGAAGAATTTACGCCCCTATCATCCAAACTTTATGAGGGGAAAGGATATCCCATCTACGGCTTTCTTATTTTGCACAACACTTCTTTGGAGCACCACATAGGTATTTGTCATATGTTATATAGATGTGTTTTTCAAATTATGACAAAGGAGTATGCAACTCATGAATAGATTTATGTACTATGGCTATCCGCGACCATATGCCCCATTCCCAGCTCCGCAATATTATCGGAATGAAGACGTACAGCGCAAGGAAACTCCGGTATTACCAAAAAATGTTATGTATACGACAACTGTGGAACCCAAATTCACTGAGCATTTGATCCAGCACATAGGGCTAATGATTGCCATCACGACAACTGTCGGCAAATTGGTAGGTACTCTGGATGATGTTTTCATTGATCACGTAGCTCTTGTAGTCCATGGAAAAAAGCATCACATTCGATTATGTGAAATCGTTTATTTTGAAAAAGCAGAAGAGAAATAAACAATGGACGAGAGCCGATCTACGAGGCTTTGGACGAAATCTTCATCAAGGAAGGGCTAGGAGATGTAGATAAACACTACAGCCGCAAAGAAAATGTGCTGTTTCCTTTTCTCGAGAAATATGGGATCTATGGACCGACCAAGGTGATGTGGGCAGTAGATGACGGTATCCGATTGGGAATAAAAGAAGTGAAATCCAAACTCACTCACTTTGATGGCAATGCCGAGACCGTAATGGATCTGGCAAAACGCGTCTTAACCGAAGTAACAGAAAACCAGTCGACCTAACCTTTATCGATGAAAATGATATCGTTCGATATTTTTCACAGGGAAAAGAACGAATCTTCGTTCGTACCAAAGCGGTAATCGGCAGAAGTGTTCAGAACTGCCATCCTCCGCAAAGCGTTCATGTCGTCAATCAGCTGCTTGCTGATTTCAAGGCAGGTGTCAAAGATGCAGAAGATTTCTGGATCCCGGTTAAAGATAAATTTGTTTACATTCGCTATTTTGCCGTAAGGGATAAAGAAGGAAACTATTTAGGTACGCTTGAATTCACTCAAAACATTAAGCCGATTCAGGAACTCACAGGTCAAAAACGGATACTCTCTCCGTAAGGAGAGAAGCCGGTTACAAGTCGAAACAGTCAGTGGCCGAAAACAATCGGACACTGGCTGTTTAGTTTTTTGTTCTCCGACGAGGATTTAAAGGAACTTGAAGCCACCTACAAAAGTTGAAAGGACAGAGGCTCCATCCCCCGGATCATTTATATTCATTCATCAAATTCAAAGATTATTTGCTGATTCAGTAGTATAAATGGTCTATTAAATCTATGTAATAGTCATCAGCCCGTATTCGGGTTGGTGGCTTTTTAACTTGTGTTATTATGACCGCCCAATGGGAAATATTTTTAGCGCTATATGACTTGCTTTTCTTCCAAATAGGCATAGTTTTCCTCGCTTTCATATCTGGCACCTGGAAATTGGTTCCAAGGACCTAACGATTTTTTTAGTATTCTGTTACTTGTTCCTTTTGTGAAGATTGATAACCTTTACTAGAATAATTACATTAATCTGTATATTGTTGAGGTGAGTGCCATGGGCAAAATATTAGTTCCTCCGGAAAGACTTATGGAGATATCCCAACAATTTGCACAGGCCAGGGAGATCGGGGTGCAAATTTGCAGCCACCTTACCCAGCAGATTCATATCCTTGAAAGTGGATGGGAAGGTACGACAAGGCAGCAATTCTATCAAAATTTCCAGCTTGCCCGTCAGCAAATGGATAATTTTACTGCAGCGGTGGGTTCGGTCAGCACGGAATTACATACGATTGTCAACCGCTTTAAAGAGGCCGATTCCACTCAAGCTTCGTTACAGGCAAGGACGGCCGCCGATCCGATTGATCAAACCCAGAACGTGTTAGACAGCTCGCTTGAAGCAAGAGATAATCTGGAAAAGTGGGGAACTCTCCTTTACAGCTCTGTGGGCGCTTCCTTAGTCTTAAGTAAGACGGTACAATTCAGAGTAGATCCCAGAAATCCGTCCCGAGCCAAAATTCATAATGCGCCATGGGTTAAAGGCAAAGGTAACAATACGTTCTTGAAGAACCTGGCAAGAGGCATAAATCGCCAGATTGTGAACCCAGGCCTCATGATGAAAGGAATCAAAGGCTTTGATAGAGTGGCAAGCAAATTCGGTCTCAATTTTGGGCTAGGCTTTAGTCAAGCTAAGAACTTTCCTCAATGGACTAGACAGGTCATAGCCGGCGTAGAAAAAGGTAGATATGGGATGGCTACCAAGAAAATTCCAGGCATGATCGCCAAAAAGATATTCCCGATTAACGCAACCTTTAATGTGATCGGCGAGGCTTCCGGCCTTGTCAGTAAGTATCGTGAAGGCAAGCTTAACGGGGAAGAAGTAGCTGTAGCCGCATCCAACGTTGTTGTAAAAACAGCCGCGACCTATGGCGGGGCTGTAGCAGGCGGAGCCGTCGGTGCGATGATTGGTGGCCCGGTTGGTGCGGCCATCGGTTCCTATGTAGGTGGTACGGTTGGAGCTTTTGTCGGTGATGGCGCAGCTAAAGTTGTCGAAAAGGGAGTTCGCTGGATTAGCGGACTGTTCAAATAATTTCAGGAAGGCGCTAAATTATGAACGCAATATCTTATCGGAAATCCGTGGCATGGGGCAAATCACTTGGCAGTTTACTGTTTGTGTTGGCCTGCCTGTTTCTGCTGTACGCGGCTTTTTTTATGGATACTTCCTTTATTCGCAAGTTTTTTTGTATCACATCAGCCATAATAGGGATTCCGTTTTTTGGAGGATATTTGGTTGTCAGCTTGCCAAAGGCGCTGAAATCAGACACGCAGCTGCTCACCTACGATCAAAATTCCATTTCAGATGGTACGCGTACCGTAGCCTGGGCGGAGATTACAAGCATCAGCTACAGCGGCCCTTCCATTCGGAAGTGGCTGCTTCCGAAATTTCCTGTGCTGATTTTTCATTTGAAAAACAGAGAGACCTGGACTGTGAATACGTATTATTTGTTGACCGATACCGAAATCCAGTCTGTCATGAAGCGCCTGCGGGGGCTGATCAGCCGTAACGGAAAGGAAATGAAATAGATCTGTACTGGAGGATTTGCTTACATGAGCGAGCATACCTATATATTTTCATTAGAAGAGCTGGGATACACCTTGGCCGTTCATCAAGGGGAGGAAATGGCTGCAGGACTTATGAAGGCATACTATGGAGACCTGTCTGAAGACAGATGGGAGCTTCTATTTCAGGCAGCTACACATAGTTTGATGTCCAAAGGCTTTATAGAATCGATTGATGAAGAGAACGGAGTGGTTCGTTTTACTTCTGAAATTACGCAAATGATTCAGCACTTGCTGCAGAGCAATTATATGCTGAGAGGGATTACCGATCGGAATTCTAGCAAAGTACTGACCATCCACGAGCTGCAGCAGCGGTATTTGTACCACTTGTCTGACAATAACACGCTTCATTTTCTATCCTGGACAGAGCCGCAGGATTGGGAAGAGGAGCTTGTACGTTTCTATGGAGTGAAGCCTTCGAAAGCTGAAGGGATGACTTTATCCGAATCCAAGGTTGTGATCACTGAAGAATTGTGGAACCGACTGACAGCTGGTGAATCCCCTGCCTGCCCTCTCTATGACGAGCTTTCATCCGACCAACAGCGGCTGATTGCAGAATGGCAGCAGGATTTTCAAACCAATGCCCGTACCATGGACAATCTAAGCACGATAAGAATTGGAAGCGGAAACCAGACGGCAATCGAGGATATTTTGTTTGTACTTCCTGCCAAAGCAGGTTTCTGGATTGTATGTAATCAGGAAGCGGACAGAAATGCGGAACCACAGATTTGCATTGAGCTGCAATCCTTCTCTGCATGCAGAAAGACGCTAGGCTCTTTTGCTGGAGCTTTGACTTAGGGAATACGGTAAGTGTAGTACTGCTCATCTGAAAGGTCTTCTATGCGATCCATAATCTTAGCACCCTTCGGCCATATCGAATCAGACTAAGAGAGCACCCTTCCGGCGCTCTCTTTTGTTTTTCAAAAAGACAGTCTTACCCTAGATTATTCCAAATCAACCCATCGATGTCTTATCTTGGACTTTGCGTGGTAATAGAATTCAATTTATAATAATAGGCTAATCTTAAACTACGTCAGGAGGAAATAATGGACTTTATCAAAAACCAACTAGACGGATACGGCATGAGCGAACCAACCATTGGATATCTCTCAAATATGATCATGGTTGTTTTTATAGCCGTTGTCTCTATATTAGCCAATTTTTTAACCAAAAAAATCGTATTGAAGATCATAATTCATATTGTCAATAACAATCGTTATACATGGGATAATATCATTGTCGAGAAAAAAGTATTCCACAAGCTGTCACATCTCGTGCCGGCGATCATTATTTATTTTTCGGCGTCCATCTTTCCGCCCTATCAGATTCTGATTGAAAAGGCAGCAATGACGTACATGATTATCGTAACCATCACGGTGCTCAATGCGCTGCTTAATGCCTTTGATGACATCTATCGTTCGTTTGAGGTCTCCAAGATCAGGCCGATCAAGGGATACATTCAGGTGGTGAAGATCGTTCTCTTCATCATCGGCGGCATTGTGGTGATCTCAAACCTCATCGGTCAGAATCCGTTGATCATTCTCAGTGGGCTTGGTGCTTTATCGGCCGTGCTGATGCTAATCTTTAAGGATTCCATATTAGGCCTGGTGGCAGGCGTTCAATTATCGTCGAATGACATGGTGCGTGTCGGCGACTGGATTGAAATGCCGAAATACGATGCGAACGGCGATGTGATCGACATTACGTTAAACACGGTAAAGGTGATGAATTTCGATAAGACAATCACCATGATTCCGAGCTACGCTCTCATCTCCGACTCGTTCAAGAATTGGAGGGGCATGCAAGTATCCGGCGGCCGAAGAATTAAGCGAAGCGTCTATATCGATACGACCAGCATAAGTTTTTGTACGAAAGAAATGATTGAGGAATTCCAGAAGATTCACTACCTTACCGATTATGTCACGACAAAAATAAATGAAATTCATACGTATAACATCGAACACCAGATTAATACGGATAGTAAAGTGAATGGCCGACAACTTACGAATATCGGTGTATTCCGAGAATATATCCATCAATATCTGAGGCATCATCCGAAAATTCATCAGGATATGACGCTGATTGTCAGACAGTTAGCACCGGGAGATAACGGACTGCCGTTGGAAATCTACGCTTTCAGTAATGATACCGCCTGGGGAATGTATGAATCGATTCAAGCGGATATTTTTGACCATATTTTTGCCGTTGCGCCGACATTTGGGCTGCGTGCCTTCCAAAACCCAACCGGCCATGATATCGTTCAACTCAAAGAAAGCCCGGAATATTCGCGAGGATATTAAAAATATGATCGGAGGTAAGTTGAAGCGATTTGTAAGCTGAAGGCATTACTAGAATAAGTTTGGCTACAAGCTAAGCCAAGGCTCTGCAATGACTTTCAGGTAACATCAAATCTAAGAATGAAAAATAATAGAAATGATAATCAAAAGCCATCCGCATGAGGATGGTTTTTTTTGCATTGTCGATAAGGTGTTATCTTGGATTGTTGGCCCAGAGCTTTATCGAAGAGGTGTTTAGCAATTTCCAACTTGAATTTACGAAGAAAAATAAATTATAGGCATTTAAATCAGTAACAAGAGCGGAACTCGATTCATATGTTGTCATGGGTATTAAATTGGAGTTTATGCTGCCAGCAAAACGATTTATTAAAAATGGAGGTAAGATTATGAATGATTTCCAAAATGATTTAGCGAAATTGAATGTTTCCAAATTTAAGGCGAGTGAGATGACTCCTTGGAACGCTCAAAACGAACAATCGGCTCGTCTATGCTTCCTCAGTTGTTTTAATTGCTTCAATTGTTTCAATTGCTTCAATTGCTTCAATTGCCACAACTGTCATAACTGCCATAACTGCCATAACTGTCACCACTGTCACCGTGGAGGACGATAAGGCAATGTTTTTGCCCATTATTGCTTAACTTTTCAACGGGAATAGTGGCTACTTAATGATAAGAGAAAGGCTCCTGAACCAGTTTGATGTGTCCCCCCTAAAATAGATATTAGAGGAACCCCTGGTTAATCTAATCTAATTTAGGGGGTGTTTTGAGTTGGCAACGATAGGACAGAAGTTTAAACGTTACAGACATGAGGGACAAATAGTTGTACATAAGATTCTTTATAAAGTGTAGGGGCAGATTGAGAAGCTTACGGAGGAGGAATAGAATGACAAATTTGAACCCCTCGATGCGTCTAAAGGTGAAAAGAGATACATTTTTTCTCCCTGATTCCAGCGGTGTGTATTTTCGAAACAATGTAAGCTCGTTCCGCATGGATGGAGAGGCGATCGATCAATGGATTGAAAAGCTGATACCGATATTCAATGGGGAGTATAGATTGGGGGATTTGACAGACGGATTGCCGAACCAACACCGAAACCAGGTATATGAAATTGCAGAAGTTTTGTATCGTAACGGCTTTGCTCGGGATGTGAGTCAAGATGCTCCACATCAATTACCAGAAGAGGTTCTCAAAAAGTATGCTTCTCAAATTGAGTTTTTGGATCATTTCGGTGATTCGGGTGCGTATCGGTTTCAGTCCTATCGTCAGGCCAAAGTATTGGTGGTCGGTTCTGGTCCCTTTTTGATCTCGGCGATTTCTGCGCTGCTTGAATCCGGATTGCCCAATTTTTCTGTCTTGGTCTCGGGTTCAGATTCGACGGATCGGCAACGGATGTCAGAACTGGCGGCACATGCCTGTAAAACGGACTCCGAGGTGGCAATAGAGGAGGTTATCTTGCAGAAGGAGGAAGGGCGTTGTTGGCGGGAGGTTGTAAGGCCGTTTGATTCGATTTTGTTCGTGTCACGTGAGGATGATATCAAGGGACTTCAAGCTCTTCATGCCGCTTGCAGGGAGGAGAGGAAGGTGTTTCTTTCTGCTGTATGCATGCAACAGGTGGGCCTGGCGGGACCGCTAGTGCATCCGGACGCCCAGGGATGCTGGGAGTCGGCATGGCGCCGTGTACACCAATCTGCGATTTCTAAAGACCCACAATTGCACACCTTTTCTTCTACAGCTGGAGCGATGTTGGCCAATGTGATCGTGTTTGAATTATTCAAAAAGTTGACGGGAGCGGATGATTCGGAACAGAATAATCGATTTTATCTGTTAGATCTGGAGACGTTGGAAGGAAAGTGGCATTCGTTCATGCCTCATCCGCTTGTGACCGGATTTGGCACACCTGAATGGGTTCATGATTTCGATCGTCAGCTTGAGCGGAGATCCAGCAAAAGTGAGAATGGATTGATTCCTTACTTCAGCCAGTTAACATCGGTGGAATCGGGAATTTTCCATGTTTGGGAGGAGGGGGATTTAAAACAGCTGCCACTCTCTCAGTGTCGCGTTCAGGTAATCGATCCGCTATCAGAAGGACCGGCTGGGCTGCTGCCTGACATGATCTGTTCCGATCTGACGCATGAAGAAGCGCGGCGGGAAGCGGGGCTATCTGGAATTGAAGCATATGTGTCGCGAATGGCCGATTTGCTTGTTTCTACCCTGCCCTCCCATCAGGGAGTAGAGGGCAGCAGGATAGAAACGCAGGAGTTTATTGGCATAGGAGCAGGAGAAACGTTTGCGGAAGGCATTTGCCGAGGGTTGCAAAGGTGTTTGGAGGAAGTACTGGGTAAGCAGCAGGCGTGTCAGTTGCCTTTTGTCTCCCGGGTACAGTTAGGTGCGGTAGAAGATAAACACTGCCTTTTTTATTTGCAGGCATTGACGACAATGAAGGGAGAGCCGATGATCGCCTTGGGAGAGGAAGTGTCCGGATTTCCTGTGGTGTGGATCGGTACGAGGGATGGTTGGTATGGCAATGTAGACTTAAATGTGACAATGGCTTTGCGGAAGGCATTACATAAGGCTCTGCTAGCAGCACAAAACCAACCGGATTGCCTCAAATCGCAAGCATTGGAGTTTTCGTCCGTGCATCTGGAAGAACAGGTACCTATAAGGCTCGAGATCCCTGCATGTGAAACAACGTCACAACCAGAGGTTCTACAGTCCGCTTTGCAGGTTTTGAATCGGAACAGTAAGAGGCTCTTGGCACTCGATCTAGCGGTGGAACCGTTCTTGAAGGAGGAAATAGCAGGGGTGTTTGGTGTGGTGCTGCAAGAGGAGGGATCCCGGTGAGCGCTATTATTGTGATTGTTGGAGAAGGGGTGTTGGCAGACTGCGTGTATGGGGAACTGTCAACCCAATTTGAGGTCGTTCGTCAGATCGATTTCGAGCCAGGAGTACCTGAAAAGGTGGATTTGGTTCTGGTGTTGCACGATGCTTGGCATCCTAGCGTTCATCAAAAGGCAGAAGAGGTGCTGCAGCCGGCCGGCATCCCTTGGCTGCGCGGCTTCGTTGCATTTGGTGAAGGCGTGATCGGACCGTTGGTTCGTCCGGGTACTCAAGGTTGCTCCCAGTGTGCAGACACGCGGCGCCTGATGGCGGGACGTGAACGCAAGGAGATGCGGGAGCTGCAGCAGAGGCTGGTAACACATGGGGGGATGCCGAGTGATGCATGGGCGTCACGTACAGGACTTTTGCAGGTCGCTTACTTGCTGGTAGAAGAGACACGAAGGGTGTTACAAGGCAAAACGGTTCAATCGGCTGGGAAGGTGTTTTTGATCAACCTGAAAACGATGGAGAGCACACTTCACCTCATTCTCCCTGACCCGCTGTGTCCGGTTTGTAGTCAATTACCTGATGATTCATCGACAGCAGCCCATATTTCGCTGCAACCAAGCCCGAAGATTAGCGCAGATAGTTACCGATGCCGCCGGGTGGATGAGTTAAGTAATGTTTTGATCAAAGACTATTTGGATTACCGGACCGGCTTTTTGAATGGGAAGATGGTTAACTTTGAGTCACCATTTGCCGATGTGAGTGTGAATCTGCCGTTGTTCGCAGAGGATGTGGGAACGGCAGGCCGGACTCATTCCTATGCGGCAAGTGAGTTGACCGCTATATTGGAGGGGTTGGAGCGGTACTGCGGTCTGGCACCCCGAAGCAAACGGACGGTAGTCCATGGCAGCTTCCGCAACCTGAAAGATCAAGCGCTTGACCCTGTTAAAGTAGGGGTGCATACGGAGGAGCAATATGCCAAGCCAGGGGCTCCGTTCACAAGGTTTAATCCTGACCACCCGATCCATTGGGTTTGGGGCTATTCGTTTTTACAAGAGCGTCCGATTCTAGTTCCGGAGCAGCTCGCCTATTACAGCATGGGCTGTGGGCACAACTTTGTGTTTGAAAGTTCCAACGGGTGCGCTTTAGGCGGAAGTTTGGAGGAGGCTATTTTCTACGGCATATTGGAAGTGGTGGAGCGGGATTCGTTTCTGATGACTTGGTATGGGCAGTTGCCTCTCCCGCGCCTTGACCTAAACTCCGCTAATGACCAAGAATTGCGACTGATGATCGATCGTTTACAGGCAGTGGCGGGGTTTGATGTGCATTTCTATAACTCGACGATGGAAAATGGGATTCCAAGTGTGTGGGGAGTGGCGAAAAACAGGAAACAAACAGGAGTGAATCTCATCTGTGCAGCCGGAGCTCATCCGGATCCGATACGGGCTGTGAAAAGTGCGGTTCACGAGCTGGCCGGCATGTTACAGTCGCTTGACGAGAAACTCGATGCAAACCGGGAAGTATATGTTCGAATGTTCCATGATTCATCCCTAGTACAGGAGATGGAGGATCATTCACTGCTTTACGGATTGCCGCAAGCGCAGGAGCGCCTGCAATTTCTGCTGGATGAGAATCGCCCACTGCGAACGTTTGAAGAGGAATTCGAACCGGGGGCAAGGCATACTGATTTAACGGATGATCTGAAGGACATTCTTAATGCATTCCACCGACTCAATCTCGATGTGATCGTGGTGGATGTAACCGCACCGGAAATTAATCGAAATGGGCTGCATTGCGTGAAAGTGCTGATCCCGGGGATGCTGCCGATGACATTTGGACATCACTTTACGCGCCTGGCAGGGCTAGAGCGGGTGCTCCGGGTACCTGTGGAACTCGGGTACGTAAAGGGACCGCTTGAGCTAGAAGATCTCAATCCATATCCGCATCCATTTCCATAGGTATAAAAACGTGGCGTGGTTGACCACCCTCGTTCATATAAGGAGGAACAGGGATGAGTCTGGAAGCGTTTCTGCACAATCTGCATTATGACATTGACAAGACTAAACCGCCGGACTTGGTGGTAGATTGGGAAGACGGACCGCTTGCATATAAGCTCTATCGCGGTTTGCCTGTAGTTCCGTTATGTTCCGAAGTACCGTTGACGCTCGAAGGTGGTGAAACGCCGGTAAAGCCCGACCTTCGCCTGATGGGTCATTTTCTTTGGTACGTATTCGGACTCACTCAATTGTCCCAATCCGTCCTTGCCTCGAATTCCATGGTGCAAACAATGGGCCTGCTGCAGCTGTACCGGCGGTTTGCTCCCTCCGGGGGAGCGTTATATCCGAACGAATTATACGTGTATCTGAAAATAGAGGATTTGCCTTCGGGGGTATATCATTATGATGTGGCGCATCATCGTTTGGTGTTGCTGCGAGAAGGCGACTTCGATTTCTATTTAGCCAGGGCTCTTGGTAATCGCTATGACGAGTCGGCTTGTTTTGGTGCTGTATTTGTATCGAGCATGTTTTGGAAAAACTTTTTTAAATACAATAACTTTTCCTACCGCCTGCAAGGACTTGATGCGGGTGCGCTGATCGGGCAGCTCTTGGAGGTGACTAAACGGTTTGGCTTTGAATCGGGGGTGTATTTCCAGTTTCTTGATCGAGCCGTGAATCATCTTCTTGGGGTATCCGAACAAGAGGAAAGCGTGTATGCGGTGATTCCGCTGTCGGTGGAGCCTGGGGTCTCTTGGTTTGCCAATCGAAATGAGGGAGAGGAGGTTGTCTCCGCTACCGAATTATGCCGGGAGTTGCCAACGGTCCAGCATGATCATTACGTCCGGTCCCGGAGGGTCAAGGAATTTCCGATGTTAATCAAAATGAACGAAGCATCCCTAATCGAATCACTTCAATCGATACCGCGAATTGGGGAAGAGAAGATCGTTCACTGCGAAGATCAAGTGGTGGCTCTGCCCCATGTGAATCGGTTGTTGTATGATCTGGCGTCAGTAAGCCGAAGGCGGTATTCGCCGGACAGTGATTTTATGATGAGTAAGGTAAGCCAGGAGAAGCTGGCCTTACTGCTGCGGGAGGCCACGGCTTCCTTCAGGTATTGGAATGATTTAGATGGAGACCATGAGAACTCCGTTTCCCGCGTCTCACTGTACGTATGTCTCTATAACGTTGATGGTATTCCGGAAGGTGCTTACCATTATGACAGCGCTGCTCATGCGTTACGATTGATACGTCATGGGGATCATCGGCTCCAGCTGCAGCAAGGAATGCCTTCCGATAATGTAAACCTCTTCCAAGTACCGCTATGCTTTCATATAGCAGGGGACAAGGATCATCTTACAACAACGATGGGATATAGGGGATACCGCATCCAACAGATGGAAGCAGGGATGCTTGTACAGCGTTTGCTGTTGGCGGCATCAGCTATCGGGTTAGGAGGACATCCGCTCCTCGGATTTGATGCCCGATTATGTGATGAGATCTACAAGATGACTTCGCAAGGTTTAACCAGCCTAATCCAAATCCCGGTAGGACCCTATCGTCATAGCCCCCGCTTAACGGGAGGGTTGCATGGCTAGAAGAGTATGGGTTAAAGCTTTTGTGAATATTATGGTCGTTTAGGAACAGCAAATGAGACACAGTTAGAAAACACTCGAATCAGCATATTGCGGAAAATTGTGGATTTGCTAAACCCCGGCTCGCCTCCACCAACAAAAAAAGAGCGCCGTGTTGATAGTATCCCCTTTGAGTAGACAAGTGCTAAAGAAGAGCACTAAAGTTTACTTGGAGGGGATTTTTTCATGGATGAAATTCGTAAGACATATTCGGTTGAGTTTAAGCAGAAAGCTGTAAATATGTATCTCAAACAAGGTTATGGGATTCAAAACCATTGCTAAGGAACTAGGCATTACGCATGTCATCTCAGAAAACTTGCTGAACCGAGAGTTCCAAGCGACACGTCCGTAGGAAAAATGGATTACGGATATTACCTATCTCCCATTCGGACAGTCCTTTTTGTATCTCTCGACGATCTACGACTTGTATAACAATGAAGTGATCGCGTACAAACTCAGCACACGTAATGACATTCGATTGGAGACCCGGCTCACGTAAGGTGCATTTTTTCGATATAGGCCACGAAGAGAAGTGAACTGGGGATTGTACGATTTCACGCGGGAGGAGAATGGCTATCCGGTGCAGAAGCAATGGTAGAACGCGGCTATCGCTCAATCGAGCGCCATTGGTCGGCGGGCGATACCATATTGCTCGAACTCGACATGCGCAGCACAGGAGAGGAGTGTCTACCATTGAACATTAACAATCCGATCATACCCGGCTGGTATGCAGATCCTGAAGCCAGAACGTATGAGGGGAAGCACTGGATTTATGCGACGCGGTCCTTCACGGAATATACGATGCAGATGAATCTGGACGCATTCAGTTCCGACGATCTGATCCATTGGGAGAAACACGAAGGCATTATCGAAATGGCGGATTTTCCATGGATATGGAGGGCGGTTTGGGCACCGACTCATATCGAACACCAAGGGAAATATTATCTCGTGTTTGCATCGAACGACATCCAATCGAATGAGGAAACCGGCGGCTTGGAAATCGCCGTTGCGGACCGTCCGGAAGGGCCGTACAGAGGCTACTTAGGGAAGCCGCTCGTGGATAAGTTCATTAATCAGGCACAGCCGATCGATGCACATCTATTCGAGGACGCAGACGGAACGATCTATCTGTATTATGGCGGATGGGGCCACTGCAACGTTGCACGGATGAACGAAGAGATGACGGGATTCGTTCCATTGGCAGACGACGGCAATGAAATTTTCCGTTCCATTACGCCGGAGGGATACGTGGAAGGTCCTTGTATGATTAAGAAGGACGGACTTTATTATCTGATGTGGTCCATGGGCGGATGGACGAATGGAACCTATCGCGTTGCCTATGGCGTAAGCGACAGCCCGCTCGGTCCATTCAAGAATGAAGGCACGATTCTGGAGCGTCAGGAGCCGATTGCGGAAGGACCCGGCCACCATGGCTACTTGCATTTGCAGGAGAAAGATGAATGGCTTATCGTATACCACCGCCGGATCATTGGAGACACCGAGCCGGGACATCGCCAGTTATGCATAGATCGGATGCGGATCGGCAACGGCAAGATTGAGCCGGTCATCATGACTTGATTAAGGGAATCCATGGTGAAAAGGCGGCCCGTAATCGGTCGCCTTTTTTTGCGTCTTCGTAAGGCTTAGGTGTTAGGAAAATACCAGAAATAATCCTATGATATAATCTAGTTATATCTTATGACCATGGCAGGAGGAAAGAACCCGAAATGGCTATATTAAAGAATGACTGGGCGACATATTTAGAGCAGGAGTTTACGAAGCCATACTACTTACAGCTGCGGGAATTACTCATTGAGGAATATCGTACGAAGACCATCTTTCCCGATAAATACGATATTTTTAACGCGCTGCACTATACATCGCTGGCCGACACCAAAGTGGTCATTTTGGGCCAGGATCCTTATCATGGGCCGGGACAGGCTCACGGCTTAAGCTTTTCTGTCAAAGAGGGCGTCAGCACGCCTCCTTCCTTGCAAAATATGTTCAAGGAGCTTCAGGATGATCTGGGCTGCTTCATTCCCAACAACGGTCATCTGCTAACATGGGCGCAGCAAGGGGTACTGCTTCTAAATACGGTGCTCACCGTAAGGGCGCATGAAGCGAATTCTCATAAAAACAGGGGATGGGAAAGCTTTACGGATAAGGTCATTGAGACGATCAATCGGAAAAATGAGCCTGTCGTTTTCCTGTTATGGGGAAGCCACGCCCAGAAGAAGGCGGAGCTCATTACGAACCGGCAGCATACACTGATTCGTTCGCCGCATCCGAGTCCGTTGTCTGCGCATCGAGGCTTTTTTGGCAGCAGGCCGTTTTCTCGTGCTAACGAATTTCTACGCAATATGGGGCTTCAGGAAATTGATTGGCAAATTCCTAACTTGTAAGAGGAAGGAGAGGGGCCATCCATAGTGAAACCTCTTCATCCCGCAAGCAATTGTATCTGGACAATGAAAAACCACATCCACGCGAGGATGTGGTATTTGCTTACCATTAGGATGGACTTTTGCGTCTTTACGGCTCGATCGAAAAAGCAAGATGCTTAACGAATCGATTCGTAAGCATAGGCCCACAGATATCCTTTCGATTCCAGCAGAAGGGCATCCGGCCTTTCGTTCGGTTTCATGACGATGCTGCTGTTCGCATTCATGATATAACCATCATTCACTCGTTCGATGACGATGGGAATATCGAGCTCCATAAACAGCTGACGCATCCGATAAATCGTATTATACAGATTAGAAAGCGCTCGTTTTTCCTCCACGTTCGTCCAGAGTTCATCGATGATTCTCCATTTCGGGCACAATTTATTCTCATGCAGCAGCAAATAGTAAAACAACTCCTCCGTGATGCGGGTAGGCCATTTTACAAGCTGCTCGCCTTTCATAACGGATGCTTCTCCATATAACTGGACTTCAAGCTCCTTCTTCTTGGCCTGTTTGGGTCTCTGACCGTAATACTTCTGAAGGCGTACATCCAGCTGCTTCACCATATTGATGGTCATCGGTTTCAAGAGATAATCCAGGGCTTGCACGCGAAAGGCTTGCACGGCATATTGCTGGTGAGCGGTCGTGAAGATCACAGGCACGTCGATCCCGTTCTCCACCAAGTTCTGAGTCAGCTGAAGTCCCGTCATTCTCGGCATTTCAATGTCTAGCACGAGTGCGTCTAGATCCAGCTTCGGTATTTCCTGCAGCGCATCGAATGGCGATTCGAAGCGGCCTACAATTTGAAAGGGACCATACGTTTCCAGCAATCTGGTATGCAGGCCCAGAATCGGTTTCTCATCCTCCACGATGATGATCTTCCACATTACCCTTGCCCCTCCTTCACGGGAATCGTTATTTGAATGGTTGTTCCATTGCCCGGCGAGGAGTGAATATCCAGGCTTCCTTGGGTGATATCATGCACGCGCCGACGTACATTCGTGAACCCGATTCCGGCATTGGCGGCCGTTCCCCCCATCAACTGAGCGCACTGCGCAGCCGACATGCCTACGCCATCATCGGCGACGCGTATGTTCAAGCAGGATGCGTGCAAGAAAATAGTGATCTGAACATGTCCCGGACCTTCCTTGTCGAACAGGCCATGGCGTATCGCATTCTCGACTAGAGGCTGCAGGAGCAGGCTGGGAATCAGAACATGCTCCGAGGCAATGGACGGATCGATGTCATAAGCGAAGGTTAACCGTTCGCCGAATCTCGCTTTTTCCACCTCAACATAGGCCTCGATAATTTCCAACTCCTTCTGCAGGGTGGAGAATTGTCCATCCCGGCTCGTCTCAAAGATATAACGCAAGAAAGAACTGAGCATCGATAGAAGATAGGCTGCACGCTCCCCGTCCGTATAGCAAAAGGCAATGATGTTGCTAAGCGCGTTGTATAGAAAATGCGGTTTGATTTGGGTCTGCAGAAATGCCATTTCATACTCAATCGCCTTCAGCATCGACTGCTTCGTTTGTTCCGCGGCATTCAAACGGGCCATCAAGGTCTCTTTGGAAAAAGGCTTCAGTAAATAATCATTAGCGCCGGCTGCAAAAATCATTTCGACATGTCTGGGATATTCGGAGGAAATCATCATCAAGATCGGCAGGTCCATTAAGGATGCCTGCGTACGGATTTGCCGAAGCAATTCCAAACTATCCATGTCGCCTGGAATGATATCATCCATGATCATCATCGCGATTTCCGGATGATTCCTGTAATAGTCAAGCGCTTCTTGAGCCGTATAAGCGATTCGCACCTTGTAAGCGTCCCCCAGCATATCCCGCATGACTTCCGCATGCATTGCATCATCATCGACAATCAAGAGCGTTCCTAAAGACCGATCTTCTGCCTGCACCGCAGATTGCAGGTTGTATTCATGCTCCACTGCGGTAACCGGCTCTTTAAATTCGCTGAAAGCCAGGGTGACCGTAAAGCGAATTCCGCTTTGCATGCGTTCATATGCGATGCTTCCGTTCATCTGTTGGACGAGTTCCTCCGTCATCATAAGCCCGGAAGAATGCGGGCGATACCGATACGCTGTCGTTGACTCGCCGGTTGACGTCACTCGAAGCAGGGCATCCGTGCCCACCTGTACAGCTTCGATGGTCAGCCGGTCTTCTGCGGTGTCGTGAGAGATCTCGGTCATGATCCGGATGAATACCTGCGTCAAGCGCTGCTCATCCGCCCATACGTAAAGCTGCTTCGGAATCTGTTCGTTGATTGCGATTTTCTTCTTCGTGAAGGTAAACTGCATCAACTGAATGACATGGAGCATGACCATCCGAACATTGGTGGACTTGAGCTGGATCGCGTAATCATCGAATCGAATGCGGGTGAAATCATGCAGATCCCTCAATAAATACACCATGTTCCCCATCAGCTGTTCCGCCAAGTACAATTGCTCACCTTGCTTTTCGCGATTGGGCTCCCGGGTGATGGATCCCACTAAATGAACGGCATCGTGCAGAGGCCTCTGCAGGTCCTGCGTCGTGACTTTCAAGAAGGCATCCTTCGCATCGTTAGCTTTCTGCAGCCGGGTGTTCAATTGCTCCGACTCCTCGGCCCGGTTCATTAGACGTATGCCGAGAAAAACATTCATTGTCATGACAAACCCGACCAGTCCGATACGGTTCATATAATTGCGCCCGGTGAAGAATAAGCTGTCCGATGAAGCGCTTATAGCGAATACGGCTAGAAACAGAAGCATCGACATGAGAATGACAGCTTCATTTTTACGTATATTGATGCGCTTTTTAAGTGTCAGATAGAAGATGCGAATAATAATGCCCAAGATTAATCCATCGTTGTAATAGAAGAGCGGATACTGCGTAACCGATATGGTTCTGGCCGGGAGAACCGCATTGAAGAAAGCATAGGCCAGGATCGGTAGAAATAGCAGGTACATCGTCTTTCGGCTCATGATGGAAGGAATCATTTTTACGATAAAGACAATCAGCAAGGTGGAGGCCAAGAAAGTAAAGGTGTCCTGCAGCCGGAAATAAAGCTCAAAGGGAAGTGACGGAAACTCCCGAATGAATAGCCGCTCTCCTCGCAGCACGATGACTAATGCCAAGAGCAGAAAGTGCAGGCCGCTGTATAAGAAGGCTTCGTCCTTCGTTCGCAGCAAATAAATCGTCATATGAAACATGCTGAACAGCAGCAAACATAAGGTAGCCGTCCATTCCAGGGAAAGATCCCGCTGCACGTCTTCCTTCATCTGCTCAGCGTCGCCGAAATCGATCGGCAGGACGATGCCGCCTCTCGTGTTGTAGAAATTGGAGGCATGAATGGTAATCAGGAGCTGCCGGCCCCCCGGTTTAAAATACGCTTCATAGGCAGGATTGTCCGGGGTTGTCGCTCGTTTGGTTGTTGCTACGGATCCTATTTTTGATAGGGGTATGCCATCAATATAGATGGTATGGGCAGACCAGATATTCCGAACACGGAGACCGATCTCATCGGACCAGTGGTCCGGCAGGTATACGATTAACTGATAGGATCCCCACTCGACATCCGATGCCCAGGGACCGGGTACCGGCAGATGATCGGCTTCGCTGGCAAAGTCGGCCGGGTCGACAAATGCTGCGGCGGTGAATTTCCAATCGCCGGCTAGCGATACAAACGGTGAATCCGTGACCTCTCGCAGGTCAAGCACGCCGTCTACGGCTTTAATATGTACGGCACTTGTGTCCTCGTCGCTAAAAATCATATAGAGAATGGCGATTAAGGCGCATATTACACCCAGATAACCAATCCATTTCTTCATGTATAGTCACACCCCTATGGACTCTATCATATGGCAAGAATCTCTCAAAAATCTACCTGTCGACAGAAGTCGAATTTGAGAGATTTTTGAGAGATGCTTTTGATATGTTGAAATTAACAATTTTTACAATCGCTTCGTTGGAGGGGGTTATCCGCACAAATTATTTATGGATGAGACAAGGGGTCAAGGGTCATTGTTGGACGTCGTACGGTTACTAACTTACAGGATGGGTGAAATAGTTGAAGAAAAAAATAATTTCAATGATCGTGGCAGCGCTGTTCATTGTTACGAATATGCCGATGGCATATGCACTCGCGCCGGTAGCAGAGGTTTACTATAATGCCGGAACGAGCATCTATGATTCCAGTGATTTTGAGAGCCAGTTGAATGATTCGATTAAAGCCAGGCTGATGGCGGAAGGCGTAAATCCCAAATATGTGTCGATCATGGACGCGAGCGCAGACCGGGCAACGGTAACGGATACGACTTATGTGCATGAGGGTTATGATAGCTGGTATATAGATCCTTATGGTTTTGGAGCTACGCCTCCGGCCGTTGAAACCGCCGATTACAATCATGTTCAGATTTCCAACGGCGGCAACACGTTAACCTTCTATGGTTATACCTCGCCTGCTTATAAGGATTTCATGCTGACGCAGGGAAGCCCTTCGGGCAAAAAGATCATCACCTTTGACATGGATGAATCCAAAGTGGATTACCACAGCATGGAAGGCGGCGGTTTTCTATTTAATACCCAGATCGACAGCAACGGGAAATTAAGCGGTTATACGATTTTATATGTTCAAGGCGCTGTCAATGTATATAAAATCAATGGTGTAGATGCCACTGCGTTACACAATGAGACGGGAAGATCTCTGAGTTCCATGTCAGGCGTTACCTCAATCGGAAGTTATCCAAAAGGGACATCCACTCACCACAGCATTAAAATCGTTGTAACGGATGCAACGCTGAGCATGTGGGATAATGGCGACCAAATCATTCGGAATTTAGCCCTCCCGGATGTTTACGGAAATGAATTTGGTCCAATCGTTAGCCATATAGGCCATGGCTGCGAGATCATCTCGATTTTTTCATTCGACAATATGAAGTTGTATTCAACTTCGAGCAAGACATTGGATGTAGCCGTGGATAATATTCTTTGGGGGACGGCGCCGCTGCGCTATGTCGTAAACATTAACGATGACCCTCGCGGGGAATTAGATCGGGGATCGAATCAATCCAAGCTGACGGACTCGTTCAATAACAGAGGCGCACAATATGTTGGCGTAACCAGCGCTACCTATGAGGACATCGACCAAACGTTTATCGACGGCATTTCGAAGGGGGGACTGCATGTCCATTCCGACAAAACCAGCGCCGATATCATTCAAGAAATTGCCGATCGCATCGCGGACCAACTCATTTCGGATTATAAAGCTGCTATTCTGGCCATTGAAGCGGCAGAGAACAATACGGATATCCAATATCAGTCCGGCGACATGAAAAACTCGGTCAAAAACAATATTAAGTTGCAACAAGACGATGGCGTAACCACTGTCTGGACCTCCGACCAGCCGTCGGTCATCGCACCCGACGGAACCGTGACGAGACCGGTTATCGCCCAATCGGGAACTTACGTGACCTTGACGGCAACCATCACCAAAGACGGGCTGACAAGCGAGAAGTCGTTTACCGTCTATGTTCTTGCCGCAGATCCGGCTCCTTTAAGCACATTGACCGCTGTTGCAGGCAATGAGCAAGCGACATTGAAATTCCCGGCTCTCACAGGAGCAACGAGCATCGTGGTTGAACAGTCTGCCGACGGGACCAACTTTACGCCGGTAAGTCCATTGGAGACGCTGGATGCTGCTTCAACAAGCGCAACCGTAACCGGATTAACGAACGGTGAAACCTACTATTTCCGATTGAACGTCGAATCCGGACTATATGACGGGTTATCCAACGTAGTCCAAGCTTCGCCTTCGAAATCGTTAACCACGTTGTCGGCCGATGCAGGCAATGGGCAGGTGACATTGAATTTCCCTGCTCTAACAGGGGCAACGAGCATCATAGTTGAACAATCTTCCGATGGAACCGGCTTTACGCCGGTTAGCCCCTTGGAGACGCTGGATGCTTCTTCAACGAGTGCAACCGTAACCGGATTAACGAACGGCGAAACCTATCATTTCCGGTTGAACGTCAAATCGGGTCCATATGCAGGTTTGTCCAATGTGGTTCAGGCCTCGCCTTCGGAACCGATCACCACGTTGTCTGCTGTTCCAGGGATAGAGCGAGTAACATTGAATTTCCCTGCACTAACGGGGGCATTGAACATCACGGTTGAAAAATCCACGGACGGCACCAACTTTACGCCGGTCAGCCCATTGGAGGCACTGGATGCCGATTCAACGAGTGCAACCGTAGCCGGTTTATCGAGCCGTGAAACCTACTATTTCCGACTAAACGTCGAATCGGGTCCATTTGCAGGCTTGTCCAATGTGGTTAGTGTCAAGCCCATCGTACCTGCGGTACCGGCAGAAAATCCACCTGCAGTGGATCCACCCGCAGGGAATACGAACGTTGTACAACAACCTGCACCTACTATGAAAACGGACGTCGTTGTTTCCGACCAAGCCAACGGGGGCAAAGTCGTTCAGGACAAAATTACGAAACTCGTCGGAGACAACTTGAAAGTTACAGGGAAAATAAAATCGGCAACCGGGCAAGAACTGAATCTGCCGAATATCGTAATGAACCAGGACGGCAGCTTTACGCTTCCGAAAGTTGCATCAGGCGAATATACGTTGTCACTGAACGTGATCGCGCCTAACGGGGAGAAACTGGCTGGTCCTGCCGGCAAGCTAAGCGTCGATAGCAAAGGAAATGCCAAGTTATCGGTTGATTTGGTCGATCCATATGGCACGATTCTCGATAAGGTGACTGATCAGCCTGTAGCAGGCGTGAATATGCAATTGTATTGGGCGGACACGGAGCTGAATCGTTCCAAAGGCAGAGTGCCGGGAACGCTTGTCAATTTGCCTGAGCTTCCGGATTTTGCACCCAACAAAAATCATAATTCACAGATTAGCTCAAACAGCGGTCAGTACGGCTGGATGGTTTATGCGGATGGCGATTACTACTTCCTAGGCGAGAAGAATGGATATGTTGTTTTTGACAGCCGTAACGACAAGCGTGAAGAGCGTTTCGGACATGACAGCTACATTAAGGACGGTATCATCCATGTCGGTGACACGATCGTGAAATTCAGCTTCTCCCAGGAGCCGAAAGTGAAGGCCGCAGGCGATCATCGCGCATACATGGTCGGATATCCCGACGGCACGTTCCAAGCGGATCGTGGAATTGTCCGGTCCGAAATGGCTGCGATCCTGTCCCGTTTGTATACATCCGCAGCGAGCTCGAAGAAAGTATCGTATTCGGATGTGAGTGCGAAACATTGGGCAACGAACGCGATCACGACCGCAACCAACAATAAATGGATGGTCGGTTTCGGTGACAAGACGTTCAAACCGAAGAAACAGATAACGCGGGCGGAATTTGCACAGATTCTCATGAATATGAATCAATGGGACGCCGCCCAGGACAGCACATACACGGACGTAGAGGGACACTGGGCTAAGAAAGCCATCGCCACGGCCCAGGAGCAAGGCGTGCTGTTCGATTTTACGGAGGAGACGTTCCATCCGAATCAGCCGATTACGAGATTAGAGGTTGTTCGAATTCTTAACCAACTGCTGGACCGTAAACCTTGGGATATCAAGGTTGAACCGAAATGGACCGATGTTCCGGAAACCCACAGCTATTACTCAGACATTATGGAAGCTTCGATTCTGCATGCATTCGAGCAGCTCGAGACCGGAATTGAAGATTGGAAGGAATAGGGGTGTCAGCGAAATGTGGCTTTAAGTAGTCACGGTTTGCCTCCTCGCATACTATGAAGACCACCTTTAAAGGTGGTCTTTTTCCGCTGGAATGTCTGCTTGTGATAGGCTCGGGATGCTGCAACCTCTAATTTGTTCTTATAAATAAGTTATTGATCCAATACTATTTTTGCCTTTAATCATAGGATACAAAGAATATGTTTAAAGGAGGATTTATTATGGCAGAAAAAGTAAAGGTAAGCCCGCAATTCAAAAGGCTCTGTACCCAATTTGCAAGAATTCTGGGAGGCCAATCGGAAATCGAGGAAGGTCCGGTTTGTTTTGTTACGCGTATGACGAACCTAAGGGAATCTATCTTGGGAAGAAGAACGCGCTCCCCTTTGGTTCAGATGCAAATGTTTTCCTTCGAATCTCTTGATAAATCGGGCCGCGCGCTTTGTTTGGGTGAGACTGCCGTTCACCAAAATCAGGTGAATCGATTGATGTCGAATCTCCGCAAACGTGGGATAAAAGTAACAGCGGTTCATAATCACTGGCTAAAAGAACAACCTCGCTTAATGTATATGCATTGGGAATCTATTGACAATCCTGTTGCGTTTGCAAGAAAAACAAAAGAATCCATTGCATTCTTGGGTTAATGCAGCCTGAGTTATACAGTTGAATCATATCATTTAATGAGAGGATGATTTCGTATGGTGGAAGTGAAAGCAAGTCCTCGCTTTAAAAGACTATGTAACCAATTCTCAACCATTTTAGGTGGAACGGAGCATGAAATTACAAAAGGCCCGGTTTGTTTTGTCTCCAGAAATCGGAGAATAAGAGCATCTATTTTAGGAAGAAAGACGACTTCCCCTTTGATCCGTTATCAATTATTCTCGTTTGAATCCCTGGACAGTTCCGGTCGCGCACTTTGTTTAGGGGAAACCGCTCTCTTACAAAGTCAAGTAAATCAATTGCTGACCAATCTTCGTAAAAATGGGATTAAAGTGACAGCGGTCCACAATCACTGGCTGTTTGAGAACCCGCGTTTGATGTATATTCACTGGGAGTCGATCGATAATCCCATTGCATTTGCAAGGAAAGTAAAACGTTCCATTGCTTTCTTGGGTTAATGTGGAGCAAAAAGAAGGTACTCGATATAGACAATTGAGCTGGTAAATATGTGAGGTCATAGTGGATATCATTCCATTTGTACCATTAGAAAAGCGACCTTGATCGGTCGCTTTTTTACGTTTTCACATTTGAAAAGGAAGGCGAACCACGCGTGTTAATTGAGTTCAGACATCACTGACGATCCTAATGATAGTTCTTGGATTCATTTTCTTTGTATTTGTCATCGCTGTCATGCAGCGCTTGTTTCCGGCGATCGTTGCGAGCCTGCTGCTGTTGCTGGGCCTCATGGCTGTTCACGGGTGTCTCTGCCAGCTGTTCCACCGTGTTGATAAGGTTCTTGTCCGGTTGGTTTGTGCTCAATTGAAAGCTCCTCCTTGTATACTTATATAGGTTAATGAGGATTATTATGTGCTGCCCGTTGTACGGATATACGTGTTGTAGATCTACAGTGGACGTTTGATAGCAACGATTCGTGAATGTATGGAACAAGATTATGTTATTGAGCACATAGAGCAGCGATTTCATTGCACGGTATTATGATATCCCTTCAATTTATTGTATTTGAGAGGGTACAACACACCTTGAGTGGGCGTAACCTCCGAAAGGAGGTGATGCGATGAACATTTCGTTTGGTGAAGTGCTTACCTTCGGGTTATTCCTGTTGGCATTGCTAACTTACATCGATAAACGAAAGTAACCCACTCTTAGGTTGTCGCCGAAGTGGGTTACTTTCTGATCACACATGATCTTGGAGGGGATTCCACTCAAGATGTTGTACTGAGGACGGTTGGCACACCGTCCTTATTTCTATTCTTATCTTATCATACCCGTTTTTAGTCCTCAACGATTGTGTTTAGCAAATTATTATCCGGTTGATCTCTCAACCGAAACTGCACTCTTTTCAGCAACTTCAAGACTTTTCACATATTCCTATACAGAATTTGTTACTATGATAGTACATAGATGCCTCATACCTAATGTTGAAATTCATCAGGCATTTACTAATCTTTCTTCATTATCAATTGGATACAGGAGAAAGCAAACGGGAGGGAATATATTGAGTACACAGAGAATGGGAGCTCCTTTGGAAGGCTTTGCTGAGTTTAGCCGAAAGGTCGCTGCCGAAGGTGCCGTATTGTTAAAGAATGAAGGACAGGTGCTTCCCCTTCAACCGAACGAAAACGTTGCTGTTTTTGGCAGAACGCAAATTAATTATTACCGCAGTGGTACGGGTTCGGGCGGGAGCGTTCATGTTTCCCATACAACGAATCTGCTCGGCGGCCTTCGGGATAAGAAGAACATCACCGTCAACGAACAATTGGCAGCTGCCTATGAACAGTGGATTGAACAAAACCCTTTCGATAATGGCGGCGGCGGTTGGGCGGCTGAACCGTGGCATCAGAAAGAAATGCCTCTGACCGATGAGCTGGTATCCGCAGCAAGACAGGCATCCGATAAGGCGATTGTTGTCATCGGGCGAACAGCCGGTGAAGACCAGGATAATGCCAATGAGCCGGGCAGTTACCAGTTAACGTCTGAAGAAAAAGCGATGCTGCAGCAGGTGACAACGCACTTCGAGCACACGATAGTTGTCCTGAATGTGTCCAACATTATCGATATGAGCTGGATGTCCGATGATAGTTATGTGCACCCGATTTCCTCTGTGATTTATGCTTGGCACGGTGGAATGGAAGGCGGTAACGCGATTGCGGACGTACTAGTTGGCGAGGTGACGCCAAGCGGCAAATTAACCGATACGATTGCTTATTCGATCGAGGATTATCCATCGACTCGTAATTACGGCAACGAGCTAAAGAATGTTTATCAAGAGGATATTTATGTGGGTTACCGTTTTTTCGAAACGTTTCGACCCGTTGCCGTCCAGTATGAATTCGGCTTCGGTTTGGCGTATACGTCGTTTGAAATCGAGCCACAAGAAGCCAGGTTGGTGGTTAGAGAGGGAGAGCAGTACGTTGAAATCGGAGTAAACGTAAAAAATATCGGGACCACCTATACAGGTAAAGAGGTTGTGCAAGTTTATTACGAAGCACCGCAAGGCGTCCTGGGCAAGCCTGCCAAAGTGTTGGCGGCATTCGGAAAGACGCAGGAGCTTGGGCCGGGGGATTCGCAGACGCTCACCATCAGCTTCCCGGTCCACGCCATGGCTTCCTATGATGACGCTGGTGTGACGGGACAGGCTTCCGCTTATGTCTTGGAGGCCGGAACCTACCGTTTGTATGTGGGAACGAGCGTGAAGAATGTGAAGCCTATCGGTTTGGATGGCCAAGATGGTTACGTTGTAGAAACGCTGCAAGTTGTGGAGCAGCTGCAGGAAGCCATGGCGCCAACGGAAAGCTTCACCCGAATGAAGCCGGGCCGTCGCAAGGAAGACGGATCATACGAACTGACATATACAGAGGTGCCGCAGCGCAAGATTAACATGGAGGAGCGCATTCACCAAAACCTACCGCTTACCTTGGAGCAAACGGGCAATCGAGGTTATACCTTAAGGGACGTTTATGGGGGAAAAGTCAGTTTGGAAGCCTTTATCGCTCAACTAAGCGATCAAGATCTGGCGGTGATCGTCAGAGGAGAAGGCATGAGCAGTCCGCTGGTTACAGCGGGAACGGCTTCGGCTTTTGGCGGGGTGAGCGACAGCTTGCTCGATTACGGAATTCCGGTGGCTTGTACGGCGGATGGGCCGTCCGGGATTCGGATGGATAGCGGACAGCAAGCAACGCAGGTGGCTATTGGAACCCTGCTTGCGGCAACCTGGAACACTGAGCTGGTCGAAGAGCTCTATGTTATGGAAGGCCGGGAGTTACTCAGCTACAACATTGATACGTTACTTGGACCGGGTCTGAACATTCGGCGCAGCCCGCTGAATGGACGCAATTTTGAATATTTTTCGGAAGATCCGCTGATCTCGGGAGTATTTGCTGCGGCATGCACACGCGGGATTATGAAGGGCGGCTCCAATGCCACCCTGAAGCATTTTGCCTGCAACAACCAGGAGAAGCATCGCAGTAAAGTCGACGCTGTTGTGTCCGAACGCGCCCTTCGTGAAATTTATCTAAAAGGTTTTGAAATCGCGGTGAAGCAGGGCGGGGCCAACTCCATCATGACCTCGTATAACCCGATCAATGGACACTGGGCGGCTTCCAATTATGATTTGAATACCACTATTCTACGGGGAGAGTGGGGATTCCAGGGCATCGTGATGACCGACTGGTGGGCCATTATGAACGACGTAGTGAACGGAGGCCCAGCCGATCGCAAAAACACGAACTGGATGGTCCGCGCCCAAAATGATCTCTACATGGTGGTTATGAATTACGGTGCGGAAATCAATGCATGGGAAGACAATACCTTGGCATCCTTGGAAAATGGTACGCTGACTCGTGGAGAGTTACAGCGTAGCGCCATGAACATTTGTCGGTTCCTGATGCATGCGCCGGTATTTTCAAGAAAACAGGTGATCGAGGAAGCCGTAGGTACTTTTAAATCCGCTCCTTCTCTCGCGCCGGAACAAGCACAAACTTTATCGAAGAGCACGCAAGTAAAGCCGGTTGCAGCGGGGTCGACTTATGTGAAGGTGGAAGAATCCGGCGAGTACCGGATCATTGTGCGCATTATGTCTCCGGAAACCGAACTGGCCCAAAGCGCGTGCAACGTAACGCTGAACGACCAACCGGTGACCACGATTCAAACAAATGGTACCGACGGCAGATGGATCAAACAGAAGCTTGTCAAAGTGGAGCTGGAAGCGGGGTATTATGAGATGAAGCTGGACTTCGTCAAGCCCGGCTTGCAGATCGACTGGATTGAATTTAAACAGGTGTAAATTTAGAAACAAAGGGGTATCCAACAGATCTAGGATCTTTTGGATACCCCTTTTTTCCTACCGATATCCAATATGTGTGACGAATGTCATCGAAGAAATATTTGAAATTTGAATAATAAGGGTGATGCAAGAACTTAAAGAGATGAAAGGGTGTGAGACGTTTGGCATCAGCGATACGTGAATGTGTGGAACAAGACTATGTTATTGAGCATGTGAAGCAACGATTTCATTGTACGGTATTATGGTGTGAAGGGCGTGCATGCCTGGAATATAACGGCGAGGAAGAGCTAGCGCGGATATCGGATTACGTAAAACAAACATTTGATAAAGAGCTGCTGGACGTATTTTTCACAGCTATTGAAAGCCTTCCGCTGGATGCTTAAAGCATGATTATCTCATGCATTCCCTTGGCTGTCTTCGGACAGGGGAGCGACTCCCCTCGTCTCCATACCTTAAACCCGCAAAGAGCGGGTGCTTTTATATGAACGTGTAAATGATACAGCTCAGAAGATCCCCCATACAGCAAAAGACACTGACCGCAGGCCAGTGTCTTTTTCATGTTCTGAAGCAGGAACATACTTATTAATGCACAAGTCGTTAGGAACAGCGCTAACAAAAACACTCTGGTTGATCCGGAGGTTCATTTTGCTGCGCGTCGTCTGGGGAAGCTGTTGTGGTGTCATATGCAACTAATGCATGGGTGGCGTGACTGAGGATGGCACCTGCGCGAGTAATCGTTGCTACGAATACAGCTTCAAGGATTTCTTCTCGTGTACCGCCTAATTGTTTGAATTTCTTCACATGAACGTCGATGCAATAAGGGCAACCTGTAACATGCGCGATGGCCACGGCAATCAGTTCTTTTGTCTTTAGCGGGATGTGATTGAGTGTCTGGTAGACGTCTTTTTCAAAGGCTAGAAAAGAGGCGGAGGCCTCGGGGGCAAGCTGCATAAGCTCGGGAATTTTCTTTAAGTTGGAAGAGTCGTAATAATGGGTCATAGCGGTCTCTCACCTGTCCCTCTCTTTATCCGGCAGGAATTGATCCCAAAAATACGGTTGATGAAGCAGATTCGAGTCAGGACATTAAACAATAAAACTAGCCCGATCAGACCGATGTACCTCCAGTTACTATCTAGATAAAAAAGAACAAACAGAAGAGGGAAACTCAGAATGAACCGGAATAACCGGTCGATACCACCGACATTTTTCATATCATACCTCCGCATCATTGGAATTAATTCCATCTTAGCGGGATATCGAATCCTTTTCCGTGACTAAGTCACGATAAGTATTGCTGGATGATCTCCTCTAGAGCCAATCGATCGGTAAGACGGATATTCCCTCTGGATAGCGACAGGATTCCTTGGTTTTGAAAGTCCTTTAGCATGCGACTAATGACTTCCCGGGCTGTTCCTAGCTCTACGGCTAACTGTTCATGCGTGATCTTCAATGCTGTTAGATCGTCATTCGTATTCGTATATAAAAAATGGGCCAGTCGATAGTTCATCGGTTTAAATGCAATGTCCTCGAGAAGGTTCGTAACGGCCGTTATTCTCTGCACAAATTGCTGATAAATAAATTGTCTAAGAGGTTTGTTATGATCCATCCATTCTCTAAATACGCCTACCGCAATAAGCAAAATTTCGCTTTCCACTTCAATTGAAGCCGAGGCTTCATATTCTGATTCTCCCAGAATACTTGCCATCATGAGCACGCAGCTTTGCCCGCCTTGGACTCGGTATAAGGTAATTTCTCTTCCTTGCTCACTAATCTTATGAATTCGGACGCTTCCCTTCACCATGAACATCGCATGCTGCAGCATATGGCCCTCTTGAATCCTATGCGGAGTAGAAGGGTCTATGGACACGAGCTCAGCGTGTTGCCAATCACGATGCGGAATCGTGGACAGGAAAGGGAGAATAGCGGTTATTCGATCAATTTCAGAGGGATTCATAGGGGGCTCCTTTTACAATTGAATTCAGCGTCGTAAACCTGGATATGGTTAACTCTCATTATAGGCTTAATTAATATTAGATGGTGATTATATGTGATTTCAGGGAAAGTGAAAGGGTGTAACGCAGACAAAGGCTTTGGCTTGTCGGGGCTGAGCTGTGGAATAGTGAAATGATCCCCAAACCTGTCGTTTGGGGATTCTTAATGAGGGGCATATGTAATGGAGGGTGTTTGAGGGCTGCAGGATGATTAGATAAACGACTCATGAAGTTCACGATTACTCACTTATGGTATCTAAGACCAGGGCCGTTAGCTGGTGCACGGTATGTTCGTTTAATGGACGTTGAATCTGGTACATAGCCATACTGCCGGACATGCGGGCCGTAATGTCAAAATGCCACTTCGTTAATCCGCTGCCGGATAGAAGTTGGTTTCGATAGGTATGACGATGCAACAGTGGCAGCTTCTCTAATTTATCAACCGCACGTATATGCAGTTGACGGCAATCCGTTTTAACGAGCTCAAAGATGCCAGCCAGCGGCAGGGGCTTGTTGGAGAATTGGGATGTAACGGGGATGGCGAACTTGGTTTCACGGTCGAACAAGGGCCGGAAATGACGGGAGTCCATTCCAAAAACTTCGAGGCTTTCCTGCCAAAGCTTTTGTTGAGGGTAAGCTGGTGTTACATAAGGAGTATTTTGCTGATCCAGCGTCACAGCGATGACATCATCCGTTACCAATTGATATCCTTTCTGCAGAAAGGCAGAGGCCAGCGTCGACTTCCCGTGTCCCGAGTGGCCGATGAAGGCATAGGCTTTATGGTCAATGACTACCGCACTGCCGTGCAGGGGGAGTATTTTACGCTGCAGTAAAAGGGCACCCATGCAAGATCCAAGCACGTACAGCCGGATTTTATCCTCTGCAGCGCCCTTCTCTAGGGAGACAGAAATGGTCGTCCCGCCCTCTATTGCAAAAACAGCGAGTTCAGGTACTCTGAACATGACCATATCTTCGGTACATAAGAATGTTTTATTTGACTTATCAGGTCTTCCAAGCCATCTTTCGGTCAGATCAGCATAACGGATGACAATATCGGCGAAAGCATCCGGGAGGACGACGGGCTGTAACTCAGGCAGGGGAATGTCACTATGGATGGAAAACCCGAAGGCCTTATATGTGGTTGGCTTTAACGTTTGAAGCATGGTCCTCACTCCAATGATTTAATATGCGAATAAAAAAAGATAGCCCGTATACCCGATCAGGCGTATAGGGGCTCTTTTTATCAGAACATGATGGCTTTATATGTTAGCTGAAGTGAACCATTTCATCCGGATCCGGTTGAACTGCATCCGGAAGTGCACTACCAGGACCAGCCATGGTCATTTTGATGTCAAGAACCTCCAAAGCAGGTACGCTCCATTCCTTTTTCATATAGATTCACCTCCTTTCAGAAATTTTTTTGTAGGAATCGATACAAAATTACGCTGCGCATAAGCAGTTTAATGGTGGGATTGTAGGCTTGATTCGGGCTGATCCCTTGGCGGGCTTCTGCTAAGGCATCGTGTATGACAGGCATGTTGATGATCTGCTGCATTCGGGAATCGTGGGATACACGGTCCAGTTCTGCTAAAAACACAGGCCAGTCACTTAGCATTCGGTGGATTGAATCAGCTGCTTGAATCCCTCTTGTTCGATGGTTAAGACGGATAGAATCAGGGAGCCAGCCTTTCGTAGAACGACGAATTAAAGCACGGTCCATCCCTTTCTGAACGAATTGCTCCATGGGAGTTGATAAACAGAAGCGGATAACCCTTAGATCATTCGAGGGATCATGGCTCCATAGAGAATAACGAAGAGAAAGTTTACAGTTACTTGTACCGGTTGCGCTCCACATGTTGACTCTTTCGAAATGCACTCTTCTCGCTTCCAAGGGGTCGTCAGGCAGATCATCTGTCGAACCGATTCCCGTGAACGTAAGGTCATGGAGTTTCTCATAAATACCGACACGTTTGGCATAGTCGGAATTGATTAACTGTGGGAAATCGCCGGAAGCGATTGAAGAGCTTCGCTGTTTCAGTACCGGAATGGCTTTACGACCGACAATGGAATACAGTCGTCTGCGACCTACTCCAACATTCCGGCTATATCGTTTAATTTCCTGCGTTAGCTGAAGCCACTTGAGGTTCTTCAGGAGTTTGGTGTAATATTCGATCGCAGGTCCCCAAGAGATGCTGTAATTTCCTCTGGCTCCATTAAGCAGAATCCCGATATCTCGTTGTTCTGCATGCTCGAAAATGCCCCTAAGCCAAAACGAATTATCAAAAAACTTATATGGAGACTCCAGGATGTCAAGCCAATCATCGATTTCCGTGAAAGCACTTCTTCCGGAGAAATCTAAATAGTGGTCGTTAATGTTCCCCACGAATTGTACCGTTTGCTTAATGAGAGGTCTCTCGTCTGCAAGCCTGTGCTTCGGCGTCCAATCCACAAATCCGGTTTCTGGCACGTAACTGAAGGTATGTAGCGAACGGTTTTCATGCTCTAACGCTCTGGCCGCAAAACTAACCACCGAACCTGAATCCAATCCTCCGCTAAGGTGAGCTCCGACATTTCGATTCGTTCGCCGAAGCCGTGCGGTTACGGCTTTGTTGAATACTTCCCGGAAAGCCTCTTCATACTCTTCTGATGATGCCAATTGCAAAGGAATGACATCCGAGAGGCTATGGTATCGGGTAACCGATACGTTATCATTCTTAATGATGATTTTATGAGATGGCGGTAGCTGAAGGATGTTGTTGTAGATCGTAGTGGATACGTCTGGTGGTTCAAAAACGCCATGGATCGCCAGAAACTCAGCCAACCATGTTTCATTGATCTCTTTATGTATGAAAGGTAATGAAAATAAAGGATTGATGGCCGTACAGAAGCAGATCTGCTGCTCATTATGATGGTAATAGAGCGTCCTTGCGCCTGAGAAGTCCCTGGCTCCGAAAAGGAGCTGCTTTCTCTCGTCCCAAATGATGAAAGCAAAGTCCCCGACCAACCGTTTCGGCATTCGTTCGGACCATTTCTCATAAGCGAGGAGCAGAACTTCACTGTCTGTCATATGTTGCCTCGAGTGATGCGGCACTTGCAATTGATCCATTAATTCATCGCGGTTGTCGATAATGGCGTCAGCCGTTATGGCAAGCCCCCGGTTCGAATCGTAGTAAGGTAAACATTCCTGGACGGATTGCTCCGTAATCCACTGTGCATGACAACCCAACATGATGTGATTCATGTTCCATAACCCGCTTTGGTTGGCCGGATATTGCCTCAAAGCCTCCATGATAAGTCCGCCGTGTTCCGACTGGACCGCTTCCCCATTAAAACGATAAATACCGGCAATAGCACTCATTTGAATTTCCTCCAATTGGACCAGAACAATCACTACTTGATACCTATTGTATCGTAGTCATTATACAATATGATACAATACGTATCAATGTTTTTTTTCTTCGTGTTTTGGATGATTGGAATTGGCTGAAATAACAAGATTAACGTTTCGTTTCTGCCTGGAGCTTTTTCGGAACAGGATGAGACAGCAAAAATAAGCCAGGAGAACACCGAAGGCGTCGTTAATCACATCATAGACCCGGCCACCCCGGAAGAAAAAGAGCTGGAGGACCTCCGTTAAGGCGGCGTAGATGATACACAAATAAAAAGCAGACTTATATTTACCGAAATTCGAAGCGAGCAGAGCAAGAATAAAGAAACCGATGAAATGACCAATTTTCCGCAAAATCCAGTCGTGGCTAGCCCATTGGAAATCAAGCCTTAACAGTTCCGACCAATCAGGATTTGGATTGAGTTGGAAATCAATAATATGATATTGGATTAACAGATTGAAGTTAACAGAGCAAGTGAAGATAAACAGGGCAAGAGCCCAGATAACCGTAAGAACGATGCGCATAGGAGAGCCTCTTTTCATAAAAGCGCTTCAATATTGGGTACATTCTTATAAATTGCAGGAACAGGAAGGGCCGTTGATACATAATGTATCTAACTAAGGTTGTATATTATAGCAGCTGTAGATTTATTTCAAGATTAATAACGGCCCGTTTTGATAAAGGAGTAAGGATACTGTCTTAAGTGGCATCATTGCTAAGCGTTTACGGAATAGTTTTTGCCACTAGTTAGCAAGGAGGAAATCAGTATGGCGAAACAGCAAACGAATTATATGAAGATGAATGCATGGTCACCTACAGATCCGATACTTCCTGAAGAGCTAAGTTCCAATTTTATTATGTTGGATGAGGAAATGAAGAGTCATGGAATCAACGTTAAGTGGTTTGGAGCAGTCGGAGACGGGGAAGCTGATGATACGGCGGCTTTTCAGGCAGCTATGAGTGTGTGTGAAAAGCGGTATAAGATGTTTGTCCCGGCTGGTACCTATCGAATCAGGCAAACCATAGAGAATAACAGTCGAGGGATATTCGGCATCGCTCCTTATGTGGATAGTGGGGAAATGGGAACTAGAATCATTTGGGATCCGATAGACATATCAACAGATCTGCTTCCTTGCATTAGAATACGCAGTTCCGGCGACAAGGCCGTTTTTGAGGATTTTGCGGTTACCGGTACTGCCGATTACAACTCCAGAAACCTTGCGGCCTGGGTGAATAAAGACCGATTTGACCAAAGCAGCTATGGCATGTTTGCTGTGGGAACCGCTGCAATAGAAGTGGCGGGTAAAGCAACACCTATTTTCAGAAATGTCAGAACCTCGGGAGTAAAAGTCGGTCAACTGCTTAACAGCACAAATGGCCATGTTTATTCGTACGATTGCACCTGGAACGGATTAATAGGTGTGTACTGTCGAATTAATTCCGGAGATTATTTTTATCAGGGTGGAGGAGTATCTGGTGCGTTCTGTGGAATCATGCTAGGCACCTTGTTAAATGCAGGTCATCGCGGTGGTTTTGATGCCCATTTGCACCGGACGCATCTTGGCTTCTCGCCTTATGCCATCTATCAATGCATTGACAGCGGACTTGATGAGTACAATCAGGCCTCCTCGGTCCGAGGATTAAGCGGGATCTACACCAGCGCTCAGTTTGAACAATGCGGAGAAGCCGCTATCAAATTGCTGACGAAATCCGCAACCTCTAATTTGCGGATGTTTGGCTTTGGGTTCTCCTGGTCGGTGCCAACGTATTCCGGGAACTTGGGAAACTGGGAGTTTCCGTTACCGGATGAACTGAAAGTGCCCGGCGAGAAGCAGCAGTATGCGGCTTGGTTCGGGACGATTACGGCTCCTGTCACATTCAATGATGATCTTGGAGCGTTAAGAAAATCCTCTGCTCCCGGAGCTATCGGCTCGGCGTATATTGATACATTGACGGGTGACAAGGAGTCTGATCTGTGTGGTTTGGTCATCCCGGATACGGTTATCCGAAGGAAAGTAACTCCTCTTTATAAAACAGTTGACTTACGAGCACGTATGGAAGAAAGAGAGCATCGAGCGCTTATGCCGGTTTCAGCGCCGAATTTGCTTTTGAATCCGGAGATGCTCTCCAATTGGACGGTGTCAAACGGCGGCTCTCTCAGTCTTGTCACGGCAGATCAGATACCGGTTCCCATTTCAAATGAGATGAAACAGGTGATTGGTAACCAGCCTGTCATTTTGAAGGTGACGCCTGATGGAGTGCATTCTCCAAGCGTAAAAATTAAATTCAATGCTTCGGCCTTACCCTACCAGGGGGACGCAAACAGAAACCTTGCAATGCAATATTTCATATTGGAAACAGAATATGAAAGTGGTTCCCTGTATAAGTCGATCGGCCGCATTTCAGCTCAGAACGCAGAGTATATTTTTAACGATGCCGTGACATGGAGGACGAAGAGTTGGAAACATCATCGGGGGAGGGAAATGGCAAGCAAAACGGGATTGCTGCATGATTTCAGCATAGGGTTTATTCCGAAATCGGGCGAGACTTATATTGCAGGAGTTATGGTAACTTGGGATCATATCGGTTCCTATTCTCCGCATCCTCATAGCTATATAACCGATTCACTTGAAATCGGCGGATCCGGAAAAGGCATCATTTTAACAGATTCCGTAACCAATGCCAGGTACCGTCTCTCGATTGCCAATGGCAGTTTGCAAATTACGCAAGCATGACGTCAGGCCCTACTTCATAGCAGTGCCCCCAGGGAACGGCTCGTTGATAGCCTTATCAACGAGCTGTTTTTATTGGAGGAGATGACAGCTGCCCCCAAGGTTGAAACCATGGAATCTTAATAAATAGTAAGCGCTAACAATGAAATGTTCGTCTTTTTGTTGATACAATATGTGTCTTTATTCCTGGAAAAACATGAAAATTAACCTTGACATGATACAAAGTGTATCGTAAATTATGGAATATAAATTGTATACGAATTGTATCAACCAAGCTTGAAGACAAGGATGTCATCTTACCCGAAAGGATTCCAATACAACCAATAAATAAATTCAGAATTAACAGGGGGCAGCGACGGCATGGAACTTAAACAGTATTTTCGAATTGTTCAGAAGAAATGGTGGTTAATCGCGGTTATTGTCATTATCGCAATGGCAGTTGCAGGTGTTAAAAGTTTCTATTTTACGACACCCATCTATGCAGCAAACGCTAAGCTTATTGTTAACCAATCGTCAGGAGATGGAGCAGCTACCCTGAATGCAAGTACCATCCAGACCAGTATATTTCTAATTAATTCTTACAAGGAGATTATCAAGTCATCCGCTGTTATGAATAAGGTGGTTGAGAAATATCCGGAATTGGGAGAGAGTCCCGCCCAGCTGGCAGCGAAGATTTCCGTTACCTCTGCCAACAATTCGCAAGTCATGAACCTGGTATATCAGGATACTTCCTATACCAAGGCAGCGAAGGTTGTTAATGGTGTCTCAACCGTGTTCAAGGAGCAAATTCCGAACATCATGAATGTGGATAATATCACGATATTAAGTGAGGCAGATGTAACTGTTACTCCCGCCCCCATCAATTTCAACCCATTCATGAACATGCTGATCAGTTTTGTCGTTTCGCTCATACTGGCGATCGGATTTGTATTTCTTTTGGATTATCTTGACGATACGCTCGAGACCGAAGCCGAAATTGTGGAGATTATGAATGTTCCTGTACTTGCAGTGGTAGGTAAGGTTAGCAAAGGTGACCTGCGGAAATCGGCGAGAGTGAAAGCCGCTCAAAAACAAAAGGTAGGTGAGAATCAATATGCGACGCTCAATCAATGACATAAGTCTTGTTGTGTCCCATAACCCGAAATCGCAGGTTTCGGAAGTATATCGCCTCCTTCGAACGAAAATTCCGTTTTTCTCCAAAGATCAGGAATTAAAGACGGTTATGGTTACATCATCCCAGCCCGGAGAAGGTAAAACCACAACAATAAGCAATTTGGCTGTTACATACGCTCAGGAAGGCAAGAAGGTGCTCTTGATTGATGCGGATATGCGTAAACCCTCATTACACCGTGTTTTCTCCCAATTGAATCATCAAGGTTTGAGTACACTACTGACGGGTCACGTTAGTATTCAGGATGCCATACAGGAGACAACGATTGAGCATTTATCTCTTCTCCCTTCGGGCCCAGTTCCTGCTAATCCATCAGAATTAATTGATTCGTCGGGTATGCGGGAGTTATTGAGTCAATTGAAAGATCAATATGATGTCATACTCGTTGATACGCCTTCCGTGCTTTCGGTGTCCGACAGCGTGATTGTAGGTTCTTTGTGTGATGGTGTCATTATGGTAGCTGCTGCTGGAAAGGTGAAAAAAGACCATCTCAAAAAGGCAAAGGAACAGCTGGATCATGTAAACGCCCGGATGCTCGGTATTGTTCTAAATCGGGTCATCTAGGCTTTGAATAATGGGCTGCTCACTTCATCATAGAAAGGCTGTCAAACCAGAATCAGAAGGTAATGTCTACTGCACCTATATCACTGTAGACACTCGGTCACGCTGTGGGTCTCCCAGGAGACCTTAGACATCATTGTCGAGGGTGTGACGTGAGGACGGGTTGAATGCCCTTATTAGAAGTATTAGTTATGTCCTTTTCAAACCGAAGAGGGCATAGCTAAGTCCTTCTGCTAAAAAGTCACTGTTTCAGGGATTTGTAACCATATTATAAATAGAGTTGGAGAGTGAATGAATGATGAAGAAAGTGAAAAAAGCAATTATCCCTGCAGCAGGGTTGGGTACGCGGTTCTTGCCTGCAACGAAGGCAATGCCGAAAGAAATGCTCCCGATAGTAGATAAGCCCACCATTCAATACATCGTCGAGGAAGCGGTAGCATCAGGGATCGAGGACATTATCATTGTGACGGGCAAAGGCAAACGGGCCATTGAAGACCATTTTGACCATGCCTTCGAGCTTGAGCATAACTTGTTCAGTAAGGGTAAATTCAATTTACTTGACGAAGTACGTCGATCCTCTAATGTTGATATTCACTACATACGCCAGAAAGAAGCTCGTGGACTTGGGCATGCTGTATGGTGCGCCCGCAATTTCATTGGCAATGAGCCGTTCGCCGTGCTACTTGGGGATGATATTGTGCAATCCCAAACACCATGCATTCAACAGTTGGCACAGCAGTTTGAACAGATGCAGAAATCTGTGATCGGGGTGCAAATCGTTCCTCACGAACAGACGCATCGTTACGGCATCGTCGCCCCTCTGGAGAGAATGGACCGATTATATCAAGTGGATTATTTTGTCGAGAAACCACCAACTGGCCAAGCGCCATCTCGTCTGGCAATTATGGGAAGATACATATTAACTCCTGAAATTTTTGGGTTTCTAGAGAATCAAGAGGAAGGAGCCGGTGGAGAAATTCAGCTGACAGATGCGATACAAAGACTGAACGAGACCCAGGGCGTATATGCTTACGATTTTGAAGGGACACGGTATGATGTTGGCGAAAAGCTTGGTTTTATAATGACTACCCTTGACTTTGCGTTGCAAAATGATGAGCTTCGCAAACCGCTGCTTCAAGGTATGGAGACGATTCTTGAGAGAGCACTTGAGCAAAATAAATCACTAATGAGGTGAACGAAAGATGTACCCCAGTCCGCAACGGAACGAAGCAGACGCTGTTTTAGAGGGATCTTCCAAATATGCACAATATGCTGTGGAAGATCAAAAATCCAAAATCCTGTATCTGACGGTGAAGAGAGGGATGGACTTTGTTTTCGCACTTTTTGGACTTGTGTTGCTATCGCCACTCTTTCTAATCATATCTATACTTATAAAGCTTGAAGACCCAAAGGGGTCTGTTTTTTTTTATCAAACTCGTGTCGGAAAAAACGAAAGGCCGTTTCGAATGTACAAGTTTCGCTCCATGGTGTCTAACGCAGAGGAGTTGCTTGATAAGCTGCTTGAACAGAATGAAATTAATGGTGCCATGTTTAAGATGAGGGAAGATCCTCGGATTACAAAAATTGGGAAGTTTATTCGCAAGACGAGTATCGATGAGTTGCCGCAGCTATGGAATGTCGTTCGCGGAGAGATGTCATTGGTAGGTCCAAGGCCGGCATTGCCTAGAGAAGTAATGCAGTACAGCAGTTATGATAAGCTGCGATTGAAGGTAAGCCCCGGTTGTACGGGCTTGTGGCAGGTGAGTGGACGAAATAACTTAAGTTTTCATGAAATGCTGGCTTTGGATTTGGAATATATCGAACGTCGAGGAATTTGGCTGGATATGAAGGTCATGTTCCGAACAGTAAAAGTTATGATATTTCCGAATTCGGCCTATTAAAATGATGGAGTGTCTTGAGAATGAACATAATGATTAGCATCATCATTCCGACTTATAAACGGGTAGAAGCTCTTCATAAATGCCTGGAAGGAATTCAGCGGCAGACAAGGTACCCTGACGAAATCATTCTTATTATAAGAAATACGGATCATCAGACATTGCAGCATCTTTCCTTGATGAATATTAAGAACGTCAAAATGGTGCTCATTGAACAAACCGGTGTAATCGCTGCATTGAATGCCGGAACTCAGCAAAGCACTGGCACGATCGTGGTATTAACTGATGACGACACGGTTCCCCATGCCGATTGGCTTGAAAAGCTGGAACATCATTATCTTTCGAAACCTGATATAGGAGGTGTTGGGGGTAGGGACGTCGTGCATTTCCGGGGTACCCCTATTCCGGCCGGGAAAAGACAGGTTGGCATTATCAAACCTTACGGGCGAATCATCGGGAATCATCACGTAGGTATAGGAGAGGTGCGGGAAGTTGATATTTTGAAAGGCGCCAATATGAGTTTTCGAAGAGAGGCTATTCAAGGATTGAGGTTTGACGAGAAATTGAAGGGAACAGGTGCTCAAGTCCATAACGAACTAGAGTTTAGTTTGGCTGTTAAGAAGAAGGGCTGGAAATTGATATATGATCCTCAAGTATGTGTTGATCATTTTCCGGCTGAACGATTTGACGAGGATCAGCGGAACGACTTCAATGAGACCGCCTTTATAAATGCGGTACATAATGAAACTTATTCAGTGTTAAAGCATGTGGGCATGATCAACCGCGCGCTATATTTATTTTGGGTGGTTACCGTAGGGAGCAAAGCTACACCTGGTGTCTTCCAATGTATACGACTATTACCCCTTCAAAAAAACATGGCGTTGAAAAAAGTAAGGTTGGCCTTTAAAGGCAGATGGGATGGTTGGAGAACATGGAGAGAATCTTTGGAATAAGTGGTACGCGAACCGCTATGGGACGATTGTTTTATCGCCTCTTAGTGCTGGCGTGTGTCATTGTTCTTGGAGCCATGGTTGGAATTGTTGGCTCAATCGGATCGCTCCATATAAGACTCCTAGAATTTACGCTGCTTTTTCTTAGTGTGATGATGGCGCTGCACATTTACTTTAAACGCCCCCATGCATTGGTACCGTACTCGCTCTTGATGTGGGTTATGAGCCCTGAAATGAGGAGATTGCTCGATTGGTCATTTCAGTCCTACACCAACACCTCCATTATCTCGCTAATTCCCTATTGTATAAGCCTGGTTATGTTAATCCCGATTATCAAGAATATCAAGCAATTGGAAAGAAGAATCGGGTTACTCCTGAAAATCATGGGTGTTGCCCTGATTTATGGATTTGGTGTTGGATTCCTGAAATATGGATTTTCATCCGTTTTTGATCTATTGAATTATGTTGTTCCATTCTTGGTCCTGGCTTACGTCAATGTATGCCGCTTCGATCAGGATGTCCGAGATAAATGGCTTAGAAGCTTGGGGTATCTTGCCGTTATCGTTGCCGCGTATGGGATTTATCAATACCTGGCTCTTCCTCCCTGGGATAAATTTTGGATGATCAGCTCCGAGATGAAATCAATAGGCCTTCCTGAACCTCAGAAATTTCGCGTGTTTTCATTGTTGAATTCGCCTGGGCCAGCGGGTGTGTTTCTTGCTCTGGCGCTTGCTGTCATGACGGTCCAAAAGAGATGGAGAGCGTTCGGAGTAGTCGGAACCTTGATCGTGGCTTTCGCCCTCCTCCTGACGCTGGTTCGTGTAGGTTGGATTGCTTATGCAGTTATGATTGTTGCTTACTTTATCCGTTCCCATCTAAAGAGCAAAATGCAACTGCTTATGCTGGGGATCGTCATTGTGCTCGCTTATCAGTTTTTACTGCCTTTTCTGCCGGGTTCGAGTCAAGTGACTTCCCGGGTCGATACATTTGGTTCCCTGGAAGATGATCACTCATTTAATGAGCGGCTCCTTTTTTCCACCCATATATTCTCGGCAGTTATGGCTAATCCCGTTGGAATGGGGCTCGGGAGCTCGGGACTTGGAGCGAAATTAACCCAAAATTCAGACACGCTAGTGGCGTTTGATAACGGGTACTTGAACATATTTTATACTTTCGGGTTGCCATTGGGGTTAGCGGTGGTTATTTTATTGGTTTATCTCTTTGTGTACCTCTATAAGTCGAGCAGGACCGAAAAGGTCTATTCCCCGCTTTCCTTTGCAGCCATCAGCGCAGTTCTATTTCTATTAATGGCAAGCAATATTTTGAGTGGATTTAGCGGGTTTATTTTGTTGCTGATCATTTCGCTTGCATATGTGCCAACGTCCTCAAATCGGGAGGGAATATGAAATGTTAGTCGTATTTTTAGGCGATTCCATTACACAGGGACTCGGTGTCAGTAGGTCTGGGAAGACTTATGCAAACCTATTACAGAAGAAACTGCAGTCCTTGAGTTCACAACCGATAGAAATCATGAATTTTGGAGCTAGTGCCATGCAGGTTCACGAAACCAGAATGAAGTACGAGAATAAATTGTTGGAATTACAACCTGATATTATCGTGTTTGCCCACGGAATTACAGAATCTATCGTGAGAGAGCACAAACATTATCTCAGGTTCATGCCGAAGAGGTGGAGAAAGCCCGGATGGATGGATCCGAGACCATACTATTCGACACGGAGGTCCAGAAGATGGCTGGAAATGTTGGAGTCTGGATTAAGGTGGAGAGTAAAGGTTACTCTTATTAAAGCTTTTGGCGGCAAGCCATGGATGGGTATAGACGATTTTAAACTGCACACAACGGGGTTTATTCTAAACATGCTTAATCGCAACAAACATACTAAAATCATATTTCTCGCTCCTGGAGATATTGAAGAGAAATACTTTCCGGGGTCTTCCGCTTCGATGCGGGAATATCGATTGGTATTAGAAGATATTTACGAAGACAGCAGGTCGACGAAACGAGTTTTTATGTGTGACTCCTCGAGACAACTCCATCAATGGAGCGATTATTTCAAAGATCGCTTCCATCCGAACGAGAAAGGTCATGAAAAAATTGCCGAGGCACTCATGGAGACTATCGTCCAATATTCGCTATTGGGATATAACCAAGTTTTGAGAGAGGTAAGCCGATGAAGATCTGTTTCGTTACACACAAGGTGAAGAAAGGAGACGGACAGGGAAGAGTCAATTATGAGGTCATTGCCGAAGCCGTGAAGGAAAGACATGACGTTATCATAATATCCTCAGAGTTATCAGAGGAGCTCAGAGCTCATCCGCAAATCACATGGGTAAAGATAGGAACAAGCTGGATTCCAACTATGCTGCTCAAGTATCAGTGGTTCGCGTTGTACTCCGCGATCTGGATATGGACGCATCAGAGAGGAATAGATCTCGTTGTTGTGAACGGTTTTATTACTTACGCCCGCTCTGACATTAACTGCATTCATTTTGTTCATAGTGCATGGATAAGGTCTAAGTATCATCCTTTCCGGGAGCAAAAAAATGCAAAAAGCTTGTACCAGTTCATTTATAACGGTCTAAATGCCTTATTGGAACGTCTTGCCCTACAGCAAACAAGGCAAATTGTAGCGGTATCGGAACAGGTCAAAGAGGAGCTGGTGCAGGATGCCTATATACAAGCACATCGTATCTCCGTGGTTTCTAACGGTGTTGACCTGAACGAGTTCTACCCGCGAACAGTGAATCGAGCCGATTTTAACTTGGCAGTTGAGCGAACCTACGCGCTGTTTGCTGGGGATTTGAAGTCCAAACGAAAAAATTTGGATACGGTGTTGGCAGCCCTGGCCAAGGTTGAGGATATCGAGCTCATCGTACTTGGATATACCGAGAAAAGTCCATATCCCCAGCTAGCACAAGAATTGGGAATTAGCGACCGTGTTCATTTCCTGGGATACCGGCAGGACGTAGCAGATATGATGTCCCTAGCAGATTTATTTATTTTTCCTTCGAGGTACGAGCCGTTTTCGCTCGTTATATTGGAGGCTATGGCCTCCGGATTGCCGGTAATCACAAGCAATCGCTGCGGAGCCGTTGAACTTCTGTCCAATCAATCTGCCGTCATCATCGAGGACCCTGACGATACCTCTGCATTAATACAGGCGCTTAGGGACCTAAGTTCTGACCGAGAGTTGCTGGAATTGATGGCACGGAGGGCAAGGGAGGACGCGCAAAGTAACTCCTGGGAGCTTATGTCCAGCAAATACATGCAACTGTTTTATAAAACTTCGAATTTAAAATTCAAGACCGGTAACCAGGCCTGAAGGGATAAGAATGAATGGCTATCACTAATTTAATGAAGCAAAGAAGGAATTGGGGCAGTTTAGGAAACGTTGTCCAAATATTTGCGTCCAATGTATTTATCCTTGGATTAAACGTGTTGACAGGGATAATAATCGCACGTTTCTTAGGCCCAGAGGGACGAGGGGAACAAGCTGCCATGATTATGTGGCCCAGATTCTTAGCTTACTCCTTAACGCTGGGGATTCCAGCTGCACTTGTGTATTACATGAAAAAAAAGGATGGGAATCAGGGCTCTCTTTATGTAACGGCGTTGTACATGTGTGTACTGCTCGGCTGTGCTGCTATGGGAATCGGTGCAGTGATCATTCCGTACTGGATGAAAGGGTATTCCGACGAAGTGATTGAATTTGCAGTTTGGGCACTGGTCATGTCGCCCATTGCCATGATTGGAACGGTCAATACAGCGGCCCTGCAATCTAGGGAAGAGTACCATCTCTATAATTTCATGCGATACATTCCGGTACTTGGCACATTAATCTTGCTCTGCGTTCTTGTTGTAACGGGTCATGTTACGCCTTTCTTCACATCGGTTGCGTACCTCTTTCCAGTCATTCCGATTGCCGTATGGACAACGTATAAACTGATCTCTCATTACAAGATGAAGCAGAAGAACAAGATTGAGTCTGGAAAGAAACTGCTTGGGTATGGGATCAGATCGTATGGGACGGATGTGGCAGGAACCTTTTCTGGATACATCGATCAGATTTTAGTCGTCGGCTTATTGTCTCCTAGCAGTTTGGGCTTATATGTCGTGTCCCTTAACCTAGCGAAGATGTTGAATACGATTCAGGGTGCCATTACCTCGGTCTTGTTCCCTAAGGCCTCGGGGCTTCAGCAGGCAGAGGCTCTGAGTTTGACTTTTAAGGTCACTCGAATCAGTACGGTCGTAACCTTTGTAGTAGGCGCAGTCGTTTACGTGGTCGCCCCTTATCTTCTGATTCTCTTGTACGGGAAATCGTTTTTGGAGGCTGTTACGGTTTTCCGAATTCTGATCTTTCAAACGGCCGTAACCAGCATATCGTGGATTCTTGCTCAAGGCTTTATGTCCATTGGTAAACCTGGATCGGTAACCATCATTCGTATCACTACGCTTGGAATGAATATTATATTAATGAATCTATTCATTCCACTTTTAGGAATTCAAGGCGCGGCGATATCCTTACTTGCAACATCATTGATAGAAATTACGGTTATTTTTCTGATCTATACCTTAAAGCATAAAGTTACTTTTCAACATTGGATCATTTCGAAAAGCGATTTCCTTTGGCTGCTTGATCGTATACGTAAACAAAAAGCACGCAGCAGGGAATCTACGTGATAGCGGCAGATCATAAGGAGAGGTGATCATTTGAATATCTTGCATATTGCCAATCATATCAAACAATCGGGGAACGGAATTGTGAATGTTATGATCGACCTGGCATGCGAGCAGTCCATACTGGGACATAAGGTAGCTGTGGCATCTGAGGGCGGCGAATATTTAGCTTTGTTGCGGCAACATAACATAGAGCATTATAACCTGGATCAGACGAGAAAGCCGATGCAAATGCTGCAGGCTTTTTTTCATTTTCAGAACATCGTCAGACGGTTCCAGCCGGATATTATTCATGCTCACATGATGACTGGTGCTTTGCTCTCACGGTATTCCAAAGGGTTCCGTAAATACAAGATCGTTACGCATGTTCATAATGAATTTCAGAAGAGCGCTGATTACATGAAAGTAGGTGATACGGTTATCGCAGTAAGTCAGGCGGTAGCCAAATCGATGGCCAATCGGGGGGTCAACGAAATAAAACTTCGAGTTGTTCTTAACGGTACGATCGGAAGCAAGAGAAATCAACGAATGGAAGGGATCTCGCTCAAGGGGCGTTCCATTGTTACAGTTGCCGGGTTGAATGAACGCAAAGGCATAGCCGATCTTATCGAAGCGTTTAATATTGTCTCCGGGCAATGTCCGGAATCGGAATTGTATATTGTGGGGGACGGACCGGAGAAAGAACGATTCAAGACAATGGCTACGCAATCATCGAGCCGGAACAGAATTCACTTTGAGGGGTTTCAGACAGACCCCAAAAAATACATGAGTTCGTCTGAGGTATTCGTCTTGGCCTCCCATAAAGATCCGTTTCCGTTAGTGTTACTCGAGGCTAGGGAATCGGGCTGCGCCATCATCGCAACTGATGTGGATGGTATACCTGAGGCGCTGGATTTCGGCGATTCGGGGATGCTGGTACCACCAAAAACTCCGGATAAGCTGGCAGAGGCTATCTTAAACATGTTGAACGACGAGGAACTCCGTGAAAAATACAAAAGATCTGCCAGGCAGGGGCTGGATTTTTATAAAGTGGAGCGTGTAACGAAAGAGACGATAGAGATCTATGAGGATCTTCTGAGCAACAAATACCGAATGAGCAGTCGGAGAGAAGAAATGAATGGAATGGAATAAAATCGATTGAATAATTGGAGTGAATCCCGTGAAAGTAGCCATGATTGCAAATTCTAATCATAATATGAACTCGGGTGTATCAGGAACCAGATTGGCGATTGCGGAATCCTTAAGGAATCTAGGCGTGCACGTAGATACTTATTTCATGGACGACTTTAAAGTGTTTAACGGCGGAATCCTGGATAAAATCATCTTTCCATGGAAGCTGGCGTCGAAATTATCGAGCTGGAAAGATTACGACCTTCTGGATATTGCCTCCGGAGACAGCTGGGTACTATCATATTTCAAAAAACGCCCTGTTATCGTCTCAAGCAGTCATGGACTTGAACACTTGGCTCATAAAGAAATACTGGAAGAGAATCGGCTGGGCAATTTGTCGCTTAGCAAAAAATATTTTATTTACTGGGGCGGGTACCGGATTTGGGAGGTATCGAAATCATTTAGAAGATCGGACTTTTCGATTGTTCTTAATTCCGAAGATAAAATTTTCGTACAGAATCAACTGGGGAAAGAAACGTTCAAAATCAGCGCTATTTTTAACGGGATACCAAGTTATTTGTTAAGTCTGCCGCTCGATGATATGGAGATAGAGAACATGCCGGTGATCCGAATTGCCCAGGTAGGCAGTTACATTCATAGGAAGGGTATTTCTTACAGCACCAAGGCCCTAAATGCTATTCTTGGCAAGTTTCCTCAAGTTGAGGTGGCCTTTATGGGAACAGGGTGCGAGAAGGAAGTCGTGCTATCCGATTTCGACGAGGGAGTAAGGGAAAGGGTTAAGGTAATCCCCTCATACAAACACAGTGAGTTACCCAGCATGTTAAAAGGATATCATATTAAGCTATTTCCAACGCTATCGGAAGGATTTGGGAAAACGTTGATCGAATGCATGGCGTGCGGCCTTGCTCCGATCACGACGGACACGGCAGGTCCGGCCGATATTGTGACGGATGGCATGGATGCTCTTGTCATACCGAAGCGAAACGTTGACGAAATGATTCTTGCTCTGGAGAAGTTGATTCAGGATCCGGTATTATTGCGGCACCTTCGCCACAATGCATACCGTACGGCACAGGTATTTACTTGGGATAATGCAGCGAGAAACCGGCTGGAATGTTATCAGAAAGCAATTCAACATTTAAAAAAATAAGGCTCAGCTGTGGTGTAGTTGTTACCATATCTTTAGCTCAATGTTTTATTAATTCATTTTAAGAAAAGAGAGATACCATGAATGTGCTTTCAACCGGAATGGGATGGATCGATATCCAGCATGGAGGTTTAAACCGTTATTTTGCAGATTACACCAAAGCCATGAAAGAATTTGGACATTCTGAACTGGGCTTTGTCGTCGCTCCTAAAGGAGTGGAGCTGCCTTCAGACTGGAACATCAGTAACGCAACCAACGAGCTTCGCCTCAACCACTTCCTTCCACGTATGAAATCGGTGCAGAAGCATGCGGTTCAAGCGGTCCGAAGCTTTCATCCGGATGTATTTAATCCACATTTTGCGTTTTACACAACCATGGTTACAAGAAACCATATCCCTGCGCATATTCCCATTGTCACACACTTCCATGGACCATGGGCCATGGAATCCAGAGTAGAGGAAAAGTCAACTGCGGGTGCAATAAAAAATACAAAGTATTGGATCAAAAAGCAAGTGGAGCAATTAACCTACCGCCGTTCCGATAGTTTCATTGTACTTAGTGAATATTTTCGTGATGTATTGACCGAAACCTACGGCGTAGATGAGCGGAAAATACATATCATACCCGGTGCAGTGGATCATAATCGCTTTCGGCCGCATCCAGATCGTAATGAATTAAGACTGCGATTAGGCATCGCCCCCTATCAACCTATACTCTTCTGTATCAGGAGATTGGTTCGCAGGATGGGGATCGACCGACTGATTTATGCCATGGTAGATGTGGTTCGAGTATTCCCTGAGGTCCGATTGTTCATCGGTGGAGACGGACCGATGCGGGCGGAGTATGAAGCGTTAATCCTTCGGCTTGGACTTTCTCCCAATGTGAAACTGCTTGGCAGAATTTCAAATGAGGAGCTTGTTGAGTACTACCAGGCTGCTGATATCAGTTTAGTGCCGACACTCACGTTAGAGGGGTTCGGTCTTATTACCGTTGAGTCTCTTGCCTGTGGTACGCCGGTACTGGGAACCCCTTATGGGGGAACGAAGGAAATTTTGCATCAAGTATCGGATGATTTGATGTTTGAAGACGGTACTGCTGAATCGATAAGCAAGAAAATCATTGATGTTTTGAATAAAGACTCATTCCTTCCTTCACGGGAAGCGTGCAGGGAACATGTATTGAATCGGTACACATGGAGTCGAGTGGCGGAAGCGGTGACCGCTGTTTTCACGGAGGAAGTTGAGAAAAGAAAGGTATTCAGAACATGAAAATCGCCTTTTATAACCATACAAGCACGGTAAGTGGTGCGGAGATCAGTCTCTTGTTAACTGCAAAATATGTAATGGAGGCACATCCGATTATATTTGCCCCCGAAGGGGAACTGCTGCAGAAGGCACGCAATCAAGGAATCGAGGTTGTTGCTCTACCCAGTTATAGGGCGCGAATGACCAGAAATCCATTTCTGCTTGTTGTCTATGTGATGGGGATGCTGTGGGCAGGATGGAAGCTTGCTCTTCTCATGAAAAAAAGCCAAGTGGATCTCATCCATGCGAATTCCATCCGAGCAGGTATTATGGCTGGACTATTCAGATGGTACCATCGTCTACCCGTTGTGTGGCATATTCGAGACATGCCTCCCCAAGGTTATATAGGCAATTTAATCAAAAGACTCGCAGGGAGTACAGCTAAAGCGCTGATCTGTATTTCAGAATCTGTCTTGCAAAGTATGGAGCATCCTTCCGTAGCTAAGCGGTGCCACCTTGTACATAACGGTGTGGAGCTAAAGAGCTTTCATGACGAAGAGAAACAAAGGATTAAAGGGCATATCCGTTCGGAATTACAAACACCACAGGAAGCACAGGTGCTGGCTATCATCGGTCAAATTGCTCCCTGGAAGAGACAAGAAGATGCCATAGAAGCATTCGCAAGTCTTATTCGTGAAGAACGGAATGCGGTTTTATGGATCGTTGGGGAAGCCAAGTTCAGGCAAGAGAACGAACGTTATCTGGTCAGATTGCAAGAGAGGGTTAAAGCTTTTGGCCTTGAAGACAAAGTCATATTCACCGGATTCCGGGAAGATGTATTGGAGATCTGCTGTGCTGCAGATCTCCTTTTATTATGTTCGGACCATGAACCTTTCGGCAGAGTCATCATTGAAGCCATGTCACAAGGCACTCCGGTTGTGGGAACCAGAGGCGGTGGTGTACCTGAGATTATTGAACATGGGGTGAGCGGGTTCATGTATGAAATCGGAAATACAGATGAACTCGCACAGTATATCCGTCAGGTGCTCGATGATAAGGCTGTATGGTCTTTACTTAGTCAAAATGGGCAGGAAAGAGTAAGGGAGATGTTCTCCATTAAGCAGACATCTCATAATGTTCAACAGATCTATAAGGAGCTATTGGCGAGACCCGGCGTCGAATCGATAGAGCGTCAGCGGGCAAAGGAGATTGTATAATGCGGAATTTGAAAGTGGCTATCGTACATGATTACCTCAATCAGATGGGAGGAGCCGAACGGGTTGTGGCTGTATTCCACAAGATGTTTCCCGATGCTCCAATTTATACGACGATCGTCGATGAGAATAAACTGCTTCCCGAATTGAAGGATGCAGTCATTTATACCACATGGATGCAGCGCATACCTGGGATATTGAGCAAATTCAAACTGTTTTTCTGGCTGTATCCTTTTGCTGTTCGATCCATGAACGTAAAAGGCTACGATCTTATTCTAAGCTCCAGCAGTGCTTATGCGAAAGGTGTGAGGAAGGGAAATCAGAGTGTGCACGTATGTTATTGCCATGCTCCCATGCGCTTTGCGTGGAATTTTGAAGCCTATATGGATAGCGTGCAAGTGCCGAATCTCGTGAAGCGGATTGCTAAATGGTTCACCTTCCCCCTTCAAGCATGGGATAAGGACAACTCCAAGCAGGTGGATTACCTTATTGCCAACTCTACCATCGTGAAACAGAGAATCAGGCAATGGTATGGAATAAATGCCTCTGTTATATTTCCCCCCGTAGAAATTAGTCGGTTTAGCATCGATGAAGAGAAGCCGGAGGATTATTTTCTCGTTGTCTCCAGATTAGTATCTTACAAAAAAATTGACCTCGCCGTAGAGGCCTGCACTCGTCTAGGCCGGCGGCTGATCGTCGTTGGAGATGGACCGGATCGACAGAGGCTTGAGCAGTTAGCAGGTGATACCATTACTTTTCTCGGCAGAAAAAGCGATGAAGAGGTTGTCCGCTATATGCAGCATTGCCAAGCGCTTATCTTTCCGGGGATTGAGGATTTTGGGATTACACCGCTTGAAGTGAATGCATGCGGTCGCCCGATCATTGCGTACCGTGAAGGCGGAGCTTTGGATACGGTCGTAGCGGAAAAGACCGGACTCTTTTTCGACAAACAATCGATAGACTCGCTCTCCGAAACGATTAGGCGCTTTGACCAATATGATTGGGATTCGGAATGTATTCGGGAGCATGCTGAGAAATTTAGCGAGGATGTATTTGTAAAACGACTGCAGTCCAGCATCGATGGCCTGATCAGGGCAAGAGAGATCAACGCTAAGCTTATGGAAGTGGAAGGGAGCTATTAAATCATGCATATTGTTCTATTGTCTGGGGGCAGCGGCAACCGATTATGGCCATTGTCCAATGAGACACGTTCCAAGCAATTTCTGAAGATATTAGACGGGGAGTCAGGACGACGCCAGTCGATGGTTCAGAGAGTATGGGATCAGTTAGGACAAATGGACCTTCAGCAATCCACGATTGTGGCAACCGGGAAATCCCAGGTAGAACTACTCCAAAATCAGCTTGGTTATGAGGTGGAAATTATCATAGAACCGGAACGGAGAGATACTTTTCCGGCGATTGCTTTATCAGCGGGATATTTATATTCCATTAAAGGTATCAGTCTCAATGAGGTTGTGATCGTACTTCCGGTTGATCCGTTTGTCGAGGATCATTTCTTCGAGAAGGTAAAGGAATTAGAGGCGTTAATGCTGGAAAGCGGCGCTGATCTCGGGTTGATGGGGGTTTTGCCTGATCATCCATCCTCGAAGTTTGGTTACATCGTCCCTCAGTCGGCATCGACTTTAGAGAATGGGACGGAATTCTTCAAGGTGAGCCACTTTGTAGAAAAACCTGAAGAAGAGCATGCGCTTCGGCTGATAGAACAAACAGCGTTTTGGAACTGCGGCGTGTTCGCTTTTCGGCTTGAGTATCTCATTCATTATCTGATAGAGAAATCGCTTCCTATTCAATATGATGAATTGCTTCAGCAATATCGCCGTATAAACAAAACAAGCTTTGATTATGCCGTGGTTGAGAAAGCGCAAAACATCGTTGTTATGCCTTATAAAGGAATGTGGAAGGATTTAGGAACTTGGGATGCATTGACCGAAGAAATTCATACCCCTTTGATCGGAAAAGGAACCTTAACCGACGATTCCTCCAATACGCATGTCATCAATGAGTTGGATATTCCCATAACGGTCATCGGAGCGCCTAATTTGATTGTTGCCGCTAGTCCCGACGGTATTCTGGTCTCTGAGAAGAGCGCCAGTATGCGGATAAAGGAAGTGCTCCAATTCGGAGACCAGCGGCCTATGTATGAAGAGCGTCGCTGGGGACGATATCGCGTGCTCGACTATACCAAGTATCCAAACGGCAATGAAGTATTGACAAAACGGATATGCATTTTAGAAGGGAAGAATTTAAGTTACCAATATCATTTGCTGCGCAGCGAAGTATGGACGGTGATATCCGGTCAAGGCGAAATGATATTGGACGGCAACGTTCGAATGATTGGTAAGGGGGATGTTGTTGTTATCTCGGCTGAAGCAAGGCATAGTCTACGCGCTATCACCGATATCGAAATCATTGAGGTGCAAACCGGCAGCGAATTGATTGAGGATGATATTGTAAGATTGGCGATGAATTGGGATGAAATCAAGATAAGTGTTTTAACTTCATAAAGGATAGCGAAATCCGCTATCAGAGGAGTGAAAAAGGATGAAAATCACGGTCATTGGTACCGGCTACGTTGGCCTGGTCTCAGGCGTATGCTTCTCCGAGCTTGGAAACGAGGTCATCTGCGTAGATAAAATAGAGGCTAAGATTGAACAGCTTCAACGTGGAGAGATTCCCATTTACGAGCCTGGTCTTCAGTCGTTGATCACCGTTAATAAGGAAGCAGGGAATCTTCGTTTTACCACCGATTTGATCGCTTCAGTCAAGCAATCGGACATCATCATCATCGCGGTGGGAACACCGTCTATGCCGAATGGGCAAGCCAATTTAAGTTATATCGAGATGGCAGCCCAAGAGATCGGGCAGGCGATGAACAGTTATAAGATTATCGTAACGAAGAGTACCGTTCCGGTAGGAACGAACGAAAAAGTCAAAGAAATCATTGCACAGCATACACATGAATCCTTTGATATCGCTTCGGTGCCTGAATTCTTGCGGGAAGGCACGGCGGTTCAGGATACCATGAATCCAGACCGGATTATTATTGGAACGGACAGCAAAAGGGCAGAGGAGCAGCTTGTTGAGTTGCACAAACCTTTGACGGAAAATATGATCATAACGGATGTTCGCAGTGCTGAAATGATTAAATATGCTTCTAATGCTTTTCTTGCTACAAAGATTTCCTTTATCAATGAAATTGCAAATATATGTGAGCGAGTTGGAGCCGATGTGACGAAAGTAGCCTATGGTATGGGTTATGACAAGCGCATTGGCTCTTCTTTTCTGAAAGCGGGTATCGGATACGGTGGTTCCTGCTTCCCTAAAGACACACAAGCTCTTATTCAAATAGCCGGACAGATGGATTACGATTTTAAGCTTCTAAAATCCGTCGTTGAGGTCAATCGAGACCAACGCCTCAACATTATTCGCAAGTTGGGAGCCTTGTTGGGTGATCTAACGGGTAGAACGATTGGGGTTTGGGGATTGGCGTTTAAGCCTGAAACCGACGATGTCCGTGATTCGCCGGCATATGAGATTATATCGGAATTAATGGAACGAGGGGCAAAGGTGAAGGCTTACGATCCAGTTGCGACGGATAATTTCAAGAGAAATTATGATATTGCCGGAATTACTTACTGCCGAAATGCCCGGGAAGCAGTTTGGCAAGCGGATGCACTTTGTATTTTAACGGAATGGAATGAATTCCAGCAGGTTCCATTATCCGATATCGAGAGCTGGTTGAAATCGCCGTACCTGATCGATGGTCGTAATATATACGATGAGGAACAATTGGCAAAGACGAAGCTTGTCTATTACTCGATCGGCCGGCCAGGAATGAATAAAGGCGTAAGAGAGCAAGTGCCTGCACTCTTGCTATGATCAATTTTATTGGGGTGGATACCTTGATTATTGAAGATGCCGTTAAGCTGGACCTGAGTGATATCTCCAAAGAGCTGTCTTTTTTACTCTATCTTCTCCGCAATAACACGCATGAAGAAATTCTCATAAAGCAATATGCATCGGATATCGATTGGGATATGTTCATGAAACTCGCGCTGCACCACCGGGTTTATCCGCTTGTATATCTGCGACTTAAAGGGGTGGATGCATCCCTCATTCCATTCGAGGTTATGGCGTCTCTCCAGCAGCATTATCATAGTAACGTGATGAAAATGCTTCATTTAAGCAGGGAAATGAGCCAGCTTTGTGAGGCGCTCAAGGATACTGGGGTGCGTACACTTTTGCTTAAAGGCCCTATACTAGCTACGCAGCTCTATGGGGATCTGGCACACAGGACTTCGAAGGATTTGGATATCTTGGTGGATGCGGATGACGTGGAAAGAGTTGAACGGGTGCTGGTACAGCTTGGGTACGAATTGCAGGATGAACGTATCTTGGGAAATTGGAAGAAAACAAGCCATCATTTGTCCTACGAGCATAAGAAACATTCAGCGCAGATCGAAGTTCACTGGCGTCTGAATCCTCATTATAACAAGTCATTTTCCTTTGATTTATTGTGGGAGCGCAGGAATGATGTGATGCTGTCCCATCAGATTTATCATTATCTGGGAAATGAGGATTTGCTAAACTATCTGGCCGACCATGGTGCCAGGCATGGTTGGTTCCGGCTGCGTTGGCTGATGGATATTGCAAGGCTGCTTCCCATGATAAACAGCAACGATATGAAGGCCCACTTTGAGCGATATGGGGGACAGCAATATGTAGGGCAGGCCTTTATTCTTTTATCGCGACTGTTCTCAGTCGACATTCCGCACGATATGACTGTATTAACGATAAACTCCAAAGCCCACCGCCTTGCACAAAGTGCACTCTACTATATTAAAAGGATCGTCAAATTGAACCCGGTGCCGGAGAAAAGCGTGGCATGGCGTTATAACCGTTACCTATTCTCGTTAATGACGGGAAAACAGAAAGTTTTGTATATATTGAATAAGTTTCTGCCCAATTCGCGGGACGCTTCGGTACTGCCATTACCCAAATCACTGCACTTTCTGTATTATCCGCTCCGGCCATTTCTCTGGTTCTGGCGGCGTATGAAACAACCATCGATTTAAGGGTGCAACATCGCTTTTATCATTGGATCACAATCACAATCCATTTTGTAGAAGCGGGTATCATCAGAATATTCTCAGGCCAGTTTATATAGCTGAAAAAAGGGGGGGTTCTATCCATGACTACTGAATTAATCACGACAGACGCTCTCGTTGTACAATCCGAAGGTTTCTTGGTCAGTGATATGGATGGTGAGAAGGTGATGCTGAGCATCGAAAACGGCAAGTATTATAATCTGGGACGGATTGGCGGGCGGATATGGGAACTTATTTCGTCTCCCGTCACGATCTCTAATATGGTGGATCAATTGGTATTGGAATATGAGATCGAACCGGAGCTCTGTGAGCAGCAGGTACGATTATTCCTTAAGCAGTTAGCCACGGAAGGCCTTGTTCAGGTGGATAAATAGCAATGAGCCTGTACCGGAAAGCACGCCGATTCATGTCTTATCCTGTTAGCATGAAGCTTATGTTGGCAGAAGCTTACTTTTACCTGGCCTGGGGAAGAGTGTTCAAGCTGTTCCCTTTTCAAAAGGTATCTCCGTCTCTGGGAGAACCTATGAAGGAGACACCGTATGTGGGCTATACGGAGGAGGAGCTTTCGCTTGTCCGCCAAATCTCCAGAGCCGTCCATACCATGAGCCGTGTCACATGGTGGGAAAGCCAATGCCTGGTTAAAGCCGTTGCCGCGATGAAGATGCTGGAGCGAAGAGGGATTCCGAGTACACTTTATCTGGGAAGCGGTCGGGACGATAACGGAATGATGGTTGCCCATGCCTGGCTCCGCTTCGGCTCTTATATTGTAACGGGAAGAGAAGGGCATGAAAGGTATGCCGTTGTCGGGATATTCGGTAAGGATATGGGGACCGAAGGTTTGAACTTGAAGCGGTCATCCGATAAGGAGTTTTTACATTGAAGGATCTCTTTTATTTTATCCGTAAAATGCATGGGATGGCCGGATTTAAGCTCTACCTCAATATGGGTATGATCCTGTTCATCAGTGTTTTGGACGGCATCGGCATCTATTTGATCGTCCCTCTGCTCGGTGTCATTGGTGTATTCCAGACCGATTTGAGCGGGGTGCCGCTTGTCTCAACCTTGATGGATCTGGCTGGTTCATGGTCATTGCAGCTCAATTTGCCGATGGTGCTGGCCCTCTATGTGGTGATTGTGGGCGGGCAAGCCCTGCTGCAGCGCAGTCAGAACCTGTTGAATGCAAAAATATTGCAGCGATTCATTCGCAAACTGCGCATGGAAACGTATCAGGGGTTGCTGCATGCCAAGTGGGAGTTCTTCCTGCGCCACCGCAAGTCGGATTTCAACCATGTCATGACCAATGAACTCGGGCGCGTGAATCAAGGCACGTTTCTTTTCTTGCAGATGGTCTCGTCTTTCTTGTTCACGATAATTCAGATTGGGCTTGCCCTATGGCTTGCCCCGATGCTGACCCTCATCGTCCTGATGAGCGGTGGGCTCCTTGCCCTGTTTGGACGTCGATTCATCCGGCGGTCGAAGCGGATCGGCGAGCAGACGACAGAGCTTTCGAAATATTATTTTGCGGGCATCAGCGAACATTTCAACGGCATCAAGGATATTAAGAGCAACCGGTTGGAGCCATTTCATATGAACTGGTTTGACAGGCTGTCGCGAAAAATGGAGCATAATTTTATCCAATTTGGCAAGATCAATTCCTTGTCCCAGCTGATCTATCGGCTCTCGTCTGTATTGCTGGTTGCCGGATTTGTGTATTTGGCGCTGGAAGTGCTGCGTACGCCTGCTGAACAGCTGCTGATGATCGTTCTTATCTTTTCGCGCCTATGGCCTAGATTTATCAGCATTCAATCGAGCACCGAGCAGCTCGTGTCGAATTTCCCGGCCTTCCGGGCGATACGCGAGCTGCAAGCGGAATACGAGGTAGACAGGGAGATCGCCGGATCGATTTCGATGACAGGGGGCGAGCGACTTCAGCTGCAGCATGGAATCGACTGTACTCATGTGGACTATCGGTACGATGGCGCTTCCCCCGTCTATGCTTTGCGAAATATCAACTTACATATTCCTGCTAATCGCATGACGGCCATCGTCGGCAAATCAGGGGCGGGCAAGAGCACCCTTATCGATCTTCTTATGGGACTGATCCAACCAGAGAGCGGGCAAGTTCTTGTGGACGGCGTGTCCATGGAGGACGAACGTCAGTTGATGTCGCTCCGAGGGAGTATCGGATATGTGGCGCAGGATCCTTTTCTCTTCAATGAGAGTATCCGGGATAATCTGAAGCTGGTTGCTCCCGATGCCTCGGATAACGAGCTGTGGGAAGCGCTAAGGTTTTCAGCCTCCGACGAATTCGTACATGGGCTTCCGCTAGGCCTCGACACCGTCATTGGTGACCGCGGTATCCGCCTGTCCGGTGGAGAACGTCAGCGGATTGTGCTGGCGAGAGCTATCTTGAAAAAGCCTTCGATTCTGGTGTTGGACGAAGCGACAAGTGCACTCGACAGTGAGAACGAGCAGCGGATCCAGGAAGCGTTGGAACAGCTGAAAGGGAGCATGACGATCATCGTGATCGCCCACCGACTGTCCACCATTCGCCATGCCGATCAGGTCATCGTGATGGAGCAAGGGCGGGTTATCCAGCAGGGGGGGTATCAGCAGCTTTCCCAAGATCACAAAGGCACTTTCCGGCAGCTGCTGAGTTATCAGACAGGTGCTCAGATGTAACCTCCGATTGGATTGCATAACATTGCTGTATGTGCAAGACGTGTTGTTTAAAGCTGCAACCCTACGGCCATTTCCCGGTATTTTACCGGGAAATGGCCGTTTTTTTGCGGAAGCATTTCTTGAGCTAGCAGATTATACTTACACCCGGCCTCCTTATCAACATACCCTTTAGCGGCCATTTGTTTACATTCAGCTACCCTTGTCTTTTTATGAATTGTACATAAGAAATAAGACGTTTGCTATTTTGGAACGGTTGGGGTATAATAAGTTTATTGGGATTTTGACCTGAGATTCACATATTGCAGAGGGTTATTATTTTGATCAGGAACCTTGTGCAATATGTGAATTTTTTGTTTTTAACCAAAAATGAGAAAATCATATAAATTTAGGAGGTGTTTCTATGCAAACAGGAACAGTGAAATGGTTTAACGCAGAAAAAGGCTTTGGTTTCATCGAGGTTGAAGGTGGCGAAGACGTATTCGTACACTTTAGTGCAATCACAGGTGACGGCTTCAAGTCGCTTGATGAAGGACAACGTGTTGAATTTAACGTAGTCCAAGGCAACCGCGGACAACAAGCTGAGAACGTTGTAAAACTGTAGATTTTTGAAAAGATCCCCAAACGTACCGTTTGGGGTTTTTTTTATAATAGAGCTCAAAACAGCATGAAGGCGTTAAAAATGTAGCTAAGGGGGAAGTTCATTGTCTTATTCTTGGAATAAACCACTGGAAAATCTGCCGGAAGAGATGACTGCGATCTGGTCTTGTACGAAGGAAGGGTGTAACGGTTGGATTCGAGATAGCTTCTCGTTCAAGGAAGTTCCCGTTTGTTCACAGTGCGCGTCGTCCATGGTCAGCAGCAATAAAGTCTTGCCGATCCTTGTTTCGTCGGATCAGCAAATCAAGCTTTACCGTAAGAATCAGCGCAAGGACACCAAATCGTAAGGGGCTGCTCTCACGGCTCCTTGACCATTTTGTTTTAGTCGTTGCGTTAAAGAAAGGTTGAGATCTCATGCAGGTGTTCGAAGATTGGAATTTAAAGGTGAAAAAAACGTTTAATGCAACCAGTAATGAAGAAGTATTAACCGTTTCTGAGGCAGGTCAATTGTTAGGTCTGTCCAAAGATCAAATGAAAAGATATGTCGATCAGAATAAGCTGACCAAAGTTCCGATCATGAGAAGCGTGCATCGATACCTTTTGTTGAAGAGTGAAATCGATCATATTGTGAAAAACGGTAGGTCTGCTCACCCCAATATATAACTGAAACGGGCACCCATTCGGGTGTCTTTTTTATCGTGCTAAATTCGCGTGAACATAGTTTTATTGGGAAGCATGGAAACGAAACAGTCTGAAGGTCAAAAAAGGTCAAATCGAAAGATCGAAACCAATTCATGCGAAAAATCGGCTGAAAATACGTTATTTTAGTCCTGTTTTCTTTATAATCGGTTTTGGCATTTATGCGTGCAAGGCATATAATAAAGGCGTAAGGTCAAACAAGGTCAAATAAGAAAGGGGAAATCTATGATGTTTGATTTGATGCCATTTGGAAAGCGCAGAGAGGATGCCTTCGGGCAGTTGGTGAAGTCATTTCACGATGTCTTTAACGATGCGTTTCAAGATGAGGTGCTTGCACCGTTCAAAGGTTCGATGATGTCTTTCAAAACAGACGTTAAAGAGACGGAGCGCGCTTATCTGGTTGAGGCGGAGCTTCCAGGTTTTCAAAAAGACGACATCGAAATCAGCTACGCTGACCCTTACTTAACGATCAAAGCCGTTCGCAAGGAAGATAACAGCGTGGAGGATACGAAGCAGCAAATCGTCCGGAAGGAACGTCGTTATGGCGAGTATGTGCGCAGATTCTACGTTCAGAATATAGCAGAGGACCAAATTGCCGCTTCCCTGAAGGACGGGGTCCTCAAGCTTGAAATACCGAAACAGCCGGACTCTGGTAAGAAACGCATCCAGATCCGGGATGATATCTAATAAACGTACCCTCCGATCTATATGGTCGGGGGGATTTTTTTGCGTTTTATTAGTAATATTTTTACATATATTCCATCGAATTTCGGCATTTGAAACCTTTTAGCGGTATGTAGGGTATTATAGGTTAAATGTAAACTTTTCGAGGGGGAAACTCATGGTGGGAATCTTATCGAGGTTTAAGGATGTTATGAAGGTGAATGTGAACGCACTGTTGGATCGGACGGAAGATTCGGAGAAAACAGTTGACACGTATATGCGTAGCTTGAATACGGACTTGGGTCAGGTGAAAGCGGAGACGGCTTCCGTGCTCTCGGATGAGCGAAGAGCGAAGCGGGCCCTTGATGAGTGTGGTGCCGAGATCAAGAAGCTGCAGCGATATGCAGAGAAGGCCGTAGAAGCGGGAAATGAGGATAATGCCCTGAAGTTCCTGGAGAGAAAAGCAACCCAGGCCCAGAAGCTGAACGAACTGCAGGCAGCATACGAATCGGCATCCGCAAACGCCATTAGGATGAAACAAATGCAGGATAAGCTGGTGTCGGACATGAGCCAACTGGAGGCTCGCTATGCCGAGTTGAAAGGGAAGATGGCGGCTGCCAAAGCCCAACAGGATTTAAACGCCAGCCATTCATCCTCGGGCGGTGCGAATGCGGCATTCAACACGATGGAAGAGAAGGCAAACCGTGCCTTGGATGAAGCGCTGGCCCTGGCAGAGCTTCGCGCCGGAGCGAAGGAAGACGATCTGGACGATCTGATCGCTGAATTGGAGAAGAATATGAGGAAGGACGGAGCTGCTCCAATGGAGATTCTCCCTGCCCAGGATGAACTGGAAGCAATCAAAGAAAAGCTGAAAGAAAAGGAATAATCATTTCATTGTTATCGAGGTGAGGAAATGCCGGTTATCGAATACAAGTGCCCGAACTGCGGCAGCAGCATGGTTTTTGACGGCGATACAGGAATGTTGTCTTGCCTGAGCTGCGGGAGAAAAGATAATATCGAGGAAATTCCCGACCCGCTGAAAAAGCAGGTTTTCGTCGAAAACGAAGTGAAAGAGTATCACTGCAACAGCTGCGGGGCCGTCATCGTGACGGAGCCGGAGACCAGCGCCACGACCTGCAGCTTCTGCGGATCCGCCGTTGTACTCAGCGACCGACTGAGCGGCGATCTGGCTCCGGTTATGGTCATCCCTTTTTCGATTACCAAGGAAGAAGCGATGAAGGCTTTCAAGAAATGGTGCAGAAATGGCCTCCTGACACCAAGCGGATTTATGACAGCAAACCGGATCAAGGAAATTACCGGGATATATGTACCTTTTTGGCTATATGAGTTACATAATCGGGTTGAAGTTCATGGGCACGGCACCAAGGTGAGAACCTACACGCAAGGAGATTACCAGTACACGGAGACCCAGCACTTCGACATCTACCGGAAGATTCGCTTGAACTATGTGAAGGTGCCGATCGATGCTTCGGAGAAAATGAACGATGAGTTGATGGATAAGCTGGAGCCTTTTCCCTATCAGCAGCTGAAGGAATTCAAGACGCCTTATCTCGCCGGGTACATTGCCGAAAAATACAGCCATGATGAAGAGCAGCTTCTTCCGCGTGCCAAAGATAAGATCAGCTCCTACATTGATTCGTATATCTCGTCAGCCGTGTCAGGATACACAACCGTAAATTATACCAACAAGCAGATCGATACCACCTTAAAGCAGGCCGATTATGTCCTCCTTCCGGTATGGATGGTGCACTATGATTACAACAAATCGGAGCATACCTTTGCGATGAACGGCCAGACGGGGAAAGTGGTCGGCAAACCGCCGATCAGCAAAGCGAAAGTGGCTGCGTGGTTTGCAGGCATTTCGGGCGTCTCGTTACTGTCATTGAAGCTGATCTCCTGGGCGATGGGAGGAGGTTTCCTGTGAGAAGACGATATGTATTAGGTGCTGTTTTGTTCTTCCTGGTTGCCTATCTGATGGTTCCGGCCTTGATGGTCAAAGCTGCGGATGACAAGCCATTGATCTTTGATGAAGCCGATCTGCTCAGTCCGGAAGAACGAGAAGAGCTGAATGCGATGGCGAATGAGTACGGTGCCGAACGCGAGACAGACTTTATGATACTTACGGTTAACAGCGTTCCGAATGACGATTATGAGACATGGACGGAAAACTTTTACGATGAGTACGCCCCCGGGTATGATAAGTCGCACGGCAATACCGTTATTTTGACCATCTTAATGAGTACTCGTGACGGTACTCGTAGAGTTCATTTGGAAGGTTATTATAAGGCCGAGAAGTATCTGGACGCAGGTAGGCTGTTAAAGATACAAAACAAGATTACTCCGGACTTGTCCAGAGGCAATTATAAGCAGGCTTTTGAAAAATATATCAAAACCGCTCATCGGTATATGGGCTTTGAGCCCGACATGAACCCGGATAATATTCTGTTTAATCTTTGGTTTCAACTGGGAACTGCCGCTGCCATCGGCGCAATCGCCGTGGGTGTCATGGCTTACCGTTCCGGCGGACGGGTGACGGTTAATTCTCGCACCTATGAGGATACCAGCACATCGGGGATACTGAACCAGCAGGACCGTTATGTTAGAACAACTGTAACGAAGCAGAAGATCGAGCGCAACACGAGCAGCGGCTCGGGCGGCGGAGGCGGTGGCGGCGTTAGCAGCGGCGGCCATTCGCATAGCAGCAGCAGCGGGAAATTTTAAGGAAAGGGATGGATAACATCGATGGGATTTTTCAAGAACCAATTTTCTAATGTTGTTGAATGGGAAGAGTTTAGGGACGATATGATTTTCTGGAAATGGAGCAACCGGGAGATTAAAAAAGGAAGCAAGCTGGTCATCCGCTCCGGTCAGGACGCGATTTTTGTCAATAACGGCAAGATCGAGGGGATTTTTGAGGATGAAGGCGTATATAACATCGACTCGGATATCATTCCGTTTCTTTCTACTTTAAAGGGATTTAAATTTGGCTTTAACAGTGGCATGCGCGTGGAAGTACTGTTCGTAAACACGAAGGAATTCACAGTCAGATGGGGGACGCAAAATCCAGTCCTCATTCCGACGCCGCAGCTTCCGGGCGGTATGCCGATCCGTGCCAACGGCACGTTCAATTTTAAAGTGAATGATTATGTGACGCTGATCGACAGAATCGCCGGGATGAAAGAGAGCTATCTTGTGGACGACGTCAAGATCCGGATCACTTCGGTGCTCGATCAATTGTTGATGAAATGGATCAGTCGCGAAGGCAAGGACATGTTTAATCTGCAGGCGAACGCCTCCGATATCGCGAGAGGGATTCGAGAAGACCTGGACATGGAAGTGATGGACAACGGAATAACGATCACCGGCTTCCAGGTGATGAGCTTCAACTATCCGAAGGAAATTCAGGATATGATCACCAAGACGGCTTCCCATGAAATGATCGGCAATCTGCAAAAATACCAGCAGGTCAGCATGACGGATGGGATTGCATCCGGCAAGGTGCAAGGCGGCGGTGCGGCTTCGGATATGGCCGGCATGATGATGGGGATGAACATGGCTAATGAAATGATGAAAAATATGAATCAGAACCAGAATCAGAACCAGAACCAAAACAATTCGAATCAAAGCCAACAGCCTCCGGCTGCGAAGGAGCCATCCGCCCCGGCGGCTGCATCCCCTTCTGAAGGAAGCAAGAAGCCCAATTTCTGCCCGAACTGCGGCGCAAAGAATGAAGGGGCGAACTTCTGTGCGAATTGTGGGCAGAAGCTGGGTTAAGTTGAATTTGTGACTAGTCGCGCTAATAAATGTACAAGATTTGATACAAAGTTCGATGCCATCATTGGAATGACGCAAATGGTGGTGGCGTTGAGCGAACGTAAAAACTCTTATCAAAACAGCACCCCTCGCTTTTAAAGCGGAGGGTGCTGTTTTTCTATGTTCGCTGTTTCCTTTAACTAGTTATGTATCCACCTATACTGTTTGTACCTTCTTAGTTATCTTTCGTTCTCCACGTTCCTCCAATACGTTACTTCGCGCTCTGCACCCTATCTTCTCATATGGATTCACTTCTCTGTCTGTTCCAACTCCTGCACAGAAAATGTGATTCCTATATGAAAATGATTACGACCCATTCGATCAAATCCCTAATGAAGCTGGTCCAGCGGCAATTGAGAACCCGCCGGGCCAAAAACAACCGGCGGAACCCGTTTGATTCGGCCAGTCGAGTACCGAATCCGGCCAATGAGAACTAGGCGTGCTGCAGCGGTGAATGCTACGATGGCTCCGTTCGAATCCTGCAATCCGCACAAGAAAAGGAGGAATGTCGAGCTACGGAGAACGTTCGGCGGGCCGTTTGTCGAGCTGTCGCGGAGCTGGCATGCGTAATTGCCGGCGCTGCCCGGCACATGCGAAAGAATAAGCAAAAAGGAGGTATTAAAGAAATGAGTATTAAAAGCAGGAAGCAATGGCTTTTCGTTGTTGTGCTTGTTTTCGTTGTTCTCTTGACGGGGTGCACAAGGGGCGGAGGGAATTCCGCCGACGAGCCGAAGCCGGAACCGGAACCTCAGGTGGCCGTGACAGAGCAGGAGGATGAGCAGCCAAAGAGCGGGGAAGAGCAGCAGGCGCCTGAGGAGGAGCAAACGATTGACATGCAGGGAAAACCGGTGCGCGTCATATCGTGGGGGTATGCCGGAGGCGAGAAGGGCACAGAAGCAGGCGAGCAGCGAATCGCCCTCGAGCAGGAATTGGAAAAGAAGTACAATACAAAGTTTCAATTCGAGCAGATTCCCTGGGGTGATATCCAAGATAAGATTACAGCGTCCATCGTAGCCGGCGAGCCGATCGCGGATGTCTTTCTGCTGGAGCGGTATCGGGCATTCCCTGCGATGGTGCAGAAGGATTTCCTGCAGCCGATTGATGGCATTCTGGATATTAACAACGAAAAGTGGCCAGCTGAAATGCGGATGACCGGCAGCTTCGATGGCAAAGTGTACGGCTTCTCGACGGCTGTAGGGGGCGGGGGCGGCATTTATTACAACAAGGCGATATTGAAGAAGGAGGGTTTACCAGATCCACAAGAGCTGCATGAGAAAGGGGAGTGGAATTGGGATACGTTTCTGGATATAGCGAAGAAGTCGACCAAGGATACAAACGGTGACGGGAAAATTGACCAGTACGGGCTGGCGCTTACCTCAGTAAACTTCGTACCGGCATTTATCGCGTCGAATGACGGAGACGTGACAAAGGTGGTCGACGGTAAGCTGGCGTTCACCGGGGACGACGAAAATGCGATGGAAGCGCTCCGGTTTTATAGCGATTTGAGTAATGTGCACAAAGTCGTCAAGCCGAACCAGACTGACAATTGGGAAGATTACATCAACGCCTTCAACGAAGGCATCGTCGCGATGCGGTATGGAGAAGGTTGGGAGGGAGGCGGTATTCAGACGAACCTGGGGAATGATTACGGCTTCATCTTCATTCCGAAAGGGCCGAAAGCGACCGCTTACCACAACGCGATGCAGCCGACGCTCTGGTTCGTGCCGAAGGGTGCGAATCCGGATGCTGTCCGCATCTACGCCGAGTACCTGCTCAGCTACATGCCGAAGGAGGGGGAGTTGGACGCTTGGACGGAATCGCTGTTTGCCGATCAGAAGAGCCTCGACAACTACATGGAGATGGGAAAAATTATGAAGCCGAAGGATTGGGAGGGAATCCCTAACTTTGGCCAGGAAATCCGCAAGGTCTGGGATAATATCGGTGCAGGCAAGGAAACGCCGGAAACGGGCATGAAGAGCGTACGTCCGGTGCTGGAAGGGCTGCTCGATGCAGCGCAGTAATCATAGCGATACTCCGCGGTGCCCGGGCTTCGGGAAGTCTCCCGGATGCCGCACAAGTTCGCGAGCAAAGAGGGGAGTGGCGGATGAGAGTTCGAGCCATCTGGAAACGAAGCTTGTTAGCCGTCCTATGCGGAGTGCTTGGCTGGGCCACACTGCTGCTGTTGCCTGATGGAAGCTCCGCGCCGCTAGCGGCAACGGACGCGGCAGTTAAGACTGTCTCTCCAGAGGAAGCCTTCGAGGGGAAGGAGGGCTCGTACGCCCGCTATCTTCAGGACCATGCAGACGAGCGTCTTCCCTCAGACGAGATACGGATTGAAGCAGAGCGGCAGCCGATCAGTGGTTCCGGCGCTGTCGTTGCCATGGAGCGCGAGGGGGTAGAAGGAAGCGCCGCTCTGTCCGGAGAGAGCGGCGAGATCAGCTGGGACGTCGACATCGAAGAGGGCGGCCTCTATCATCTCTACGTGCGCTATTACCCAATGGAAGGCCGAAGCGAGGCGATTGAGAGGGCGCTGTTCATCGACGGTCAGCTTCCGTTTACCGAAGCAGAGCGGTTGCTGTTTCCACGTGCTTGGGGCAACAAGGAGGAGCGCATCCAGCAGGATGCGAACGGAAACGACATGAGGCCGTCCCAGGTGGAAATCCCGGCATGGGAGGAGGTGGCGCTCTCCGATGCGGACGGCTATTATGAGGAACCTTACCGGTTTAATTTTGCCAAGGGAAAGCACAGGATTACACTCCGCTCCGTACGGGAGCCGATGCTGGTCGATTATTTGGTACTGCGCCCGGCCAAGGAAATACCCGCTTACGCCGACCTGCAGGCATCGTACGAGCGGCTCGGATACGGCAAACCGGCGGAAGGCACCTTGATCTCCGTGCAAGGTGAAGACGCTGCGGTCAAATCGAGCCCGACCTTGTATCCGCTTGCCGACCGGTCCAGCCCCGCCACCGAGCCGTTTCATCCAAAGGAAATCCGGCTGAATACGATTGGCGGCAACAATTGGCGCATCCCGGGACAATCCATTACGTGGACGTTCGAAGCGCCACAGGATGGACTGTACAAGATCGCCGTGAAGTATAGGCAGCATTTTGTCCAGTCCCTCGAAGTTTCACGGCGGCTCAAGATCGACGGCCAGGTTCCCTTCGCAGAAGCAAACCGTATCGGCTTCAAGCCGGGCGGTGGGTGGCAGATGATGCAGCTGGGCAATCCTGAAGAGCCTTATCTGTTCTATTTGACGAAAGGAAAGCACAGGCTATCGCTCGAAGTGACATTGGGCGAAATGACGCAGCATATCCGCAGCGTCGAGCAAGCCGTGCTGGAGCTGAACCAGCTGTACCGTAAAATCATTATGATTACTGGCGGGTCCCCTGACCCGTTCCGCGATTATGAGCTGCAGAAGCGGATTCCCGAGCTGCGCGAGACATTCGAGGTGGAGGGCCGACGTCTTCAAGGCGTGATCGGAAGCATGGAGCAGTTGTATGGAGGCAAGGGGGAGCGGATGGCGGTGCTGAATACGGTCGCCTTTCAGCTGCTAGATCTGGTGGATGACCCGGAATCGATCGCCAAGCGTCTGGATGCGTTCAAATCCAATATCGTCGCTTTGGGGACGTGGATGTTGACAGCGAAGGAACTGCCTTTGGAAATCGATTATTTGATCGTCGCTTCAGAAGAAGCCCGGCTTCCGCAAGTGGACGTATCGTGGCTGGCTAATGCGGAACACGGCGTCCGGCAGTTCCTTCTGTCGTTTTACACCGATTACGATGCAGTCGGCGCGACCGACGAGGAGGCGGAGGCGGTAGACGTCTGGGTTACAGGGGGGCGGGATCAGGCCCAACTGATCAAATCGATGATCGACACCTCATTCACCCCGCAGACCGGCATTCCCGTCAATTTGCGGCTAGTCGACCCGACGGTGCTGCTTCCAGCGACGCTGGCCGGCTCCGGGCCTGATGTGGCACTCGCGTCTAGCAATGTCATCGATTTCGCCATGCGTGGCGCTTTGCAGGACCTGTCGGTCTTTGACTCGTTCCAGCATGTGAAGCAGCGGTTTGCAGCCAGCGCGTTCGTCCCGTTCGAGTACGAGGGCGGGGTGTACGCTATCCCGGAGCAGCAGACGTTTCCGATGCTGTTCTACCGAAAAGACGTGCTGGAAGAGATCGGCGCAGAGGTGCCGCAGACATGGGAGGAAATGTATGCGCTTATCCCGGTGCTGAACAAGCGACAGCTGTCGATCGGATTGACGCCGGATGTGACAATGGACATTCTGTTGTACCAGAACGGCGGCTCGTATTACAAGGACGGAGGCAAGGCGTCGGGATTGGATGCAGAGGAAGCATTGTTGGCTTTCAAGCGGTGGACGGATCTATATGTCAACTACAAGGCACCGCAGCAATTCGATTTCATCAACCGGTTCCGCATCGGCGAGATGCCGGTGGGCATCGCGGACTACACAACCTACAATTCACTGGTCGTCTTCGCTCCGGAAATCCGTGGCTTATGGGCTTTCGCTCCTGTCCCGGGAACACCAGAAAGCGAAGGCGCAATCCATCGCGAAAGCGCGTCCGTCACGCTCGGCTCGGTCATGTTCAAGCGTGCGAAGAATAAGGAGAACGCCTGGGCGTTCATCGACTGGTGGACCGGCAAGGAAGCCCAGCTGACGTTCGGCCGGGAGCTGGAGGCGCTCATGGGCGCTGCAGCGCGGTATCCGACGGCCAATCTGGAGACGCTGCGGGAGCTGCCTTGGCCAGCTGACGATTTTGAGCGGCTGATGGAGCAGTTGGAATGGGTACGCGGTGTTCCGGACGTGCCAGGTGGCTATTTCACGAAGCGCCATCTGAACAATGCGTTTTTCGAGGTGCTGAACAAAGGGGCTAATCCGCGCGAGACGCTGAAGGATTACGCGCGGACGATCAACCAGGAAATTACGGTCAAACGTCGCGAATTTCATTTGCCAACGGATTAGAGAGGAGGATGCATCATAAGCGTACTGTCTAAACAGACGAAGGCAGGCGCGGCGCCGTTTCGGACGGAGCGTCCGACTCGATTCCGCAGGCTGCTGTTCGAGTTGAAGGCGAGCCGGCAGGATTATATGATGCTGGCGCCGTTCTTCGCCATCTTCTTCACATTTACGGTCCTGCCTGTTCTCATGTCTATGCTGCTCAGCCTGACGGATTTCAATATGCTGGCGTTCCCGAACTGGGTCGGGCTTAACAACTATGCCCGTTTGTTTATTAACGACGAAGTGTTCCTCATTGCGGTGAAGAATACGATCCTGCTCGCGACGATTACCGGCCCGATCAGCTATCTGGCCTGTTTTGTCCTAGCCTGGCTGATCAACGAAGTGTCGCCGAAGATCCGCGCCTTCGTCACGCTTGTGTTCTACGCCCCGTCTTTGTCGGGCAACGCCTTTATCGTCTGGAAGCTGCTGTTTGCGAATGATTCCTACGGCTTCGTCAACGCCTTCCTGCTGCGCAACCGTATCATTATGGAGCCCATATTGTGGCTGTCCGACATCAACTACATCCTGCCGATTCTGATCATCGTGCAGCTTTGGCTCAGTTTGGGCACAAGTTTTCTGGCGTTCATCGCAGGACTGCAGGGGATGGACAAAACGCTATTCGAAGCCGGCGCGATCGACGGCATCCGTAACCGTTGGCAAGAGCTGTGGTATATCACGCTCCCGTCAATGCGTCCGCAGCTTATGTTCGGCGCGGTTATCCAAATTACAGCTTCATTCGCAATTGCCGAGGTTTCGACCCAGATCGCCGGGTTTCCGAGCGTGCAGTACGCAGGCCACACCATCGTCACCCATCTGGACGATTATGGCGGTATCCGGTACGAGATGGGTTATGCATCGGCGATCGCGACCGTGCTGTTCGCCTTGATGCTGGGCTCCAATTTGCTTGTTCAAAGACTGCTCAAGAAAGTCGGTGAATAAAGTTGGCGACGATACGGATTCGACGTAATCGAAGATGGAACCGTTCGCTTGCCGTCGACCTTCTGCTGTTTCTGGCGCTTGCTTTCGTCGGCGCCTTTATGGTGCTGCCGCTGCTGTTTGTCGTCAGCAACGCGTTTAAGCCACTCGACGAGATCTTCCGGTTCCCGCCGAGGTTTTTCGTCCGGTATCCGACGCTGCGAAACTTTACGGAATTATATTATTTGCTGTCCTCATTCTGGGTGCCATATACGCGCTATATATTCAACACTGTCTTTATTGCGGTCGTCGGCACGGCGGGCCATGTCATACTGGCGTCTTTGGCCGCTTACCCGCTGGCCAAACGCCGCTTCCGGGGGCGAGGCGTGCTTTTTACCATCGTTGTCCTTTCCCTCATGTTTTCCGGGCATGTGATGGCCATTCCCAACTACATGACGATGTCGTGGCTCGGCCTGCTGGACAGCTATTGGGCGGTCATCATTCCGGCGCTCGGCTCTTCGCTCGGACTGTTCCTGATGAAGCAGTTTATGGAGCAAATGGTACCGGACGCGCTGCTCGAGGCAGCCCGCATCGACGGCTGCAGCGAGTATCGGATCTTATGGCGGGTCGTGATGCCGATCGTCAAACCGGCCTGGATGACGCTCATCATTTTCTCCTTTCAAGGGTTGTGGGGCGCGGGCGGCACTGGCAAAATCTACATCTACAGCGAACAGCTCAAGACACTCGACCATGCGCTCGGGCAAATATTGGCGGGCGGCATCGTGCGCACGGGACCCTCGATGGCTGCAACGCTGCTCATGATCTCAGTGCCGATTGCGATCTTCATTATCTCGCAAAGCAACGTTATCCAAACGATGTCGACATCCGGTATGAAAGATTGAGAGGGGGGGACAAAAGGAATGAATCGGATATGGCTGCCGCTTCTCGTTATGCTTGTCCTTGCTCTGGCATCGCCCCCGCTAGCCGATGCGGCTCCCTATTATGGCTATCATTACTCCTCTGACGGAGAGGCCGTTCCGGCTCCGCTGCCGTATATGCCGGATAAGGTCATCTATGGCTCGACTGTGAATGCGGAGGCCTTCAATAATCCGGAGGATCTGTTTGTCGGGCCGGACAGGCGCGTCTATATCGCGGATACGGGCAACGACCGCGTTGTCGTGGTGGACGAAAATTGGCGGCTCGTCCGGATTATCGATTCCTTCCAGCGTGAAGGCAAGGCCGATGCGTTCAATAAGCCGCAAGGCGTCTTCGTCGACAAGGAGCAACATATTCACGTGGCAGACACGCAGAATGGGCGGATCGTCGAGCTGGACGGGGAAGGGAAGCTCGTGCGTATCGTAGGGCCGCCTGAGTCCGAGACGCTTCGCGCGGATTTTAAATTTTTGCCAACAAAGCTGGCACTCGACTCTGCGGGGCGGCTGTTCGCGGTCAGTCAGGGTGTGTTCGACGGCATCGTAGAATTTGATGCGAATGGGGTTTTCAGCGGCTTTTTCGGCAAAAATCCGGTCCGCTTCAACGCGGCAGACCTGTTCTGGAAGCAGCTCGCGACCGATGCGCAGCGCCGGCAAATGGCGCTGTACGTCCCGATCGAATTCAACAATCTGGCTATCGACGCCGAACAATTCGTCTATGCGACGGCAACGGAGAACCGAACTACGATTGATATGGTGAAGCGACTCAATCCATCGGGTATCGACGTTCTCAGGCAGGATGGCATGATTCCGGTTATGGGAGATTTACGCTCGACGCGTTCCGGCAGCTTCGGTGGCAGCTCTACGCTGATCTCCATCGATGTTGACGCCGACCAGATCTACCTGGTACTGGACTCCAAGCGAGGCCGCACATTTGCCTACGATTATGACGGGAATCTGCTGTTCCAGTTCGGCCAAATCGGCGATAAGGTCGGCAATTTCCGCGGGCCGGCGGATGTAGCCTGGTTCGGACGGGACATTCTCGTGCTCGACCGCGCACTGAACAGGCTCACGTTGTTCAAGCCGACACGCTACGGCGCGCTTATGCTTGATGCGGCATCGGCTTACTACAATGGCAAGGAAGAGCAAGCGGCAAGGCTGTGGCGCGAAGCGAGCAAGCTCAACGGCAATCTTGAGCTTGCCCATATCGGCATAGGGAAGGCCCAACTGGAGGAGGGGAACTACGAAGCGGCGATGGCGAGTTTCAAGTTCGGCGATTCGCGCCCGTATTTTTCCAAGGCGTTCGCCGGCTACCGCAAAGCGTTCCTGTGGAACAACTTTGCCTGGCTGTTTGCTTGCCTCGCCGCTACCATCGCGGTCTTAGTCCTCGCCAAGCGATTCGCGCCAAAGCGATCATCGGATGACGAGTATGGGCCAGTCCGCACCGCGCTGCTTACGACCGTCAGACCGTTCAAGCAGTTCTGGGAATTGAAATATGAAGGGAAGGGTAGGCTCTGGGTCGCGTTGACTATCGTCGCGCTAGTCGGCTTCATCTTTGTCCTGCGCGCCTTCTACTCCGGCTATCTCGTCTCGGGCGGGCAGTGGGAACGGATCAACAGTGTGAAGGAATTCGCCTTCATTGTTATACCGTTTCTGGTCTGGTGCGTGGCCAACTGGTCGCTGACGACGCTTATGGACGGAGAAGGGACGTTCAAGGAGATCGTTATCGCGAGCGGTTATGCCATGCTGCCGTTGCTGCTGGCCAGCACGCTGCAGCTGGCGTTCGGCTGGATGATTACCTTGCAGGAGTTGAGCTTCTACTCGTTATTTGGCACGATCGGCGTGCTGTGGTTTGCCGGTCTGCTGTTCGTGGCCACGCTGACGGTGCATCAGTACACGCCGCTAAAGACTGTCGTGACGATGGTTTTGACGGTCGTCGTTATTGCCATCATCGTTTTTTTGGCCCTATTGGTGTTTAGCTTGATTCAGCAACTGGTCGTCTTTATTTTGACGGTCTACCAGGAATTATCATTACGGATATGAGGGGAGATGCGCTTGATGCGAATGAGCATGCTTTGGCGACGGTTCGTTATCATCACGGCCGGGGTTTCGGCGCTTGCGCTTGTGGCCGCCGTTGTCTTGTCTTCGCTGTCCGCGCCGGACGACCCGGCTGCCGTAATTGCTGAAGCGGAAACCCGGCTCGAGGCGAGCCGAACGGCGGCAGCCGCTTCGGCGCCCGCGCTCCCCTGGATTCAGGATCAGGGCGCCGTTCCGGATGGGATGGAGAAGGCGGCCGAAAACGGCCGGCTGACGCTGTTCATGGACCGGCAGACGACGTCGTTTGCCGTCAGGCACAAGGAAAGCGGCCGATTGTGGTACTCCAACCCCACGAGCCGCGAATCGGACCCAATCGCGTCAGGAGTGCATAAAGATCGGCTGGCATCCCTGTTTTTCCTGTCCTACTTGCTGGATACGGGCCAGGAGCAAGAGTACGACAGCTATGCGGACAGTGTCGCGCTTGGACAGTTCGAAACGGAGCCGATCGAGAACGGGGTGAAGGTGACGTATACGGTCGGCCAGGTCGTCCGCGGGATTGAGTCTATACCGCGAGTGATGACCGGGAGTCGTTTCGAGGAGCGGATTATCAGCCGATTGTCGGACGAACAACGGGCCGTAAGCGAGATGAAAAAGCGGTTCAAATATGAAGCAGACCGCGATGTGTATACGCGGCGGGAGTTGCCCAGTTTGGCGGTGTCTGCCGTGATCGACATTTTAGATCAGGTCGGATACGGGGAGGAGGATCTGGCTTACGACGATGAAGAGAATGGTCTGGAGCCGGAAGCGGGCTCCGGACGGCCGCGATTTTCGATTCCGGTCGAATTCAGGCTCGACGGGGAGCAGTTTGTCGTCCGCATTGATGCAGGAGCGATTGAGAAAACGGGGACAATGCCGCTGCATACCATAACGCTGCTGGAGTTTTTCGGGGCGGCCGATTCATTGCAGTCCGGTTACATGCTCGTCCCCGATGGGTCAGGAGCGCTTATACGGCTGAACAACGGGCGGACCGTCGAACCACCATATCTCGCTCCGGTGTACGGAGAGGACGGCGCGATCGCCAGGGATGAGAAGCTGGCGGAGCATGAGACGGTCCGACTGCCCGTATTTGGGATGAAGGCGGGTGACGCGGCTTGGCTTGGCATCATTGAGCAGGGTGACGCGATTGCATCCATCAAGGCTGACATCGCCGGCAGGCTGAACGGCTATAACTATATCGCCCCGTCATTCACGCTAGCGAGCAGGGATAAGGTGATCATCGCCGGAAACTCGGCGACAAGTACGAATCCGGTTCACCAGAAAACGCCGTACGGAGGGGACATCGTTGTTCGTTACGGATTTCTGGCGGATGACAAGGCAGACTACTCCGGGATGGCAGCTTTGTATCGCGACTATCTAGCCGAACATAACCGGCTGCGGAGGCTGGAACCTGTGGCGGACACTCCGTTCGTGCTCGAGCTCGTCGGCGGGATGGAAACGCGCAAATCGATGCTGGGCGTGCCGTATGATGCGGTCACGCCGCTGACGACGCTCGATCAGGCGCTGGAGGTGCTTGCCGCCTTGCGCAAGGAACAGGTGGCAGCCGTCAAGCTGCGTTATATGGGTTGGTTTAACGGCGGGACTCAACATCGTTACCCGTCGCGGGTGGCGGTTGGTGAAGAGATTGGCGGACGGGCGACATTTACCGAGTTCGCGCAGAAGCTGCGCGGGCAGGGCGTCAGGTTCTATCCGGACGCGGCCTTCCTGAACGTTTATACGGACGGTCACGGATTCCGCGCTGGACGCGATGCGATCAAATACATGTCGCAGAAGACTGCGAGCGTGTACCGTGTCGACAGGCCAAGCTTCATCCTCGATGGGGAGTCCTTCTCCCACTACCCGCTGTCTCCTGTCCGGCTTCCTGCGGTTATCCGCAGCTTCACCAAGGCAGTGAAGCCGCTCGGCATCGGCGGGCTGTCGCTGCGGGATTTGGGCGACACGCTCTATTCCGACTTCGACCAGAAGAAGCCGGCAGACCGGCAGCAGAGCGCAGCGATCGTCGAATCTCAGCTGATCGAGCTGTCTGCGGACTTTCCGGATCTGATGGCGAGCGGCGGTAACGCTTATTTGCTGCCGTATGCGCAGACGATCGTGAATGCGCCTGCGGCTTCGAGCGGATTTAACCTGGAGAACGAATCGGTCCCTTTTTATCAGATTGTTCTTCACGGTTACGCGGATTTGGCCGGCCTGCCGTTCAACCAGGCGGACGACCAGTCTGCCCGAAAAAATATTTTGAAGGCGATTGAGACGGGTTCAAACGTTTACTATCGCTGGGTGTACAGCATGCCGTCCGAGCTGAAGTCTCCCGCAGCCCGCGAACTGTACGCGGCCGGCTATGGGGACTGGGTCGAGGAAGCAGCCGCAGCCTACAAGGAAGTGAACGAGGCACTGAAGCCGGTCCGGCACCTGCGAATCTCCCGGCACGAGAAGCTGTCTGAAGGAGTCTACCGGACCACGTATGAGGACGGCACGGCAATTACGGTCAATTACAACGACAAACCGGTTTCACCGGGCGGCTATGCCGTCGGTGCGCTAAGCTATCGGATAGGAGGGAAGTGACATGCGTCATGTCCGTTTCACTCTTCAGCGCAAGAGGGCGCTGATGGGCATGCTGTTTACGTTGCCGTGGCTGATCGGATTCATTTTCCTCTTTGCTGTCCCGTTGGCCCAATCTTTTCAATTCAGCCTGCATGAGCTCAAGCTGGGGGAAAGCGGCCTTGAGCTTAAATATCTGGGTTGGGACAACTACAAGCACGCTTTCTATGTCCATGCGACGTTCAACCGAATACTGACCGAGTCGGTCATCGGAATGGCTGTGAACGTACCGCTTATCATCTTTTTCAGCCTGTTTATCGCCACCGTGCTGAACCAGAGGTTCAGGGGCCGGTCGCTCGCGCGCATGATTTTCTTCCTGCCGGTTATCGTGTCCACCGGCGTCATCTCCAGCCTGGGCTGGGCCGATTACATGTCACAGGCGATCGGGCAGACGCTCGCAGAGGGCGGCTTCAGCAGTCTCGGCAGCTTCGAGCTGAAAGGCATCCTGTACGATATGGGCATGAACCGGGGGCTCGTCAATTATTTGGCAGACGCAGTCGATCGAATCTATGACATCATCAGCTCGTCCGGCGTGCAAATTCTCATTTTTTTGGCAGGGCTACAGTCGATCCCCCCGTCTCTCTATGAGGCATCGCGAATCGAGGGCGCCACAGGGTACGAGAATTTCTGGAAAATAACATTTCCGATGATGGCGCCGCTCATCCTGACCAACGTGATCTATACGATCATCGACTCGTTCCTAAACAGCCGGATGGCCAGCCTGCTGAAAGAAACGTCGTTCAAGCTGTTTGATTTCGGCTTGAGCGCTGCAATGTCCTGGATTTATTTCGGTGTCATCGTGCTGCTGCTTGGTTTGTTCACGGCCGTCATTTCACGCAGGGCGTTTTATTACGATTCATAGCGCTGGCTGCCGAATCGGAGCTGCTGTGAGCTTTAGCCAGCGTGGAAGCTTGAACGGCTTGAAGGGAGCTTGCGCAGCTACACTATATTTGGAGGAGGGGCATCATGCTTGTAACAGCCGCCGGCAAAATCAAGGCTTGGTCATGGGCATTGTTCCGCACAGTCCTCGTGATGGGCATCGGCTATGTGATCCTGTATCCGATCCTGTTGAAAATTTCACTTGCCCTTCGGGGAAAAGAAGACATTTACGATCAAACGATCATTTGGTTTCCGAAGCATGCCACCCTCGACAATCTGGCGTTCGTGCTAGACAAAATGAATTACATGGATGCGCTGCTCAATACGATCGGCATCTCGGCCATGGCTGCCGTCCTGCAGACGGCTTCCTGCGCCCTGGCGGGTTACGGCTTCGCGCGCTTGAAGTATCCTGGGCAAGGCCTCCTATTTATGCTCGTTGTCTTCACGATCATCGTCCCGCCGCAGACGATTATGATTCCGACGTACATGCATTTTCGGTATTTCGATCCGTTGGGGCTTGTAGAGCTGTTTACCGGCAGACCGGGTGTCAGCCTGCTTGATACCCATTGGCCGTTTGTCTTGTCGTCCATTACGGCGACGGGGCTAAAAAACGGGCTTTACATTTATATTTTCAAGCAATTTTTCCGCTCGCTTCCCGGAGAACTAGAGGAGGCCGCTCTCGTGGACGGCGCAGGTATATTCAAAACTTTCTATCGGGTTATGCTGCCGAACGCGATGCCGGCGATCATCACCGTCGTGTTGTTCTCATTCGTCTGGCAGTATAACGATTCATTCTACGTTTCGATGTATTTGACGGATACAAAGGTGCTGTCGATGCAGCTTGCGTCTTTGCCCGGTTTGCTGGCTGCGAGCTCGCCCGAATATATGCTGACCTCTATTCGGTTGAATGCGGGCACCGTACTGGTGATCATTCCGTTGATGATCTTCTACTTGTTCTTGCAGAAGCATTTCGTCGAAGGAGTCGAACGCTCGGGCATCGTCGGCTGATCGAATGTCATGATGGATACACCCACCGTATTCCGGCTCTGAATGTCGGGTCCAGAATTTATAGGGAGGTAATCTGATGTTTACGAAAAAAAATGGATTTATACTCACGATCATTGCCGTCATGCTGTTTACCCTTACTCCAAGTGCACTGGCCCAAGAAGAGACAGAAACACCAAGGAATCTGGCGGCCGAATCCAGCTATCAGTTCTCCGCGGCCCCGAATGAAAGTTACCCTGACTCCGGAAACGAGTTGACCGATGGGGTATACGAGCCTTTGGAATATGTGAACCCCGGCTGGCAGGGACATCTTCGCGGTATCACAAGAGAAGTGGTGTTCGATTTGCAGGATTTCAAATCCATTAACGCCATCAAAGCGCATTTTATGCAGGACAGCAATGCGGGAATATTTTATCCCGTAACGGTTTCGATGTACGTCTCCGATGATGGCCAAAACTGGGGGACGCTGGCACATCGGAATACACAAATTCCATTGTGGGAGCCGGGACCGGCAACCGAACAGTTCTATATATGGGACGCAGCAGCGGACGGATTGCCGCATCCGAACAAGAACGCTTCATCGGCATATGCGCGTTATGTAAAAATTACGTTTACGACGCAAACGTGGACATTCCTCGATGAAATTGAAATTTGGGGTACGGACGGCAAAGCAAAGCATGCGGTTCGGATCAAGCCTGAAGAGCCGGCTTATTTGGAACCAGGCAAAGATACGAACGGCATCCGCGATCTTGTGTTGCTGTACAACGGCTGGTATCCAAACGGAGAAGGCATCTGGACAAAAGATAAAATTATCCCGTACATTAGTTATGTCGACCAGAAAGGTGAACCGACCGATTGGTTTTATGATGGCGTCCTTTACCTTGGTTTGCTGACCCCAGGCGGGGAACGAAACTTTGGCAGCACGGCCTTGTTTGAAGATTGGCAGTGGTACTTGGACACCACGTTTGGCGCGGATGGCGACATGAAGCATTTGAACGATGCGACTGCAGAAGTCGGTCAAAAACTTGGCGATCCGAAGCACCGTACGAAAGTCGTGCTGATGATTCCTAACCCGGACACCGCTACGACGGATTTTGGCGACGTTGACGGCGACAGCATTTCGGAGAACTTCAATCCCGACCAGGTAGGCGCGGAAGCGGCTCTCCATAACAGACAAAAAGCCGTAAGCTGGTATATGGATCAAGTTAAACAAAGATGGTCAGCGGCGGGCTACTCCAATCTCGAATTGTCTGGCATGTACTGGCTCGCCGAAAGCGCGTGGCTCGGGGAACAATTTGATGAACCGTTGATCCGGTATACGAGCGATCTTGTCCATAGCAATCACAAGCAGAAGTTTTTCTGGATTCCGCATTTTTACGCAAACGGCAGCTTCGCTAAGGAACAGCTTGGCTTTGACGCCGTGGCTCTGCAGCCGAATCATTTCTTCAACGAAACAGAAGCGACGCGTCTCGAGGATGCGGCCGGGCTTGCCCGCCAGTATGGGATCGGCGTTGAATTTGAAACGGATGAACGGATGAACACCGATCAGGAGATGCGCAAGCGATTCATCGAATATTTGAATGGCGGCGTCGATTACGGATATATGACCCGTGCCTTCAAAGCTTATTATCAAGGCAATACTTCCCTTCTGGACAGCTCAAGAAGCAGCGATCCGACCGTGCGTTCGAATTATGACTTTATGTATCAATTCGTAAAGGGTACTTATGTGAAGCAAACGGTGCCCGATCTGGCGGAATGAGCGTTGATTTCATACGATACGTTATCAATTTGCTCATCCCACTCCCATATCACGCTCGGCTAGATCAAGTGTCGTCAATATTGCAGCTTTGAGATGCACGCCTGAATTGATGGTTCAAAAAATCATTGGAAAAGAGGTTGGTTGTATGATGGTATGCACCCTCCAAGCCTTGTTTCATCGTCACAAGCGGGTCCGTATTGCAGTTGTTGTTGCTGTTTGCAATGCAGCGGTGAAGCTGCTGGCCGGGTTTAGCACTCCAGCATTAGCTAAAGCAAACGTTACAAGTGCGGTGCATGAGGAAACGGTTGATCTGACGGTTATGACCTTCAACATTTGGCTTGGGGGAGGCGTTGTGTCTTTCGATCAAACCGCCGAGACGATCCGGACAGCCGGGGCCGATATCGTCGGCATCCAGGAGCCAGGCGGCAATCTTGCCGCGCTTGCGCAAAAGCTCGGTTTTTATTATGCCGAAGGCCATAACATCATGAGCCGGTTTCCCATTATCAACGCGCACCAGCGAGAGTATGTTTACATTGAGGTCAGGCCGGGCAAAGTGGTTGCGATGAGCAACATGCACCTGTCTGCGTATCCGTACGGGCCTTATGACATACGGGACGGAAAATCTGTACATGATGTGCTGAGCAACGAAAAAAAATATCATATGGCGGAGATGAAGAGTCGGTTCGAAGTGCTGCCGAACCTTGCGAGCCGCGGACTATCGGTATTTCTTACGGGCGATTTTAATGTGCCGTCCCACCTCGATTGGACGAATGCAACAAAAAGCAATCATTTTGGCGTTTCAATCCAATGGCCCGTGTCTGCGAAGCTGCAACAGTTAAATTTCCGCGACTCATACCGTGAAATTCACCCGAATCCGGTTAAGCATCCTGCCAATACGTGGACGCCGGGGGAAAACGGACAAATCGGCACGAATGAAGTACATGACCGCATCGATTTTGTGTATGCGTCGGGACCATCGACTACGCTGGACAGCAAAATCGTCGGCGAAAACGGGCCCTATTCGGATATTGTGCTTGCGCCTTGGCCATCCGATCATCGTGCAATTGTCTCCACATTCCGCACGCAGCTCGCTCCGACCCCCGATTTGTTGAACGGAGCAACGATATGTACGGATAAGCCGGCATATGCTCAAGAAGAGACTATACTCGTAACATATACGAGCGCATCGGGCAGCAAGGATTGGATCGGCATTTACCAGGAAGGCATAATTCCGGGTATCGGCAATCCGTCGATCGTTTGGAAGTATGCAAGCGAAGGGCAGCCGCCGAACGGGACGATCAGCTTCGACTCCCTGAGCCTATCGGCCGGAACTTACGATGCCATACTGCTCGCCGACGACGGATATACTGAATTGGCGCGAACGACATTTACAATCGGGTCGAACGCAGGGCGATGAAATGGTGCAGAACACTTACGTTGCATTGAGCTGTTCCAAGGCTTCTCAAACTGGAACGTCGCTAATCTAAGCTTTATTGCCCTCATCTTGATTACCACGGAGTAACTTGCTCTTGTTGCCACGGACAAAACACCTTCAAGATTGTTTCCATATCTGACGATATGGTTGCATTTACTTGAAGGTGTTTTTTATTTGTCTCATTCCCTGGGGCCAGTCCCACTGCGTATTCCTACACTTAATTGCAGATCGTGGACGTATGCTGCAGGCGAATCCGGAGAAATAGAACTTGACGGACAAATGAGAACTAGGCAAACAGAAAAGGGGTGCATTATGATAGGACATATCAGTCATAAGAGAACTGCCATTGACGAAGGAGGACTGGGGGATACTATGTTCAGATCGACATCCTGGCGCATATTTGTGATAAGCGGCATCTTTTTTGCAATCACCATCATACCGCTCTCGTTGTTTCTGGCCAACCAATTTTCGCACTACGCTTATTCCCAGATGGGGACGTTTAATCAGGACCGCATCAACGAAATGGCGGAGCGGGTCGAGTACATCCTGGCTAAGCTGAAATGGTACAGTCTGACCATGTACGAAGACCGTACCGTGCAAAACTGGATGTATGCTTCCGCCGACGATCTGCTGCAGAATGCCAGCGCGATGGGGGTATTGACTAAATATTTATCTAACGAACCTTATATTGAAACCGCTTACTTATTCAGCTTTCGCAAACGTGAGGTGATCGACTCCAAAGTTGGGTTGCTTCCGTTCGAGGAATTTGCCGATCAGCCGATGCTGCAGCGAATTGAGCGCACTCCCGGGACCTTTCTCCGCTATTTTGATCACCAGATAGGAAACAAATCGTATTTGGCGCTTCAGCTTCCTTCGACTCCAGTGCAGAAAAACCGCGATGGGTATCTTGTTGTTCTGTTCGACAAGAAGGAGCTCCAGAAGCATTTGATCTCAAGCGGTGAAAGAGCGGATACGCTGCTTACTATTGTGGATGATCGAGGAAAATGGATTCTGGGGGAACAGGATGAGCGGCTCGAGGAGACCATCGATAACATCCAACCGGGGCTGAAGGAAGGTTCATTCGAGATGAACAGAGCGGGAGGGGCAGCGTTCGTCAACTATGCCCGAATGGAATCGTCGGAGTGGACTATTATATCTGTCACTGAAATGAAGCAATTTCGCGAAAAGGCAGGGGCGTTCAAAACCGTCATCATCGCCTGCTCGCTGCTGCTGCTCATCGCGCTGCTTCTGGTCGCCTATTGGAATTCGCGCCGTTTCGTCGGGCCATTCCGCCGGCTGGCGGATCAACTGCAGCGGAAGCTGGGCGTGAAGGGGGAGAACGATTACGGTGTCATTGAGCAGGGCGTCGTTATGCTTCGCGATCATTATCCGCTGATCAAGACCGAATATTTACGGCAATGGCTGCTGCAGGGCAGACTGACTGACGGCGCCAGAGCGGCCATTGTCCGCGAATCGTGCCTGCTTGACTATGAGTGGCTTCGACTAGCTGTTATCAAGATCGACTCCTATTATGAGATATCCGAGCGGTACGATTTCGTCTCTCGCAAGCTGCTCAAGTATGCAATCGGCAATATCGCAGAAGAGCTGCTGGGTACACCTGAACGGCCGATCGAGGTGGTCGATTTTGGGACCGACCATCTGGTCGTGCTGGTTGGCACAGCCAGCTCCCTCCCTGATCTCGGCTTGACCAAAGAGCTGAAGGAGCTTAGTCGTCAAGTCACCCGTCACGTAAAGCTGGATGTGACGATCGCCGAGAGCTCAGCGCGGCGCGTGCATGATGATTTACGCAAAGTATACGACGATATGAACGAGCTGACATTATTCAAGTTTGTCAGTGGTGATGACAAAATCTACGTTGAACAAGACTTTGAACGGTATGCCGATTTACAAGCGCCGATCGACTCCGCCGTGCATGAAAGCTTGATCCAGACGATTCGCAGCGGCAAAGAGGAGAAGGTGCTGGCCATGCTGGAGGAGGTGTTCACGCGCCTGCAGACGATGAAGTATAGCGAGTGCCAATTCCAACTGAAGCTGCTTCTGTTTGCGATCGTCAAGTCGTTCAGCAAAATGATGTCTATTCAGAGTGTTGAAGGGATTGAGCGCCACTTGAGGCAGTTCGCCACGCTTACCGAGGTCCGCGAATGGCTGAAGGACGAGACTGGGCGGATTATCCGGCAGCTTAGCGACCAAAAGGGCTTCAATCGCAAGGAAAAGCTGATTGGGGAAATCATCGAGTATGTCCGCTATCATACCCATGACCCGCTGCTGTCGGTAGACGATATCGCAGACCATATCGTTTTGTCGGCCAAATATGTCCGGCAGCTGTTTCACGAACAATATGGCATGCCTCTATCGAATTTTATCTTGAACGAGCGGCTCGGAAAGGTTAAGGAGCTGCTGGAGCAGACCAGCATGCAGATCACCGAAATTGCAGAGCAGTCCGGTTTTCAGACGAAAAGCCACTTTTTCACCGCATTTAAGAAAGCGACCGGCATGACGCCAAGCCAATACCGCGACAGCAAGGCAAGCGAGCGGCTGGAGCGGACGACGCGGCAGAAAGCCGGGAACTCTGCCAATTAGCAGGCGGGTGGGCGGCGATTGAGAACTCGCCAGAACAATAACAACTGGCCGAACTCCCGCGATTTAGCCACACGAGAACCGAATCCGGCTAATGAGAACTAGGCAAGCCGCAGCCGTGAATGCTACGATGGCTCCGTTCGAATCCTGCAAGCCCACAAGAAAGGAGGAACGCTTTTTGGAGCGACGGAAAAGGTTCGGCGGGTCGTTTGTGCGCGAGCTGTCGCGGAACCGGTATTTGTACTTGCTCGCGCTGCCCGGCATTGCGTTTCTGGTCGTATTTGCGTATATGCCCATGCTGGGGCATCTGCTCGCCTTCCAGAATTACCGGCTATCGGATGGAATATGGGGGAGCGAATGGGTCGGATTTAAAAACTTCGAGTTTTTCTTCAATGGGAAAGACTGGCTGCGGGTAACGCTGAATACCGTTTTCCTGAACGCGCTGTTTCTTCTATCCGGCCTCGGCAGCGCGGTCGTGCTGGCGATCTTCCTGAACGAAATCCGAAACCGGCTGTTCAAGCGAATCACGCAATCGTTTATTTTTTTACCGTATTTTATTTCATGGCTTGTCGTCAGCATGATGGCGTTGACGCTATTCAGCACATCGGAGGGACTGATTAACCGCGCGCTTGTCGCCCTTGGCTACGAAGGAGTGGACTGGTATTTGTCGCCGGGCGTATGGCCGTATATCTTAACCGTGATTAGCGCCTGGAAGATGGCCGGATATAACTCCATTATTTTTTTGGCCGTCATTACGGGTATCTCCGCCGAATATTACGAGAGCGCCCGAATTGAAGGCGCAAGCCGGATGCAGCAGATGCTGTACATAACGCTGCCGTTGATGCGGCCGACCGTGATGGTATTGGCGCTGCTTGGCATTGGCCGTATTTTCTACGGCGATTTCGGCATGATTTACGCGATCATCGGAGATAACGGCGTACTCTTTCCGACGACAGATGTCATCGATACGTATGCATTTCGCGCGCTGCGGCAGCTGGGTAATTTCAGCATGTCGTCTGCCGTCATCGTGTACCAGTCCTGCATGGGGCTCGTCACGATTCTGATCTTCAATGCGATCGCGCGCAAGGTGGACGCGGATTCAAGACTATTCTAAAAGGGTTCGGCGAAACGGGCAATGGCCCGGTCCATGCAGCCTTTTCGCCGGACAATGTAAGGTGTGATCGACATGAGAGAACGGTTGTTTCTTATTCTGATGTACGCGGTGCTGGGCGCGTTTGCGCTGTTTTGCTTCATTCCGTTCTGGATTGTGTTCATCAACTCGTTCGCTGATGAATCGCTTCTGCAGACGGCGGGGTACCAGTTGCTGCCGAGCAAATTCAGCCTCCATGCGTACAAATTTCTGCTCTCCGGCAAGCAGGTATTTCTAAGCTACGGCATGACGATTATCGTGACGATCGCCGGCACGGCGCTGGGCGTCCTTTTGACAGCTGCCTATGCGTACACGCTGAGCCACCGGAAAGTGAAGTACCGCAACATTTTATCGTTTTTGACATTCCTGACGATGCTGTTCGGTGCAGGGCTGGTCGGCTTCTACATGCTGATTGCCAACTGGCTGCACCTGAAAGACTCGGTGTGGGCGCTCATTTTGCCCTATCTGCTTAATCCGTTCTATGCCTTCATTCTTGTCTCCTACTACCGGACGCTGCCGTATGAACTGAATGAAGCTGCGACTGTGGACGGAGCCAATGATATCTTTATTTTCTTTCGAATCATCTGGCCGATTTCGCTGCCTGTAATCGCCACGGTGAGCCTGTTCTACGCATTGCAATATTGGAACGACTGGTATTTGTCATTGTTGTTCATCGACAATTACAAAATGCTGCCGCTGCAGATGATGATACGCCAGCTTATGTCCAATTTGAATGTTATGGCTTATGTGAGCGGGAGCCAAACGCAGTACAACGTCGTCGTGCCGACCTATGGGATGCAGCTGGCGATCGTCTGCGTTACCATTGGCCCGATCGTGTTCGTGTATCCCTTCATCCAGCGTTTCTTTATTAAAGGCTTGACGCTCGGATCGGTAAAAGGGTAGAACGACAAGCGGAATGCGCGTTTGACCGGTTCGAGCCTTCGAGCGCTGCCGGTTTCGGCCGGCCCATCCGCCTATATTCTCTATATTTGAAACAGGGGGAATGAACCATGAAAAAACGATTGCCCATCGTGCTCGCGTTACTGATCGTAATCTTCGCGATTGCAGGTTGTTCGGGCAAGAACGAAGGGGAAGTGAAGACGCCCGAACCGCCTGGTCATACCGGAGATAGCGCCATCAGTGAAACCAAACTTAAGGAGGTGACACTGAAAATCATGATTCCCGGCGACCGGCCGTCGGATATGGATTTAGTCATCGCCGAAGCAGAAAAGCGAATGAAGGATACGATCAATGTGAAGCTCGACGTCGTGTTCGTGCCCTGGTCCGATCTGGCGCAAAAGACACAGGTGACGCTTGCTTCCGGCGAAAACATCGATCTCATCTTCGATGCGCCATGGCTGCACATCAACCAGATGATCGCAAACGGATTCTATGAACCGCTGGATGACCTGTTGGCCCAGTACGGCCAAACGGTGCTAGACAAACGACCGCAGCAAATGTGGGACTACAACAAGTACGGCGGCAAAATTATGGCCGTACCGCTCGGCCTCAGCTACATGTCCGGCAATTCTTACATGGTGCGCAAAGACATTCGCGAGAAGCTGGGCGTACCGCCAATCAAGACGTATGATGACCTGATCGCATTTGCTTACAAGGTGAAGGAGCAGGAAAAAGACATTATCCCGATGACCGCAGGCTCCTACACGTATTCATTCGTCGGCCATCATGCGCTGAACGATTACGAGACTCATGTCAGGCCGACCCACGCGCTCGGCAACAGCTTGATGCTCTACTATAAGAACAACGACGGGAAAGTATACAATTTGCTGGAGGATCGGGAGCCGATCGGAACGTGGCTGGCGAACACGCACAAATGGTTTAAAGACGGACTGATTTTCAAGGACATTTTGACGACGAAAGATTTTCACCAGCCGATCTCAGCAGGCAAAGTAGCCATCGTCACAAACGGCGCGTTCGGTATCGGAGATTCCCTCAAGAATACGATTAAGAACAATGTACCGGGCGGCGAGCTGGAAACGGTCACCTTCTTCAACCCGGAAAAAGGCGCGAATTTCACCAATTTTAAGCAGTGGAATTTCCTGGCTGTTCCGAAGGTAAGCAAAAACAAGGAGCGGGCGATTATGTTCCTGAACTGGGCGAATGAGAAGGAAAACTACGACCTGCTCTCTTACGGAATTGAAGGGAAGCATTGGGAAGCGGCAGGAGAGGACAAATTGAAAAGCCTGGATACATCCGGTTACTCTGCATTCGGATATGTCTGGTTATGGAATCCGGTCGATGAGCGCACTGTTGTGGGTGGCGATCCGAAGAATGATGAATTGGATGCCGTGCTTCGCGATGCCGACATGTTCACCACTGATATTTTGGCCGGCTTCGAATTCGACAGCACTCCGGTCCAGAACGAAGTCAGCCAGTACAATACGGTCGATGGACAATACTATAATGCGCTGTTCAACGGGGTTATCGATCCGGAGGAGACATTGAAGAAATTCGAAGCGGAAGCCGGCCCTGCCCTCCAAAAAATTCAGCAGGAGCTGCAAAAGCAAATCGATGAGTTCCTGGCGGCAAAGGCGAAATAGATCAAAATCACGACGTGGTGAAGACGGCTTCCTCTTTCGGAGGAAGCCGATCTTGTACACGCTGCTGCTTGCTTATATCAGATTTCGCGAAAGGGGGGATCCAAATTTAGCGTTCACCCGGAACAGAAATAAGAGTTTAGAATCTTTGATATTTCTGTACTTGAGAATAAGAAAAAGGAGCTGGCCTTGATGAATTTGAATAAAAAATGGGTATCCGGATTAATGGCAGCCGTATTACTACTGGCACCGCTCTCTGCGGTTCAGGCGAAATCGCCTGTTCCCGATGTGACTGTCCTGCAGGCGGTAGATGCAGACCAGATGGAAGCAGGGAATGATTCAGGTAATCCACAGGTCGAACTAGATCAACCGACGAAAGCTGGTGAACCGGAAGTGGAACAGGCACCACTAGCAAGAGACGAGAATCAAGCAGCAGCATCTTCGGAAGTAGAGGAGACGCAATTCCGCAATCTTGCGGCCGGCCTCCCGTATGAATGGTCTGAAGCTCCGGAAGCTTCGCATCCCGATGACGGATACAAGCTTACGGACGGAAAATACGGCGCATTGGATATGAACGACCCGGCATGGGTAGGACATCAGCGCGGAAAAGCGCGCGAAATCGTATTTGATCTGGGGGAGGAAAAGTCAGTCGGGAAGATAACCGCTCGTTTTCTCCAGGATTATCCGACGAACTCGATCCTCGTGCCGCTGTCGGTATCGATGTATGTCTCTGACGATAAGGAAAATTGGGGGCTGCTTTCTCATAACGCTACGCAGCTGCTATGGGGAGCAGGACCGCCTAGACAGGAGACTTTTGAATGGGATGGCAGCCGGGATGGAATCAAAGGCGGGAATACGGATGGCAAGTTGGCTTATGCCCGTTATGTGAAGGTAATCTTTTATATGCATCCTACACAGTGGGAATACATTGACGAAATCGAAATTATGGGTATGGACGGCAAGATTGAAGGGGCGGTAAAGGTTCCTGCCGAGCAGCCTCGTTTTTTGGAGCCGGGGGAAGCTACGGCCGGGATCCGGAATCTGAATTTGCTGTATAACGGGCAATACGCGAATGGTTTGGGCGATTGGAAGAAGGAACGGATTATCCCTAATATCAGCTATGTAAATAAAGACGGCGAGCCGGTCGATTGGCTTTATGACGGCGTTCTATATCTCGGGATTGCTTCGCCTGCTGGTCGCGATTTCGGTCAGGGACAAACGAACCTGGACGATTGGAAATGGTATTTGGATAAAACATTTGCAGCCACGGGCGATATGCAGCAGTTGAATGAGGCCGCCAAGGAAGTTGGGGCCAAGCTGAAACAGCCCGATCATCAAGTCAAGGTTGTGTTAATGATTCCGAATCCAGGGGAATCCTTAACAGATTTTGGCGACATTGACGGTAGCGGTTCCTTAAATTTCAACGACTCCGTCGTAGGCAAAGAAAAAGCGTCTGAAAACAGAGGAAAAGCAGTACAGTGGTGGCTGGACCAGACCCAGCAAAGATGGCAGGCTGCCAACTACTCTAATCTTGAGCTTGTCGGCATGTACTGGATGCCGGAACAAATCGACATATCCGAATCAGGACCGGACATAGCTCGCATGGTGTCGGATAAAGTGCACGCCATGAACATGAAGGTTTTCTGGATTCCACACTCATATGCTTACAAAATGTTTATGTGGAAAGACGCAGGGTTCGATGCCGCGGCGCTTCAGCCTAACTATTTCTTCGGCGGAATGGATTCCGACCGTCTGGACGATGCTACAGATACTGCAAAGCGGTACGGAATGGGGAACGAGGTTGAATTTGATGACGGAATGCTGACAGATCCCGTACTTCGTCAGCGTTTTGTCGAATACTTGGACAGCGGCGTCAGATCCGGTCTGATGCAAAATGGCTTCAGAGCTCACTATCAAGGCAATAATGCAGTATACAACTTAGGGGTAAGCAAGGATCCAAGTTTGCGTTTAATGTATGACTGGCTGTACCAGTATTTGAACGGAACGTACGCCATTGATAGCAGCCCGGCGCCGGAGACGATGACGGAGGTTGTACAGCGTTATGTCGCATCGAACGAAATCAAGCCCGATTTTGGCACAGAGTTGTCGTATCGATTGCAAATCATCAAGCGTCTTCTGGACGAAAACAAGCCGAAGGATGCCGTAACGTATATGCAGGATTTTCTCGCGCACATTCACGACCCGGCCGTCCAAGCGCAAGGGTTGATTTCGGCCTCGGCCGCATCGGTGCTTGATTCCTACGCCCAAGTTCTCATTCAAACCTGGTCTGACGGAGGGGGACTCAGCAATCTGGTTCTTGGCAAAAGCTATACAATTTCACAGCAGCCTAACAGCAACTATCCCGATTCCGGGAACGAACTTACGGACGGCCGATTCGGCGGGACGGATTACCGCACCGAGCAGTGGCAGGCCCATGCGGGAAGCGACTACCCTGACGAACGAAGCCGCACCATCACATTTGATTTGGGCGGCAACAAATCGATCGGGGCAATTAGAGCCCATTTTCTTCAGGATAAAGGACCCGGCATCTATTTCCCTCCGAACGTCACTTTTTCCGTTTCATCTGACGGCGAATCCTGGAGCACGCTGGCAACCGTTTCTCCCCCACCGGCACATGATGCTGCCTCGGCCGAGTTCGTGAGCTGGAGCGGGATAACAGACGGCGTGCCGGGGAAAGCGGGAGCCGACAAAGTGTCTGCCCGCTACGTTAAAGTCGAATTCCCGGTCAACGTCTGGGTCTTCCTTGATGAAATCGAAGTTCTCGGTACGGATGATCAGGCAGGAGGTGAGACGGGTATCGACGGCGCAAGAGCCGTGGTGGATGCCGCTGCGAAGAAATTGACAATCGACGGTCTGGTCGTGAACGGCAGCCAGTCCCAAGTGAATTTGAAAATACTCGATTCGAAAGGGAAAGTTCGCTACGAAGGCCAGACGACCAGTACAGAAACGGGAAGTTTCGAATTCATGATCAAGCTTACCGGCAATTTAAAGGGAACTTGCGACGCCTATCTGTCTATGGAAGGAATGTCGGATCCCGTTAAGATTTCATTCGAGTACAATAAAAAGGACTGATGAGTTATTTCCAGCACGAGCTCAGGTTCCGATGGCATAATGGCCTGATTTCCGAGAAGTTGACTTAGGATAAGGGCATTTTATGGCAAACTCTGCCGAGCATGATGCATGATAACTTATGTTTCGTAAAAAAAGCCATGGAGGCAGCGTTATTTCCACGCTGTAGCCCGTGGCTTTTGCTTTCGAATCGGTCTTGATGATCACATGGGAAATATGTGGCGCATAACGATGCTTATGAACACGTTTAATATAATGAAGGAAGAAGAAAACCGGTAATTAGATTCAAAGTCGCAAAGGATTGTTGGTCTCCCAAACTACATCAAGGGCTATCTGGAAATTTCATGCTGAGAAAGTTGAGAACAATGTAAACGCATACTTATTCATGGTATAATGTTTCTAATAGATTAAGCGATTTTAGTCATTTGGGATTATATTGCTGTAAATCTGGGCTGGGGGTGTTGCGAGAATGAGAAGGTATAGCGTGTGGCGTCCGATTATGCTGATTGCGGTGGCGCTGCTTACGAACAGTTTGGTTACGAATTTGGCGGGGGTATTTGGCATGACGCCGGAGTCGGCAAGCAGCTTGGGCGTAGTCGCCATGATTATTGCCGGATTGATTACGTATAATCGCATGATGAAGCCCCGCCGCAAGTGAATATTCATTCAAAACTTTCATTGAAATGAACAGCATGTTTGTAAGCACCTTGCCGAGGTGCTTTCTTTCATAAGGGGCTATTATTTTTTTCCAAATTGCAGGGTCTGAGCACTTGCAAGTTTGCGTACCACACCAATTGTAACCCCCCGTGTTATCTATAAAAACCGTGATATCAACACCGCGTTAACTACGGCTTCCTATCTCTACTAGAATTGGAATAAAACATGTCTTAAACGTTTCACCGCGACACAGATGCAGCTTGACAGATTCACCCAAATTTATGTTGAAAAGGGTCTGTTTTATTAATATATTGTAAATAGCACGAATCTAGTATTCGGGCATATATACCTAGGAGGGTTATCCTTAATGAAAAAAGGGGTCATATCTTTAATCAGTTTGGCGTTATCTGTCACAATGCTGGCAGGTTGCGGCGACAAACCAGCGTCAGAACCAAGCGGCGGCGCAGGCGGCGATGCACCTAAGGCAAACTTCAAGGTAGGGATGGTTACGGACGCGGGAACCATCGATGACAAGTCGTTTAACCAAGGAACGTACGAAGGTATCGAGAAGGCCAATAAGGACTTCAAAATGGAGTATAAATACCTGAAGCCGGCCGGAACGACAGAAGCCGACTACTCGAAAGAGATCGGAAACCTGTACGATGCCGGATTTAAGTTCATTGTAACTCCAGGCTTCAAATTTGAAACAGCCGTGTTCAAAGCACAGGACAAGTATACAGATGCTAAATTCGTGATTATCGATGGAACACCTCATTCCGGCGACAGCAATCCGGTAGTTAAGGAAAATACCGTATCCATCTTCTTCGCTGAGCAAGAGTCCGGTTTCCTGGCTGGCGTAGCGACTGCGCTTCATGTGAAGGATGGACAAGCTGGATTTATCGGCGGAATGGAAATCCCTCCTGTACAGAAGTTCAACTGGGGCTTCCAGCAGGGTGTAGCTTACGCCAACGAGAATCTCGGTACGAAACTGGTAATTAACAAAGAAAACGTTGTTTACCAAGGATCCTTTGATGATGTTGCAGCAGGCAGCCAATTGGCGGCTCAAATGTATGACCGTGGCGTAAACGTGATCTTCGCAGCAGCAGGCGGCGTTGGCGTTGGTGCGATTAACGAAGCGAAGACTCGCGTACAGAATGGATCTGAAGTATGGATCGTTGGCGTAGACGTTGACCAGTATCAAGATGGCGTTTACGAAGGCGACAAATCCGTTGTCCTGACTTCGGCCGTGAAGAAAATCGACCATGCGGCTTACGATATGATCAAAGCTGAAATGGAAGGTAAATTCCCAGGCGGACAAACGCTTACGCTGGATGCGACCAATGACGGCGTCGGCCTTCCTGAGAAGAATCCGAACCTGAGCGATGACGTCCTCAAGCAAGTGGACGAAGTGTTTGGCAAGATCAAAGCCGGCGAAATTAAAGTTACGGCAGAGCAAGGCGATTTGATTAAGTAATCCAAGACACCAAGGTCATCTACAGAAGCGTGGATAGACTTACTTGAAAAGCAGCGATACCGCATGAAAAAAGACGGATTCCCTCCGTCTTTTTTTAAGGTATCAGAATTTATAAGTTATTTCAGCGAAGCGTAAGCAATTCTGTAATCGCATTTATATGTTTTGGGGCCCCCGCAAAGTATTTGGAACAAGCATCGAAGCATAGGCTCCACTTTGTGGGGCTATTTTAGGTATCAGACCGTATCACCGGCGCAAGCGATTGCATCCTGATATTGAATGTAGAAATCGATCTATGTAACTGCGTTCTGGCTGTTTGGAAGTGAGTCGATCCGCGTTTTTTTTAAAAGCAGTTATGCACAGGAAGATATTTAACAAAAAAGAAGGAGAGGACCCAAAACCATGGACTATGTTGTCGAGATGGTGGGCATCCGCAAGGAATTTCCGGGGATCGTGGCCAATGACGATATCACGATTAGGTTGAAAAAAGGCGAGATTCATGCGCTGCTCGGTGAGAACGGGGCGGGCAAGTCCACCCTGATGAGCATCCTGTTTGGCATGTATCAGCCTGACCGTGGCGTAATCAAAGTCAACGGCAAGGACGTGCGGATCTCGAATCCGAACGTCGCGAACAAACTCGGAATCGGGATGGTGCATCAGCATTTTAAATTGGTCGAGCCGTTTACCGTGACCGAGAATATTATTCTGGGCAGCGAGACGCGCAAGTACTTCTTCGGCTTGGACGTGAGATCGGCTGCCAAACGGGTCGAGGAGCTGTCCAAGCGATACGGCCTCAATGTAGACCCGTATGCCAAAATCGAGGATATTTCGGTCGGGATGCAGCAGAGAGTGGAAATTCTCAAAATGCTGTACCGAGACGCGGAAGTGCTCATTTTTGACGAGCCGACCGCCGTGCTGACCCCTCAGGAAATCGAAGATCTGCAGGGCATTATGAAAAACCTGGTCAATGAAGGCAAATCGATCATTCTGATCACCCACAAATTGAAAGAAATTAAAGCGGTTGCGGACCGCTGCACCGTCATCCGCCGCGGCAAGACGATTGGCACCGTAGAAGTGGCAGACACGAGCCGCGAGGCAATGGCCGAAATGATGGTGGGCCGCAGCGTATCCTTTAAGGTGGACAAGCAAGAGAGCCATCCGGGTAAAACCGTTCTGGAGATCAAATCGCTTATGGTAAAGAACAGCAAGAAAGTTGATGCGCTCAAAGGCTTTAGTCTGGACCTGCATGCCGGGGAGATTGTGGGCATTGCAGGCGTGGATGGTAACGGTCAATCGGAACTGATAGAAGCCATTACCGGACTTCGGCAGGCGGAGAGCGGAACGGTGAGCTTGAATGGAAAAACGCTCAACGGTCTATCTGTCCGTCAACGAAATGAAAGCGGAATCGGCCACATTCCAGAGGACCGCCAAAAGAGGGGCCTCGTACTGGATTATACGATTGAAGAGAATTTGATCCTCGAGGTGTATAACCGCCCACCGTATTCCAAGAACGGGCTGCTGCAGCCAGCAGCGATCCGCAAGCATGCGGAGCATATCATTCAGAGTTTTGATGTGCGTTCCGGAACGGGCGGCCGGTCGATCGTGCGTTCGATGTCCGGCGGTAACCAACAAAAAGCGATCATCGGCCGCGAGGTAGAGCGCGATCCGGATCTGCTTATTGCTGTCCAGCCGACTCGGGGCCTTGACGTAGGCTCGATTGAATATATTCACCGGCGTCTGATCGAACAGCGCGACAAGGGGAAAGCCGTTCTGCTGGTTTCCCTGGAGCTTGATGAAGTGCTGAATCTGTCGGACCGCATTGCCGTTATCAACAACGGTGAACTGGTAGGTATCGTTAAAACCTCCGAAACGAACGAAAGAGAGCTCGGACTGATGATGGCCGGGTATCAAAAAGAGGAGGCACCACATGAATAACAGCGTAAAATCGTTGCTTGCCGTCCTGTTCGGACTCATTGCGGGGGCACTGCTTATGGCGCTGACCGGACATAATCCGGTAGAAGGGTATAAGTATCTCATCCAGGGTGGACTCAAAAACCCGGAGCGGATCGGAAATACGCTGGCGACGGCGACTCCGCTTATTTTAACCGGTCTGTCCGTGGCTTTTGCCTTCCGCACTGGACTGTTTAATATCGGTGCTGCAGGCCAGATGCTGTTCGGTGGATTTTGCGCGACGGCTGTCGGCCTCTCGCTGGACCTGCCGCGGGCTCTGCTCCTGTTAGTCATGGTACTGGTCGGGTTTATCGGCGGTGCGCTATGGGCGGTTGTCCCAGGTTTCCTGAAGGCTAAATATAATGTGCACGAGGTCGTATCCACGATCATGATGAACTGGACGGCCTACTGGACCGTTTATTATGTCATTCCGGGTTACTTCAAAGGGGCGAGCCTGGAGACGGAATCGCGTCAGCTTCCGCCGGAAGCTATGCTGCATCAGCAGTGGCTAAGCGATATGTTCCAAGGTTCTTATGTCAATCTGGGCTTTTTTATCGCGGTTATTGCTGTTCTGGTCGTCGCTTTCCTTATTAACAAAACAACGCTCGGGTATGAATTGAAGGCGGTCGGATTCAACCGGCACGCTTCCGAATATGCGGGTATCGCTGTCAAACGCAGCATCGTGCTGTCCATGTTCATCTCCGGCGGTCTCGCGGGCCTCGCGGGTGTTGCACAGTATACGGGGAATGCCTCCAGCATGCAGATCGGCATTCTGCCGAGCCAGGGATTTGACGGGATTGCCGTAGCTCTGCTCGGAATCAATGCACCTATCGGTGTATTGGTGTCGGCCTTGTTCTTCGGAATTCTCTATTCGGGCAGAGGGTTTATGAATGCCATGACGGAGATTCCGCCGGAAATCGCCGATTCGATTATCGCCATCATTATCTATTTTGCGGCAACCAGCATCTTGATCGAACGACTATACCGTAAAATGAAGCTGCGCCGCGCGGCTAATAAAAAGCAGGGGGAGTAAGGACATATGTGGACAACGATTGAACAGATTTTTCCGTATGCCATCGCTTACACGATCCCGCTTTTGATTACCGCCTTGGGCGCGCTGTTCAGTGAACGAAGCGGGGTCGTCAATATCGGCCTTGACGGCTTGATGATTGTTGGTTCTTTCATCGGAGCCTTTGTCATATTCAAAATGCAGGCCCAATGGCCCGGCCAATCGTGGGTACTTTGGGTAGGATTATTGGCAGCAGCGGCAGCGAGTGCACTATTCTCGCTATTACATGCCTTTGCCAGTATCAACCTCAGTGCCAACCAGATTATAAGCGGTACGGCGATCAATATGATCGCGGGTGCCCTGACGATTTTCCTTGCCCGTAACATTACGGGTAGCGGCAAGATCAGCATCACGAATGGTTTTGCACCGTTTGATGTGCCTGTGCTGTCTAAGATACCGGTTATTGGGGATTTGTTTTTTACCAAAACCTATGCAACAACTTGGCTTGTTCTATTAGTGTTAGTGCTCAGCGCACTAATATTGTACAGAACGCCGTTCGGTCTGCGACTCCGGTCCTGCGGCGAGCATCCGCACGCAGCGGAAGCAGCAGGTATTAAGGTACAGTCCATGCGGTATGTCGGTGTCATGATCTCGGGTGCTTTTTCCGGACTTGGGGGGGCTGTCATTCTGTTGACGTATTCCGGTGAATTTACGGGGAACGTAGCAGGACTAGGGTTCCTGGCGCTGGCGTCCCTCATCTTCGGACAATGGAAGCCGCTCGGCATCCTGCTGGCCACCTTGTTCTTCGGATTTGCCACGACGGTAGCCAACGTATCGCAGGTGATCCCGTCATTGGCGGTGATCCCGCCGGTCATTCTCAAGATTTTCCCTTATGTTGTCACGCTGATCGCACTCGTGATTTTCTCCAAATCCTCGAATGCGCCGAAAGCCGTAGGGGAGCCGTTCGATTCAGGTAAACGGTAACGGATTGCGCAAGTCGATGTAAGACATCTAGAACCTCTGATATGCCTATGCCCACTTAGGGTTAGGTCTATTGGAGGTTTTTTTACATTTAGCATACTTTAGGTTAGAACTCCCAAAACATCTCTGGTATATATAGTAAATAAGGCTACAGAATTTAATAGAATAGAGGAGTGAAAACCTGAATGCGCATTCGATTACATAGGTGCCAAAAGCAGCTAAGTATGTTTATGGCTATTGTAATGCTTCTGAGTCTCATCGTTCCTTTCAGTCCCGTGAAGGTGGCGGAGGCTGCTCCCCAACATGATCAGGTTGTAATCAGCCAAGTGTATGGCGGCGGCGGGAATGGCGGGGCAGTGTATACGCATGATTTTATCGAATTGTTCAATCCGACGGGCAGTCCGGTTGACCTTACAGGCTGGAAGGTACGTTATGCAAGCGCAGCAGGCAGTTTTAACGGCACGACCTCTTTAACTGGTATTATAGAGCCTTATTCTTATTATTTAATCCAACAACAGAGTAGTGGCTCGGTAGGTGCTACTTTGCCGACAGCTGATGTTGCAGGAACACTGAACTTAAGCGGCTCTAACGGCAAAGTAGATCTGGTAAACGCCGCGGGCGATCGTATCGACCTCATTGGCTATGGATCGGCATCAGAATCTGAGACGAGACCGACAGCAGCTCTATCCAGCAGTACGGCTGCGATTCGCAATGAATTGACCGTTGGTCAAAATGACCGCGGCCGCGACACGGATAACAATGTTTCCGATTTCACCGTTACCAAGCCGGAGCCCCGGAATAGCGCGAGCCCGAAGACACCGGTCGCTCCTAGTACGGGTTTAGGACCAGTAACAGCCAATCCGGAACCTAATGCCTGGCCTGCCGGAACGGAAATCACGCTGAATCCGCCTACGGTGGGTGCTTCCGTTTATGCGGATGTATACCTGTCCGGAGGAAACGGATCCGGCTTCCAGCTCGTCAATGGCCCGATCAAGATCAACGAGCCTACACGAGTGGATGCCTATGCAGTCCAAGATGGCTTACCGGATGGACCGATCTCCTCCTTCCAATACGATATTTTAACGCAAACGTCCGTCGCTGAGGCCCGCACCAAGGCAAAAGGCGAGCATGTCTGGACGGAAGGCGTCATTACGCATATCGAAGGCAGAGAAACCTATATACAAGATGATACAGCCGGTATCGTGCTCTATGACTACCCGCTTAATGCCAGCGTTGGCGATCGGGTGAGCGTGGCCGGCGTAATGGAGATTTATAACAATCTTCAGGAGATTAAACCACACGCTTTGCTGCCACAAGATGTGACAGGGAACCAAGTCGGAGTACCACAAGCTCTCCCAATCACCGGAGCAGATCTATCCGAAGCTGCAGGAGAGACTTATGAGGCAAGACTAGTCTACCTGGATGATGTGACTATCAAATCCGAAAATAGACCTGGCGAATACACGGCTGAGCAAGGCGGGCATGAATTCATCATCTATTCCGGGTTGTCCAAGCTGAAGACGGTGAAAACCTTCAGCCGCGTCACGGGCGTGGTCAAGCAGTTCGGCAACATCTATGAGCTGATCCCTCTCGGCGAGCATGCCTTAATCGAGGAGATGTTCTCCGTGATTGCCAGTCCGGGTGCGGGACCGATCATCATCGGGGGAACGGTGACGCTGTCCAGCCCTACGCAAGGGGCGAGCATTTATTATACGCTCGATGGGTCAGACCCGACGCAAGCTAGTACACAGTACAGCTCGCCGATTCAAATAGACCGTGACACGACCATCAAAGCGGTTGTTGTCTCGGGTGCAGATGTGAGCAAGGTATATGAATTTGCTTATAAAGCTACTCAGCAGCCGCGCATCGCGGATATTCAAGGCGAGGACCATACTTCGCCGTATACAGGACAGACGGTAACCGATATTGAAGGTGTTGTAACCCAATATGGTTATACGTTCTCTAACGGCAATATCAAGGGATTCTATATCCAGGATCCGAAGCCGGATTCCAATCCGAATACCTCGGATGCGATTTTTGTGTATTCCACGGATCCAAGCCGGCCTCAAATCGGAGATCTGGTGAGCGTAACCGGAAAAGTGGCCGAGTTTAACGAGGGAAGCTCCAGCAACTTGACCTCCACCCAAATCGAGCTGCAATCCATCAAGAAGCTTGATCAGGCTCAGCAGCTGCCCGAACCGGTTACCTTAGGTAAAGGCGGGCGCCCGATTCCTGCCGCCATTATCGATAATGACAGCATGACAACGTTCGATCCGGGCGAAGATGCCATCGACTTCTACGAATCTCTGGAGGGCATGCTGGTCAGACTTCCGCAGCCAACGATCATTAGTCCGTATTGGACAAGCAGCGGAACCTACAACATTGCGACCCGGGTCGAGAATGATACCGCGGATGTCATTACGCCTGCTGGAGGTCTCGTTCTGAAAGAACAAGGCAATTTCAACCCGCAGCGTCTTATCATTGCTTACGGCAATCCGGGGCAGGAAGTAAGCACCGGCGATACGTTTGCCGATGATGTGATCGGTGTAATCGGTTATAACAGTGGCAATTTCAAGGTGATTCCGGCTAAAGGCGAGTTGCCTGCAATCCACAGCAGCTCTTTTAAGCAAGAGGTATCCACTATCGACGTGAATGACGGACAGCTCAGAGTAGCGACGTATAATATTGAAAATTTTTATCCGGGCGTAAGCTCCACCAAAATCAACAAGCTGGCGGAGTCGATCGTAAACAACATCAAGTCTCCGGATATTATCGGCCTTGTAGAAGTACAGGATAACAACGGAGAGCTGAACAACGGAACTACCGCGGCAGATCAAAGCTACCAGACCTTGATTAACGCCATCAAGGCAGCGGGAGGACCCACGTACGGCTTTACCGATATTGATCCGGTGAATAATAACGATGGGGGAGCGCCGGGAGCGAACATTCGGGTCGGATTCCTCTATAACGCCGATCGTGTCCAGTTATCGGACAGTGTAAAAGGCAATAAGGGGTCGCCGACGGAATCGGTTGCGTATGATGCGGCAAAGGATCAGTTAACCCTGAATCCGGGCCGGATTGATCCGCTGAATTCGGCATTCAACGCATCGCGTAAGCCTCTGGCCGCACAGTTCGAATTCCAGGGCGAGAAAGTGATCGTCATCGCGAATCATTTTAACTCGAAATCCGGGGACCAAGGACCATTCGGCAATACCCAGCCGCCGGTTCTCTCCAGCGAAGCTCAGCGCCATCAGATTGCAGCGGTCGTGAACGGGTTCGTGAAAGACGTTGTGTCCGCTAATCCTGATGCGAACGTCGTCGTTCTGGGAGATTTGAATGATTTCCAATTTACCGAGACGGCGAACATTTTGAAAGGAAACGAATTAGACAATCTGATCGATACGCTTCCGCTTAAGGAGCGGTATACCTACACGTATGATGGGAACTCGCAGGTACTGGATCATATTCTCGTCAGCAAGAATCTGACCCGTTCTACGCAAGCCGATGTCGTGCATCTGAACGCCGACTTCCCGGCTTCCAAGGGCCGCGTATCGGATCATGATCCGGTTGTCGCGCAGATCGACCTGAAGGGAGAAGCCGTGAACGGCTTCCCGCTGACGATTTTGCATACCAATGACACTCATGCCAATCTGGATACTGTAAGCTCACCGGATAACATTGCGCGCCGGGTGACGGCGATCAAGGAAGCCAGAGCAAACGCGGTCAATCCTCTGCTCGTGGATGCAGGGGACGTATTCTCCGGCACGCTGTATTTTAATCAATATTTGGGACTGGCGGATCTGGAGTTCATGAACCTGGTTCAATATGATGCCATGACCTTCGGTAACCATGAGTTCGATAAAGGATCTGAGGTGCTGAACGATTTCATTGAGCATGCGGAATTCCCGTTTGTTTCCTCGAACGTGAATTTTTCGGCCGATGCTTTATTGACCCAGAAATTCAAGAATGAAGTGACCCGGGATGCCAAGGATGCAACCATCTACCCGGCCATCATCATGGAGGTAGACGGGGAGCAGGTTGGCCTCATTGGACTTACAACCGAAGACACGGCGAACATCGCTTCGCCTGGAGACGTCACCTTCGATGATGCGGTGCAAAAGACAAGAGACACCGTGGCGATGCTGCAGAAGGAAAGCATTAACAAAATCGTCGTGCTGTCGCACCTCGGTTATGACGTGGACGTTAACCTTGCTAAGGAAGTTGAAGGCATCGACATCATCGTGGGCGGTCACAGTCATACCAAGCTGGATCAAGCGGTCGTGGACAGGTCGGACAGCGAACCGAAGCTGATCGTGCAGACAGGGGAAAAAGGACAATTCTTAGGTCGGCTTGAGGTCGTATTTGACGACGAGGGTGTTCTGCAGGAGTGGAACAGTAACCTCATTTCTGTTGACGAGAAAGATAGTGCCGGCCAATACGTGGTACAGCCGGATCCCGAAGCCTTGCAAATTCTGAACACCAAATATAAGCCGGGCGTGGAGGAACTAAAACAAACGGAAGTCGGTTTGACCGAAGTGAAGTTGAACGGCGTCCGGGCCGATGTCCGCACGAAGGAAACGAATCTCGGCAATCTGATTGCCGATGGCATGCTGGATGCGGCGCAAGCAGCCGGCACGAATGCGGTCATCGCCCTGCAGAACGGCGGCGGGATACGCGAATCTATTGAGGCAGGCAAAGTCACAATGGGTGACGTGATGACGGTGCTTCCGTTTAACAATGATCTGGTCACGATTACGTTAACGGGCGCCGAGATTAAAGAAGCCATGGAGAACGGGGTTTCCAAGACGCCGGCACAGGACGGGCGCTTCCCGCATATCGCGGGCATGAAGTTTATCTATGACTCCACCAAGCCGGTTGGATCACGCGTCCTGCGTATCGAGGTCAAAGGCAAGAACGGATACGAGCCGATCGATATGAATAAATCCTACGAGGTAGCGACGAACGCGTTTACCGCTAAAGGCGGCGACTTCTATGCTTCGCTCGAGAAGGCTTATCTGGAAGGGCGTGTGAACCTGCTCTATAAGCCTGACTATGAAGTATTCTCGAACTATGTGAAAAAAGTAGGCACCATCACAGCCAAAACCTCCGCCGTCGAAGGACGGATTACGGACTTGAAGGGAGCGCCGCTTCCAGGAGGACCTGATCCGGGCGGACCGGGAGAGCCTGGACCGGGGAACCCTGGGAACCCGGGCACCCCTGGAACTCCAGGACCGACGACGCCTCCCGTGAATCCTTCGAATCCTGGCACGACACCTCCGGTCGAACCAGGCAAGGTAAAGGTTCCGGTTAAGGTGGAGAATGGTGTGGTAACAGGCAGCGTCACTGGGGCTGCCATGAAGGAAGCACTGAAACAGCCTGTTGGCGGGAAAATTACCGTAGAGGTAACAAGCACGCAGCCAATCTCTTCTTCATCCGTTACCATCGAGAATGAAGCGCTCCAGGCATGGCTTGATCAAACAAGCGCACAGGTGCTGGTGGTAGCGACGCCTTACGGAAGCTATGAGCTTCCGAAGAAGGAGATCAATCTCCAAGCTCTGGCTGCGCAAACCGGCTCGGATATTAGCGGCCTTCACTTGGTCATTCAGCTTGAAGTGGATTCGGATGCTCTTAAATCAGCAGCTTCCAAAGGATATCATGCGCTGCAGGCTGTGAGCTACACCTTGACAGCGAAGTCCAGTAATGGCAAGACCATCACGCTCGGTTCATTCCAATCGTATGTGAAGCGGTCCCTGAATGTCGACAAAGCGCATGCTTTGACCGATATTGCGGTTGTTCGAGTGGGCGGAAACGGCAATGAATATACGCCGGTACCATTCAAGGTGAATGGTCAACGAATCGATATCTATAGCCGTACCAACAGCACGTACCTGGTGCTGCAGAACCCGGTAACGTTCCAGGATATTGCTACGCACTGGTCCAAGGCAGACGTTGAATCGCTTGCGGCCAAAATGATCGTAACCGGACGCACAGAGCAGACCTTTGTTCCGAACGCATCGGTCACTCGAGCCGAGTTCGCAGCGCTTGTCGTCCGGGCATTGGGCCTTTCTGCAGACGCTGCGTCAGGCAGCTTCCAGGATGTGGTGTCATCCGACTGGTATGCCGGAGCTGTCCAGGCAGCCGTCGATTCCGGTATCATTACCGGCTACACGGACGGCACCTTTAAGCCGAACCGGACGATCACGCGCGAAGAGATGGCAGTGATGGCCTACAACGCGCTGGAGTATGCCGGATACAACCAAGCCGATGCGGCAAAAGCCCATTTTGCCGATGCGACCTCGATCGGTGGTTGGTCCAAGACAGCGGTGTATGAATTGGCGGCTCTTGGTATTCTGAACGGAGACCAGAATCAGCGCTTCAACCCTAAATCGAGTGCCACCCGTGGGGAAAGTGCTGCTGTGCTCCATCGCATGATGCAGGATTTGACGTATACCAAATAAACATGATGTATAGCGGCAGGCCGAAGGCTGATTTCGCAATCTGCGTGAAAAAAGCCGAAAATAAAGATCAAGAAGAGGGCTACCCTTAGGGGTAGCTCTTTTTAATTCGTTTATAGTTTGGTCTGTGCAACAAACCTTTCCCCATGTTTCTAATTAATTTTTATTGGAAAGTAGTCGATTAGTATAAGAGAAGATAATATCTTTGCTATTAATAGATTTACATTAAAAATCAGTTGAGGAAGTGCAAAATATGAAAGTTGTCATCTTGGCAGGTGGAAGAGGAACACGAATAAGTGAAGAGTCTCATCTTAAGCCCAAACCTATGATTGAAATCGGAGACGCACCAGTATTGTGGCATATTATGAAGACATACTCTCACTATGGATATCATGAATTTATCATTTGTCTTGGTTATAAAGGCTATATCATCAAGGAGTACTTCGCTAACTATTACCGACATATGTCCGAAGCGGTAACCTACGATTTTACTTCTGGCAATACCGTCGAGGTGCATCAGAACACGGTAGAACCCTGGAAAGTTACTTTGGTGGAGACGGGACTAAATACAATGACGGCTAGTCGTATTAAACGAATTCAGCCTTATGTCGGTAACAATCCTTTCATGCTTACGTATGGAGATGGTTTGGCAGATATTAATATTGATCAGCTTGTTCGCTGCCATAAAGAAAGTAATAAGCTTGCAACCATTACAGCCGTGCAACCAGACGGCCGATTTGGACGGTTGGAATTGGATGGCGATACGGTTACTGGATTTACTGAAAAAGTTAGGGGAGATGGAGGTTGGATAAATGGAGGGTTCATGGTGTGTGAGCCCCAAGTATTCAACTATATCAAAGATAGGGATACGACGATCCTAGAACAGGAGCCTTTGCAAAATCTAGCGCGGGATGGTGAATTAAATGTCTATAGGCATGATAGTTTCTGGCAGCCAATGGATACTCTGCGCGAAAAGATTGTTCTTGATGGGCTCTGGGAAAGTCAAAAGGCACCTTGGAAAATATGGAATACCTAATATAACCGAAAATTGAAAATGAGTTGGAAATATTACTACTCTAGGAGCTGATTATGTTTAAACTGACTCTTTCAAAGGAAGATTTGCAAGCTTATGTGTTTCATCAGGTGAGTCGTTTTTTTCCTGATAATCGTTTGTCTCCCAAGGACACATTATTTAGCCGGTCATTTGATCTAGCCTTGGAGCGCTCGGAGTTTTGTTTTCAACATATCGCTTTAAGGTCGTTTCATCATGAAGGCACTACCTTTTTTTCACATCTTCATTCTGATCAATACACATTATTCCTGTGGTTTTTGTCTAATTCGACATGGAAGGAGTTTGAGACTGAGGAGATCGCGTCCAAATTCTTTTACTTAAATAAGGCGTTAAACGGTGTTGTATGTATGTACGATGCGGGAATGCCTGATATCTTTCTTATTGTGCATGGTGGTGGTGTAGTGTTAGGTAAGGCGGTTTATAGTGACTTTTTTGTATGTTACCAGGGATGCACCGTAGGCGCAATAAATGGTGTTTATCCTGTTATCGGCAAGGGAGTGGCTATGGCCCCGCAATCAGCAATCATTGGTGACTGCTGTATCGGCGACCATGTGACGATCGGAAATCAAGCTTTATTACGTAACACCAACTTGAACAACGGATCATTATACTATCGCCATACAGAAACTGGTCAGCATATAACTCAGCAAACGGATAAACCCTGGGCACAGTCTTTTTTTAATGTACCAATTCCGCAAAATGGAGGAAGTTCATGAAATCAAACACCATATTGATTAGCGGTGCTAATGGTTATATAGCACTTCATCTGGCCCAATGCTTAAAAAAGCACCATTATAATGTTTTGACTGCTACGAGAGATAGTGGAGGGGATCTTGGAATGGATTTCTCTAAACCGACTGAAGTAGCATCGTTGATTAGTAATGGAATCGATACGATGATTCATACGGTTTCTCCAAACGAAATGCTTTATAAAACAGATCCTTACCGAGCCTTGTCTGAAAATGTAACCGGAATCCGAGCAGCACTTGATTTTTGTAAAAATAATAATATTAAGAATTTTATATATTTTTCGAGTTTTCATGTTTTTGGAGTACAGGAAGGGAAATTGACAGAGAGCACTCCTGTCGCTCCAAGTAACGATTATGGATTGGCACATTATACAGCCGAACAAACAGTTAGGATGTACGATCGAGCTAATCTGCTAAATGCATGGATAGTGAGACCCTCTAATCTATTTGGAGTTCCCGTAAACCTTAATACATTCAAACGGTGGAATTTGATTCCGTTTTTATTTTGCAGGGAAGCTGTAGAGAGTAACACGATAACGCTTTTGACTCCAGGGAGCCAACTTCGTAATTTTGTAGGTGTGTCGGATGTATGTAAGAAAGTGAAATGGATATTGGAACAAAGACCAAAAGAGCGGCTGTTTCATGCTTACGGAAATGAGACGATGAGTGTTTTACAGTTTGCCTTATTAGTTCAAAAGGTCGCGTTAGAGATTTTCGGAATGCCCGTACGAATCATTCGCCCCGAGGGGAACGACCGAGTTGTTGACTTTAACTTTACTAGTGTAAACGAATATAAAGGCCTGGAACCAAATGATAAGGTGGAGACTTTTGTCATCGAACTACTCAAAGCCCTTCTCACCAGTAATGAAAGGATTGATTAACATCATCTGTAATATTTGTGGTCAAACATGTGCTTTTGAAGAGAGATATATTCGAGCGCCTCATAGTTTAATGAGTGTATATAACTCGGATAAACTGAATTTACGTGATCTGGAGATTTATCACTGTGATTTATGCGGGCATACCCAGATTCCGGTGCACATTACTGAAGAGTATTACCAAGATTACTCCATGGGCTCTTTTTGGGGAGCTAGCTTCAAGCGGATCAGGGAAAGTCAACTTGAGCGTCTGGCGATGCTAGCGCCGGCACGTGGGCGATTTTTAGATATTGGCTGTGGTGTGGGGCATTATCTAGCACTAGCTAACAACCATTTTGAAGAACTATTTGGGGTTGAACCATCCACTTCTAGTGCTATGACAGCACGGCAACAAGGATTTACCGTCATAAACGACTATTTCCATGAAGAGTTAACATTTGAGTCGGGATTTGATGCAATAAGTATAATTGAAGTGCTGGAGCACCTCGAACAACCTGCCGTTTTATTTGCTCAGGCAGCCCAATTATTGAATGAAAATGGCATTCTTTTAGTTGAGGTTCCAAATGGACAACGAATCGTTGAAAAGCGCCTGTATTATAATTTATGTACGGATCACATCCAGTATTTCTCTGTTACTAGCTTGACAACAATGGCACACAGGGCAGGTTTGACAGTTGTTTGCGTGCAAGAATCACCCGACCCTAATTTGCTTGAATTATATGTAAAAAAGGTCTCTAAACCCTCCTATACTTTTACTAGTAAACGGCAATCATCACTCGATCAGCTTGTTTCAAAGCTTTCGGCAAATGCGAGAGTAGCGGCATGGGGTGCAGGAGCTGAGTCGACTTGTTTTCTTGCAATGATGGAGGAGAAGGTTCATATTGAATGCCTGTTTGACAACGATCTTAATAAACAGGGACACCACATTGCGGGTATTCCCATCATTAAGCCAACTTCCGAATATGTTTGTTTATTTGACACCATTATTCTTTTTGCAAATGCACATAAACAGCAAATCCAAGAGCAACTTATACAGCTAGGGTTCATTGGAGCACTTTTTACTTTTGATGTAGGTTAATTTTGGAGACCTATAAGAGCTTAAAAGTTCAAGACGAAATTTTAGGTTATAAGGGGGAGCAGGATGTTAGTTCATACTACACCGCTTGAAAAAGCCGCAGTAATTGAAATGGAGCCCGTTCAGGACAGTCGTGGTTTTTTTGCCAGAAGTTTCTGTAAAAAAACGCTGGCTGAGCAGGGGGTTTTTTTTGATGTGGTTCAAACAAATGTGGCATTTAACCATCAAGCTGGCACGCTAAGGGGGATGCATTTCCAGTTTGCTCCTTTCTGTGAGCAAAAGATCATCTCTTGTCCTCAAGGAGCCATCTACGATGTTATCATTGACCTAAATCGGGATAGTCTTACATTTGGGAAATGGTTCGGACTTACATTATCTGCCGAGAACCGTTTGTCTCTATATGTACCAAAGGGATTTGCCCATGGATACCAAACGCTTACCGAAAATACAAGCATTCATTATATGGTCAGTGAGTACTACACTCCTAGTCATGAATCTGGAGTTCGTTGGAACGATCCTGCTTTTGAGATAGAGTGGCCTCATGTGGAAGATCTCATTATTTCACAGAAAGATAAGCAGTGGAAAGACTTTGATTTGAGTACAGATGGTGTAATTTTGTCTGAAGGAGAAGGACATGGATCATAATATAGCAGCGCAAATTCTCGATAATTTAGAGGTTGGACACGAAGGTATCTGTTATTTGGAAAGTTGTATTCAAAAAGGTGAGTTAAGTCTGTCTGATTTATTAGTATTGGACACCATGGTTGAACTGCTCGATGCAGTCGAAAATGTGACACTGGAAGTGTCTGTTCCTCACCGGATAAAAGATATCAATGCTAATATTTTCTTCTATATAGAAAAGCTAAAACAGAATGCAATAAATGATAATGTTGAGGTTTTTTTATATGATTTTCGCTTTCACTTTCGCTCTCTTTTTCGGATACTAGAGTTCGAAGTTGCTTATATCGTGGAGAATCTCGTCTCTAAAAAGGACTATCCACGTTTTTATCCAGATGTAGGAATCGTTGATCACGATGATATCTGGACAAAGGGGGAGAAGGCGGATTGCAAAGTAAGTGTGGTTTTACTTGCATACAATAATCTAGACTATACACGGGATTGTGTTGAAAGTATTTTGAAGAATACTGCTGATGTGGAGTATGAATTGATATTGGTTGATAACGGCTCTACGGACGGAACCAAAGAATATTTTGATTCCATACCTGACGCAAAGGTTATTCATCTGAAGTATAATATCCATCTTGTGAAGGGCTTTAATATTGGTTTGATGGCGGCGGAAGGTAGATATTGCGCTGCAGTATGCAATGATTTTATTTTTACTCCGAACTGGTTAAAAAATCTGATGATTTGCATTGAATCGGACCCCGGCATTGGGTTTGTGTCTCCGGGTGCCACTTCTATTTCCAATTTGCAGCAAATTTCGATTCCGTTCCACTCTATAGAAGATTTTCAGGAAAAAGCCAGAGAATACAATGTAAGTGACCCTTCAAAATGGGAAGAACGAGTGGTTTTGTTGCCCAATGTTTTATGTTGCCCCACAGCACTACTGGATCGAATAGGCTATTATGACACCCGCTTTTTTCGTGGTGAATTTTTAGATGATGACATCAGCTTTCGAATTAGACGAGCAGGATACAAGCTCGTTTATTGTGCGGATACCGTGACTCACCATTACGGTAGTCTAACAACCTCCAGTGATCATCAGACGAATTCTATGGAAGAAGGAAGACAAACCTTTGTAGAGAAGTACGGTTTGGATGCGTGGTTGGATGCGCGTATGAATCTTGCTCATCTGAAGATAGATTTCAGTCAGCTATCTACCGTGAAGACCATACTTGGAATCGATGTAAAGTGCGGTGCCACTCTGCTTCAAATTAAAAACCGCATATGGTCAAATCATGGTATTAAGCCACATGTCTCCGTTTGCACAACAGAGCACAAATATGAAGTGGATGTAAGTTCTATCTCGAAAAAAGTGTTTCTGCTGGATCATATCGGTCGGTTACCGGAAGAACTTAATGGCACAATCGATTTGGTTTATATTGAGAAGCCCTTGGATTGTTACTCTGAGGATTTGGATTCCATCTTCAGCGCTATCTCAAAGGTCATGAGTGTTAACGGAAAAGTGATTTTTATGGTTAACAATAGTGCGAGTATAGAAACATTATATGAAATGCTTTCTTCTTCGCATACCGTACACAATCGCAAAATCTATATACGTGACGTACTTTGTTTGCAGGCAAAAGCACACGGGTTTGAGCAATCTTCAATTATTAGTTTCGTACCGGAGCGGAGCCCGCAGAGCAAACAGGTTATTAAGGACTTCGCAATGTTTCTTGCTGGAGGACGGCAAGCGGATATGAATTATTTGGAGTCGTTATTGGAATCCAATGTTGGAATGTATCAAATGAACTACCAGGGAACATCGACATAATTATTCAGCACATAAATTCAAATCAGGAGTGTCTATATAATGAATTCAGGTATGGTGGAGCATAGTTTCTGGTCGGGCAAAAAGGTATTCCTTACAGGACATACAGGCTTTAAAGGGAGCTGGCTCAGCATTTGGCTTCATAGTATGGGAGCCAAGGTAACGGGGTACTCGCTATCAGCCCCAACCACTCCGTCTTTGTTTGAGTTGGGAAATGTTGAGGAAGTTCTAGTAGATTCAGTAATTGGTAACGTGACTAATTTGGAAATACTAAGGGACACCATGCAAGATGCAAATCCGGAAATCATTATTCACATGGCCGCGCAGCCTCTAGTCCGGAAATCTTATGAAGACCCTGTCCTAACCTATCAAACGAATGTTATGGGTACTGTAAATGTAATGGAAGCCGCACGTACTTGCAGTTCGTTACGCGTTATTCTCAATGTGACAACAGATAAGTGTTATGAGAATCAGGAGTGGCATTGGGGGTATCGTGAGAATGAGCCGCTGGGAGGTTATGATCCATATTCCAGCAGTAAAGCATGCTCAGAGCTTATAACCTCAGCGTACCGCAGCTCTTTTTTTGAATCATCAGTGGTCAAAGTGGCCACTGCAAGAGCCGGCAATGTAATAGGAGGAGGCGACTGGGCTGAAGATCGGTTGATTCCTGACTTAATGAAAGCATTGGCGAACGGAGAGCTCATCAAAATACGGAATCCCGAAGCGGTTCGACCTTGGCAGCATGTACTTGAACCGTTGTCTGGATATCTGTTGCTTTGCCAACAACTGTATTTGGAGGGTCAGGAGTATGCGCAGGCATGGAATTTTGGACCTCAGGATCGTGATGCCAGGTCTGTTCAATGGATTGTCACTCAAATGTTAAGCAAGTGGCCGCATCAGCATCCTGGCTATCAGGTGGTTAATCTGAATTCTAAACATGAAGCAAATATGCTTAAGTTGGACTGTTCAAAAGCATCACACGAGCTCAATTGGAACCCAAGGTGGACATTGGAACAGGCATTGGATGTCACCATCCAATGGTTTGAGGAATATTTGCAAGGTAAAGATGTAAGAGAACTGTGTAAGCGTCAGATTGCTGAATATGAGCGTGAGGGTTTATCCTAGACTTTAGGACTTTATAGATGGCTTTTAAAAACACTCAATGAGCTAAAAGGGCTACCCCTAGGGGTAGCCCTTTTATAATCCGAAAAAATCCGTAAACAAAATGTGACCGATTCGCGTCCATAACTGTGTTAAGGGTAAAAGGAGGTCTAAAGGCGATGCAGATCGATTCGCTCCGGCCGGGCGGAGATATTACGGAAACCTATGAATTATACGGCGACATGCTTTTTAAAATAGCAATGGTGTACCTGGGAAACAAACAGGATGTAGAAGAAGCTATTCAGGAGACGTTTATGAAGCTGATATATAAATCGCCTGACTTCAGGGACCAGGAGCATAAGAAAGCTTGGCTCATTCGAGTGATTACGAACCATTGCAAGAACATGCAAGGAAGCCTGTGGCGCAAGCGGGTAACCAAAATGGAGCATATGAATGATTATTTTGTGGAGCCGACAGAACGAACCCTGATGGATAACGTCATGAGTTTGCCGTTCAAGTATAAGTCGGTGATCCATCTGTTTTATTACGAGGATTATTCCGTTAAGGAAATCGCCGGGATCTTGCAGATTAATGAGTCTGCGGTCAAGATGCGTCTTCAGCGCGGCAGGAAGCTGCTGCGCATGGACTTGGAAGGAGAGGACGATTGATGAATCGGAATGACTACAAAACATTGATAGATCGAATAGAACCTGATAAAGGATTGGAGGAGCGCCTGATGAAAGGAATGAAACAAAATCAGTATCAGACGACAAGAAGGAATCGATGGGGTATGGTAGGCGTTAGCGCGGCCATCATGCTGGGGCTGGTGGTGGTGGCTTCGCTGGTATTGAATCTTGAGAACGAGCCAGCGGTTAGCGATATCCCGGTTGCTAAACAAGGGACTGGAGAGCATACCCCGCCGACCGCCCAGGCCGGTCATGACCCGGTAACCATCCCTAAAATCGAGCTTCCGGGTGAGAGCAACGTCAAAGCCGACATGATCGGTTTGGTTGTATACCAGGGCAATATTTACACCCAAACAGGTACGCAAATCACGCCGGAAATTGCCAAGCAGCTGCGGGGCGACAAGCTCGGTCGGTCGAAATCGGGGATTACGGAATGGAGCTCCTCCGAAGATTACACGGAGCTTGCTTCGACAATCGGCGAAATGGACATTTTCTCGGTTAAGGGATATGACGCCGATTTTAGAATCATGTCCTACATGGAGCACGACGGAGAAGTCTATGCTGAATTGTATGAGCATCTAAATGGGATTACGGTGGCCAAGGGCGAGGATATCATAGGCAAACTGAATCTGATGGGGAACATGACGTCTGTCAAATGGCAGGATTTCGACAGCTGGAACATGGGCGAGAATAAGCAACACGAGCTTTCCGGTGATGCGGCGGTGCAAGCTTTCGTCGAGGCATTATACGAGGCGAAGCCGGTAGCGGCCGAACCTTTGTTTGAGCAAGGGATCTACGAGACCGGGTCGGGCGAGCAGAAGTTTCTATATATCCAGTTGCAGGACGGGACGGAGGTCCAGTTAAGATTGTTTAAAGGCGGCCAATATGTGCGATATGCCAACGCGCCTGTGTTCTTTCAATTGGAGGACGAGGCGTTCACCACGCTGTGGAAGCTGATGGAGGAGTAGGTCGTCCTACCGTTTATAGCAACGAAAAAAAGGTAATGTAAAAAACTAGAGGCTATCCCTAATCGGATGGCCTCTAATCATTGATGTAGGGTCACTAATGGCGCCCCCTTTATCGCATGGCGGTCCCTTGCTATTCGCGTTAAGTCGATGATGGGCGGTTCGCTTTCACGAATGCACTCGGCGTCATTCCGAAATACCGGGTAAAGGCGCGGGAAAACGTGAACAAATCCGAATAGCCCAGGGATAAAGCGGTCTGCGTGATGCTGATGCCCTCGGCGGATAATAGGCGGGTCGCTTTCTCCATGATCAACTGCTGCATGTAGCGGGACGGAGAGATGCCGTATCGGCGGGTAAACGCGCGGGTAAAGTGACTGCGATGCACGCCGGCCCACGCGGCAAGCTCCTCCACGGACAGGTTCTCGGTACAGTGAAGCTGCATATACCCGGGGATGGATTCGAGCCAGTCGGATGCAGCAGAAGAAGGAGATTGGTGCCGGTTCGAATTGATGCTGTGGATCAATTGGAATCCCAATGACATCAGCTGAAGACTGTGGTCTAGCTGGGGCTGCCGGAGCAATCTCTGAATCTCCTTGATGATCGCCAGGGTATCGTCCCCGAAGGCGTTTGTCGATAGGGCCGCTCCGGACATAAATCGACATGCTTCAATATGGATGGCATCAACTCGCCCATAAAAGCCGTCCAGGTGATCGTGGTAGACGGCTGCTCGCAGTCCTTGACATAGGTATAGACCGAGCCGGGGAAGAGGCAGAACAAGTCGCCTTCCGAGAGGGAGACGCTGCTGCCGTCCCATCCGAATTTCACCTTGCCGCTTGCAACGAAATGTATACTATAAAATCCGACGGACCGGGGACCGACTTTTTCGGTGAAAAAGGGGTGCGTACCGGATTTGTATATCCACAATCCCATTTTTGTCTCAAATGGAACCGGATTGTTAAAGTATTCTTCTCTGGATAGTCTTGGGTTCACTGTTACGCCTCCTCCTGCCAGCTGTTCCTGATCATTTTTCTTGTTGTTGCTACTATGCAACATATTGTATAACGATTGCAAGGATTGAGCATTCCTTGTGGGCCTGTCAAAAGGTACGATGATGAGGAACAAGTCGAACATAGTAGAGGTGAATTAAGATATGAAACAACCGAATTTTATCGTCGTATATTGCGATGATCTAGGGTATGGGGACCTTGGGTGTTACGGTTCGGAAACCGTGAAAACCCCGCACCTGGACGGATTGGCTGATGAGGGTATTCGTTTTACGAATTGGTATTCCAACTCTCCGGTCTGCTCTCCGTCACGAGCCTCTTTATTGACAGGCAAGTATCCAGTCAGAGCGGGAGTCGGTGAAATCCTGGGGGCGAAGCGCGGCTCGCATGGCCTGCCTGCCGCCGAGGTAACGTTGGCGAAGGCGCTTAAACCCGCCGGCTACAGAACGGCATTGTATGGAAAATGGCATCTGGGTCTGTCAGAGGCAACCAGTCCGAACGCGCATGGGTTTGATGAGTTTTTCGGATTTAAGGCGGGCTGCGTCGATTTTTACTCGCACATCTTTTATTGGGGCCAAGCCCATGGCGTCAATCCCCTTCATGATCTATGGGAAAACGAAACGGAGGTTTGGGAGAACGGCCGGTATATGACCGAACTGATTACGGAACGATCCGTTGATTTCATTAAGCGGTCTCGGGAGCAGAAGGCTCCGTTCTTCTTGTTTACGTCATACAATGCGCCGCATTATCCGATGCATGCACCACAGGAATACATGAACCGGTTTGCGCATTTGCCTTGGGATCGGCAGGTCATGGCCGCCATGATTGCAGCGGTGGATGACGGCGTCGGGGAGATCGTGAAGGCGCTGAAGGAAGTGGGTTGTTATGAGGATACGGTCATCTTCTTCTCCAGCGATAACGGACCGTCCTCCGAGAGCCGGAACTGGCTGGACGGGACGGAAGACATTTATTACGGCGGGAGCGCGGGGATCTTTCGCGGGCATAAAGCAAGTCTGTTTGAGGGCGGAATCCGCGAACCTGCCATACTAAGCTGGCTGAACGGATTGGAGGGCGGACAAGTACGCGATGAGGTGGCGGCCATGATGGACATCGTACCGACCTTTCTGGATCTGGCGGGCGTCGATCCGGCGGCGGGACCGCTTCAAGGCGTTGCACTGGATGGAAGCAGCCTGAAGGGGATGCTGCGAATGGGCGAGCCGTCGCCGCATAAGCAATTGTTCTGGGAGTATCAAGGCCAACTGGCTGTCCGGGAAGGGAATTGGAAGCTGGTGCTGAACGGGAAACTCGATTTCGACCGCGTGGTTCCCGATCAAGTTCATCTGTCCGATCTGTCCAAGGATCCCGGGGAGCGCTCCAACCTGGCGGACCGTTACCCCGAGATTGTGGAACGGCTTAGCCGGGACGTGCGAGCTTGGTACGAGGAAGTGCAAAGTAACGGATCATAAGCGTGGATTAGAGCGAATCATATAAGCCTTAGCGATTATGCAAAAAAGCCCCGGCAACGGGGCTTATTCATATCGGTTGGTGACAGGTATCAGCAGATTCCGGTAGCTGGGTCCCTTAAAAAGGATTCAGCACATGGTAGAACACGTTCGGCGAAGCCATGCGGTAATAATGACTGCACCAGCCGACCCCTTTGTGGTTGTCGCGGTTGGTCGTGCTGAACACCAGCCGTTCCTGCTCAAGCTCTTCAATGCTTGCCGTCCGTCCCTCAACGTATTCCAAAATGCGGAACGATGCGGTATCCAGGCGAGTGATGACGCCGCCATAGCGGATGTCGATGACTTCCCAGCCGAAGGGCTTAAACATCCGGTGCCACTGCGTGCGGTGGGCAATGCGCAGCTCTTGAACGGCTCTGGAAATGGCAGGGAGCACGACCTTGGCCATATGTCTTAAGGTATCGGTGTCCTTGGCATCATAGGCTTTCTTCAGCAGAATGCCAATCTCGCTCTTGCGTTTAAGGACGGCGCTCAGCTTCTCCGGCATCTCGAACAGATAGTCCAGCTCGGCGCTGCTATCGCGCTTCACACGCAGGTTTTGCTCCAGCTCGGCATAGTGGTTCGAGAGATCCAGACCTTCGATCTGTTTGTCGAACATCCCGAGGAGCACGTCCTGATACAGCAAAAATTTCGACGGGTTGCTCTGCTTGGCGTTGTTCGGCTCCTGGCCGGGGATTTCGTCCAGATCCTTCAGCAGGAAGAACATGTCCATATCGATGCCCGTACAGAATTTCACCCGTTCCGCCAACAGAGCCAGTGAAGGCTTCTGTTCCGAGTAGGCATGCTCGGCATAGAGCTGCAGACCGAGCAGCGCCGCGAACGGATTTCCTTCGTTGCCGTCATCACCCCACATCGTGGCGTATACCTCGCGGATTCCCTCCTGCTTGCACACTTGAAGCGCAACATCCGAAGCGTTCAGGGACAAACCGTAGTTGACGCCGAAGGTGTTGAAAATCCAGACAGCGCCTGCAAACACGAGGTTGCAGCCCAGCGGACGGTGATTGGCGATCAGCTTCTCATAGTCCTCCGGCTCCATGTGGGTATAGTCCCAGTACACCATGTCCACATCCTTCGGGATGCGGCGGGCCATATCCTCCGGAATCGAGGTGTCCTTATCGTAATATGCCGCATCGCCGCCTCCGCCGGAAGCGAGCTTCAGAAACATATCGCTCCACATCATCGGCTTCAGGCCGCGCTTGCGGACCGCAGCCAGAACCTTGTCCAGATGGGCGATCATAATGTCGAAACGGCTCACATAACCGTTGTGATCCAAATATTTTCCCCGTCCAAGCTCCTCCGCTTCGTCCATCCCGATATGAATCTTGCTGCTGCGGAACGGAGCGCTGGCAGCCTCGATCATTCGTTCAATCAGGGAATCGGTCTGCTCGCTGCCGACGAACAGGGCCCCCTTCGTATCACGGTAATGCTTGATAGGCTCCCACTTCAGAAACTCCTCCAGGTGCGCCAAGGTCTGGATGCTCGGAAAAGCCTCGATGCCGAATTCATTGGCATAATCGTCTATCTCTTTCAGCTCCGCCTGCGTATAGCGCCCGCGCATATAACCGAAATAAGGCTCGCCTTCGATCTGGTAGGTATCCTCCAGGTATAACATCACGCTGTTCATTCCCATCAGGGCCATCTTGTTTAGCATGAGCTTGAAGCTGTCCACGGTCAGCACGGCGTTGCGGGACAGGTCGAACATCGGGCCGATCTGATCAAATTGCTGACGTTCCTGTAGGTGGAACGAATCGCTTTTGCGGCTATGTTGAACCAGCAGGCCCAGTCCTCGGAAAAATTGATGCTTCCTTCCGTAACGAATATAAGCGTGAGTCCGGTCCCTGCCGACCTCCAGGTCGCCCTCCGACAAGTCTATCTGAACGGGGACTCCGTCCTCCGCAAGCCCTACGCCAAGCTCATCCAGCAGCAGCTGAATACCTGGCATGACATCCGTAACAGCGCCCTCAAAACGAAATTTCATATGAAATCCCCCTGCATCCATGATTTTATGAACATTAAACATTATATCATTATAATGTTTAATGTTATGGGAATCGTTGCGGGAAATCAATCATTAGTTTGCGAAAGTATCCTTCCAATTCATCTTACTAGAAACGCTATATTTCTCGCTTATGCGAGAACATTGGATAACAAAGTATGCATGCTAACAAAGATATTACACATGGGGGGTATGTATGAAAAAGATATCATCCCGGTTCAAAACAAAAATAGTAATAATGATGATATGTGACATGAATTCTGGAAAAAGTGATGTTACAACGAAACATTTACTGGGCAATCCACGTCTGAATAGGAAAGTATTGTAAATCAAAAATGATAAGGTGGGAATTTGATGAAGACACGAAGAAAAGTAATCATTTCCTCAATTGCCTTTCTCTTATTTATTCCTTCAGTGGCCTCAGCTAAAGAAGCAGAATTGAAGGCATCTGCTGTCAAAACAGTGAAGGCCCAAAAAATCTGCCCTGCAGCCAAGATCGAAAGAGAGAAACAAAAAATGGAGGGAGACCGAACCGTGAAAGGTGCAGTAATCCTTGAACCACTGCAAACGCTTATGGACGACTACAAACTGAATAAAACAGAAGAACAGATCGAAGTAAGTATTATGCTTAGATATGATCTGAACATATCGAAACAAAACTTTTTAAAAACGAAGTTCTCTGCGTTTAAGGAGGCTGTAACGGACAAGGATGGTTTCGGAGGATACAGTTTTTTTGCTAAGTTGACAATCAAAGAAATTGAGGAAGTGAGTACATGGGATGAAGTCTCCACCATTTCACTTCCATCGGATACGGTGTCCATTTATTAATTATGTTGAGAAGCCTGTACTACGCTGATTCTTTGGGAATTTGGCGAGGTATTGGTTTTTTTTTGATTTTCGGAAATATAGGAGCGCAGCATGTATCCGGTTCCTCTGACAGAGATAATAAATCGGGTCGTTCTTGGATGGCCCTAACTGGAGAGAGTCCCGCTTGAGCCGGAAAATAGTTCTTGAAAACAGGCCAAAATGTGGTTGACGGCAAGGAACCTCGATACTACAATAAAGAATGCAAACGTTTCCATTGTAATCGCTTTCACCTAAATTGTTTCATTCTATATTTCGAACATATTCTCTAACCATTGTCAGTAACTGTCGTACTTTACTTGATGGAAGATCAAACCTGTTTATGCAAGCGTTTGCGCAATGATTGGCATCAACATCGTATCAACTGCACCTAATTCAAGAACAGAAGGAGGCTATTTGTTCATGGGAATGACTGTTTCAAGCAAACGAACGTGGTCCATCATCATGATTTTCTCGTTGATTTTCTCCATGCTTGGTGTTCCGCCATCACCGGCTAATGCCAATAACACGCCAAGCCAGGTTACGCTGGTGGGGACTCTGCAATCCGAATTAGGCCATAGCTCGGATTGGGATCCGACTGCCGCCGCGACAACGATGCACGATATGGGGAACGGAGAATACAGGTTTACCGGGAACTTGTCTGCAGGATCGTACGAATACAAGATTGCGATCGATGGCAAGTGGGACGAGGATTACGGATTTACTAATTATACGAATCCTAATGGGGTTAGTCAGGGTGAGAATATTGTAATTAAGCTGGATCTGGATACGGAGGTCACTTTTTACTATAATCACGAGAGCCACCGGATCGCCGATTCTACATACTACGCTCCGATCGAACCGGATAAGCTTCCAAGAGTGATCGGCAGCTTCCAGTCGGGTATTGGTGAAACGGCCGACTGGTCGCCTGCGGATGCGCGCTTGATCATGCAGGATTCCGATTATGACCATGTATACACGGTGACGGCCGATGTGTACGAAGGGGATCATGAGTATCAAATCGCTTTGGGCAGCGATGCGGCAAGTCCGGTTTACCCCGCTAATCGGGAAAGGCTTCAACTGCCGCAAGACGTGAAGGTTACGTTCAGCTACAATGCGAACGATCATGGTGTTGCCGCTCATTTCACGGTGCCTGCAGATCCGGGAACGCCGGTTCCCGCTAATCATCTGCGCGTCCATTACAACAGGGCAGACGCGAATTACGGCAGCATCGGGCTGTGGGTTTTTGATGACGTTGCAGCTCCGTCCACCAACTGGCCGACAGGGGCAACGCCATTCCCTAGTGGTCAGCAGGACAGCTACGGTGCCTTCGTCGACATTCCGTTGAAGGAAGGTGCCCAAAAAGTTGGCATCGTTGTTGTCGACCGTGTCAGCGGCAACAAAGACGGCGGCGACAAAAAATTTGCCTTAGCCTCGCCGGACATGAACGAAGTATGGCTCAAAGAAGGCTCCGATACGGTATATAGCTTTGAGCCTGTTGACCTGCCGGCAGATACCGTGCGTATCCACTATCAACGGCAGGATCAGAACTACGATCCGTACGGTTTGTGGATATGGGGTGATGATGTCGCTGCGCCTTCGAAAGACTGGCCGACAGGAGCCACCATGTTCCCTCCAGGCCAAACCGACCGTTACGGTGCTTACGTGGACGTACCGATGAAGCCGGGGGCCCAGAAGATTAGTTTCCTCGTGCTGGATCCGTCCAAGGGAGATGCCGGGAAAGACGGCGGCGACAAGGGTTTTACCTTGGTAGACCGATACCAGCATCTGTTCATTAAAGAAGGCGACAATACCGTCTACACATCTCCGCATGGAGAGGTGCCTACGGGGTTAGTCTCGGCAGAGGTATTGGCTCCTGGAAAGCTCCAGCTCGGATTTACGATGACCGATGGCTTGGAAGCGGATACGCTGAAGAATGAGCTGCAGATTAAAGATAAGGACGACCATACGGTTAGCATTCAAGACGTGAAGATTGTCGGAAACACTACCATCGAAGTGTCGGCATTATTCCAGTTGGATCAAACTCCGCTTAAGGTAACCTACGCCGGAAAAACCGTATCGGCCTCGACCGGATGGAGAATGCTGGATGAAATGTACGCTTACGACGGCGATGATCTCGGGGCGACCTATCAGGCTGGAGGAGCCGAGCTCAAGCTGTGGGCACCGACGGCAGCCGAGGTCACCGCGAATGTGTACAGCAAGGATGATGCAACGGAGTTGATCGGCAATGTAACCCTGCAAAAAGGCGATAAAGGGGTCTGGTCGGTTCAACTGAAACCGGGGGATCTCGGAATCCCGGATTTTAGAGGATACTTTTATCAATACGAAGTGACCAACAACGGCGTGACGAAAACCGTGCTTGATCCATATGCCAAATCGATGGCGCAGTTCAGAGTGAACACCAAGGGTGAAGCAGGGCCGGACGGCGATACCGTCGGCAAAGCGGCTATCGTCGACTTCAGCCAAACGGATCCCGCCGGTTTCGGTTTTGCGGACATTCCTGGTTATGAGCAGCGGGAAGACGCCATCATCTGGGAGATTCACGTCCGGGATTTCACCTCGGATCCAATGATCGAGAACGACCTTCATAACGCCACTTGGGGCTCCTACGATGCGTTCAAAGAGAAGCTTGAATACATCAAGTCCTTGGGCGTTACCCATGTTCAGCTACTGCCCGTGATGGCTTGGTATTACGGGGACGAAGCCGCCATGAAGAACAGGGAGCTGGAATATTCAGCAAAAGACAATGAGTACAACTGGGGGTATGATCCACACAGTTATTTCTCCCCTGATGGTGCTTACTCCGAGGATCCTACGGATCCCGAGCTTCGTATCAAAGAACTGAAGGCGATGATTAACGCCATCCACGAGGCGGAGATGGGCGTCGTGCTGGACGTGGTGTACACACATATGGCCAAGGCAGAATTCTTGAATGATATCGTGCCGAACTATTACGCCTTCCAGGACGCCAACGGCAATTTCATCGGAGGCTTCGGCAACAACTTGGCAACCAACCACAAGATGGCCGAGAAGCTGATGGTGGACTCCGTGAAATACTGGTTTGACGAATACAAAATCGACGGTATGCGCTGGGACATGATGGGCGACGCCACGTATGAAGCCGTGCAGAACGCCTATGATGCCGCGACCGCCATTAACCCGAACGCCCTGTTTATCGGCGAGGGCTGGGTCACATTCGGCGGACATCTGTCGGATCCTTCTCTGGCAGGTAAGGGCGCAGACCAGAACTGGATGGATAAGACGGACGACGTCGGTGTCTTCTCGGATGAGTTCCGCAACGAGCTGAAATCCGGTTTTGGCAACGAAGGCGAGCCTCGATTTATTACGGGCGGCGCACGCGACATCCAAACGATTTTTAACAATATCAAGGCGCAGCCGAGCAACACGAAGGAAGATGACCCGGGCGACATCGTTCAATACATTGAAGCCCATGACAATCTGCCGCTGTACGACATCATTGCACAATCTATCAAGAAGGATCCTTCGATAGCAGCGAATGATCTGGAGATTCATAAACGCATTCGTCTGGGCAACCTGATTACTTTGACTTCGCAAGGAACGGCTTTCCTCCATGCAGGACAGGAATACGGGCGGACCAAGCAATGGCTGGGTCAGGGTGTACCCGAGCAAAAATATCACGAATTAGAGGACGAGGCGGGGAACCGTTTCGGTTATTTCATCCACGACTCCTACGATTCTTCCGATGCCATCAACATGTTTGATTGGGAGAAGGCTACGGATGAAGCTAAATATCCGGAGAACAACAAGACGAGGGAATATACGACCGGGTTGATCGAGTTAAGAAAATCGTCTAACGCTTTCCGCCTGGGCGATCAGTCCATGGTGAATTCGAATGTGACGCTGCTGCAGATTCCCGAAGTGAAAGCGCAGGATCTGGTTATTGCGTATAAAAATAAAGCTACGGATGGAACCGGCACTTATTATGTGTTCGTAAATGCTGATAACCAGTCGAGATCGCTTACGCTTAGCGAGGATCTGACCTCCGGTGAGGTGCTGGTCGATAACAACGAAGCGGGCACGACCGGCGTTAAGGAGAAGTCCGGATTTACGTTAACCTCCGGCTCGATTGCGCTAGAGCCACTAACGGCCGTTGTGATTAAAATGAATGCTAAGATCGATGACGGCGGCAACGGAAGTAACCCTGGAAGTGGAAGTGGAAGCGGAAACGGAGGCGGGGGAGCAGTCGGCAATCCGTCGACCAATCCCGGACCGAAGCCAAATCAGGGTCAGCGGGTCATTAACGAAGAATCGCTGCGCGGCGAGCAAGAGAAAGTGACGATTCAGCTGGGTGCCGAGGATATCGAGGTTCTCTTGCCGCTGACGGCAGGGGACATCCTGGGAGCGAAGCCGCTTGCGCTGAAGCGGGATGGCGTGAGTATACAGCTTCCATCCGCGCTGCTCAAAGCGCTGCGCCAGCTCGTACCGGCCGATCAGGCTAAGGATGCGCTTATCTCGTTTAAGCTGGAAGAGGTTGGATCGCAGACGACTGCCTCTCTTATAGCCAAAGCAGCTGCTTCCGAGAAGGCTAAACTGAAGCAGGGCAGCAAGATATATGATTTAAATCTTTCGATCCGCACGAAAGACGGCAAGGAATATAAGCTGGAGCATTTTATAGCACCCGTAACGATTGGGTTTGCAGTCGACAGCACCATTCATGGCAAGTTAGCCGGTATCTACCATATCTCGGATCAAGGCCGTCTGAAATATGCTGGCGGCAAGCTGGTAAACGGGCTGCTAACGGCTGAAGTAAGCCAATTCAGCACGTATGCTGTATTGGAATACGACAAATCGTTTGCAGACCTTACCGGCCATTGGGCGGAGCAAGCGGTAAAAGAGCTTGCCGCCAAGCAAATTGTGAATGGCACCAGTGATACGATATTCAGTCCGAATCAGCAGCTGACACGCGCGCAGTTTGCCTCAATGCTCGTCCGTGCCCTGAGCCTAGAAAGCACGGAAGGCACGACATTCACGGATGTGGACGACGAAGCATGGTATGCTTCGGCGATTGCGGCGGCTTACCAGCACGGGCTGGTGAGCGGCAGAGGCAAGGACACCTTCGCGCCGAACGCGGCCATCACCCGCGAGGAGCTGGCCGTCATGCTTTACCGTGCATACGGGGCCAAGGGGAATGCTACCACTTCGGCGGAAGCACCAAATCTGAAAGATAAGCAGCAAATTTCTCCATGGGCAGTCCAAGAGGTGAATAAAGCCTTGTCCCTTGGCTTGATGAAGGGGCATGCCAATGGCACGTTCACGCCTAAAGCGATGACCACCCGGGCAGAAAGCGCCCAGGCTATGTTGAATTTGCTGGACCGACTCTGAAGTAGCACCAGATATTCTTAAGCAAGAAGATTAAATCAGGAAAAGAGCCCTGGATGATGGATGATTCCAGAGGCTCTTTTTACCGTCATACGACAGTATTTGCGTTTTTCTTACTCATCCGCCTTATAAATAGAAAGTAGCAACTCTAGCCTACCGTCGACTCTAGTACGCAGAGTTATATGAGTGGTCTTGGTTGGTTCGACTGTCATTCTCTTATAATTTAGAAGTCTTCAGGCAATCCCTGAAGGACTTTTTTTGTGCCTTTTGTCGCAGAGCCATTGGATTATTTATGTGATTTTGTTATAGTTACCCTGATCTAGCTTGCCTCAGCTCGACCTCCTGTTCTTCCAGCAACTCTCTGCGTCTACACCTTGCGTTCAAGGCACAGGACGAAAATGTGAACGTCATCTTGACCAGGTGAGGTTCTGATACCAAATGGAATGAATTGTGAATCGGCAGGCCTATCGCGCGAGGAAAATGCATCTAACTTCGATTTGAGACGTAGTATGTGTTATATCCTTCATTTACCTATGTTTTACGAATATTTAAAAAGGCGGTTATAAGTCGAATCAGTCATCGCTCTATAGGAGTAAGGGAGGTGTTAATTCTTGAATGGCTCGAAATCCGTGAAGCTGCTCCTGCTTATGGCGGTTATCGCGATCGTGAATATCGTGCTGGTTTCACCCGGGCTGCTCGGATTCCATATTGGCGGCGATAGCGCCTTCCAGTCGGCATCGGTCCTTACCGTATGGATTGTTAGTGTTCTTGCACTCTTTTATGGCAGTTATGTTTTATTATTCAAGCCTCCGGCTGTGAAGGCGATCCAAACGATTCAGACCCGTGAGGATTACATAGACGCGCTTCATCATTATCGCAACGTGAAAGTGCTGAAGAATGATATCGCCCTTGCCCTGGACCAGTTGGAACGAATCGAGAAAAAGAGAAACGCGCTGCTGGATGTCCTGGGTCAGCGTTTTGAGCAAACGGAGCTCAGTTACAAGAAATTCATTGCGGTCATCGATGAGGTTGAGAAGCTGTTCTATCTCAATATCCGAGGGATTCTGAACAAGCTGGGCGTCTTCGCCGCATCCGATTTCAACCACATGGCCGATCAGCCCAAAGCATCCCAGCTATCCAGCAAGGTGGCGCAGAAAAAAACAGCCTTATACCAAGAGTATCTGGCTTACGTGACCGGTTATCTGGAAGCGAATGAAGAAATCATGCTCAAGCTCGATAAACTGCTGCTGGAGATTTCCTTGCTTGGCAGCACCGATTACCGGGATGTGGAGGAGATGCCATGCATGAAGGAAATCGATACGTTAATCAAGCAAACCAAACTATATAAGCAATAAGAGAGGGAGATGATTATGCGAAGCAAAGGGAGTGCCTTTGTCGTATTAGTGGCCATTGCAGTGGTCGTGTTTGTTCTGGTGTATGCGGGGATCACGTTAACCTCCAATCTGGGGAAGAGCCAGTCTGAGGTCGATTCGGAAGGCGCGGCTAAGAAAATCAACAAAATCTACAAGGACATTGTGGTCACGACGGCCGATCCCATAAAAGGCCAAGTCGATCTGGACCCGGTTGCCGTAGCCGACTCTCTGCCCGATATATCCAAGTTTCCGATCTCGGTCGAGAATACGACGGACTTGTATGTTGAGATCTTCTCTTCGCCCGAGAAGGCAGGGCCTGGCATTGACGGTTGGTTGAATGAAGTGGCAGCGGAGTTCAACAACTCCAAGCCGGTGGTGAACGGCAAGCCGGTATCGGTTAAAATCCGTAATATCGCGTCGGGAACCGCAACCGATTACATAACATCCGGAAAGTACGTGCCGGACGCTTTTACGCCTTCTAATGAACTGTGGGGGGAGATGGTCAAGGAATATGGCGTCAAGGCCGAGCTTGTATCCAAGCGCCTCACGGGGAACGTGACCGGCGTTGTCACTCGAAAGGCCAAATACGATGAATTGGTGGAGAAGTACGGCTCCTTGAACGTCAAGACGCTGACGGATGCGATATCGAATAACGAATTGGCGATGGGTTACACAGATCCTTTTGCGAGCTCCACGGGTCTAAACTTCCTGATCACGGCCCTTGAAACGTTTGACAGCTCCGATCTGCTTAGCGAAAAAGCGGTACAGGGCTTCGAGAAATTCCAGGCGAACGTCCCTTTCACGGCTTCGACCACGATCCAGATGCGCGATGCGGCGAAGTCCGGCATGCTGGATGCCTTTGTCCTGGAGTATCAGACCTATGTCAACGCGGCGGACATGAAGAGCGGTTACGTCTTTACCCCGTTTGGCGTAAGGCATGACAGTCCCTTGTATGCGCTCGGGAAAGTGCCGAAGGAGAAGCTGGACATCATTAAGAAATTCGCGGCGTTTGTTGAGCAGGACAAATACCAGAAGTTAGCTGGCAAAAAAGGGTTCAATGGTCTTAACGATTATCAATCCGAGCTTGAAGTTGTCGACAGCAGTCTGCTGCCTTCTGCGCAGAAGCTTTGGAAAGAGAAAAAAGATGGCAACAAGCCGGTTGCGGCTGTGTTTGTAGCGGACGTGTCGGGAAGCATGGACGGCGAGCCGTTAAACCGCCTCAAGGAATCGCTGTTGACCGGTCAGAAATATTTGGGCCGGGACAACAGTATCGGCTTTGTATCGTATTCCACGGATGTCACGATTAATCTTCCGATCGGCAAGTACGACTTGAATCAACAGTCGATGTTTGTCGGGGCGATCAACAGCCTTGAAGCCAGCGGGAATACCGCGACCTTTGACGGCATTGTAGTGGCAATGAAGATGCTTCAGGACGAGATGGCGGTGAATCCGGACGTGAAACCTCTGATTTTTGTGCTGAGTGACGGGGAGACGAACGTTGGGCACTCCCTGGATGACATCCGGGAACTGATCAAAGCGTATAAAATCCCAGTATACACGATCGGCTATAATGCCAACATTCAGGCGCTCCAGAGCATATCCAGCATCAATGAAGCAGCCAGCATCAACGCGGATACCGACGATGTCGTATACAAAATCGGCCAGCTGCTGAATGTGCAGATGTAGCAGCATTACAAGCGTTTTTCACATATAACGAAATGGTTCACACAAGAAACTTGTAGGAGGGGTTATATTGTCATTTACGATGGAAGTCATTAGTCCCGAAGAGATTAAGACGGCGATTGAAGAGCAGGTGAAGCCTGAGCCGGAAGAAGTCACGCAGCTGAAGGAGCTGGCGGCTAACAATGTGCAGGCCATCATGGAGCTGGATATCGAATCGCTCGAGAAGCGAAGACAGGTGCTGCAATCCATCGAGAGCTTTGGCATCAGCTCGATGAGATCCTCCTCGGAGAAGAATGCGCTTCTGCAGGTTCAGGTGGGAAGATTATCGAAAACCGGGGATGAAGGCGGTCAAGTGGCCAAAGGGTTAACGGAGCTGCAGCTGCAGCTGAAGGATTTGGACCCGAGCGTTGTGGATTTTGCGAAGAGCGGGCTGCTGGGCATGGTGTTTAACCCGCTGCGCCGATATTTTGCCAAGTTTCAAAAGGCGGATGCCGTCATTTCAGATATCATCATTTCTCTTGATAAAGGTAAAACCGTATTAAAGAACGACAACACCACGCTGGAGATTGAACAGCAAACCCTCCGCGAGCTGACCAAAAAGCTGCAAAAGGAAATTCAGCTGGGGATGCTTATGGACGCAGAGATCGAATCCCAGGTCGAGGCGGCCAAAATCCGGCAGGAGTCGGAGGATAAAATCCGGTTTATTACCGAAGAGGTGTTGTTCCCGCTGCGCCAGCGCGTGATGGACCTGCAGCAGATGCTGGTCGTAAACCAGCAGGGGATTATGGCGATTGAAGTGGTCATTCGGAACAACAAAGAATTAATTCGCGGCGTAGATCGGGCGAGAAACGTGACGGTAACGGCGCTGAAAATCTCGGTCACGGTGGCTAGTGCCCTGTACAACCAGAAGATTGTCCTGAAGAAAATCGAGCTGCTGAACGAAACCACGAACAATCTGATCAGCGCTACTTCCAAAATGCTGAAGGATCAAGGTGCGGCGATCCACAAGCAGTCGCTGGAAACGAGTATCTCCGTCGATACCTTGAAGCAAGCGTTCACGGATGTGCTGTCGGCGCTCGATTCCATCAGCACTTACAAGCAGGAGGCGCTCCCGCGGATGCGTGAGACGATCCATCAATTCAGTGAGCTGGCGGTAACAGGCGAGCAGCAGATCCAGCGCTTGGAGCGGGGGCAGAAGCTGGGACTGTAAGACAGGACGGGACATATTTTAAAAAAGAGTGTGTAGGTACGAGACTGCGCACTCTTTTTGCTGCTGGGCATGCTTAGGTTCGAAAATTATTGATCAGGTAGGCATATGCAGAAATCAATGCCCAGTGAATGCTTGATCATCCGGATGGTGAAGGGAGGCGATGCAATTGGAACGAAGAAGGGAACTTATGGCCGCCGCTGTAAGCAGGTTCGGACTCTTGGAGAGGGAAAGACTCCAGACGCATTTTTCCGAACACAGCCTTGTCTGTTCTTATCGAAGGGGTGCGGAGACCGTGTATGTACGCTTGACCGACGAGTCCCATAAACCATATGCGAAAATTGAGGGCGAGGTGCAGTGGGCCGAGTTTCTTGGAAGTAAGGGAGTATGCGTTTCGAGACCGCTTTATTCAGTGGAAGGGAATCTGGCGGAACGTATCCGGATGGAGGACCGTGAATATACGGCGGTGTGTTACGAGGAGGCCAAGGGGCGTCCGGTCGGAGAGAACGATGCCAATGAGCGATTATACAAGCGAATGGGCCAATTCATGGGCTCCATGCACCGCATCACCAAAGGGTACACCCATCTGGATCCCGTTACAAGACGCCCTGATTGGTCGGATGAGGAGGAAAAGGTTCGGTATATCGATTTACCGCTAACCGAGAAAGGCGTCACCCGTCGTTACGAGGTTTTGCTCCATTATATTTCGGAGCTTCCGATTGCTGCGGACGCTTATGGACTGATCCATGCGGATTTTCATTACGGCAATTTTTTTGTAAATGGGGATACCTTGTGTCTGATTGATTTTGATGCAAGCCGGTATTCATGGTTCATTGATGATATTGCGGTCGCCGCGTTTTTCTCAGGTTTAACCGAAGGGGCAGATGCGGAGCCGGATCAGTTTCTGACCCCGTTTCTAGAAGGATACCGTCTGGAGCATCATCTGGAGGATAAGTGGTTTCGAGAAATTCCGTATTTCATGAAGCTGCGAGAAATGGGGCGTTATATCAAGCTATTCCATGCTTGTAGCGGGAAGCTTGATAAACTCCATCCGTGGGGGCAATGGTATATGAGGGGACGCAAGGAAAAGATTTTGCGAAGTTTCCCGGCAATTGAATAAGCGAAAATGCCTTGGTTCGAGACGGAACCAGGGCTTTTTTTAGTTAATGAGTAAAGGTCTGCCGCAGCGGGTTCCTCTTAATAGGAAATTAATTCTAGCACGATCAATTATTGCATTGACAGCCCGTTTCGAATCCATTAGTATTTGCATAACTTATTAAACCTACCAGATAACTTAGATTTTAGGGGTGCGCTCGTTTCGCGAGTTTTTGACAGAGCATGATGCATACATTTCATATGCATATGTCTATTACATGGGGGGATTACAATGAAAGCCAGAAAGCTAGGTTTACTCTTATCGTCGATCGTGCTGATGATGTTGATCGCGGCATGCGGCAACGGTTCCGATCAGGCAGCAGAGGGCAACGCTGAAGACAAAGGAAGTGAGAAGCAAGCCGAACAAAAAGAGTATAAAGACGAGCTGAACATCGCGCTTACGGCTCAGCCGCCTACGTTGGATACAGCCTTGACGGTATCGGCGGTTGCGCTGGATACGGCAGGCAATATCTTCGAGCAGCTGTACACACTGAATGCAAAATATGAACCCGTACCGGCTCTGGCAGAGTCCGTTGAACGGAGCGAGGATGGTTTAACGTATACGTTCTTCCTTCGCCAAGGCGTGAAGTTCCATAACGGGAAAGAGATGACTTCCGAGGATGTTGTGGCCTCGATGAACCGCTGGCTGGTGACTTCGTCCCGTGCGAAGGTGCTGCTGACGAATGCTAAATTCGAAGCCGTCGATACGTATACCGTGAAGCTGACCGTAGAGGCGCCTACATCGGACGTTTTGATTCTTATAGCATCGCAAGCACAGTTCCCTTCCATCATGCCGAAAGAGATTGTAGAATCGGCGCCGGCTGACGGGATCAAGGAGTACATCGGTACGGGGCCTTATAAATTCCAGGAATGGAAGCAGGATCAGTACATACACCTGGTGCGAAACGACGATTACCAACAATTGGTGGATACGGAGCCAAGCGGCTTTGACGGGCGAAAAGAAGCTCCTACCAAGAATCTGTACTTCCATTTTGTTACGGACCATTCCACGCGCATTGCAGGTGTGAAGACCGGACAGTATGATGTGGCGGACAGCATTCCGATCGAAAGCTATGATGAGCTTGCTGCCGACAACAATATCAATTTGCTCTCGTTCCCTGGAGGTGCACTGACCGCATTTTTCAATACCAGCGAGGGATTGTTAAAGGACGTGAAGATTCGCCAGGCCATTCTCGCCGCGTTTAATAATGAGGAGATCATGTTAGCGAGCTTTGCCAAGCCGGATTTATACTCCTTGGCACCGGGTTACCTGAATACGAACCAAGTCCAATGGTCGACCGAAGCCGGAACGGAGTATTACAACCAGTCGAACCCGGAGAAGGCCAAGCAGCTGCTGCAAGAGGCCGGTTATAACGGCGAAGAAATCACGCTGCTGACGACCAAAGACTATAACGAGATGTACACGGCCACATTGGTCATTCAGGAGCAGCTTCGTCAGATCGGCATGAACGTCAAAGTGGAGAATTTCGATTTCCCGACGTTCCTGGAAACGAAGAACGACCGTTCCAAGTGGGACATTTTCGTTGCGAGCACGGGCTATCAGATTACGCCGCCGCAACTGCTGGCCGTCAATCCGGATTGGGCCGGACTTGACAATGAAACGGTCAAGCAGGCGCTGATCGATATTCGCGGCGCAGCCACGCCGGAAGCCGCCAAGCAGGAATGGGAGAAGCTCCAAGGCTTCCTGTATGAATTTGCTTCCTCCACCGTAATCGGCCATTATAATGGCGTCGTCGCCACAACGAAGAAGCTTGAAGGTTTCGAGCTGTTTGAAGCGCCGGTGGTCTGGAATGCCAAAGTAGCGAAGTAAGCGTATATGGAGGGTGTTACAAGTTACCGAAGTAACTTCGATAACACCTTCCTTTTTTGAAATTGGATTCATAGACCATGTACAAATGAGGGATTTGTAGTGCTGGCTTATATTACGAAAAGACTCTTGTCGCTGATTCCCGTACTGGCCGTTGTCACCATCGCTATTTTTTTGATCATCCACATTACGCCGGGGGATCCGGCGGCAGCGATATTGGGCATGGAGGCGTCGCAGGAGGAAATACAGAAGCTGAATCAAGACCTGGGATTGGATCGCCCGATCCTCGAACAGTATGCAAGCTGGGTAGCCAACGTATTCAAGGGAGATCTGGGGGACTCGATCTTCATGAATCAACCGGTCAGCGTTGCCATTGCGGAACATGTTACCCCGACGCTTTCGTTGGCCATTCTGGCGCAGGTTATCGCAATTATACTGGCGATTCCATTCGGGATTATCGCTGCTTACAAGCGAGGGTCCATCGCAGATTATACGCTGATGGGGATGTCCTTGCTGGGCATGGCCTTACCTAGTTTTTTGCTGGGATTGTTCCTTATGCTGTTTGTTGGCGTCAAGCTGCAGTGGCTGCCGGTCGCTGGATATGAACCGCTGAGCAGCGGGCTCTGGGAACATATGAAGTATCTGATTCTTCCCGGCATTTCGCTTGGGACCATACAGGCGGCCCTGATCACGCGGATGACCCGTTCGTCCATGCTGGAAGTACTGAATTTGAATTTTATCAAGACAGCCAGATCCAAAGGCTTGCATGAAATGAAGGTGCTGTTCAAACATGCGTTTCGGAGCGCGTTTCTGCCCATTCTGACCGTTATTGGACAAACATTCGGCACCTTGGTGACAGGGGCCGTGGTCGTGGAGGCGATATTCAATATTCCCGGATTAGGCCAATTGATCTTGAATTCCATTGCCAGAAGAGATTTTGCGGTAATCCAAGGCGTGGTGCTTGTCGTCACGCTCATGTATGTCACCATCAACTTGATTATCGACTTGCTATATGGTGCGGTTGATCCGCGTGTTCGATTGGAACGCAAATAAATGAGGTGTTATTGGATGGCAACTGTTCAGGAAAAAGAATACGTCGCTCAAGTCAGTAAAAAGCTGAAAAAAGAGCAGCGTGCACTAGGATATCGCCGACTGAGGTCGAACTACGGGCTGTTGATCGGAGCGACCATCTTTATCGTTCTGGTGATGCTGGCCATACTAGGACCTTTATTTACATCCTACGGACCTTACGATATGAAGGTTGTGGACCGTTTAACCCCGCCAGGAGCCGAGCATTGGCTGGGTACCGACGAATTTGGTCGGGATTTGTTAACCAGGCTTCTCTACGGTGCCAGAGTATCGATTAGCGTAGGGCTCGCGGTAGCGCTGCTGTCCTCCGCTCTGGGGCTCGTGATCGGCGTCTATGCTACGTACTACAAAACATTGGATCATATCCTCATGCGCATTTGTGACGGGTTGATTGCGATACCGGGTATCTTGCTGGCCATTGCCTTAATGGCTGCACTCGGCGCATCAACCATCAATGTCATCACGGCGCTAACCATCGTGTTCACGCCGAATATTGCCCGGGTCGTTCGCTCGGCCGCGCTGGTGGTACGAGAGCAAACCTACATCGAGGCGATGCATGTCCAGGGGGCAAGCTCCACGCGCATCATATGGCAGCACATCGTGCCGAATACCTTATCTCCGCTACTGGTGCAGGCTACCTTCGTATTTGCTGAAGCCATTATATCCGAGGCCGCGCTAAGCTTTCTCGGAGCGGGCATTCCTGCGCCTGAAGCCAGCTGGGGGAACATTCTGCAGGCGAGCAAGCTTGTCATTTACAAGGCATGGTGGATGGTTGTATTTCCAGGAGCAGCGCTTGTTCTGTCTGTCCTCAGCTTGAATATGCTGGGCGACGGACTGCGTGATTGGCTGGATCCCCGTTTGAAGCAAAAGTTGAGAAAGTCATGAATATAAAGCTGGAGGTATTTTCATGAATAACGAGCCTCTATTGGAAGTGAAAAATCTAAAAACGCATTTTCATACCGAGCGGGGGAAAGTGACGGCCGTCAACGGAGTCAGTTTTTCCATGAATAAAGGCGACATCATCGGCATTGTCGGAGAATCCGGCAGCGGAAAGAGCGTAATGTCCCAATCGATCATGAGGCTGCTGGACCATACGGATGCGATCGAGTACGAGGGAGAGATTCTATTTGAGAAGCAGGACCTGCTTTCTCTCTTGCCTTCTAACTTACGGGCGGTCCGCGGCGACAAAATCTCCATGGTTTTTCAGGACCCGCTTACGTCCCTAAGTCCCGTGTATACGATTGGTAATCAAATCGGGGAAGCCATACGCCTCCATCAGAAGAAGTCCAAGAAGGAGGCCCGTCAGCAAGCCATCGAGATTCTGCGAATGACGGGTATTCCATCTCCGGAAGTGAGGGTGGATGAATATCCCCATCAGCTGTCGGGAGGAATGCAGCAGCGTGCGATGATTGCCATGGCGCTCTCCTGTGAGCCGAGCCTCTTGATTGCGGATGAACCGACAACCGCACTCGACGTGACGATTCAGGCGCAGATTCTGGAGCTGATCGCCGACTTGAATCGCAAAATGGGCATGGGCGTCCTGTTCATAACGCATGATCTGGGTGTCGTATCGGAAATTTGTACAGGCGTGAAGGTGATGTACTTGGGACAAATCGTGGAGGAAGCTCCCACGGAACAGCTGTTTCATAAGCCGCTCCATCCCTATACGCAGGGGCTAATCCAATCCATCCCTAAACTGGAAGGAGATAGAAGCGATGAACTCCATGTCATTGAGGGAACGGTGCCGTCTCTGACGGATATTCCTCAGGGCTGCGGCTTTTCTACACGATGTCCTTATGCCGATGAGTTATGCCGTACCTCAGAGCCGCCGATGCGAACAGCTCATACCGAACATTGTGTGAAGTGCTGGCATTATGAGGCTATAAGTGAGCTGGAAGGGAGGGAGACAACCGTTGGAACAAGCAGCTGATCATTCGATTTTAGAAGTGAGCTCCCTTCACAAGCAGTTTCCGGTGTACGGATCTTTCGGTAAGTTATGGGGCGCCAAGGGATATGTGAAAGCCGTAACAGATGTTTCTTTTCAATTAAGAGAGGGGGAGACATACGGACTTGTTGGAGAATCCGGTTCCGGTAAAACCACCACAGGGCGTACGATCCTAGGATTAACCCCGGCAAGCCAAGGCCAGGTTCTATACCGGAACCGGGATTTGGCTGCGATGTCGAGGGAGGAACTCCGGAAATTCCGCAAGGACGTACAGCTTGTTTTTCAAGATCCTTTTTCATCGCTTAACCCGAGAAAAAGAATCGGCCGAATTCTTGAGGAGCCCCTGATTATTCATAAAATGGGAGACAAGGCAGAGCGTCAGGAAAAAGTCTTTCACATCTTGAAAACCGTGGGCCTGCAGCCGGAGCATTATTTCCGTTTTCCTCATGAATTCTCGGGCGGTCAGCGCCAGCGTTTGGGCTTGGCGCGCGCGCTCATCATGAATCCGAAGATTATCGTATGTGACGAGCCGGTCTCGGCACTGGACGTCTCCATTCAATCGCAAATTCTAAACATGCTCAAGCAGCTGCAGCGGGAATTGAAATTAACGCTATTATTTATTACGCATGATATCAGCGTGGTTCGTTATATTTCCGATCGGATTGGCATTATGTATCTCGGAAAAATCGTGGAAGAAGCTTTAACGGATGATCTATTCCATGAGCCCCTGCATCCTTATACGAAGGCGCTGTTCTCGGCGGTACCCGACTTTACCCGCAGCCGATTAAAGGATCGGATTATGCTGCGGGGGGAGATTCCGTCCCCCTTATCACCACCGAGCGGCTGTGTTTTTCATACGCGCTGTCCCTATGCAACGGATGTCTGTAAGGCAGAAGCTCCGGCTTTAAGAGAAGTTCGGCCCAACCAGAAGGTAGCTTGCCATCTGGTTGATGAGAGCCGTTCATCCTGAAACGAAGAATAGAAGAAAAGAGGCTAAGAACATGACAACGTTAAAAATCGTAGAGGGTCAGGATCAGATATTCAACGAGGCGGGGTTTCAGCTCGTCGGAAATCATGGACCGAATCTGGAGGGCGGCTTGTCTCCGAGAGAGCTGCTGGAAGCGTCCTTGGCGCTATGCGTGTCCATATCTCTCCAAAAAATAATGGATTACGACGGCGTGGAATATGATAAGTCTTCCATTCATATCGAAGTGTCATCGGTAAAGGCGGAAGATAAAAGCAATAAATTTTCGCATTTCAACGTCCTTGTCACGCTGCCGCCAACCCTGGAGGCAGCGTACAAGGAAAAGCTGCAATCTGTCGTAGAACGCGCCTGCACCATCGGCAATACGTTGAAGAGTGAGGCCGTTGTTGAACTGATCGAAGTGAATGAATCCATCGAGACGAGCAGCAATGCTTAATTCGTAAGCTACTGTGTTAATCTTTCAAGCCGATACAACAACAGCCTTAGTCCAAGATTCATCGCGGACTAAGGCTGTTCTGTTCTTAAGGGACCATGCAATCAAATATGAGTACGTGGTGGATCATTATACTGCTGTGGACGCGTCCGGTTACGACTGCGGCTGCACATCCCGCTCAAAAGCGACAATCCAATCGCCCTGAATGGCGGCATAGCCGGTGTCTCCCTCCACAACAAGGCCATACAGATTTTTGACATCGAGGAATTCTTTCCGGTCTCCATTATCAAATTCGAGGGTGATGTAGTAATAAGTTCGGGATGAATTGCTGGAATGCATCATGCCGTTATCCCCGTTGTGATGATTGCTGTGATGACGGATGTCCATGCGTTTGGAGACCACCCGGGCAAACTCGGACGTGCGAGGCGACTTGGCGTTCTTAACATAACGGGCGCCATTGGAAATGAAGCCCACAATCACAATCACGAATACAATTCCAATCAGAATGGGAACCAAAGTAAACATAAAATCAAGTCCTCCGCCAAAAGACGTTCCTTGCGGCATCATCGACTGCACTCCTCTCTGTCCGTTATTTTTTCATTGTATATATGTACGGTAAAATGGATTGAAATGTTTCAATCTTAAAGAATCAGTCATTTCACGCTTACTCCAGAGGCCGCATAATGCAATCCCAGCTGATAAGCACGCTCGAGCAAACTCTCCATATGCTCCGGTCTACCCTCCAACGTATCATAGAAGAATTCCACACGGGAATTCTTGATTCCGGAGTAGTCGGCCATTCCAATATTGAGGGAAAGGGATAACATCTGATCATAGCCCCGCTTGGCAAAATGATCTTCCGAAGCTCCCGCGAGCGCCAGCCATAATACCTGTTGGTGATGAAGCTTTGAGCCGCCGCCGTAAGCGAAGCCATGATTCCAGACACGGTCGATATACCCTTTCAGCATGGCCGGGATTCCGTACCACCACACCGGGAAGATAAAGGCCAGCGCGTCGTGTTCCTTCATTCGTGCAATTTCGGCTTCTACTTCAGGAGAATAGATCTTGGTAGGATTAGACCAATCAGGTTCGTCTGCCTCCCACAGGACCGGATCGAAACCGATGCGGTGGAGGTCCAGAATCTCCGCTTCATGCCCGGAGTCCCGAAGCCCTTGTACAAACTTCTCGGTAATTGCAAATGTAAAGGAATTTTCGCGTGGATGCGTAACAACCGTTAATACCTTCATGAGGGTTCACCGTCTCTTTCTTCTCTTCGAATTTGAATGCCAAATTGTTCAATACGTGTCATTGCAGTTACAAGAGGAACCAGCGTTTCAGGTAGATAGAAGCCTCCGGGAGCAGGAGGTGAGCCATCCCAGCCCAGAATACGCTCAATGGAAAGGAGGATACCGAGGGCCGTAAAATGCGCCTGTCCCTTCGGATCGGTCAACGTGATTCTCCGTTTCGCGGAACGGCCGTCAAGAAGAACACCTTCAAGATCAATGTAGAGGTCTTGAGAGGCCGTGCCTCCAGCCCGTGTCCCTATAGAGTCATGAATGGCGAAATCGAATCGAATATTAGGCGCTCCCGTAACTGCAGCGAGGCTTGGAACATCCAATAAACTCATGGGATGGCCCTCTACCCGGGAACCGTTTGAAAGACTTATGCTTCTCGGATACTTCGTAGCCTCAACCCATTTCCATATCCCGTTTTCCCGGATGAGGGCACGGTTGATAAATCCCTCGGTCTCCTCAAGCGTCATAGGCCCCATTGGATCGCGTTCATCATAGTGACCCGCCAAGCCGATCGATTGGATGCTTCGGAAAGACTTCGCCTCCTGATACGCGACCAAGGTCAGGATTCCCGCTTGCGAATGTCCCAGAGGCACAATCGGTGCTTGAGGGGGATGGCTTTGCATGGCGAATAGAATAGGTGTCAGTTCGTCGGCAAGCTTGGTGATCCCGATATGCGCAATTTCTTTTGCAAGGGCCTCTTGCATGAGGAGGTCGGCCGGATCCTGGATGGTAGAAACGATAAGGTCGGCTTGATCCAGCTCTGTTGGAGACAGACCCTGGCGGATATCTAAAAAAGCGGTACGGGCGTTTCCTAGCTCTTGTACTAGAAAGCTCCCCTTCTCGGGATGCCTTCCGGCGAGTATAATCTCGGCATCTTGATTGATCGTTCGGATATGCCGGGCAACGGCACTCCCGATTACGCCATAACCTCCGGCAATGTATATACGCTGCATGCCATTTCACCTCCAATTTTTATGCTTAAGCTCTGGTATAAGGGGATTATGTAACATATAATGACGGAAAGGAAGTACGCACTTAATGGTTCTATAGGTACCTAAAAGTATCATTAGTACCCCAAGGTGCCTGTTATCCGTCCTATGCGACTTACGTTCGAAAAGGAGAGAAGACCTTATGAATGGGGAGCGACAATACAATATTCCGTCCGAGGCAACTATGGATGTAATCGGCGGCAAGTGGAAGGTCATTGTGCTGTGCCACTTAAGTTATGGCCCCAAGCGAACGAGTGAAATTAAGAAGCAGATGCCGGATATTACGCAGAAAATGTTAACCCAGACGCTGCGGGAGCTGGAGGAGGATGGGATTATCACGCGAACGGTCTTTAATCAAGTGCCGCCTAAGGTCGTATACGAGCTGAGTGAAATGGGCGTTTCGCTACAACCGATCCTTGATCAAATCTGTGAATGGGGCGAGAAGTACTTGAATGGGAAATCGAAGGTAATTACACCTTGAGGACAGACAAAATAAAAGCTGCTGACCTAATAAGGGTCCGTAGCTTTTTTATTTTTTGAAATAGATTGTTGTCGCTCATAATTTCCATAGGGTAGAGGAAAAGCCTAGATATCCGCAGAATATTTAGTTCTTTAGACTCATTAAAATCCGGGCGATTTGAGCAATTTCTATGTTTGTCGAGAAATTGAATAGTTACTATAGATATAATAATGGATAGGGTGTAGGGCTGGGGAGGCCGTGAATATAAGGATTATCAATTTCTGATATGCAGCGGGACGAGTCACCCATGAATTAATAGAAACGTTTGTCCATTAGGAAACGTATGATCTTCATAGGACCTAAGGATTACTCACAAAAGGAGTGTGTACAGCTCAGATGGAAGGCAATTATAACTTATATATTGTTGGGCTTTCAATTGCGATTGCTATACTTGCTTCATACTCGGCTTTGAATATTACCTCTAAAATTTCGGATGCGAACGGCAAATCCAAGTTTTTTTGGCTTTGCGGTGGCGCCATGGTCATGGGAAGCGGCATTTGGTCCATGCATTTTGTCGGCATGCTGGCGATGCACATGAATATGAACGTGAAGTATGATGCCTTTCTGACCATCATATCGATGCTGGCCAGCGTGATTTCCTCCTTCATCGCGTTTTATATCACCATGCCCAAAAGCATTAACTGGTCCAAGATCGCCATTGGCGGTTTCATTATGGGAAGCGGCATCGTAACGATGCATTACATGGGAATGGAGGCCATGATTGTACACGCCGAAATCCGTTATGATCCCGGCATGTGGGCATTGTCCGCCATCATTGCGCTGGCAGCTTCCTATGCGGCCTTATTATTGTTTCTCCGTTTTCGCAACCATTCCAAGTCCAGCTTTCTTAAGTGGGGCTCGGCGGTCGTCATGGGATTTGCCGTGTGCGGGATGCATTATACAGGCATGAAAGCCGCGCGGTTCGAGGCTCATGCCGGCATGATGGTGCATCAACCGCAGTCTGTTGATTCCTTTCTTCTGTACTGTGTGACGGTCACGATTTTTGCCATTCTGCTGATATCCTGGGGAGCGATGTTCTTTGATCGGCATGTGCTGGAAAAGCTGGCCTATCAGGATACGATCACGGGATTGCCTAACCGCAATGAGATGAACCGGTTCTTTGGGGAGAATCCCGAAACAGAGAAGATTACGATCCTGTTTCTGGATTTGGACCAATTTAAGGCCATCAACGATACGCTGGGCCATAATGTCGGGGATTTGCTGGTCCAGGAAGTGGGTAAGCGACTGCGTGAATTCATTCGAGGCGGCCAGCAGGTATTCCGGATCGGCGGGGATGAATTTCTGGTTATTTTAAAGCAAAGCGACCCGAATTATGCCCAGCGCTTAGCCGACGATATACTTCAACAAATAAAAAACGTGTACCATATCGACGGCAACGAATTGTACGTGACGGCAAGCATCGGAATCAGCATCGGTTCCGTCCATAGCTCTGACCGTACGACGCTGCTGAAGAATGCGGATACCGCAATGTATAAAGCGAAGGGACTGGGCAAGAACCAGCAATGCCTCTATGACGAGGAGATGGGTCTTCAAGAGGTTCGCAAAATGGAATTGGAGAAGGACCTGCAACGAGCGTTTGAGCTGAAGGAGTTCTTCATTGTATATCAGCCCAAATGGAATGTGCAAAGTGATCGCTTGGTCGGATTCGAGGCGCTGCTCCGCTGGAAGCATCCCAGATTAGGCGTGATATCGCCACTTGAATTCATTCCGATTGCCGAAGAGACGGGGCTGATTATACCAATGACCCGATGGACGCTTGAGGAAGCATGCAAACAGTGCAGAATTTGGCAGGATAGAGGGGTTGTCCAGCCAGTCTCAGTAAATTTATCGATTCGTTTATTTCATGGTGACAATCTGCTTGAGCTTATTCAAAACGTGCTGGATCAGGCGAATCTGGAACCTCATTTGTTAGAGCTGGAGATAGCAGAGTCCATGGTGCTGCATGATGTGAATGATATTATCCGCCAGCTTGGGAATATCAGGTCCTTGGGGGTTAAGGTCTCCATGGATGATTTTGGAACTGGCTATTCCTCGATTGGTCTATTGGACCGGATTCCGATTGATGCTTTAAAGCTGGACCGCCAGTTCACCAATGATTTGGACACGCCCAGCAAACGCGCCATTGTCAACGCCATCGTTCTTATGGCAGAGAATTTGAATCTGGATGTAATCGCGGAAGGTGTCGAGAACAAGGAGCATATCGACTTTTTGACCGGACTTGGCTGCCACGTCATGCAAGGTTATTATTACGGAAAGCCGATGGATATCGATGAGATTAAGGTCTGGATGTACGAGCATAATCACAAAACCGAAGAGATCGAGACCCTCTAATGAAAAGTAGATGGAATAGATACAGATCATAAGAATAACGGGCACCGTGAAGGTGTCCGTTATGTTGTTGAAGGTACATATTCTCACATCCCACCCCACTGAATTCAGAATATGAGTATAGGATTGGCAATGGTCGTGGTGATCAATGCATGATACCTGCCTCCAAGAAGGTCGGAGTTCTTTACACTTTTTGTATGATACTCAATAGCTTATTTCTTCTTTGTTGCAGGAGTTTTGTTGCTATTTTACTGGTAACGGATACAATAGTATGTGAATCTAATGAATGGTAGTGGTGATATATATGGTGTCAATCAAAGATGTGGCCAAGCTGGCGAACGTTTCGATATCAGCCGTTTCCAAGACACTGAATGGCTATTCGGATGTAAGCGAAACCACGAAACAAAAGGTCATGAAGGCCGCGCAGGAATTGAACTATTTTCCGAACCGTCTGGCCAAAAACCTAAAGCACAAGGTCACCAAGACTATTGCGCTTATCATATCGAACTTTGAACAGGCGAACGGCAAGGACGGTGTCATGTTCCAAATCATGACCGGCGTCTATGCTGCAGCCCAGCATTATCAATATGAGGTGGTCATATATACGCGGAGCTTGTCCGAACAGCAGGATAAATCGTATTGGCAGTTCTGCAAGGAGAATAAGATCGCTGGCGTCGTAATTTCCGGGCTTCGTACCACGGACCCCTATTTTGAAGAATTGGTAAACAGTGAATTTCCATGCATGGTGATAGATGCTGATATTGTCGGTCCCCATACCGGTTCGGTGATAACGGATAACGTGGGTGCTGCCAGAAAAGCGGTGGAATATTTAATCGGCAAAGGGCACCGTGAGATCGGCATGATTAACGGACATAGCTTTGCGGCTGTCAGCATTCAGCGACTTCAGGGGTTCAGGGAAGCACTGGAAGGAGCAGGCCTGATTTATGATTTGAACAGGGTCATTGAAGCGGATTTTAGCGAGCAGGTGGCGTACGAAGCGGCCGAACCTTATTTGCAGCGTCATCCGAATTTATCGGCTGTTTTTATATCCAGTGATCTGATGGCAATCGGATTTATGACGCGCTGCCGCGAACTGAACATCCGAATTCCTGAGGACATCTCCATCATGGGCTTTGATGATATTGTGCTCTCCAGTTATACGACACCTAGATTGTCCACGGTTCGACAAGATTTTACAAAAATCGGCTATTCGGCATTTGAGGAAGTGATCAAGATGCTGGAGAATCAGACTCCCGGCTATCATAAAATTCTTTCATTCGAAATTGTTGACAGGGAGACAATAATGGTGCAATAATGTTATCGAAAACGTTTTCGCATTAGGAAGGCTTTTATTTTAGGCTCATTCCGAAATCGTTTTCGGTTCTTTTTTAAAAAAGATCGAAAACGATTTAGGTATCGCTTACAAAAATAGAGGGAAATACAACAAATGGAGAGGATAACAACATGCTGAGCTACAACGAGGTACAGTCTGAAGAGTTGAAGAAATGGTCATTTTCCGAAGTGCAATTCAATCCGCTGGCTTTAGGCAAGTGTGAAGCGATCATGTCGCTAGGGAATGGATATATGGGTCTTCGATCAGCTGCGGAGGAGTCGTATATCGGGGAGAAGAGAAATCTGTTTGTGAACGGAACCTTCAATAAATTCGATGAATTCGAAGTGACGGAGCTTCCGAATACGGCCGATATGACGCGTCTGGATATTCGGATTGACGGTACAAGGTTCTCCTTGGAGCGTGGAACGGTTGCCGAATACGAGAGAATGCTGAACATTCGCGATGCCGAGCTCGTTCGGAGCTTTATCTGGGAATACCAAGGGAAAAGAATTCGATTTGAGTTCAAGCGCTATGTATCGCTGGCCAAGCTGCATCAGATCGGCCTGAAGGTAAGCATAACTCCTCTGAACGAGGGCATAACACTGGTCATTAACTCCGGGATTGACGGCCAGGTGAGCAACAGCGGAAGTCAGCATTTTCACGAAGGAGAGAAGCGGATTTTCGATAAGACCTTCCTGGAGCTGATTCAGACGACAACCGAGTCCAAGGTGGATTTCATCCATGGTGTGGCCCATCGTCTTAAGTTAAACCAGCAAGTGCTGGATGTTGCTCCCAAAATGGATATCGACCGACGTAAGGTTGCCGTCTCCTATGCACTTGATGTTGCATCAGGGGAGTGCTTTGAATTTGAGAAAATGGCGACGGTATTCACTAGCCGTGACAGTGAATTTGCAGAAGGAACAAGCCTGGACGACATTCGGCAGCATGCACTCGCTGAATTGAAAGCGTTCCATTCTGCCGGATACGACCGGCTTTTTGAAGAGCATCGGTTGGCCTGGAGCAAGGTGTGGGAGCAATACAACATCTCGATCCAATCCTCCAATTCCTTTGATCAGTTGGCAGTCCGGTTTGCCATATACCATCTGGTTATCATGACTCCGGCACATGACCGGCGGATGGGAATCGGCGCCAAGGGGCTCAGCGGAGAGGGATATAAGGGTCACTCTTTCTGGGATACGGAAATTTTTATTTTGCCATTCTATATTTATACGAAACCCGAGGTTGCGCGATCCTTGCTTGAATATCGATATCTCGGTCTGGAAGGCGCTAGGGCAAAGGCAGTTGAAAATGGCTTTGCAGGCGCGATGTATCCATGGGAAGCAGCATGGCCAAGCGATGGCGAGGTCACGCCGGAGTGGGGTCAGGTGGATATTGTCACAGGCAAACAGATCAAGATATGGTCCGGATTTATTGAACAGCATATTACGTCCGATGTCGCTTACGCCGTGTGGCACTATTACAAAGCGACCGGTGATCAGGACTTTATGGATCGTTGCGGCTACGAAATGATATTTGATACCGCTAAATTCTGGGCGAGCCGTCTGGAATGGAATGAAAGCAAGGCGGTATATGAAATCAATGAGGTTGTGGGGCCGGATGAATACAAGGAGCATGTGGATAACAATGCGTTCACCAATTACATGGCTTCCTTTAATATCCGGTTGGCCATGGAATACTACGAGAGTCTACAAACATCGGATGCGAAGTTATTCCAGTCGCTGAACGGGAAGCTGGGGCTGGAGCAGGCTATGAATGAGTGGCAGAATAAGTTCCATCAGATCTACTTGCCACAGCCGAACCAAGATGGCATTATCCCGCAGGATGACACCTACTTGCAGAAGAAACTCATTGATTTAACTCCTTATAAACAACAGAGCAAGGTAGGCAGCATCTTTGACGATTACAACCTGGATCAGGTTGGAGAAATGCAGGTATCCAAACAGGCTGATATTATGATGCTTTTCTTCCTGCTGGAGGATCAGTTCTCTCCGGAAGTGAAGAAAGCCAATTACGATTATTACGAGCCGAAGACGCTTCATGATTCCTCGCTGTCGATGTCTACACATAGCATTCTGGCGAACGATTTTGGCGATGGGGATCTGGCATATCAATTGTTCGAACGAGCTTCAAAGATTGACTTGGGGCCGTACATGTACTCCTCAGATGCCGGCATACACTCCGCGTCACTTGGCGGCATATGGGAATGTGTGGTGCTCGGGTTCGCAGGCGTCCGCATGCTGGGCGGGGAGCTGCATATGAATCCAAATCTGCCTGAAGCCTGGGAGGAGCTTTCCTTCCCGCTATACTGGCAGGGGCAGCGGCTGGAAGTGCACATCGACCGTGAGACGCTGACGCTGACTACGAATTCGGAGCAGGAACTGCAGCTGGTGTTCCACGGCAACACCATCAAATTCTCGAAAGAGCTTCAAATCCAATATTGAATATTCAGGAGGGTCATTCAATGAAAAAGAATTGGAAATGGTCAACCATGCTCAGCATGGTCATCATCGCTGCGTTGGCATTATCCGCTTGCGGCGGTAACGGTGGCAGCTCGGACAAAGGCGCGGCCGGAGAGAAAGTTAACCTTACATTCACCGTCTGGGGCGATGTGAGCTCCGGTGCGAACGAACAGCAGCTCGCTGATGAATTCAATAAAGCACACCCGGATATCCAGGTGAAATTCGAGCCGATTCCGAGTGAAGGTTACGGCACCAAATTGACGACTTCGCTTGCAGCCGGGCAAGCACCCGACGTATTCCTGATCGGTGAAGGCGATTATTTCAAATATGTTGAAAAAGGCGTTGTTGAGCCGCTGGATGAATACTTGAGCAAGGACAGTGGTTTCAGTCTGGATATCTTCCAGAAGGATCTGATCGACAACATGAATATCAATGGCAAACAGTACTACCTGCCGAAGGATTTCAATCCGCTTGCGCTCTGGTACAACAAGCGCATGTTTGATGAAGCGGGCATGGAGTATCCGTCCGATAATTGGACTTGGGACCAACTGATCGAAACTTCCAAGAAGCTGACCAAGAAGGAAGGCAATAAGTATACCGAATTCGGTTTCAATGCCGGCAAATGGGAATATCCGATTTACACGTATCTGTGGGATCATGGCACGGATATAGCGAATGAAGACGGAACGCAAGCCGAAGGATTCATGAATGGTGAGAAGACGGTAGCCGCTATTGAAAAATACGTATCCCTGTCCCAAGGCGAAGACCGCGTATCGCCTACGCCTCAGGATGCCGAGACCCTTGGTGGAGACTCCTCCATGTTCATGACGGACAAACTGGCCATGATGGTCACCGGCCGCTGGGTGAAGGGCGATCTGGATAAATCGGATGTGGAATACGGATCAGCCCTGATTCCGACAGGCGAGGATGGTACACGGAGCAGCATTATCGCAAGTGCAGGCTGGGCTATCAATGCAAACGGCAAACACAAGCAGGAAGCGTATGAGCTGTTGAAATGGTTGTCCGGAACGGAAGCACAGAAGCTTCGCTCCGAGAATGGCAAGGTTCTTCCTGCAACCGTAGTGGAACTTGAAGAAGTGAAAGCAAAGGAAGTGTCAGACAAGCCGGTTATCGAGATGATGGATTATGCGAAGAAACCGGTCACATTGCGCTCTACCCATGGCCCCATTTTTGTTGAGGAATTCAACAAAGCCATAGAGAAGATTTTGCTGAAACAACAGGACGTGAAGGGCGCCCTGGATGAAGCTGCGAAAAACGTCGATAGCAAAATCAAGTAAAAACGACAGGTGAAGCGTATGACGAATGCGCTTCACCTGCTTCATCAAGGAGGCTTGTTATGCGAAAGTCTAAATCGGATTGGGCCGGCTACTTATACATCATGCCATGGCTTCTGGGACTTCTGCTGTTTACGATTGGACCGATGCTGTTCTCGTTGCTGCTAGCCTTCAGCAAATGGGACATTATAACGGGAGTGCAATCGATCGAGTGGGTTGGGCTGGACAACTTCAAGGCGATTTTCCATGACGAATTGTTCTATCAATCATTAAAAGTAACTTTTATCTTTGCTTTGGTATCTGTGCCACTCTACCAGATGGTGTCCCTCTTGATTGCGGTACTGCTCAATATGCGCAGCCGCGGCATGAAAGTGTTCCGATTGATCTATTTCATGCCGTCCGTCATTCCTGCGGTTGCGGTATCGATGATGTGGGTGATGATATTCAACCCCGAGTATGGGATTCTGAACAAAGCGCTTGGCTGGTTTGGCATCCAGGGACCCGCTTGGCTTCAAGATCCATCCTATGCTCTCGGAGCGCTCATCGTCATGGGGATCTGGGGCGTCGGCAACACGATCATTATTTATCTGTCGGGTCTGCAAAGCGTACCGGAGGACATGCATGAAGCGGCTGAACTGGACGGTGCCGGCCGTTTCCGCCGGTTCTTCAGCATTACGCTGCCGATGATATCGCCAACGGTATTTTTCAATTTGATCATGGGGATTATCGGCGGGTTCCAATACTTCACCCAGGCTTTTGTCATGACCAACGGCGGACCGCTGAATTCTACTTTGTTCTATAATCTGTATCTCTATAATAAGGCCTTTCAGGATTACGAGATGGGGTATGCCTCCGCCTTGTCCTGGATCTTGTTTGTCATCATTCTTGTATTCACACTGATTGTCATTCGAAGCTCGTCCATGTGGGTGTATTATCAGGGCGACGATGATAAGGATTAAAGGAGGCGTCATTCATGAATCAATCTGCCAAGCGTCGTATCAACGTGCCGCATATCCTATCCATGCTGGCGCTCATTGCCGGGGCTCTTATCGTCATTGTTCCTTTACTGTGGACCTTCTTCACGTCATTGAAGTCACCGGCTGAGGTGTTTAAAGATAATTTCTTCCCCACCGTGTGGCACTGGACCAATTACCGAGATGCCGTGCAAGCCGTTCCATTCTTCAAATTTCTGGGCAATACCCTCATTATTCTGATTCCGGTTTTGATCGGAACCGTATTATCTTCGGCTATCTGTGCTTACGGATTCGCGAGATTTAATTTCAAAGGGAAACGCATGCTGTTTCTGGTTTTGCTTGCAACCATGATGCTGCCTTCGCAGGTTACGATGATTCCGATGTTCATCATGTTCAAGGAAATCGGCTGGGTGGATACTTTCCTGCCTCTCATCATCCCTGCGTTTTTTGGCGGTGGCGCATTTAATATATTCCTCATTCGCCAGTTTATGCGCGGCATACCGCGGGACCTGGATGAGTCGGCCTTCGTGGATGGTGCCAACCGGTTCCAGATCTTTACGCGCATCGTTCTGCCGCTGTCCGTGGCACCGCTGATTGCGGTATCGATCTTTACCTTCATGGGCGTATGGAATGATTTCCAAGGACCGCTTATTTACCTGAATTCCAGCGATAAATATACGCTGGCTCTGGGACTTTCCATGTTCAAGGGATTGTACAATGTCGAATGGAACATGCTGATGGCGGCAACGATTCTGATTATGCTGCCGGCATTAATCGTATTTTTCTTGGCACAAAAATATTTCATCGAAGGCATTTCCATCTCTTCAGCCATCAAGGGCTGATCAGTTGACGATGCGTTAGGAGGCTGACATGCCAAAAACTACAGGATTAAGTAGCAGACATCCTTTCAATTTATACTATAATGCCAGTGAGTATATTAAAATCTGTGGAACCCAGGACGGATATTTCCCGGATTTCGGACATCATATTGCCAACGAGATGGGCGGGGTGTGGCTGCACCCGATCAAGCTGCTGGACGGCTTCTGGCTGAGAATTACGGATCTGGACCGGAATATCTCGGTTTGGTCGAGATCGGACGGCTTTACGAATGAGCCTTGGGGCAGCCGGTTTCAATACGATCACGGGCTGGGCCATATTCCGGTTCAATTGGAGCGCACGCAATTCGCACCCGAGCTGGAAAAAGGATTCGTGGCGGATTATAAACTGCTGTCCTATGGAAAAGGTACGACCCGCCTGAAGCTGGAGCTGCTGGCTCGCACCGATCTTCGCCCCGTCTGGTTCTCCGATGAAATCGGCATAACCGATGGCGAGCAGGATGAGGTGATCCTCAGCTCGGATCGGAAAGTCACCGTGAAAGACAGTGCACATGACTGGTATGTCCAGATCGGTTCGGATCTGCCGGGCAGCGTGGTTGAGACGGGGCCGTCTCTATATGGGCCCGAGTTCACCGCTGGAAACGGGACGGGTGTAGCCTTCCGGAGCGAAGTGATTGAGCTCCGGGAGAAGGAGACATTGCAATTCCGCTTATTTGTGGCCGGCTCCTATCAATCCCAGGAAGAGAGCGAAGCGGTATATGACAAGCTTGTCTCTTCGCATGAGGCTCTTTTTGACGAGAAAAAGGTTATATATGAAGAGGTCGCTAACCGGGCCAAACTGAAAATCGCCGGCGAGGACTTGCTGAATGAAGCCTTTACGTGGGCCAAATGGAACAATCAGTGGCTTGTGCAAAAGGTGGACGGGATCGGACGCGGCTTGACTGCCGGCGGACCTACCTATCCGTGGTGGTTCGGCTGTGACAATACCTATTCCCTTCAAGGGGTGCTTGCCATCGGGGATGCGCAGCTTGCAAAGGATACGCTGAACCTTTTGCTTGAAAAATCGGAGGAAGCCAATGGCAATGGCAGAATCGTGCACGAGATCACGACCATGGGGGCGGTGTCGAATCCGGGCAACACCCAGGAAACGGCCCATTACATCGCTTTTGTATGGGAGCTGTTCCGCTGGACAGGAGATGAAGAACTGCTGCGCCGTCATTACCGCTATTGCGTAAAGGGCGTAGACTGGCTGCTGCATGAAATGGATCCGGACGGCGATCTGTTCCCGTCAGGTTACGGCATCATTGAGATTGCCGGTCTGAACATGGAACTGATCGACAGTGCCGTGTACACCGCCCAGGCTCTGCGGGCGATGGTCGATATGAGCAGGCATCTCGGCGAGGAAGAAAACGCGGAGAAGTATGGTCAGCTCGCGGACCGGGCAGTACGCGCGATCAATGAAGTGTATTGGTGTGAGTCGGAGGGATTATACGCTGACGCCGTTGCGACCAGAGGCGATATTGAGCCAAAGGTGGACTATATGGTATCCCTCTCAGAAAAGGAAGGCATTCAGGGGTATCGCGAATACCTGGAGCAAATGCTGGCCGAAGCTAAAGATGCGAAGGCTGACCGGGGCTGGCTGCTTAACAAGAACTGGGTCATCGTGACGCCGATGGAGACGGGCATTGCCGATCCGGAGAAGGCCGAGAGGGCGCTTCAAACCATGCGTTCCGATGTGTTTATCGGGGAGCATGGCACCTATCTTGGGGGGATCTACAAGCAGGGCACGATGACCATCTCGACGGGGGTTCACGCGGTAGCGGAAGCGGCCAACGGCCATCCGGACGAGGCGCTGGCGCTGCTGCGCAGAATGCTGGGGACCTTCTCGAAGGTGCTTCCGGGTTCTTTTTCCGAGATGTCGCCGGATTACGGCTGCGTGGTGCAGGCGTGGACATTATATGCCCTCACGGTTCCGGTTATCCGCCATTTCTTCGGTGTGACACCAAACGCGTTTGAGAAGACGGTTTATATCAAGCCGCAGCTTCCAACCTCGTGGCATGATCGTGAATGCAGCCTGAGCAATCTTCGGGTAGGCGAAGCCGAGCTGGATATTTCCATAGCGCCACAACAAGCGGGGAATGGACGGACAGTAATCGTTCGCAACCCTCAGGGGTGGAACATTGTTATCGAGCTGGACGGTCAACGCCTGGAGAGCACAGAAACGCATATAATCTGGATAGTGGAATCAGTCCAGGTGTAAGCCAGCAAGAGAAATGCCCCTTGAACGAGGGGCATTTCGACGATTCTCATCTAAAATAAAGGTCCCTCAATCCGTGTAAAACGGAGGAGGGATCTTTTTTCGTGTCGAGTGATCAGGAAGATCCATTCGTTGAATTTGAGGGTTAAATTGAAAGCCCTTTCGGAAATCTATGATATACTACGACATAACAGGCATACCATTTATAACAACCTATATTTTCCTATATTAGCCTCATACTTTCACAAGCAAAGGAGATTTCATGATGTTTAATGTTCTTGTTGTTGACGATGAGTCCGTTCAAAGAGAAGGCATTAAGGATTTGATCTCTCAGTACCGCTTTCCCTTTCAAGTACTGGAAGCCGAGAACGGAATGAGCGCGGAGCGGATTCTGGTTCAGAACGCGATTGATATCCTCATCACCGATGTCAGAATGCCTCTGATGGACGGACTTGCGCTAAGCAAACAAGCCCGAAAGATGCAGCAGGATCTAAAGATCGTCATTTGCAGCGGCTATGACGAATTTGAATATGCCCGCAGCGCCATCCGGCTGGGCGTGGTAAATTACTTGCTGAAGCCGCTGGTCAGGGAGGAGTTTCTGGAGGTGATGGAGGATATTACGCAGATCAGTCCTTATGGTGGGGATCTTGAGCAGGAGACGGTGGAATCCAAGGTCATCCTTCAGGTCAAGGATTATGTGAAGGATCATTACCAGCGGGACATTTCGTTGTCGGATGCAGCCCACGATGTATACCTGTCCCCGGGGTATTTGAGTATTTTGTTCAAGAAAGAGACCGGCGAGAACTTCTCGAAGTATTTAACCGATTACCGCTTGCGACGGGCAAGCCATCTGCTCCTGAACTCCAATATGAAGGTAAATGATATCGCCGGAGCGGTTGGCATCGATAACCATTCGTATTTTGCCAAGCTGTTCAAAAGCAAGTTCGGCGTCAGTCCCTTACAGTACAGAGAGTGCGGGGTGCTCCATGATCGGATGGATCAAGAACAAGTTCAATGATATCAGGTTCCGCAACAAGCTGCTGCTGTCCCATCTGGTGATTGCACTCATTCCCATTCTTCTGCTAGGGCTGCTTTCCTTCATTCAGTCCTACCGCATTCAGATGAAAGAACTGCGGAGCGAAGCTAAAGCCAGCCTGGAGCAGGTGGCTAACATTATGGATTACAAGATCAACCGGTACAATACGCTGAGCGAGTTCATGGTGCTAAATCGGGAGTTGTCGCAGATATTTATTAAGGATTACGAAGAGAACTATTTTAACATGTACCTGGATTTCCGTGACATTCTGGAGCCGTTAATCTCGAATATCCGGCTGATGGATGATGATATTGAGGCCATCACCTTTTATACATCCGGAGAGCTGCTGGGGATTCGCGACAATATTTTGCCGATCGGGGATCTCAAGAGCAAGTCTTGGTACGATGGATTTCGGGGCAGGCGCTGGATTGTGGACGGGGAGAAGCTTTATCTCGTTCAGGAACTGATCAGCAATCCGAAGGACAGTAATTTCATGGTCATTTCCATTCAGCATGACAGCATTTTTGCGGACCTGGACAAGCTGTCGGAGCATGTGGCGGTTCATATCGAGGATGCTGAGCATCGTGTGATATTCAAGGTGAGCAAGGAGGCGGATGCTTCAGCCGGTTTGGAGAGTGGAGAGCCGAGCGGTCTGATCCTAAGTCGGTCGCTTGCCAACAATGGGTGGACGATTCACTACAATCTGCTGAATACGAATGCATATGCAAATTCGCTGGGTATTTTTCAAATTACGTTGTTTGTCATTATCCTCAGCTTGATCATTACTTTCCTGCTCATTTATGTGATCTCCAACAACTTTACGCGCCGAATTATCCATATCAAGAACAAGGTGGACAAGGTGGAACAGAACAATCTCGATGTGATCATCCAGAGCTCATCGAGGGACGAATTCGGCGAGCTGACCAATGGCATCGGCAAAATGCTGAAACGAATCAACAGCCTCATTTCCCAGGTGTATCAAGCCGAAATCGCCAAAAGGGAAAGCGAGTATAACAAGCTGGTCAATCAGATCAATCCGCACTTCTTGTACAATACGCTCTCCTTTATCCGTTGGAGGTCCGAGAAGAAGGCAGATATCGAAACGAGTTATATGGTATCGGCATTGGCCCGATTCTATAGAACGACATTGAATCAGGGGAGGCAAATGGCCACGATCAATGATGAGATGCAGCATATCAAGGCCTACCTGGACTTGCAGCTCATCATGAACGATGGCCGGTTTGACGTGGATTACCATATTGACGAGGGAGTGTTACATACCGAGGTCATTCATTTTATTTTGCAGCCGATCGTGGAGAATGCCATCAAGCACGGATTCGTGGAGGCAGGTGCGGTCGATTGTCGAATTCACATTGGGGTCAGCCGGGTCGGAGAGGGCATTAGGTTCACCGTTAGCGATAACGGGGTGGGCATGACTCCAGTACAGGCGGCACGCTTGTTAACCGGGGAGAATGGCGGGTGCGGCGTTCGGAACGTGAATGACCGGATCAAGCTGTACTACGGTCTGGATTACGGACTCGATATTCATAGCGAGCCAGGCAGCGGAACGGAAGTATCGATGGTCATTCCTGCCTCATGAACAGAGTGGATGCTATTCCTGCCATAGCGTTGGTAATGAAAGCGGTGCTGCAGCGGCCGCTTTTTTTGTGTTTGAGGTCGGAAAAGAAGGTCATGAAAAAAGTGATACATATCCGAAAAATGTTGCATATACGCCAAATTTGAAACCGCATACAATTTGATTATCAACCAAAACGAGAAAAAAAGGGGATGACAGGATGAACAAACGCAGAAAGATGGCTTCTCTGCTGCTCAGCTGTATGATGCTGGTCGTATTCAGCGGCTGCGGCGGGGGCAAGAGTGATAACGCGCAGCCGGAAATTTCAGAGCAGGATTATGAGCCTTACGGAAAATATGAGACGCCGGTGGAATTTACGATCGGCCGGAATACCAATCATGTGAACAACCTGCCACCAGGCGATACGATTGAGGACAATTTGGCTACCCGATACGTGGAGGACCGGGTGAATGTGAAAGCCAAGGTGGCTTGGGAGACGGATGATATGGATCAGAAGCTCTCGCTATCGATGACAACGGGCGATCTGCCGGACGTTATGCTGGTCAGCCGCGATATTTTCAACCAACTGGTGGATAATGACCTGATTGCCGATATGACGGAGGTGTACGAGAAGACCGCATCCGACGGGGTCAAGAATATCTACGCTTCCTATGGCGACTTGCTGCTGAACCAGGTGAAGGTCGACGGTAAAATCATGGGCCTTCCGATGACGAATATCGGCAACCAGCACCAGCTGCTGTGGGTTCGGAAGGACTGGGTGGATAAAGTCGGCGCGAAGATGCCGGAATCCGTCGAGGATGTATGGAACCTCGCCAGAACATTCGTGGAGCAGGACGCCTCGGGAACAGGCAAGACGGTCGGAATGGTGATGGATTCCAATGCCATGAACTTTACGCCGGTATTCGCTGCGCATGGCGCCTTTCCGATGAACTGGATCGAGGAGGACGGCCAGGTTGTATATGGTTCGGTCCAGCCCGAGATGAAGCAAGCGCTGACGGAGCTGAGCGCCATGTACAAGGAAGGTTTGATTGATAAACAGTTCGCCGTCCGGTCGAATGAAGAGAAGGAAGCGCTTGTGATCAACGGTCAGGTAGGCATGCTGTTTAATCCATGGTGGATCGGCTACACCAACTACAAGGACTCGATCAAGCAAGATCCCGATGCTGTCTGGGTTGCCGTATCGGCACCGGTAGACGAGAACGGCAAATTCAAAACGATCCGTCAGGATCCGGTAGGCGGCGGTATCGTTGTGGTGAAGAAGGATTTTGCCCATCCTGAAGCGATCATGAAGTCGGTCAATCTGACTACGGATTTCCTGTACTCCTTAACGGATGATGCAATTAACTACAAGAAAGAGCATCCGGACGAGATGCTGACCGATGCCAGTCGTTGGAACAATGATCCGACGCAAATTCCGATGCAAGTGGATTATGACGACGTGTTGAAGCGTTATTACGACGATCTGATGAAGGCGGATCAATCCGGGGATGCTTCGGCCGTTCAGGAGGACAGGGTGGTATCCTTCAAGGCATATCAGGAGTTTAAGGAGAAAGGCAATGCCGTCGATGTGAACACCTATGGCGAATACCTCTCCCGTATCGAGGGTCAGCGCGAAGCGAACAATCCGAATCTGGAAGTGATTCCTGCAGGCTTCTACGGAACCACCGAGACGATGAAGCTGAAGTGGGCCAACCTCCAAAAGCTCGAAGAAGAGACGATATTGAAAATCATCATGGGCCAAGCCCCCGTTGATGAATTCGATAAGTTTGTGGACACCTGGAAGCGTACCGGCGGCGATGAGATTACGGAAGAGGTCAACCAGATGAGCAGCAGATAAGGAAAGCATGAGCCTTGGCGCGGAGGGCTATTGGTGGTCATCCGCGGGGCTTTTCATTCGATAAGGCCTGTCCTGACAGGGACATGATGGAGGTGGAGCGGACGATGGCGCAAGTGGAAACAACCGTCAATTCAGAGCGGGAAGTACGATACCGGAGGAAAAAGAAACGAAGAACCTTTGACGAAATGACCTATCATGCGATGCTGCTGCCCGGCATGGTCATGCTGTTCATTTTCTCGATTGTGCCGATGTTCGGGGTGGTCATGGCTTTTCAAAAGTTCATCCCCGCGAAAGGGATATTCGGCTCCGCATGGGCAGGACTCGACAATTTCACGTATATGTTTCAACTGCCGGATGCCAAACAGATTTTTGTGAATACGCTGGTCATCGCGGTCGGGAAGATTGTTCTCGGATTGATTGTACCGATCGTGTTCGCCCTGCTGCTTAATGAGGTGCGTCTGAAGCTCTTCAAAAGCACGATTCAAACCATCGTGTATTTGCCGCATTTTATGTCATGGGTGGTCCTGGGTACGATGCTGACCATGATCTTTTCCTTTGACGGCATGATTAACAATTTCCTTGAGCTTCTGGGGCTGGAGCGGATCATGTTTCTGGCAAGCAACGACTGGTTCAGGCCGCTGCTCATCGTGACGGATACCTGGAAGGAATTCGGCTATGGGACGATTGTGTATTTGGCTGCATTGACGGCGATTAACCCGGCTTTGTATGAATCCGCCGCCATGGACGGCGCGAGCCGCTGGAAACAGACGCTGTATATCACACTGCCGGGCATGTTTCCGACGATCATCCTGCTGGGCACGCTGAGTCTCGGCAATGTGCTGAATGCGGGATTTGACCAGGTGTTCAACCTGTATAATCCGCTGGTGTATGAGACGGGTGATATTATCGATACGTTTGTGTACCGCATGGGTCTGATCAATATGCAGTATTCGTTCGCAACGGCGATCGGACTGATGAAATCGGTCATTAGCTTTATTCTGATCGTTATATCCTACAGGCTGGCCTCGAGGTATGCGGGGTACAGGATTTTCTAGGAGGGTTAGCATGATTCAATCCAAAACGCTGGGCTCAAGGCTATCCCGCCTGATGATTATGCTCGCGCTCGTTCTGATTACATTTGTGTCGCTGGCCCCCATCGTCAATACGATTATGGTGTCTGTCAGCAGCAGCACGGCTGTTAATGCTGGCAAGGTCTACTTTTTTCCGGTGGAGCTAAATTTCTCATCCTACGGGCAGATACTGAATGACACGAAGTTTTGGAAGGCGTTTCTAATATCCGTGGAACGGGTGCTGCTTGGGGGCGCGATCAACATGATATTGACCATCCTCATGGCCTATCCATTGTCGCGGAGCGTCACGCAGTTCCGATCGAGAAATAAATATATGTGGATTATCGTGTTTACGATGCTCTTCAGCGGCGGGATCGTTCCCTGGTATATGGTGATCAGCAAGCTGGGGTTGATCAACAGCATCTGGGCACTGGTTCTGCCGGGTGCGGTTCCTGTCTTCAACGTGATTCTCCTGATGAACTTCTTCAAGGGCATTCCGAAGGAGCTAGAGGAGGCCGCATTCATTGATGGTGCCGGTCCGCTGAAAATCCTGCTCAAGATCTTTATCCCGATTTCCATGCCCAGCCTGGCAACCATTACCCTGTTTGTCATCGTCGGTCACTGGAACAACTTCTTTGACGGAATCATCCTGATCAATGACAGCGAAAAAATACCGCTTCAAACCTATCTGCAGCAGCTCAGTCTGACGCGCGACCAGATGCAGAATCTCTCGGTCGAACAGCTGCAGCAATTCAATAAAATTTCCAACACGACCCTGAACTCAGCCAAAATTCTGGTTTCCATGATTCCAATTCTGCTCATCTATCCGTTTCTGCAGCGTTACTTAATCCACGGAATCGTTCTGGGGGCCGTGAAGGAATAGAACAGCTCAGCCGGTCAGGCTTATTAGCGTGCTCTGCTTGAGCGGGTACATCCAGTACCGGCAAATGGAATAGGTAGTCGACAGAGAACAGCGCCTCCAGCATGAGTCTTTCCGGCGAAAGACTATCCTGCGGCGCTGTTTTGTCATGGTTGGGACTGTTCCGATTGTATTTAATTTGTAAGCGGTATTCGTTCAACATGGACAATTTAAACATATCATGTTATATTGTTATATAAATTAGTAGGTTTTGGAGTACCGTTGGAGGGATATCAATTTGAAAGATGCAGCTTCCACGAAGCCGATGTATGAACAAATTTTTAATGAGATGAAGCGAAAGATCTCAACCCATATTTTTCGGATAGGCGATAAAGTCCCTTCGGAGAAGGAACTCGCGGATGAATACGGAGTTAGTCGAATCACAAGCAAAAAAGCATTGGATCTGCTGGCGGCCGAAGGCGTGATTGTACGCAAGCCGGGCAAGGGATCGTTCGTAGCTGATCCGGATGAGCCTGTGGTACACAGGGAACCTCTCTCCTCAGAGAGCACAGATGCTGCAGCGGCCAGCCGGGAGAAGATGATTGGTCTTGTCATTACGGACTTTTCTTCAAGCTACGGAACACGCCTGGTCTATAGCATGGAGCAGTATTCGAGGGAGAATGACTGTTTTCTGGTACTGCGCAGAACATTTGGAGACCAGGATAATGAGGAATTATCCATTCAGAAGCTGCGTAATCTCGGCGTGAACGGACTCATCGTATTTCCCGCCCAGGGCGAATATTTCAATGCCGAAATATTGAAGATGGTTATTGCCCGTTTCCCGCTTGTTCTGATTGATCGCAAGCTGAAGGGAGTTGCAGCGGCTTCCATCAGTACAGATAATCTTGGGGCAGCCGTGCAGGCGGTGGAGCATTTATTCGATTTGGGTCACCGTCATATTTCTCTGCTGTCTCCTCCACCGAGAGATACGACAGCAGTTGAAGAACGGATTGAAGGGTTCGTGCAGGCTCATGCCGCCCGGGGTATAGCGTCTGATAAGGAAATCTGGATTAGCGACGTGACGGCCACTTTGCCCAATGCCTTCCACGAGAGCAATATTGAACGCGAAATCCAGCGGATCGTGCAGCATTTGCAGGATCACCCTTCGATTACTGCCTTTTTTGCGATCGAATATAACATTGCTTTGCTAGCCAAGGTTGCGGCAGAGCGCCTCGGTCTGCGGGTGCCGGAGGACGTATCCATCATATGCTTCGACAGTCCGCAGCTAAATATCGGCGAGGGTTATTTGTTTACCCATATGCGGCAGAACGAGGAAGAGATGGGCAGGCTGGCGATCGAGACGGTATTGGGCATCATGAATCACGATGATGTAGCAGTTGAGAAGCAATTGCCGGCGGAATTGGTGGCTGGAGCATCTACCGGGCCTGTAAAGAAATAACCAGCAAACTTTGTCTAAACTTCTGTGCGGTGACGCGCAGCCACATATGCATGTATAGCACGATATAACGTAATCCACCTGATACCGCTATATCGCGGAATTGAATTTTGAATTCGTAGACGGTGCGTGATCGAGCACGGAATCGAACCGGATTTGGGGAAGAACAAATACAAACCATGCGCTCATGAATAGGTGAGTGCATGGTTTGTTTGAACTTCTGAATGAATGGATTAGACATGATGTGGAGACTGCAGGAATCCGATATAACATTTATAATTATTTTATATATTGACATATTAACTAGAGGGTTGGAAGGAATTAAACGACTGTAGGTTTTACTATCCACTTAATTGCGCGTAAACAATTTTGTTTTGCAGAACTATCCATATAAATCTCAAGCTTTCGTCTAAATCATATGTCATTATTTCTCGGGAAATAGCAGCTGTTAGCGAAATAACCGAAATAAATAGTAGTCACATCTAAATAATTCCACTCTAATCTTCTACTTCAATATCGCTCAAATGTATAGCTCGTGTATGCTTTGTAGGATTCCAATTTACGTTCTTCATTGTAATGAGTGACCAAAGGAACAGTGGTACGTAAGTTAGATTGAAGAAGTACAGGTACACATAGTTCCGGAAGATGCTTACTTTATTTTTCGAATCAAGAAACTGTGCGTACCCTACGTAAATGAATTGGAATAACAAACATATCATCCAAACTTGCCAAGGAATCAAATGATGAGCATCTAATAAGTCGGTAGCCATGGATATGAAAATAAGGAGACCTGTTGCAGCACTTAAAACAATCTTGCCAGGATTAATAAGGTACATAAAACCATCAAAAGCTTTGAAGTCTAGCTTGCTAATGAATCTCCAAATTAATCGGTGAGCGTATTTAAAGCAAACATCCCAATGCCCTCTTGCCCATCGGAGACGTTGAATGCAGGAAGATTTGAAACTTTCCGGCTTCTCGTCGTACACACGCGCAGAGTGACACCATTTAGCTGGTACACCTTCAAGCAAACACTGCATCGTAAACTCAAGGTCTTCTGTTAAGGAACGAGCGGTCCAACCGATGGTTTTGAACAGAGTCGTGTCTACGCAGAACCCAGTTCCACCGATCGCGTTACCTAAGCCTAATCTGGACTTAGCCAGCTGCCAAGAGCGGTTCATGAAAATGTAGCTTACAGAGTAACCTATTGTCACCCAGTTGTCATTGGGATTCTTAGAATCCAGGTAACATTGTATTAATTGATCCCCGTTCAACAAGTGGTTATTCATTTCCTTTAAATAGTTCAACGAGACCAAGTTGTCGGCATCGAAGAAGGCGATACTGTCAAAATCATCGATTAACCTATCTCCATACTGCTCAATGGCGTATTTGATTCCATAAGGCTTCCCCTTTTGTTCACCTGGCAGGTAGGTATGATCAATAACGGTAGCACCAAGTTTTCTAGCGATTTCACTAGTTTTATCTTTACATCCATCAGCAATAACGCACACTTCATAGAGCTCCCTCGGGTAGTCCATTTTATGAAGGTTCTCGACAAGGTGTCCGATAACCGCTTCTTCGTTGTGCGCAGGAACCATGAGAAGAAATCTTTTCAAAGGTTTATATTCCTTGAGTCTCTTTGGTTTTCCAAAGCCAAAGAGACTGATGAGCATCCAATATGCCCAGAAAAACAGTAGGAGGCATTGAATGAAGGTTAATCCAACACCAAATACATACTCAAAACTCATTACTTGCTCAACCCTTTTTACTGAAATTTTTCTAGATGGTGATGCGGGAGCACAATTAAATCCGGATAAAAAAGGCAACCCCATTCGCCCTGTGTGACGATGAGATTGCCTTGGCTACAATTAATCGAACTTGATCACACCCGTGGTATGAAGCAGCACCAAAAATACGAGTACTGGCGCGATATAACGGATCATGAATAGCCATACCCGGAACCAGCCGGCTTTCAGGCCAGCGGCATCTGCCGCCTTCTTCCAGAAGTATCCTGCAAAGAGAGTGGTGATCAGACCCCCGACCGGAAGCAGAATATTGGATGTGATGAAATCCAGCCAATCGAAGAAGTTTTTGCCGCCGATATCGGAAAGCCCAGGTACGATGCCGAATGACAACGCGGAGGGTAGACCGATCAGCATAACCAGTACGCTAATGGCGATTACGGCTTTAGTCCGTCCCCAATGCCAGCGGTCCATGACATACGAGGTTGGGACCTCCAGCAATGAGACGGAAGATGTTAATGCGGCGATGGCTAGAAGAATAAAGAACAATCCCCCGAAAAAAGAACCCAGCGGCATGGCCGAGAAGGCAGCTGGCAAGGCAATGAAGACAAGAGAAGGTCCGGCATTCGGTTCAATCCCGAAAGAAGCGGTTGTCGGGAATATAATGAGCCCGGCAATAAACGCATAAATCAGGTCACCCGCGCCGATGGCAAGGGTTGCTGGACCTAGCGATTGTCGCTTATCCACATAAGCGCCGTAGGTCAACAGAATCCCCATCCCCAGCGAGAGGGAGAAGAAGGCATGCCCCAGCGCGACCAGCGCTGCTTCCGGGCTCAACTTCGAGAAGTCAGGATTCAAGAAGAAGGAAACGCCCGCGCCAGCTCCTGGCAAGGTTACCGCACGGATCATTAGTACGATCAACAGAATGATTAGGCCCGGAATCAGAACCTTGTTGAATTTCTCGATCCCTCCGGAAATTCCTTTGGCTACAACCCATCCGGTAATAATAATAGCGGCGAATTGCCATATAATCGGCATGTAGCCTTCCGTAAACGTAGTAAATTGACCACCGAAATCGGTATTGTTGTACAGATTGCCGCTAAACGACATGACCGCATAATGTAGCGTCCAGCCTGCCACAATAACATAGAAGGTCAGAATGAGAAACGGTGCAATGACCTGGAGCAATCCAAGATGACCGAAGACTTTCGGTCCGCCCGCTTTAACGAAGGAAGTTGCAGCACTCCCGCGGCCAGCTCGTCCGATGGCAAGCTCGGCCAACAGCACGGGCAGACCGATCACGATGAGACAGATAATAAAGAGCAGGAAGAAAGCTGCGCCGCCGTGTTCTCCCGTAATGTAAGGAAACTTCCACATGTTTCCGAGGCCGACAGAGCTCCCGATCGCGGCCAGAATAAATCCAGCAGAGGAAAAACGATCATTTTTCCCCGTTGAAGCTGGGTTGTTGAGCTGAGATTTCATAGATGTTCCCCCAGTTGATTAAAGTTAAGTTCCTCTATTATATTTCAAGTTCTGGCAGAAAGGCATAAGTAATTTTTCCTAAGGGATGAGGGCCTGCTTTTTTTATTATGCTGCGAACACAAAGGTTTCAATACTAACAATAACCACGATTTGTAAATAAATAAACCTTAAACACCAAGTTTAAGGAAATGAAGAGGCTTTGGGTAGGGAAAAAATCACAAATACCCTTCCGGAAGCGAAAGTTGGCGGGGTTGACAAACATCTTATATTATTATATCTTTATATTAAGATAAATGAAAATCAAATAGAAAAGAGGGATATCATGATCAAAAGCTTAACCCGGATTAATGAATTGGCTAAAAAACAGCGGGAGGGGGTACTTACTGCCGCGGAAAAAGCCGAACAGCAAGTTTTGCGCACGGACTATCTGCGTGAAATTCGCGGACAGGTGCTAAGCACCTTTTCGGGATTAAGCATCGTGGATCCCGACGGAAATGACGTGACACCTGAAAAACTTCGTCATAAGCAGAAGAAGCTGAGAGAATAGTAAATTGCCGTGACTGTGTAACGACTTTACACAGTATGTGAGCATAATAATACAAAGAAGGGATCGCCATGTCATGGTGATCCCTTCTTTGTATTAAACACAGTTGCGTGAGGGAGCCTTTATCCAAACCGCTCCGTCTTGTACCACTTGGATTCCCTGCCCGTGATTTTATCCACGATCAAGGAGTAGAAGGCTTTAATGGATATGACGAGGAACAGCTGGGTGTAGGTGAAGTACGACACGCATGAGAGAATGAAGTTGCGTGTGTGGCTCTGCCCGATGTCCGTTGCGAGCGCCAGATTAATCTGCAGGACATAGATGTAATACATTAAGGCCCAAGCAATGATGAGATACATATACACATCGCCTTGAAACCGGAAAGGGGAGACGACGGCCGGGTTAAACAGGCCGATGATCTGATACACGATGTTGGCGACAAATATAATATCCGAGATGATAATAGCAATCATAAACCAGAAGTAACTGGCGGCATAATATAACACATGCAGCTTAATCCGCCAGCTTGTCCGGTCAAACAGATGATGAATGTTATCCGTGACGACGCTGTAGTTCCCCTTAGCCCAGCGTTCGCGCTGTTTCATATAGACCTTCAGATCCTCTGGCTCCTGCTGATAAGCTTCGGCTTGCGGAGCCAGCGCAATAAGCTGCCCTCTCGTCAGGATCTCGAACGAGATCGCGGTATCTTCCGTGATCGCATGCTCATCCCATCCGCCGATGTCCTGAATGAGCGCGGTTTTCACAATAAAGTTCGTGCCCGGAATGGTGCCCAGCTTAAATAGCTGCCATAGTCCGGTATGATGTACACGCTGTATGGTCACCAGCTCCAGATTGATGCAGCGAGACAGAAAATTCTGTCCGCGGTTTCGAGCCTTGTTGCGACCGAAAACAGCCCCGTAGCGTTCAGGCTGCTCCATCGCCTTCTGCGTCAGGAATAACAGCGCGTTTTTTTCAGGTGCGGCATCCGCGTCATAGACACAGATCCATTCACCAGTTGCCTGCTTAAGCGCGTCGTTCAGGGCGCCTGATTTGCCGCCGGTTCCGGTTCTCTCCAGTATAAGAAAGTCGCGGTCCAGGTAACGTTCATTGGCTTTCAGCGCCCTTAAGCGTTCGGCCGTATGATCTTTGCAATTGTCAGCGATGACAATCACCTGCATCTTGTGATGCGGGTAATTCATCTGCAGAATATGCTCTACCGTTGCCTGGATGACCAATTCCTCGTTATGCGCGGGCACCATGACCGTCACGGTGGGGAAATCCTCCAGATTGCTCGGATTCACCAGCTTCTGCCGGCTTTGTTTATGAATGAACACGATGGCTCCCGCCATGATGATGATCGATTCCAGCACGGCAATCCATATACTGATTATAGAGATGACCAGGAAAAAGTCAGTCACTGAACTTCCCCCGATCGTATTTTCGTTTGACCTTTGAACGGAAGCTTAAGGTAGCAATCGTCAGAATAACGATGGCTATGGAGAACATGATGCTGACTCCGATGCACAGAGGGATAAACCAGCTGGTATACGACATCGGCTGCAAGCCTCCTTTTGATTGATGATGGTAACTTAACTTCATTAAATATATTCCCCGATGAGGTCGGTTTCGGTATTCCGTTCTAATGCAGAGATGACGTCATCGATATTTTCGTATCGGCTAAATTGCTCCTTCTGAAATACGAGGCCGCCGGCGCGGACCACAAGCTTGAGGGACATGCCTTTCTTGTCACGGAAGGGGACGTTCATCATGGCGACTTTGATGCGCTCCATAAGGCTTTTGAGATATTCCGGCTTGGTGAGCGGGCACAGAATGATAAAGCGTCCTTCTCCAATGGAGAATTTATAGTCCTCATAACGAATCTGCTGCTGAATCGTGCTTGACAGTTCCATAATCAGCTTGGCAAAGCGGTGGGCTCCGACGTTTTCCCTGGTCAGGGGGAGGAAATCGAGCTTAAACATCATGATGCAGAAGCTGTACTGATCCGAATATCGATTGGCCAGATTGGCTTGTTTCACCAGCGTATCTTCGAAAGCATCCTTGCTGCCAAGAGAGGTGTCGATGTCGATATCCGGGTTGGTTTTCCTCAATTGCTCGAGACGCCTTATGAACCTTCGGCTTCGCACCAGAGCTAGCTTGATGAAGATAGCAATGGCGGTATTGGCGGGCAGCAGCAGAATCCAGGAGAGTGTGAGTGCATTGACCGGGGCCAGAGTGGACAACCATACGAAATAAGTGACCAAATACACAAACACCGTAACCGTCGAAACGCCTACCGGAAGAAAGAAGCCGATCAATAAGGCAGCCAGTGTACCGATACTGAACAAGAATTCCACGAAAGTAAATATTTGGTTTACATAGATGTTCCAGAATATGAACAACTGCTGGACCATGGCGAGAGCAATCAGCAGAAAATAACCGAGTTCGACGCGACGTAAAGGGGTGGACTTTTTCATGTTTTACCTACTTTCTAATCTCTTAAACCTTTTATCGCAGTAGTTAGGCCATTCCATATGTTATTTAAAAATTACCCAAATGTCGATAGATTTATCGAACGTTGACATAATCTACACATTGGATAACGAATTTAATGTCCACTGACCCTGGAATTCTCCTTTCAACTGACCCTTACGGAAATCTTGGCATATGGGGTAGAGTAGAGAATAACGTCTTCATGATGTCACAGGTGGTATATCCCGTTTGTCTTATAAGTGGTGTAGCTTTCATGCTAGAGAATATACAGAATAAGAAGGTGTGCCTGATGTTATTGGAGCAAATCTATACCGAATACAAGCCGATGATGTTCGGCCTGGCCTATCGGATGCTGGGGAGTGTGGCGGATGCGGAGGACATTGTGCAGGATGTTTTTTCCCAATTCGTGCAGATGGATCGGGGAGAAGTACTGAACGAGAAGGCATATTTGGCCAAAATGACAACGAATCGCTGCATCAACCTGTTGAAATCGTCCAGACGCCAGCGCGAAACGTATACCGGTCCCTGGCTCCCGGAGCCGATGCCGGACTATGACATGCTGACGCGGTCCGATCCTGCGGAGCGCCGTGAAACGATAGGTTATGCCTATCTGGTGCTGCTTCAACGGTTAACGCCACTGGAACGTGCCATTTATATCGCCAAGGATACGCTGGGTCTTGAATACCCGATCATAGCGGAGATGCTTGGAAAAACGGAGATCAGCTGCCGGAAGACCTTCAGTCGTGCCAAGCGGAAAATGGGGCAGGTCACGGAGAGGCCTAAGGGAGAAAACGCCCGGACGGAAACACAGGAACGCTTCGTTGAAGCATTCCTGCGGGCGTCCGATATGGGGAATTTCAAGCCGCTGCTGTCATTTCTGAAGGAAGAGGTTACGCTGCTATCGGATGGGGGCGGCAAAGCGAGGGCAGCCATCAATCCGATATTAGGCGTAGAAAGGGTACGTGCTTTCTTTGAGGGGTTATCTGCCAAAGGCTCGTTTCGGGAAGGGTTTGAACCTGTCACCGTAAACGGAGAGCCCTGCTTATTGCTAAAGCGGGACGGCCGGGTCTCCATGGTGCTGACGGTAGAGTGGGAACCCGACTTATCCCGCATCAGCCAGGTTTTTCTTGTGGTGAATCCGGATAAATTGCAGCTGTTTAATCAAAACAGCCCGGGAACAGACCTGTAGCGACACCGATCCGGTTCCAGGCATTAATCGTTGTGATCGCCATGACCAGGTCGACGAATTGCTTCTCGTCAAAATGCTTGCGCACGCGTTCGTATACCTCGGCCGGAACGCCGGCCTCGGACAGCTTGGTCACGCACTCCGTCAATTCGATGACGGCCCGTTCCTCGTCGGAATATATCGGGACTTCCCGCCACATCGGCAGAAGGAGGAGGCGGTCCACGCTTTCGCCCATGGAGAGCAGATCCTTGGAATGCATATCCACGCAGAAGGAGCAGCCGTTGATCTGGGATGCCCGGAGCTTAATGATCTCGTACAGCTTGTGATCGAGGCCGCTTTTTTGGGCCGCTTGCTCCAGGGCAAGCAGGGTTTTGAAGGCTTCGGGATTGGCCGATCGGTAATTCATTCGCAGTTCCATATTCAGTTCCCCTTTTTGGTATGATTTTTGATGTTCACCCATATGACAGTTGGCCGTTCAGAATTGTGACATGTCCAACGGAAAAAAGAAAGAAACCCTTCAAAGGTGGAGAACGAAAGACCGAAAAAGATGGGCGCTTCTTGGCAGAAGCGCCGTTCCGGGCAGCATTCATGTTCATCCAGAGGGTTTCTTTGTCGTTTATAACGTTGTATATGTTATTTTCCGGCCTTAAGCTGGACGCGCAGGACATCGTCTCGCTTATGAGTGGCATACTTCGAAATATACACCTCAAGCTCGGTCTTGTCGAAATTCTCATACACGTCCATATGTTTATTGTTGTCATCGCCGAACAGGCTGGTCATGGCTGGCATTCCATAGTTCCGGTCGTTGCCGTCAAGATAATAGGTTTGGTTAACGCCTCCGAACGCCGGATCTGCGCTGGAGGATTCCACATAGAGGTTATTCTCCTTCATGTAATAGATCCATGTGATCTGATAACCCGCAATGCTGGTCGTTATGGTCTGATGCTTAGCCGAAATATCGGTCAAGTGGATCGGACTCTTGTCTCCATCATATGCATCGACGCGGTGCTTGGCGATCAGGGACACAGGCTGGTTCGCCAGGGAGGCCGCATTCAGTCCGGTCATTTCAAATCGCAGCTCCGTTTTATTGTGTTGTCCCTGAACAGACCATATATTTCCGTTCAATAGCGTTCCGCCTATATCCAGTTGGTATTCCATGTAAGGAACCTGCGTGTATTTTTCTTCATGGGTCAGGATCAACCGGACTTGGGTTGGCGTAACGATCATTTCATGGATCTTCGTTCCGCCAGGGACTTGATCTACAGGGATATTCAGCGTTTCCTTAAACGTTCCATTATCCATTTGTTTCTTGGACAGGGCCATATCTAAGCTCCAAGTACCCTCTGCGGACTCAAGTGTGCGATCATAAGCAAGCTGGAAAGCAGTACCTTCTGCAAGCAAATGGTCGGACTCGAATATTTGCTGATTTACAAATTCTCCAGCTGCACCCGGGGTTCCATTAAAGGAAGGCTCGGTTTCCTTGATAATCTCACTCTTGTCATTGATGGCCTCTACTCGCACCCAGCCTCTACTGCTCATCTCGGGATCCGTATACGTAATGGCCGTTCGAAGCAGGACATTTCCATCGGATTGATCGAATGACTGCAGGCTCACGCTGTCAATGCCATCTTTCTGGATAGGGAATACCTGTGTATTGGAGTTACTAGGGTCGTAGTTGATGGACTGTTTTCCATCACCGGTAAAATGGATATTCTCCATGGCAAACTCAATATCCGCCATCTGGCCGTCAGCGACCCAATCGGTCTCAAAATAACCTTGGAATACGCCTAGCTCCTCATTCCATTGATGGGAGTAACGGCCCTCGATGGATTGGCCCTCCTTATCTTTAAGCCCAATATGATCAAAGGCTAATTGCTCACCAGCCCGTGAGCCGGGATTCAAACTATAGAGCAGGAATGTCCGGTTCTCATCGATAAACGCCGTGTGCACCGTTAAGGTGATGCCATCCTTTGTAACCGATTGCTCAATCGTCTGGCCAAGCCCCTGCTCTAGTGCGGTCTGGATACCGGCCCTGTAAGATAGAAGATTGGACCAATCATAGTTCAGGGCTGCATAGACTGGTGTAGCCATCAAGGCGACGGATAGCCCCGTGATGATTGCAATACGTTTTCGTTTTCGCTGACGAAGCGGAACCGATTCCCCCCCGGCCACCTTCATTTCGTTCTGCTCGATACTGCTCCACATCCGATCAAAATCCGGATAAGACACGTTATTCGCCTCTTTCATCTGGTTTTTCAGATTGTTCTCAAAACGATCCAAATTGGTTCTCTCCCTTCAGCCAAAAGCCGTTATGGTGTTCAAGCTTTTTGCGCATGATTTTCAATGCTTTGTGAAGCCTTGATTTAACCGTCCCGACTGGAATCTTCAACGTTTCGGCGATTTCTGCCATCGACAGCTCACCGATATAGCGGAGCGTGACAACGGCCATTAGCTTATCCGGAAGCTGCCGCAGCAATTTCTCCCATTCCGCCGCCGCTGCTTTTTCCAATACGATGGTGTCCACGGATTTAACCGATGCCGTGGTCTGCTCGTGGAGCCACTCGACCTGGCTTTGCTTGTCACGCTGGGTCTGATTCCTTCTAAGCAAGTTCAGGCAATGATTCATCGCGATGCGCATGATCCAGGCCCGTGTATGCTCAACACTTCTCCAATCCTGACGAAATACGGTGACAAAAACGTCGTGGCAGAGATCTTCCGCATCTTGCGCGTTACGCAGCATGTAGTAACAGGTGCGGTATACATCCTTGTTATAAGAATCGAACAACTCGCGTTCCGTCAATCCAAGGCACTCCTTTCTTCGCGTTATGTCTAATAAACAAATGACCCCTAGAAAGGGTTCATCTTTTTTTTGGCTGCCGTAATGCAGCGAAGGTTTGAGTCCGTCTCCGTAACTGTTAATTGATTTCATTCTAACAAAAAAGAACATCTGCCCCACGATATAAAAAGAAGGGCATATGTTCTATGGATATCTGTAAGTTTAGAAGCCGCTGACAGGCTCGTTAGAACCATCGATTAAGCATATTACAGAGGGTTATCACTGGATCGCTGGCGGTTTAAGCTATGCGGAACCAGCTGATTTGCACTTCGCCTTTAATGATAAGGAAGACGTCGGCTCGTCCAGTTAATCCTGTCAGTTGAGCTTGAACCGTAGTCCAGGCTTGGCGTCCGCCGGTCGGCAGAATCTTGCAGCTTCCAGCTGCAGGACCATCCGGGCTGCCGGTCGTAATGACGATTTCGCCGCCCTTGATATGCCCGCTCACCCTGGCCTCGAACATTGCCGGGGAATCACCGAGATCCGTTTCATGGAAAGCGATCCATCCCGTCTCGTCGGTTAAACGAATGCTTTCGCCGCCTTCACGGCATTCATCCAGGAAGACACCCTGGTAGTCGTCATAATTCACCGCTCGAACAGGCTCTCGCAGAGTGCGTGGAGGGATCGTCTCACCTTGGACTTGAAGGACTGCGGTTTCCGGCAATTGGCTGGAGGACGAACCAGCCATGAGCGTATAGCTCCCCTTTTCCACGCAGTAGCGATCCCGGGTGACATCCCAGAACGCCAGATCCTCCGCTTTGAGCTCAAAGCTTACCGTTTTCGAAGCTCCCGGGGACAGATGGATGCGACGGAAGCCTTTCAACGTTTTGGAAGGGCGAATGATGCGGGAGGAATCAGCCTTCACATACAGCTGAACCACCTCATCTCCGGCCAACGTGCCCTCATTCCTGACGGTAACGTTGACAGTTACGCTACCATCGGCGGTAATTTCCGACTGGCTTAGCGACAGACCACGGTAATGGAAGCGGGAATAGCTGAGACCATGACCGAACGGATACAGCACATCCCCGTCGAAATATTGATAGGTCCGTTTCCCTTTGATAATGTCGTAATCCATAAGGTCTGGAAGCTGTTCGATTGACTTATACCACGTCATATTTAAGCGACCGCCCGGATTGTAATCTCCATACAGAACGTCGGCAACCGCATGACCCAGCTCCTGTCCGGCATGAGACGTAAAGAGGATGGATGGCACATGCTCCTGTTCCCAGTTCACGGCGAACGGATATCCGCCTACGATGACAACCACCGTATTGGGATTGGCTTCATAGACCGCCTGAATTAAGGCTTGCTGAGCAGGCGGGAGGGTGATGTCGGGACGGTCGATCGTTTCCTTGCCGTTAATGAACGGACTGTTTCCCACGAAGACTATGGCGGTTTCAGCCGATGCTGCTGCCGCGACGGCTTCAGCGATGCCGTCTTGAACCGTCTCGATGGCCATTGGCGTTCCCGCATCTTCGCTGCTGCCTACCACAAGCCGTCCGTGCTCATCCAGTAGGATCGGTTTGCCCTCCCAATTGTTCATTACAAAGCTTCCATCCGGTAACACCTCGAAGCTGAAAGCCTCTTTAACGAACCAGCCGCGAGCTTCGTCGGCCGTTGCTTGCAGTCCCGTCTCGGTTTCAGTTACGAATTTGCCGCTGCTGGCGAGCCGAAGCGTCACGGAGCCCCACCCCCAGTCGTTCCGCTCGAACACCGCCGCTCCGGAGGGCTCAGCCGTGCTTGCAAACAGCCCGCCATACTCTTCCGAAGATAAGGCGATATATTTGCCGCTAACAGCAGAACGAAGACGTACCTGGTCTAATCCCGTATGAATATGGACGCTGCGTTCCCCCATTTTCTCCTGCACGCCCTGAAGCGGCGTTATCTGGTATGGAGGCGTACCGCTGTACCAATCCGTAAATGCTTCGTTAGCCAGGGGACCGATGACAGCAGCGGACTTCAACTGATCACGCTTAAGGGGCAGTAATCCATCGTTTTTCAGGAGGACGATCGATTCCCGGGCGGCTCGAAGAGATAATTCGGCATGCTCGGGCGCGCAGAGCTTCGACTCCGGCACATGGCTGTAAGGATTCCGTTCTTCCGGATCGAATTCCCCTAGACGGAAGCGGACGCGGAAAGTATTGCGCAGGGCATGATCCAGATCCTGCTCCTCAAGCAATCCTTGCTCTAATGCGTCGCGAAGAGCACGGAAGGAGATGTCCTGATCATCGGTAATGCTGTCGATACCGGCTTTAACGGAGCCGGCAACGGCCTCTGCATAGGAGGATACATATTGATGGTCCATGACAGTGCCCAGAACGTCACCCGCGTCCCCTACCACGAATCCGTCCATGCCCCATTCCTGTTTGACGATGTCGTTCACTTCATGGTTCAGGTTGCACGGCGTGCCGTTGATGCCGTTATACGCGGTCATCATGGAACCGGCTTTCCCTTCCCGGAACGGTGCCTCGAAAGCCTTCAGATAATACTCGCGTTTGTTCCTCGGATCGATGCTTACTGAGGCGCTGCCGCGGTCAACTTCGTTGTTATTGCCGTAGAAGTGCTTCAGGGTAGCTACCGTTTTGTAGTAGAAGGGATGGTCTCCCTGCATGCCCTTCACAAGCCCGGTGGAGAGTTCCCCGGTCAGGTGCGGGTCTTCCCCGTAGGCTTCTTCCGTGCGTCCCCATCGTGGGTCGCGTTCCAGATCCACCGTGGGTGCCCAGATGGTCAGTCCGTTGATGGCCCGGTCGCGTTGGTAATAGACGCGGGCTTCGTCCGCGATGACCGATCCGATCTCCCGCATCAGCTCGGGATTCCAGGTACACGCAAGCCCGGTATTTTGCGGAAATACGGTCGCTTCGCCGAGCCATGCCACGCCGTGAGCACCTTCGGTGCCATGCTTATATTTTTGCACGCCGAGGCGGGGGATTTCCGCCTGGTATTGGCACATTAATTCGATTTTTTCGTTCAAGGTCAATCGGGATACAAGATCATTAACCCGTTCTTCCAGCGGAAGATCCGGATTCTGGAATGGATATTTCATGGAGCAAAACCTCATTTCTATGCATAGTTGGAATGGAAACGCTCTCAGTTATACATGTGATAAGTTCATGCTTCTCTTAAGCCAATTAGTCCAATTCCATCATAGCGCGCAAAGCGGAGCCGTAATACACCGAGAATTAGTGCAGTTTTCATGTGGAAATTTCGAATCCTTCAGGACAGCTGATTTGACGACCTCATCGCCTCCGCGCCTCATCTTGTAAACTGGTGGTGTTTGATGTTTTGTAAGGGCTCCAGGAAACTTGGGGAGGAATGGGCTGCCGGGGATCGTCCTGTCCTTTTGTAACCCAGTCATTAGATCAAGCGTTAGATTAATAATGAATGAAATAAATGGAGGAGACGAGAGAAAGGAGTGATTTTATTCCAAGAGCAAAGAAAATCATAATTGCAGTATTAGTGGTGCTCTTAGCAGCTACTATGGCGATTATTTATTATTCTGTTCGATTGCCTTCTACAAGCGTCATTGCCCATTCTACTAAAATAGAAAAGATCTCTTTTCTATACCTGAAAGGAACTAACGTGATACCTTACCTCATCGAATTCGAAGACCAAAATGAAGAGCTTAATCAATTGATGAGCATTTTAGACTCCGTTTCGTATACGAGATCGTCGAGATCGTTTTTTAGCAGAAACATAAGAAATGATGGGGGGCCAACGTTTGCATTCATTATTTTTTACCGTGATCGTGACGGAGAAATAGATGATTATTTTTTGGATATCAATCAAAAAGGTTATGTTCTAAGGGGAGGGAAGAAAATATATAAAATGGTTGATCGGGAAGAGGAGGTCTTTGATCAGCTTTCCAGATGGCTGTTTGAAAGAGCTGTTAGAATGCCAGTAACTTAAAAGCTGAAAGAAATGAACACGGAATAGAACGAAGGATTTATGAAACCTCTCCGATGAAAGGGATGCTTAAGCGCCTCCGTTTCTTCTTGAGAGGTTTCTGTTTTCTTTCGTCCGTTACATTCTGCAAATCTCTTTGGGGCAGTCCTCGCAGTGGCAAATATTCCGCAAATAGTCGGGATCATTCAGAACGATGCGTCCCCGTTCGGTAGAAATCACGCCTTGATCCTTAAGCTCGTTCAATATCCGGTTAACGCTTTCACGGGTGGAGCCAATCATCTCCGCCATTTCCAAATTCGTAATCCGCTTGCCAATGATAGATCGTCCATCCTTGATTGTCTCACTCGTTCCGTACATATTGTACAGTCGCAGCAGCAGTGAGCACAGAGCGCCAGATTTACCATGCAGCAGAAGGTCGCGTAATTTGCTCTGCGCGGTGCGCTGCATGAGTGCCATCCAGCCCATATATTCCACGGCAAAGTCCCCGTTGGTGCGGATGACTTTATCCAGTTCGGCCTGTGGCACAATTCCGACCTCACTATCCTCCAAGGCTTTGGCTTCGAATTGATGAACAGCTCGTCCGAACGGATCGGGTTCACCGAACAGATCGCCGGGGATGTGAAGCGATAAGGTGGCCGACAATCCGTCTTCCAGCAGCTTGGATACCTTTAAGCTTCCACGGTTTACAAAGTACAGCCGATCCGCAGGATCATTCTCCTGGTATAGATAATCGCCGGCAAACAAACGGACAGGCTCAGCCATCTCCCTGATCAGAGCGAGATGCGGTTGTGAATAGACAGAGGAAGTACCCGCTGGAAACAACCCTCCATTCCATGTTTCGGACCTTGCAGCTCGATTCTGTTTCATACGATCTTCTCCTTCCATAAGTTTATTCGGCAAGCTGATAATCGTCATTGGTCAGCTTAAATGCATGGGTCAGACCTGAGGTGAGATAGATTTGATGATCGGTGGTGACAAAAATGGCTTCGGCATCGTCGCGGCTCTCGACGAACTGCCGTCCTTCCGTTAGTCCAAGCGAGAAGACGGAAGTTGACATGGCGTCGGCGTCCATGGACGTGTCGGTCACAATCGTTACGCTGAGCAGGTCATTATCGACCGGATAACCAGTGAAGGGGCTCAGAATATGGTGATACACCTTCCCTTCTGCTTCGAAGAAGCGCTCGTACACGCCGGAGGTTACGATTGTCTTATTGACGACCTTCAGTGTTCCCAGATGCCGCCCACGCTTTTCTCCGGGATCCTGGATGCCGATATTCCACGGTGAACCGTTGGGTTTCGAGCCCATGGCAAGGATATTGCCCCCAAGATCGATGATGGCCGAATGAAAATCCTGCTGCTGCAAATAATCCGCGATGACGTCCGCTGCATATCCTTTGGCGATGGCCCCCAGATCCAGCGACATTCCTTCTTTCTTCAGCAGAATGGCATGGGATGCAGGATTCAAAATGACATCCTTGTAGTTCATTCGCTTCATGGCAGCATCCAGCTCATCCTCTTCCGGCACAGCGGGGTGTTCACCGCCAATGCCCCAGAGGTCTACAAGCGGGCCTACGGTCGGTTCGAAATGTCCGCCGGAAGCCGCCGCATAATCGATGGCGGTTTGGACAACCTTGAAGGTTTCCTCGGATACGCTCACTTCGGACTTGCCCGCCGCTTGATTGACCCGATCAATCTCGCTGTCCGCCAGTTGCCGGTTCATGCGTTGGTCGATCCGATCCAGCAGTGCGCCTACCTCATCGAAATGCTGGGACGTCATCCGTTCATCGTAAACGCGGAGACTTACAATGGTATCGAATATAAAGTAACGTTCGGTTGCCGGTTCGTTGCTGGCGGCTACCTTCTGATCTGCTGTGGTTGTGCAGCCAATCGATCCCGTCATCAACAGGGTGAGCATGATCAACAGGCTGCTGTAGGAAAGAAGCTTCCTATACATGACAGTGCCTCCTCTTTTCAGTTCTGGTGCTGTTCTCAATCGAGTTCCGATGATCTCAGCGTATCAGACCCTTCCCTTGCTGAATGTGAGAAAAATCATTTCTGGCACTTGGTGCAGCCCTGATAATGAAGATAAGCAAAGCGAAGTGGAGAGATGCTGATGAAACGCGGAGATATTGGAATAGCGCTCGTGCTGATAGTGGTTGTCGCCTGGTTTGGAATATCCAAGTTTATGGGAGAAGACGGAGCGGCGCAGGGAAACTATGCCATGATCGAGGTGAATGGAAAGCATTATGATACGGTGGCGCTTACGGAAGAGCCCCGAGATATAGAAATCCGGACAGAACGGGGATATAACCTCTTGAGGGTCTCCCGCGAGGGGATCGAGATGGTGGAGTCGGATTGTCCGGATCAGCTCTGCATTGGGTTCGGTCACGTTCACGATGTTCATGGCACCATAGTATGTTTGCCCAATCGGGTGTTTGTAGAAGTGACTGGAGATCAAGTTGAAGGAAGTGAGCCGGATGCCGTTGTCTCCTGATCCCCATGCACTCCGCAAGCTGGTCGTAATCGCCATCTGCGCTTCCTTATCGGTGGTGCTTGGCATTGTGGAAGCCCTGATTCCATTTGCGGTCACGATACCCGGTGCCAAGCTGGGACTTGGCAATATTTTGGTGCTGACCTGTCTAGTCTGCCTAGGGGGCAGAGATGCCCTGTGGCTTATTGTTTTAAAGACATTGCTGACTGCCTTTATACTGGGAAGCTTTTCGACCTTTCTGTTCAGTATGTTCGGCGCGCTGGCGAGTTTTTTGGTGATGTATGTCATGCTTAGGCTCGGGGGCCATAATTTCAGTTTAACCGGCGTGAGCATCGCAGGTGGCATTGCTCATAATATTGGCCAATTAACGGCAGCTTCGCTGGTATTGGGAACAACCAAAATTTATTATTACTTGCCATTTTTGCTCGGGGCGGGTGTCGTGACGGGGATCTTTGTGGGATGGGCTGCAAAACATCTGATCGAATCCCTGCGACGTATCGATCCGTTTGGCATGTTTCACACGGAAAGTTAAGGAGGAGGCGTTAGGCATGGTGGACATAACCGATAAGTCAGAGCACGCGGTCCAACTCAAGCATGTATATTACGGACAGGGCTGTACGAACGTGCTCAAAGACGTCTCGCTGGCGATCCCCCATGGGCAATGGGTATGCATCGCCGGAAGGAACGGGGCAGGCAAGTCCACGCTGATTCGCCTGTTAAACGGACTTCTCCTCATGAGTCGGGGACGGATTCTTATTGATGGGCTGGAATTGAACGGCCGTACGTTGGGTGAAATTCGCCGTCATATTGGCATGGTGTTTGCCAATCCTGACGATCAGTTTGTTGGCCTTACCGTAGAGGATGATATTGCGTTTGGCCTGGAAAATCTGTGTCTGAGCCGGGAAGAGATGCTGCAGCGGATTCGGACCTATGCGGAGCGGCTGGATATCGTCCATCTGCTCCACCGCCATCCGGCTACTTTGTCCGGTGGACAGAAGCAGCGCGCTGCCATTGCTGCCGTGCTGGCGATGGAGCCTTCTATCATTGTCTTGGACGAGGCAGCTTCCATGCTGGATGAGAAGGCTAAGAATGAGCTGCTGGGTTTCATGCGAACCATGCATGCCGAAGGCCGATATACCATCATCTCCATCACCCATGACGTAGAGGAGATGGCCGAAGCAGACCGGATGATCGTGTTGGATGGCGGAATGGTCACGGCAGACGGAAGTCCAAGGGAGCTGCTGCTGCAGGAAGAGCTGCTCCAGCGTTGCAGGCTAAAGGTTCCTTTTGCCCTCCAGCTATGCAGGGAGCTGAAGGCGCGGGGGATTGATATCGGTGAGCTGGTTAGGGAGAAGGAGGTGCTGGAGGCGTTATGGTCATATCATTCGAAGAGGTTTCTTACCGCTACCGGGACCGGGGGATGAACCCTATTCTTGGACTCGACGGTCTTAATCTGGAGCTGGAGGAAGGCGGAATGATTGCCGTCCTCGGTGCGCCGGGTTCGGGAAAATCAACGCTTCTCCAGCATATGAACGGATTGATACGGGCAGATGAGGGCTTGATTCGCATATTGGATTTCCGCCTTGAATCGGGTGACAGCAAGAAAGTCCCTGCCGGTCTGCGGCAGCGCGTCGGCCTGGTGTTCCAATACCCGGAGCAGCAGTTGTTTGAAGAGACGGTGGAGAAAGATCTGCTGTTCGGGCCGCTTAACTTCGGGCGGAGTCCAGCCGAAGCTGCCGAGGCGGTCCGCAGAGCGGCTTCCTTCGTCGGATTAGACGAGGAGCTGCTGGCGCAGAGTCCATTCAAGTTAAGCTCGGGCCAGATGCGAAAAGCGGCCGTGGCTGCCGTATTGGCGGCTGACCCCGACATTTTGGCTTTGGATGAGCCTACGGCCTCCCTCGACCCTGCCAGCCGTGAGGATTTGATGGGGCGGCTGCATGGATTAACGAGGACCCAAGGCAAGACGGTTCTCATCGTCACCCACCGGCTGGAAGAAGTCGTGGCCTACGCGGACGAGTTCGTTGTAATTAAAGATGGCAGCGTCGTATTTCAAGGAACTGCCAAAGAGTTGGTACACCGGCAGGAGGTGCTGGAGCAGGCGGGACTGATGGCTCCGTCGTCCGTGCGGATGGCGGGCAAGTTGGCAGCTCAGCTTGGAGTACAGCCTCCGGAGATGCCACCGGATGCGGCGGCGCTGGCGGATTGGTACGCAAGCCAGCTTGAAATATAGGGCAGGGCGAAACAGAGGCGAAAGGAGGAAGCATGGATGAAGCGAAAAATTATCCTGGGCCGATATATGGAAGGTGATTCATGGGTTCACCGTCTGGATCCGCGTGCCAAGACGGCTGCCATGCCGCTCTTTATGGTAGCCGTGTTCCTGGTAGACGGATATATGGGGGTGCTCGCGCTGCTGCTGTTCACTGCGGCGGTGATCCGGGCTACGAGAATCCCGTACCGTTATTTCATTAGAGCCATGAAGCCGCTGATGTTCCTAATATTGTTCATCCTGGTATTTCATCTTCTCTATGACGCGGGAGGCGGGAAACTGCTAGATGTGGGCGCGTTCAAGGTGTATACCGGCGGATTGGAAAAAGGCATCGTGTCCGCATCACGGATGGCGCTCTTCATCATGTTGGCGGCGGTGCTGACCTTCACGACCCAGCCAGAGCAGCTGGCCCAGGGGCTCGGCAGCCTTCTGCGGCCCCTGACCTATATCGGCGTGCCGACCGATCGGCTGGTGCTGATGCTCGGCATTGCCCTCCGGTTTATTCCGACCATTTTCGAAGAAGCGGAGCGGCTGTGGAAGGCACAGCAGTCCAGGGGACTGGACCTGTCGTCGCGGTCGCTGAAGGAGAAGGCGCGGCTGATTATTGCCCTGCTGGTGCCTGTTACGACGGGCGCGTTCCGGCGCGCCATCGGGCTTGCCGATTCCATGGAAGCCAGAGGCTACCGGCTGGGTGCGCCGCGAAGCAGATTCAGGGCCTCTGTATGGAAGCGGGCAGACACGCTGTTTGTTGCATTGTTCCTGCTTCCTGTGGCCGCAGCCGCGCTGCTGTAGTTTGGGGCTTGAAGGAAAGAAAACCGCAGTCAATCTTTACGGACTGACTGCGGTTATTTTACTCGAATTTTATAGGGAACGCCTCACAAACACTCGTGGACGAGTTGCTGCAGCTTGTTGGCTCTGATTCGTTTCCAATGTCTGTTAATAGTTTTGAGAATTCACCCAGATAGGGCTGCAAGACATGTTTATTGTTATTGATTTTCCCTTGAACGATCCCAGCAAACCGTCCATTCTCCGTCATGTCTTTTGCGGTAACGAATTTTCCGTTCTTGTAATTCTCTACTCTATAGTATTCTTCATCCTCGAAACGTTGATTCACTCCAGTATAGAGCTCCATCATCTCATAGTTATCCATGCGATATACGCCTTCGCTGATGGAACTACCGTGATCCTCCATCGCGCTTGCATATGCGAACCCTTTGTAGCCGGGTTTAGACTTTTCCCTTTTGTAATAAATCAGGTGTTGAATGTGGCCGTGAGCCAATTTGGAATGCATCAGTTCATTCGCCTGCTCTCGATCCGATACGGAAAAAGCCAAGAAGGTGTTCCCATCCCGATATTCAAACCAAAGGGAGTCCAGGGATTGCATCACGGCATGACCCGACAGCAAGTCATGATCCTTGAAAATGCCCTTCGAGATTACATAAAATTCAAGATCAGGGTTACTCTCCTTGCGAACTCCACTTCCATCGGGTCGGTCGTTCTTCCATTTACCTTCGTATATGATTCTCATGTCCTCGGGAAGCCTGTCCGATATGTATTTGCCTGTGCCGGATCTTTGTCCATTGTACCAATCGCCGCTGTACACATCACTCTTCGATTAGTCTCCTCTACATTTGAATCTTGTCGCTGATCCGTATCTTTATGTATATCATCCACGGATGATTTACCCAGTCAAATCATAGATGAGAATCATGTCAAACATAAAGTTATAATATGGCAATTGAATATGTGAATTGGATATTTGGCCTATCTTTTTTTGTAGGTTTCACAATACAGCTTGTAGAGAATGAAACTATAAGAAAACACCGTTGCCGTGAAGGAACGATGTTTTCTGTCATCCGCATTAATGCATCGGCATCGGCGTATTCGTCGGCTCGATCCCCTGGTAGGCCTGATCCACGGACTGCCGGATTCCCTTCATGCTGGACATATGCGAAAGAGGCGTATCGGGATTCAGCAGGTAGTCGCTTTTTCTGTCAGATCGGCCTGCAAGCTTTTCCGCATACAGGACATGTTCTGCAATATCCTTTCATAATCGAACAGGGATGCATCCATCATGGATGCATCCCTGTTCATTTTGAGTATATGGATTCATGTCTTTAGGGCAGAAAATAATGGAGCAGGATCTGCAAATCATGCTGGGCCGGATGATCCGTAAAGTCGCCGATCATTCGCTGAGCCTGTTCCGCATACGATCGGGCAAGCGCCTCGCTTTGCTCAATGGCGCTGCTAGCGGCAATGCGGTGGATGACTTCATCCATGTCAGCCGCCACAGAGTGGGGGCCAAGCTGTCTGATTCCAGGTGCAAGGGCTGGATCGTTGAGGGCGTAAATCACCGGCAGCGTGATGTTGCCGTTTCGCAGGTCTGCGCCAGCCGGCTTGCCGATGGCCTCCTTGGGCTTCGTGAAATCGAGCAGGTCATCCCGGATTTGAAATGCCATGCCGAGCGACTCCCCGAATTGAAACAGCCGTTCAGCGGTTCTCGCATCCGCTTTGGCTGCTTCCGCGCCCGCTTTCAGGCAGTGGGCCATCAGCAGGGCGGTTTTGCAGCGCGTTTTCTCTAAATACTGCTCCAGCGTCAGTTCATAGTTAAAGCGGTGGTGCAGCTGATCGTATTCTCCCATACAGAGCTCGGTTACCAGAGCCGAAAGTTCGGCTAACCGGTAAGCATCCTCCTCGGAGACGCCATCACTACTCCTGTCTGACTCGTCATTCGGATTACCTGCGGCCCATTCGATGGCACGGGCAATCATGTAATTGCCGATATGCACGGCCGTCTGGACATCCGTGGTTTCATGCAGGGTCGGTAGCCCTCGCCGCATATCGGATTGATCGATGATGTCATCGTGTACCAGCGAGGCCATGTGTAAATATTCAAGCAGCACGGCGGTTTTCATTACGGCTGGATCATGCCCGCTTTCCCCGAAACGGCTGCCGAGCACGACCATGAGCGGACGCAGCCGCTTGCCGCCGGCGTCAATGAGATCTATGACGCTGCTCAGCACAACAGAGGGAGGAGTGAGGTCACGGTCTGAGGTGACCACCTCCCGGAGCAGGTTGTCGAAGGAAGCGAGATCCACTCCCATTTGGTTATGAATGTTCATTTGCATCATCGCTCCTTTCCCAGATGGCTCCTTACGCGCTCCGTTGCTCCAGATAGCTGCGGATTTCGCGCTTCAGCTCTTTAAGCAGGATTTCGGGTGAAACGTTCTTCATTAGATTCAGCTGCATGCGTTTATGAAAGGGGAGAAGCCGGGACAGCAGCTTCCACTCCTTCCGTTTGACGGCAATCCGGTACATAAGCCCGGTTAAATAATCGCCGTCCAGCAGCATGCGCGTCAATCTCTCGTTGTCCTGTGCCTGCAGCTTGCCGTGCTTGCTTAGAGCGGAATGAATCAGGATGCAGCATGCCAGCACCGTCATTTTCCGGGAATAGGCCAGTTCATAAGCGTTGAGCATATCGGCAATGTCCCTCACCGGCCTGTTATCCATCTCCATCCAATCGATATCCGTTCCGGAATCGATATGCGACCGAAGCAGGTCGATCGTATCCTGTAATAGCTTCATATCCATCGTTATTGACTCCTTCCGGAAGGCTCGTGTTGATTAAGAGTGTGAATGACGGCAGAACGGCCTATGAACCGAATCGGCAAGCATGATAAGACAAGCCGATTCTCTCGAATGGTGAAGGATTAGTCCGTATACACGTACCATCGCCTTACGATCGGAATTCGTTTCCATACCTTCTTCAGCCAAGGATATACATAGTAGTCAAGTCCGAACGTGCTGCCCGATCCGCCGATTAAGGCGATCCCAGCTGCCAGATACCACAGCATTTCGTTAGGTGCCATACCTGATACCCAAACCATCGCGCCCATGGCAACGCTGGCTACGGCTGCAGGTGCCGTGAACAATCCGACGATCAGCAGGATGCCGACGATCAGCTCAGCCAGGACCATCGAGGTCTGAAACACATAGGCGAGCGAAGTATAGCCGCCGTCGCCGGTGTAAAACATCAGGTCCATCGACCAATCGACAATGGATTTCATGAAACCCGGAACCGGCAGGGCGGAGACCGCTTCTGCGGTATAAGCGGAGGCGGCGGAGACCGCATCAGCCGCTCCAGCTCCGGCTGCTCCGGCAGCATCGGCGCCGGCAGCAGACGCTGCGCTTACGCCATCGGCTGCTTTGGCAGGAATAAGGAACACCTTATTCGGATCCTCAATAATCTTGTGGATTTTATCCCATCCCTGAGAGAGCCACATCCATCCGGCAAAAATCCGCAGCGGAACGAGCCAGAAATTCGGAGACCGTTTGGCAAAATGTCCCCCCACGAAGCTGCGATTGTTCCGAACATGGAAGAATTCATGCAGCAGGTAATGGTATACCTTGTTGAAGCCGCAAACCTGGAACAGATAGAGCATATTGATCATATGTTTGACCAGCATAGCCATGAAGCCGCTGAGCCTGAACATGTGGCCAGGAACACCCACGTTAGCTACTCCGTAGCGGCTGCCGATACAGACCATCGTTCCGTGGAACGTCGGTTTGTAGGATTTCATCGGTTTGTTCAATAGTTCAGCCACAATGTTATGTGCGATGACTGGGGCTGCGAGTTCCGCATTTTCTACCATTTGAGGTACGGGTGCAGCCGCGCCCTCAGGAATGTAGAAAATATTGTCCCCGACGACATAAACGTTCGGATGGGCAGGAACTTGAAGCTTGTCGTTGGTCAAAATACGCTTGCGGCCTTTTTGCTCGACATCCATATTGCCAACTACGTCGGAACCCTCAACCCCCGCGGTCCAGATAACCGTACGGGATTTGATGTCATTGCCGCCGACGGTAACGCCATCCGGTTTAACTTCTGTAATCTTCGAGCCTGTGATGATATTGACATCCATTTTGCGCAGCCGTTTCTCGGCTTTGCGGATTAACGGTTCGGGCAGGATCGGCAGGATCTTGTCGACCATGTCGGCGACATGAAGTGTAACCTCGCTTGGATCGACGTAGAACTCTTTGCATAATTGTTGAGTGAATTCGGCCAGCTCGCCGATCATTTCGACCCCGGTGAATCCACCGCCGACCACGACAAAGGTCAGCATTTCTTTGCGGACCTGCGGGTCGCGCTCCAGTACTGCTTTTCGGAACATATTCAGGGTATGTTCCTTCAAGCGGACCGCATCATCATACGACCACAAGGTAAAGGCGTGTTGATCTGCGCCCGGTATGCCGAAGAAGGTCGGCTTGCTGCCTGTTCCGATGACCAGATAATCATAGTTATAGGTTTGTTTCTCTCCACGGAGCGTTTGACCGTCAAAGTCAATGCCGCCGATTTCATCCAGCACCACGTCTACATTGCGGAATCCGGAGAACACTTTTTTCAGATCGATTTTGATGGAATCTTCTTCGACCCGATTCGCGGCCACTTCATGCAGCTCGGTCAGCAGTGTATGATACGGCTTGCGGTCGATGAGTGTTATCCGCAAATCTTTCTGTTTGCGCAGTCGTTTAGCCAGCTTCTTGGCGGTAAGTATACCGCCATATCCGCCGCCCAGCACGATAATCTGTTTCATGCGAATCTCCCCTCAAGGAATAGTTGTCTTATATCTATCACACTTGTTCTTATTTGGCGCCTTCGAGCGCTTTCGTTGCCAGCTCTACCAATCCGTTGACGTGGATCGACACACCGGAGATGGCATCGGTTTTGCCGTCTTCAGCCGTTACGATTGCTTGCGGATCTTGCTTTTCAATCAAATACTGCTCGGCTTGATAAGCCTGTTCATGCCATTCGGATTGAGCTCCGCCGTTCTTCATGCCGTATTCACCGGATTTGGAACGGGTAACTTTATCGGTACCGCCATCTTTATGAATGCCGTTCCAGCTGACCGTGGCGATCTTTCCGTTAATAACGGTAACGTCGACGGTTTCTTTCCAGCCGGACTTAGCGTCGAAATCAGCCGCTTCTGCGTGATAGCTGCCGTCTTTGTATGGTCCTGCTTCAACAGGTCCCGCTGCCAGCGCTTTTGCTGCCAGTTCTGTAAATCCGTTGACATGGATCGATACCCCGGATACGGCATCCGTGCGGCCTTCGTCGTTCAAGGCCAAGCCTTCAACCGACTGCTGAGCCACCAGGTATTCCTCCATTTTAGCTGCCTGCTCATGCCATTCTGCTTGAGCGCCGCCTTTTTCCTTCATACCGTAGAAGCCTTTTTCGGAAAATGTCTTTTTGTCCAAGCCGCCGTCCTTATGAAGCCCGTTCCAGTTGGCGCTGACGATCTTGCCGCCTTCGACCTTAATCGCAACGAGTTCTTTCCAGCCGGAGTCTTCGGCAAACTCGCCTTCAGCGTAATATAAGCCGTCCTGCAGGGTTCCTTCTTGTGCAGGCTGTTCCGCATTACTTGTGTTATCCGTGTTTTGGCTCTCTGCTGGTTTGTCCGTATTAACCGGCTCATTGTCACCGTTGCCTCCGCAGCCGACAAGCAGCGCAAACATCAACATGACGGAGAGGGATAGAGAGAGTGTCCTTTTCATTCTGGTTTCCTCCTAATTTTGTGAATTACTTCACAAATATTGTTCTTGAGTTCATTTTATTCTTAAAAAGAATAGTTATCGGTGAAAAAAATCACAAATAGTGTCGGTGCTTCATGTTCGAGGTGATCCTGTTGATTTATATGAAGGATCATAGGTCAGATAATGCCTCGAATGTCATCCAGCGAATGGATGCCTTCGCTTTCCATCAATTCAATCAATTCTTCGGCCAGGGTATCACCGGCCCGCAAATTGATGAAATTGTAGGTCCCGATCTGTACAGCAGCGGCGCCTGCCATGATGAATTCGAGGATATCCTCGGCGCTGCTGATGCCGCCGATTCCAACGACCGGGATGGATACCGACCGTGCCACCTGATGGACCATGCGGAGCGCGATCGGTTTAATTGCCGGCCCGGACAGCCCGGCGTAGGCTCTGTCAAATACGCTTCGTCGCTCCCGTATATCAATCGCCATCGCTTGGATCGTATTGATGAGCGAAAGACCATCAGCGCCTTCAGCTTCACACATGCGGGCCATTTCCTTTAAATCCCTTGCACCGGGAGAGAGTTTAACAAGCAGAGGCAGCGTGGTCGCTTTCCGGACTGCGCGAACCACCTCTTGAGCCTGCTCATTCTCAACGCCGAAGGCCAGCCCGCCTTCCTTGATGTTGGGGCAGGAGATGTTGAGCTCAATCATGTCGACAGCTCGTTTGCCGGATGACCGTAACTTGAGGCTGGCTTCGGTAAGCAGCTCGGCGCCCTCCGTATATTCCCGTATGGTGCCGCCGCCAAGATTGACAATGACTGCAGCCCCGTGTGAGGTCATCTCGGATAATTCATGCTCCAGAAAAGCGTGGATCCCCGGATTCTCAAGGCCAATGCTGTTCATGATGCCGGATGGCGTTTCGTAAAGCCTTGTTCCAGAATTGCCGATTCGTGGAGTCAGGGTCAGTCCCTTGGAGACAATGCCTCCAAGCTTGCGAAGCGGATACAGATCCGCATACGGTTTGCCGAATCCGAACGTGCCCGATGCCGCCAAAATCGGATTCGCCAGCGGGACGCCCGCCAATTCACAATCGATGGAGATCATTCCAGTTCACCTCCTTCGCCGGAAATACGGGGCCGTCGGTGCATACCTTGCGGCTTGCGCCAGCGGAGGTTAACGTGCAGCTGTTGCATGCCCCGATGCCGCAGCCCATTCGCTTCTCGATGGAGACGTGAAGCTTGGCGTTAGTACTCTCCGTTTTTTGGGCCAGACTGTGCATCATGCCAACCGGTCCGCATGCGAATATCGTGTCATAGCGGCTTGGGTCCACTGCATCTACAATGGTTCCGCCGGATTTGACGGTGACATTGCGGCTGATCTCGTGGAATCCGGTGACTCCGAAAGGTACGCTGGTGTATCCCAGATATACGTTGGCCTCGGGTATTTCCTTAGCTGCCAGCAGCAGCGGGGCTACACCAATGCCGCCTCCTACCAGTGCCGTCCGGCCTTGGGGCTTGGGGAATCCTTGCCCGAAAGGTCCTTCCAGCTGAATCTTGTCACCCGCTTGAAGCGCCGACAGCAGCCATGTACCGGTTCCCTGCACGCGATATAAAAAGGAAACGGAGTCCTCCGTCAGGTTATGGACGCTGATCGGTCGTGACAGCACGGGATAGGTATCCCAGCAGCGAAGCATGAAGAACTGTCCCATTCGTGCCGAATAACTGCCTTGAACGGTAAGTCGATATATGCGATGGGCCAGTCTGACATTTTGAATAACAAGGGCCACGTTCTCATTCTCCTCCCTTGGCGTACTTTTTCCGCCCGCTATGTTCCTTGCCTACAGTATCACAGACCGATAACGCTACCTGTGACATTTCTCATATTCGGGCGTTGTCAGGGCTTGATACCTTTTGTATACATACACGAGACAAAAAAGGATGGGGATCATACATGAGAACACTGGTGATCGTTGCACATCCGGGTCTGCATGAGGGATCACGGATCAATCGCGAACTAACCGAGACGGTGAGACATAATCATGAGGTGACGGTGCATGACCTCTATCAGCGTTATCCGGATGGACATATCGATATCGAGGCCGAACATCAATTGCTGCTCCAGCATGACCGCATCGTATTTCAATTCCCTTTCTGGTGGTACAGTTCACCACCCCTTCTGAAGCATTGGTTCGACGAGGTGCTGACCTTTGGATGGGCGTATGGCCCTGGCGGTGACAAGCTCCAGGGAAAAGAGTGGGGCCTAGCCGTTACGACTGGCGGGGCCGCGGAAGCCTACGGCAGCGAAGGATACAACCGCTACACGGTGGAAGAGCTAACCCGGCCCTATGAGGTGACGGCCAGCCTGGTAGGCGCGATTTACTTGCCGGTATTTACCGTTCATAATGCCATACAGCTGACGGATGAAGAGCTGCGGCGTCATGCGGAGGATTTTGCTCTGCATGTTACGGGTTCGGTGAGATCCAGATAAGGGTAGCTATTGAAAGCATGCAGCTGCTGCTCCAGTGATGGTTCGAATTAATATTCACGAATTCGGCCGTTTTCCAGAGGCCTGTTGTTCCACGCGAAATCATGAACGATTCAAGCTCGTTTATCCATTCGTGAAAAGAAAAACTGAATTGCTGTTAAATTAGCCTGGCGGTAGTAGCTGCCGGGCTTTTCGGTGTACTGGAAAATTTCTGTGGATTCCGGCATATTCCGAGCGATCAGGGGAAATTCCTCTGGGACTGCTGTGCTTCTGTTTATAGGCTACGCTGCTGTTCTCATAGAAAGGTAGGTGCGACGAGCGCTACGATTTGTTGATTGCACGCATCGCCCGATAATTCGAAAACATTCGTTGCATTGTGGAGACGCATATTTTATACTCATATACATAGATTTACGATACATAGATTATCTAGGTATTGGAGTGATAGAGGAATGGGCATTAACAAAGAGCTGCTGAAAGGCAGCACCGTCATATTATTGCTTACCGTGTTGAACAAGCGGGAAATGTACGGGTACGAGCTGATCAAGGAGATTGAGCAAAGCTCGGATGGGGTGTTCCTGATGAAGGAAGGCACGTTATACCCGATTCTGCACACGCTGGAGGCGGAAGGTTGGCTGGATTCCTCCTGGAGCCAGCATGATGGACGCAAACGGAAATATTACCGGATTACCGAGCGCGGCAGGGAGCAGCTCCAAGAGAAGACCAAGGAGTGGGTCAAGTTCCGTACGGCGGTGGATACGGTCATCGAGGAGGGAAGCTAGCGTGCGACCGGTTGAAGAATACAAGGTTGTTCAAGACTTCCTGACCCGGGTGTGCAGGCAGGTACGCGCAAGAGCCATGCATCCGGAAATCCGCGAAGAGCTGCTCGGCCATATCGAGGAGCGGACGGAGCTTCTGATGCTGGAGGGCAATGCGGAGGAGCCGGCGGTGCAGGAAGCGGTGAAACAAATGGGGGATCCGGGAGATATCGGCAAAAGCCTTCATTTGGCTCATCGGCCTCAGTTGGATTGGAAGCTGCTTGTCCTGCTGGCCCTGCTCTCGATGATTGGATTGTTCGGGGCACTGAGTATTGATTATGCGGGGACAGAATTCGTGTCTGACTTTTTTGAGAGAAAAGCTTGGTTCTTCGGAATTGGGTTGATCCTTCTCATTGGTTTCTATTTCCTGGACTACAGAAAGCTTAAGAAATACTCCGGGATATTGTTTTTTATCACGCTGTGCCTGATGGGACTTACGTTGATTCGGGGTGTTGACGTCAATGGACTAACGATATTCCTGGATTTCGGTCCAATCATGATCCCGATGCTCGGTGTAGCATCTGTTTTTCTTCTCCTTATCGCCTTGGCAGGCATGAAGCCTGCGACTCAGTGGGGGGTATGGGAAAGTGTATTTCACATCCTGTATCGGGGTGTGCTGCCGATCGTACTATACAGTATGAGCGGTTCGATGGTATATATGTTCATCTATTTGCTAGGATTCCTGGTACTGATCTGGACGACAAAAAGGAATATTAAACAATTTGCGATGCTAACGCTGCTGCCGTTCATTGGATTGGCCTATATCTTGTTTACAAAAAGAATATACCTCATGTGGAGATTTGAGGGGCTCGCAGACCGTGAGGGGGACGGTGGTTATTTCATGCGGGTCATCGCGGATGCCGTTTCTTCTGCCGGTTGGTTCGGTCAAGGCTTTGCTGCAGCGAATCCGGGAATCCCGTACGTTTATAGCGACTCCATATACCCCTATCTGATATATTGCTTCGGCTGGATGTTTGGCATTGTGGTTGGAATGGTCGTTCTTTTGTTCCTAGCCAGAGTGTGGAGTATATCCAATGTACTTCACGATTCCTACGGGAAAAATATCGTGACAGGTGTCATCGTTGTGTTGGGCCTGCGCCTGCTCATGCCGATCATTATGGGATTGGGTATGGTCCCCGTTATCAGCCTGGACTTTCCTTTTATCTCGTATGGCGGCGTCAACAACATGCTGGATTTTGCCATGGTCGGCCTACTCCTCTCCATCTACAGACGCAAAAACATGATCCCAAGCGATGTGGGGCAGGCGGCCCCGATGAAGGTGGCTTAGCGGAATGGCCGACCTAGGCAGCTTATATTTTTATCGAACAGACTTATCGTACAACACCTACTGTTTTTAACTCTCATAGATGACCAGATAACTCTCTTCGGATTGGCTCGGGTGGAACGGGATTCAATAAATCACGGATGTTCATCCGAGGTATGATTGAGCACCAGCCAAAAGCCTGCATTTGGCTCATCGGCCTCAGTTGGATTGGAAGCTGCTCGTTATGCTGGCCCTGTTCCTAATCATTGGACTGGTTGGCATGGTGAGTGTTTATTACGCGGATGAAAGGTATTCCGTTAGCCTAGTCGAGAGGAAGTTGTTTTACTTCGGAATCGGAGTATTATTCCTGATAGGTTTTTATTTTCTGGATTATCGAAAGCTAAAGAAATACTCGGCCCCTGTGTTTTTCCTTATTGTTATTCTAATGGTCATTTCATTGGTATATGGACAACTGCACGATAGGAGAACTGCCTATATCAACATAGGTCCCATTGGAGTCAATATGATCACTTTCTCCTTGATACCGCTTCTGCTCGCTTTGGCAGGGATGAAGCCTGCCAGCCAATGGGGACGGTGGGAGACGATATTGAACATCCTCTATCGAGGAGTACTGCCTGTGGTTCTCTATAGCATAAGCAGCTCTATTATATACACCTACATCTATGTGATCGGGTTCCTGGTTTTGACATGGAGAACAAGTAAAAGCATGAAACAATTTGCTGTGATTTCCACGCTGCCATTTGCAGGATTAGCTATTTTCCTCTGCACCCGGACGGATCATTTACTGTTACGGTGGAGAGAATTTATGAACCCTTCAGCCAAAGAAATGTGGTATATGGGGAATAACGCAGATGCCATCCAAGCAGCAGGCTGGTTTGGGCAAGGTTTTGGTCAAGCTACACCGAAGATCCCATATGTCCTTTATGATAACGTGTTTCCATACCTCATCTATTGCTTCGGCTGGTTGTTCGGGATCGAGTTGGCGTACTGATTCTGCTGTTTCTCGTTAGAATATGGAATATTTCTACGGTCCACAGGGATTCTTATGCGAAGTATATCGCTGCATTACTCATCGTTGTTTTTGGATTTCGGCTGCTATGGCCGCTACTCATGGGGCTCGGCATTCTTCCAAGGGTTACATTGGATCCAACCTTCTTCTCTTACAGCGGGATGAACCAAATCCTGGACATGGCAGCAGTCGGCCTGCTCCTCTCCATTTACAGACGTAAAAACATGATTCCAAGCGAGGTGGGAGAAGCGGCTCCTATGATGGTGGTCTAGTTGAGGCTGAAGATCATCTTTCAATTCCGGTTAGCAGGATAAAGTTTTGCAAAAGAAAAAGCGAGAGCTTGATTCTCGCTTTTTTCTCGTTTATAGAGAGGTGTCGTTATCCGGTTCGGTGGCGTATAAGTTACACCTTCTCCAGCGCACCGGATGCGATTTCTTCGATATAGTGGCAGGCCGCCTGATGGCCTCTGCGCTCATCGACTTCCCGAAGCAACGGGGCCTCGGACCGGCAGAAATCCGTGGTATACATGCAGCGGGTATGAAACCGGCAGCCGGAAGGCGGGTTGATCGGGGACGGAACATCTCCCTTGAGAATGATGCGTTCCTTCTTGCGCTCGGGATCCAGCGTCGGGATGGCCGACAGCAGAGCGCGGGTGTAAGGATGTTGCGGGCGCCGGAAGAGGGAATGTTTATCCGCGATTTCCACGATCGTCCCCAGGTACATCACGATAATCCGGTCGGAAATATGCCGAACGACCCCAAGATCATGGGAGATGAACAGATAGGTCAGCTTGAATTCGGTTTGCAGTGATTTCATCAGATTGAGCACTTGCGCCTGGATGGACACGTCAAGCGCAGAGACCGCTTCATCGCTGATGATCAGCTTGGGATTCACGGACAAGGCGCGAGCAATTCCGATCCGCTGCCGCTGTCCGCCACTGAATTCATGCGGGTACCGATTGGCTTGATAGGCGGCCAGGCCGACCGTTTCCAGAAGTTCGATGGCCCGGCCCCGCCGATCCTTTTTGGGAACGACGTTTTGAATGTCCATCGCTTCTTCTAGGACTTGCAGCGCTGTTTTTCTAGGATTCAGCGAAGCATAGGGGTCCTGAAAAATCATCTGCAGGTCTTTACGCCTTCGGTTCATCTGCGCTTTATTTAGGGAAAGTAGATCGGTGCCTTCGAACACCACCTCTCCAGCGGTTGGTTCGTCCAGCCTCAGGATGGCCCGGCCCGTGGTTGATTTGCCGCAGCCGGATTCGCCCACGATACTGACAGTTTCTCCCTCATGTACGGAGAATGAAATATCATCCACAGCTTTTACGACGTTGACGGCACGGCCCAGGATGCCGCCCTTGATCGGGAAATACTGCTTGAGGTTTTTAACGGTTAACAACTCTTTGCTCATGACAGAACGTTCACCTCGCTTTCCAGCTCCCATTGATCGGTGTATTTCCAGCACCTGACTTGTTGGTTATCATCCAGCGCATGAAGCTCCGGCAGTTTGTCATAGCACAGCTTGGCTGCATGGGGACAGCGGGGGGCGAAGCGACAGCCTTCCTGTGGGTCATATGGGCTTGGAACAGAGCCTTTAATCGGCTCTAGCGTTTCCTTATCGATATCATGCCGCGGCAGCGAGTTCATCAGGCCGATGGTGTAGGGGTGCTTCGGATGCTTGAAGAGGGTGCGCACATCGGTATACTCCACCACTTTTCCGCAGTACATGACCGCTATCTCATCGCAGGTTTCCGCAACGATGCCCAGATCATGGGTGATAAAAATAATCGACATCTGCAGCTTCCGCTGCAGCTCCTTCATCAGCTCCAAAATTTGAGCCTGAATGGTCACGTCAAGCGCTGTGGTCGGCTCGTCTGCAATGAGCAGATCCGGATTGCACGCCAGCGCCATGGCAATCATGACACGTTGGCGCATACCGCCGGACAGCTGGAAGGGGTACTGTCGGACTCTTTTTTCCGGGGAAGGAATGCCGACCAGTTTCAACATCTCGACGGCTTTGTCCATCGCTTGTTTTTTGCTCAGATTCTCATGGATTTGGTAGGCCTCCGCGATCTGATCGCCGACGGTGAAGACCGGATTGAGCGATGTCATCGGCTCCTGGAAGATCATCGAGATCTGATTGCCCCTTATTTTGCGCATCTGCCGGTCCGATTGTTCGAGCAGATTCACACCGTTATATAGGATTTGGCCACCGACGATTCGTCCCGGATGAAAGATCAGCCGCAGGATGGAGAGGGACAGTATGCTTTTGCCTGAACCGGATTCGCCCACGATGCCGAGCGTCTTCCCCTTGCGTACGGTAAGGCTGATATCATCCACAGCTTTCACTTCGCCCAGTTCGGTAAAAAAAGAGGTTTGCAGGTTCTTGATCGTAAGCAAACTTGATGTGTGCTGTTCCATCTTGTCTAAGCTCCCTTCGCTTTCAATTGGTCTTGGAATCATGTGTCCGGATTGGCTCCCAAATAGCTCGATTTTCGGTAAATAGCGGATCGTATGTCCTCGTGACTCCCAATTAGCCAGTTTTGCAGAAAACCGTGAATTCTCCGACCCTAAGGTCTCAATAACAGCTCGATTTCTGTAAATTACAGATCTTACGTCCGCATGGGCACAAAAATAGCTTGTTTTCAGTAAATCGAGTGCGTCCGTCTTCATGTACTCCAAAACAGCTAGATTCGTCTGGATTAGCGATGTATGAGGACTGTAGTTCCGCTATTACTTTATTTTCTGCATGTTAGTGGAAGTACGAGGACATGAGATCCGCTATTGCGAGAAATAGTTGGCTAAAATCGTGATTTTGGGTACATTAACGGATTGTGTGTCCGGATTGGCTCCCAAATAGCTCGATTTTCGGTGAATAGCGGATCGTGTGTCCGCACGGGCTCCCAAATAGCTCGATTTTCGGTAAATAGCGGATCGTGTGTTCACTTGAACCAAACTGTAGATCATACTAATCCACACGCTTGCCACACAATGTAGAGTTCACACTATTGACCACACTAATCCCACACTAATTCCACTTCTAAAACTCACCAATCAATCGAAATCAATGCGCTTGTTGAAGTATCGGTAGGAGATGTCCACAAGCAGGTTCACAAGCACGAACATGATCGAGAGCACAAGCACGGTTGCCTGTACGACCGGGAAATCTCTTGCCCGGATCGAGTCGATGACGTATCGTCCCATGCCGTTCACGGCGAATACGGACTCGGTCAGCACCGCCCCGCCTAGCAGGCCACCGAATTCCAGACCGATGACGGTAATGACGGGAATCATGGCATTTTTCAGGGCATGTCGGTAGATGATGACACGCTCTCGGACGCCTTTGGCTTGAGCGGTGCGGATGTAATCCTGGCCGATGACCTCCAGCATGCTGGAACGGGTCATTCTGGCAATGATCGCGGCGCCGCCTGTCCCGAGCGTGATCACGGGAAGGACGGTTTGCGACCACGTGCCCCAGCCGGAGGGACGGAACCAGCCTAGATCCACGGCAAAATATTGGATCAGCATGAGCCCAAGCCAGAAATTCGGCATCGATAGTCCGAACAGGGCAACGAACATGACGCCGATATCGGCGGGCGAGCTTTTTTTGACGGCGGAGATGATGCCGGCCAGAATGCCGAGAAATACAGCCAGGATCGTAGAGTATATGGCAAGCTCGACGGTGATCCAGAATCGGCTTTTGAATATTTCATCGGCGATGGGGCGGCTGCTGCGGATCGAATCTCCCAAATCTCCCTGCAGTAAACCACTGACGTAATTCCAATACTGAAGCGGCAGCGGATCGTTTAATCCCAGGTTCTCACGGATCTTCTCCACCTGCTCCTTGGGCGCCCCTTCCCCGATAATGACCTGCGCCGCATCTCCCGGAATGAGGTGCATCAGCAGGAAGACGACAATGGTTACACCAATGACAACAGGTATCGTCTGAATTAGCCTTCGAATGGAATAGATGAGCATGGCCCGGCAGCTCCCTTCATTATTTTTTCATTTTCGGGTCAAGGACATCCCGCAAGCCGTCACCCAGCAGATTAAATGCGATAACAACGAACACGATCGACAAGCCGGGGAACAGGGCAACATGGGGGTGATCCATAATATAGTTGCGCCCATCATTCAGCATGGCCCCCCACTCCGGCGTCGGCGGCTGTGCGCCAAGACCAAGGAAGGACAAGCCACTGGCGGTCAGGATAGCAACAGCGATCCGCAGCGTAGCCTGCACGATGATAGGGGATGTGATATTCGGCAAAATATGCCCGAAGATGATTCGTCCATCGCTCGCGCCCAGCGAACGCATGGCATCAATATATTCGAGCTTGCGGACGGCCAGCGTCGAGCCGCGCACGACTCTGGCAAAGGTGGGGATCGAGAAGATGCTGACGGCGATAATCACGTTGAACAGATTTTTTCCAAGAACGCTGACAACCGCCAATGCCAGCAAAATGCCGGGAAACGCCAGCATGACATCGGTCATTCTCATAATGAGTGCATCCCATTTACCTCCGTAATAACCGGATATGATTCCGAGTACGACACCAAAGGCTGCCCCGATGATGACCGAGATAAAACCGACCGAGAGCGTAAGACGCATGCCGTGGATAATCCTGGTGAAAATATCTCGCCCGTTGTGGTCCGTACCAAACCAATGGTCAGCGGACGGCTTCAGCAGTTTCGTAGAATAATCCACTTTGGTCGGATCATACTGGGTGAGCAGGGGGCCGAAAATTGCGACAAGAATCATCAGCAGGAGAAAATACCCCCCGAATAAGGCCGCTTTGTTCTTCTTCAGACGGTGGTAGAAAGATTTCCATTGAACGAGACGGGTACCACTAGGTAGCGATTCATGTGTTCTGGCATCAGCGGTCATGTTAGGCACGTGAAATCATCCTTTCTCCAAGTTTGGATGTCAGCATTGGTGTCGTAGAAACGTGAGGTAAATCTGGCTTCTACTGGTATAAATATCAAATAGTAAAATATATGTTAACTGTGTATAAAATATTTTCCTATTTTGATTGAGAAGGGGGAGTTTGTTTCACATGACAGGTAATAGAAGATTAAAGTGGCTTGTCTGCATCCTGGTCATGCTTACCGTAATAGTCTCGGCGTGCGGCAGTCCAAGCAAGAGCAGTAACCCTGAAACGCCGCCAAACGGCAGTAATACGCCAGCTCCGGAGCCGGGGGCCAAGGATCCTCCCAAAGGAACGGACGATACCGGTGCAAATGAGCTTGTGATTGCCTGGCTTTCTGATCCGCCATCCATGGACCCTCATATGTCGACGGACCAGCAAACGAGCGTAATGACAACGCATATTTATGACACATTGGTGATTCATGATAAGGATCTGAATATTCAGCCGGGGCTCGCCGAGAGCTGGAAAGCGATCGATGAATTGACCTGGGAGTTCAAGCTGAGACAAGGCGTGAAGTTTACGGACGGCTCTCCATTCAATGCAGAGGTGGTCAAAGCCAACATTGATCGTATGCAGGATCCGGAGGTTGCTTCTCCACGCGCGTCGCTTGTTGGCATGATTAAAGAGGTTAAAGTCGTTGACGAATACACGGTGCAGCTTGTGACCGAGTATGCTTTCTCGCCGCTGCTTGCCCATCTGGCCCATTCTGCGGTGGGCATGATTAGTGCCGAAGCCATCAAGCTGGATTACGAGAAGGTGAAGGCAGGCGAGAAGGGAGGCGCATATCTGGCACAGAACCCTGTAGGCACGGGCGTGTTCAAATTAGAGAGCTGGAACCCCGGACAGGAAGTGAAGCTGGTTGCGAATGCCGATTATTGGGGGGATAAAGCGAAGGTTGAACGGGTCACGTTCAAAGTCGTAAGCGAAGAGGGAACGCGGATCGCGGAGCTGGAAACCGGCTATGCGCATATTATCGATCCGGTGTCGCCGAGCAGCATCAGCCGCATTGAGAGCACTGACGGCATGTCTCTGAACCGTCAGGCTTCGCTGAGCTTGTCTTATATCGGGTTTAACAACGACAAAAAGCCGTTTAACGATGTGCGAGTACGGCAGGCCTTGTCGATGGCCATCAATAAGGATGAAATCATCTCGGGCATCTACGAAGGCACCGGAATTCCTGCTGTTGGTCCGCTGGCACCGGACGTGAACGGCTATGATGCTACCGTTAAGCCGATCGAACATAACATCGACAAAGCTAAAGAGCTGTTGAAGGAGGCCGGATACGAGGGTGGCTTCTCAACGACCATCTGGACCAATGATAATCCGGAACGGATTAAGGTCGCCGAATACGTACAATCCAAGCTGAAGGAATTGAATGTTGAAGTCAAAATCGAAGTGGTCGAATGGGGCGCATACCTGGCTCAAACCGCAGAAGGCAAGCATGATATGTTTATCCTCGGCTGGTCCACGGTAACGGCTGATGCCGACTATGGCATGTATGAGTTATTCCATTCCAAGAATGTAGGGGAGCCGGGTAACCGTACCTTCACGAAGGATCCGGAACTGGATAAACTGCTGGATGCCGGGCGTAAAGAGAACGATCCTGAACAACGCAAGCTTATCTATAAACAGGCGCAAGAGAAGCTGGTTGAGTTAGCGCCGATGCTGTATATCCATCATCAGGAGTATTTAAACGGTGTCAGCAGCAAGGTCGAGGGCTTCTGGCGGCATCCGAACGGCATCATGCAGCTGCATCAAGTGTCCATTCAGCCATAAGGATGTCTGAAAGCTTTATAGCTTTGAATCGTCATGATATAAGAGATATACATCAAGAGGCCCCTATGAGGGGGTCTCTTTTTTGATGTTGTTCGAGTGCTGGGACAGGAGATAGGGTTGACAGCAATGGTTCGTTATCTTTGCTCGTTGGCATCAAGATGATCATACAGCTTGCGAGCGGAAAGAATTGAGGTGATGTCACATTTATCACGTCAAAAGAATCAAAAAATAGATCATTATATACGTTGACATGTATATACAAATTGATGTATATTAAAACCATGAATACTTCAGCTATGCAATTAACCCTGTTCACGATCTCGGAGCCGAACCGCTTCAACATCATTGAACTTTTAAAGCAAGGGTCGAGATCGGTCAGCGACATCGTAGAGATTCTGGGAATCGGCCAGCCCCAAGTATCCCGCCATCTGCGGATACTGAGCGAGGCCGGGCTGGTGAAAGTCCGTAAGAACGCACAGCAGCGCATTTATAGTCTTGAAGCCCAGCCGTTTCAGGAGCTGGACGTCTGGTTCGATTCGTTCAGTCGATTGTGGGAAGAGCGACTCGACAAGTTCGAGGACTATATGAGCGACTTCAACGGAAAGGGGAGTTGATTCAACTTTTTTGCTAGATCCACAGGGAGATACGGCTCTGCATGCAGAGCCGATTTCACAAACAGGAGGAAGTCACATGGGCAGGACGACCATTGTCAAGAAAGACCGGGAGCAGCGGAAGCTAACCGTGGAACGTATCGTAACCATCCCTCTGAAGCTGTCCTGGCAGGGATGGACTAAGCCGGAACACATTGAACGCTGGTGGGGGCCGAGGAACTGGAATGCCACGGTATATGAGATGGATGTCAGACCGGGTGGCGTATGGCGCTACAGGCTGGCTCCTGATAAGGCAGGAGAAGGGGAAGAAGCCTTTTGCAAGGCGACCTACTCCGAAGTGACGGAGTTATCAAGGCTCGTATATACGGACACATTCACGGATCCGAACTGGAACCCCGTAGCAGGCAGCGACATGTTGACTTCGGTTACGTTTGAAGAGGCCGGGGAAGGGACCAGGCTATGCATCATTACCCATTTTGCGAGTGCAGAGGAACTGGAAACTGCTGAAGGCATGGGAATGGTAGAAGGATACACGGATACGCTGGAACGGTTTGAGAATGAAATTAGCTTGTACATAACAGGATAATAAAAGGAGAGATGACCATGAGTTATGCAATGTCGAATGACGGTACCCGAATTTTTTATGAAAAGAAAGGGACTGGTCCAGCTATTATCCTTGTAGCTGCTGCAGCTTCGGATCACAACGATACAACGCGTCTTGGGGAGTTTCTGTCTGAACAATTCACCGTCTACAATCATGACCGGCGGGGACGGGGCAGTAGCGCGGATACGGCTCCGTATGCCGTTGAACGTGAGGTCGAAGATATCGATGCCCTTATTCAGGAGGCGGGCGGGAGCGCGTATGTATTCGGAAGTTCTTCGGGCGCTGTTCTGGCTCTGGATGCGGCGAGCAGACTCGGAAGCAGCAAAGTTAGAAAACTGTTTCTATATGAGCCGCCGTTTATCATTGACGATAGCCGCGAACCCGTACCGACAGAATACGTGCAGCATTTGAATGCACTGATGGCCGAGAATCGACGCAGCGAAGCCGTAGAATATTTCATGACAGCAGCGCTGGGGATCCCCGCGGAATATATCGAATTCATGAAGGCAGATCCTTCTTGGCAAGTCATGGAGGGCATGGCGCATACATTGGCCTATGACGGCATGATTATGGGGAGCACGCAATCCGGTCAACCGCTGCCAACGGATCGCTGGGATGTCGATGTCCCGGTCATGGTGATGACGGGCGAGAACAGCGGGTCCATGTTCCATGGGGCCGCTAGCGCATTGGTCGACTTGCTCCCTCAGTGCGAGCACCGGATGCTGCCTGGTCAGGACCATTCTGCCGTCGTGATGGCGCCGGAAGTGCTGGCTCCTGAGGTGTCGGGTTTTCTGCAGCCTTCGGCAGACCAAATACCGAGATAAGTGTTCCTTTCTCATCAAGAAACCGTGACCCTTAGGGCCACGGTTTCTTTGTTCCCGTTCCGGTCGAAGTATTTATTCGGTCTTCTTAAACGGCTCAATAAAATGATTAAAGGCGCTGGTGCGAAACAGGTCGCGCCGGAATACAAAATGGACCTTGGAGCTGCGATAACGCTCGGGGATTTGGAAAGCCTGCAATCTCCCGGCATCCACCCAGTCCTTAACGGAAGACCGCGTTAGCAGCGAGATACCCAGCCCGGCGGCCACACCGCCCATGATGGCTTCCAACGTACCAAACTCCATAATATTCATGGGTCCCACGTTCTCTTCATGAAGCCATTGCTCCAACCGTTCACGATGGTAGCAGCCCTTGCCAAAGAACAGCAGCGGTTTGGTGAGCAAATCGTGAAGCGCAGCCTCCGTCGGTTCCGAGATGAGGACAAGCTCCTCGTCAAAGGCCCGGATTTCGTCAAAGTCTGGGTAATCCAGAGGCCCGCTGATAAACGCCCCGTCCAGTTCATACTCGTTCAGGGCTCGAATCAAGTCAGCTCTATGGCCTGTAATTAATGACAATTTCACGTCAGGATACCGTCTATGATAATCCAGCATGATGCCGGGTAGATGTACCGCGGCTGTGGTTTCCGATGAGCCGATCCGCAGCGGACCCGACGGTTCTTCCGAGAATTGCGTCGATTTCACGGCTTCGTCAAGCAAACGCGTAATCTGATCGGCATATTTGAGCAGATTACAGCCGGCCGAAGTTAAGGCAACGCCGCGGCTGAGCCGATAGAACAGAGGCGTGTTCAGCTCGGATTCAAGCTGCCGGATTCTAGCGGTCACGTTCGATTGCACGTAACCTAGGCTGGCGGCAGCCTTGGTTATATTTCCTTCACGGGCAACAGCCTGGAATATTTTCAGATCCCCACTCTCCACCTTAGGAGCCTCCTTATATCCATCATTCACAGTTATGGCTCGAATCTTATTTAATTATTTTACATGATATGAAGGTCGGAATAAACTGAGGATACACTTGGTTAAGGAGAGGGGAATTCATGGCATGAGCAAACCGCGTATGCTGTTTCTGACGATATTTACGATGCTGGTCGCTGGACTTAACTTCCCGATCGGCAAAATTGCGCTCTCCTTCGGTTCCCCATTCGTGCTGCTGGCGATTCGGTTTGTGGGAGCGGGACTTCTGATGCTGCCCTTCATTGTAAGACGGCCCCATCCCAAGAGCGGCACTGCCTGGCTGAAGCTGGCAACGATCGGGCTGTTTCAATCGGCACTCGTGATGAGTGGCATCTACCTGAGCATGCAGACGATATCCTCTGGCAGCTCCTCGGTTCTGTCCTCCAGCAACCCAATCTGGTTCATCGTGTTCAGCTTCCTGATCTTCGGTATAAGGTACCGTCTTCTTCAGTGGGCGGGCGTGATCATCGGTTTTATCGGCGTGTTCATTACGCAAGGCTTGCAGATGCAGATGCAGAGCGGATTCTGGTTTGCGCTGGACGCAGGGATGGCCTGGGGCATGGCGACGCTGCTAAGTTCCCGTTGGGGTAAGGAGTTTGACGCTTGGGTGATGGCTGCCTATCAGATGCTGATCGGAGGCATCCTTCTGCTCATCGCAAGTCCGCTGCTGGAACAGCCGCATTTTGTATGGGATTCGTCTCAGATCGTTAAGGAACTCTTTGTTTTGGGCTGGATGATTCTGATGAGCTCGATTGCCCAGTTCGTCACCTGGTATTATGTGCTGCGCAATAGCGATCCCAATAAAGCCAACGTGTATCTGTTCCTTATTCCCGTGTTCGGTGTATTATCCGGATGGCTTATACTAGGCGAGCAGCTGCATTGGTATACCTTGGCCGGTACAGTGTGTATCGGGCTTGGCATTTATCTGGTGAATCGGCCTAGACGAGTAGATAAAACAAAAGATCCATTCGCGATCAGGGAACGGTGTGGTACCGTATAAAGGGCAAGAAATCTAATGAATTCGGATTTAGCAGGTCACAGCGAATGGATTCGTGTGGCCTGTTTTTTGCTATGGCGAACAAAGGTTTTCTCGTCTGAACAGGTATCATGAGAAGCAATAACAAGGATGATGTTCCTAGGAAAACCTCGTCCAAACAAAATAAGTAAATTTTATTAAAAATAAATCCATGTTATATTAAATTTACTAACGCCTTTGGAGAGGGGATAGGATTCATGAGTGGTTTGAAGGAAATTGCAAAGCTCGCGGATGTCTCGGTGTCTACAGTGTCCAACGTGCTGAACGGGCGTAAGAACGTGGGGCGGGAGACGAGGGAGCGGGTGCTGAGATTATGCTCGGAGCACGGCTATTTTCCGCATAAGTCAACCAAATCCGATAAAAGCAACACGATTATATTTGTCTTCAGCGACTTTGATCGCGATTATTATTTAAAGATCATCAAGGGGATCAGCCATTGCCTGACGGAGAATGGATACGATCTTATCATCTGTACGAATAAATCCAGCACCAATTTTATGCGCAGTAAATTTGCAAGCGGTACCATAAGCCTCGATCGGAACATGACGGACGAATATTTAGTCTCGGTAGCCACGCCGCAGTTCCCTGTCGTTCTCATGGATCGGATTATTGATAATGAGTACGCCAACACCAAAAGCGTGATCGTGGACAACTACCCCGTGATGTGTGAAATGGTCCAGGCCTTGGTGGATAAACAGTTTACGAATTTTGGATACATTGGCGGCTTGGAGTTTACCCTGGATCACAAGGAGCGGTTCGCCGGATTTATGGATACGCTTGCGAAGAATGGCATCGTGTTTGACCGCCGCAATTACTTTCATGGCGATTACAGCGAGGAAAGCGGATATCAGGCGGCCAAAATTCTGATCCTGAGCAACGCCTTGCCGGAAGTGCTGGTCTGTGCGAATGACAATATGGCTCTCGGCGCGATCAAAGCTTTGGAAGAGAACGGAATACGGGTCCCGGAGGATATCTCGATCACCGGATTCGATAATTCGGATGCGGCGGCGATGGCCGGTTTGACCACGATTGCAATCCCGCGTTATGAAAGCGGTTATTTGGCGGCGAAGGAGCTGCTCGAGATGATCAAGGGCACAACGGGCAGGGAGCCTTTTAAGCTGAATGCCACCATTCAGTGGAGAAAAACGGTGAGATAAACTTTATGAGTACAACTAGTAAAATATCAAGAATTTTACTAGTTTTTTTACTTAGTATTTTTATGAAAACGCGTACAATTTTTATTGACATTCTAGGTAAACCGCCCTATGATGGGTTTGTAAACGTTTTACTTTATAGAGTCCTTAAGGGGGAGGCGTGTCACTTGAAAAAAGTAAAAAAGGTATTAAGCATACTAACAGCAACGGCTTTGGTTGCGACACTTGCAGCCTGTGGTGGTACATCTGACAAAGATTCTGGGGCAGCATCCGGGGGAGATAAGCTGAAGAAAATTACGCTCTTCCAATCGAAAGTTGAAATTACAGAACCTCTTGAAGCTTTGGTTAAAACCTATAAAGAAGAAACCGGCAATGAGGTTGAGGTATGGGGTGCCGCAGGTGACGCTTATTCGCAGCAGTTGGTAGCGAAGCTCAGCAGCAACCAGGGACCGACTATATTCAGCGTAGCTCCAGGGCCCGAGTCCGAGAAGCTGAAATCCTATTTCTCCGATTTGAGCGGTGAAGAGTATGTTAAGAACATTGCGCCTGATATGGAATTGAAGGTCGAAGATAAAACCGTTGGCGTTCCATACGGCGTAGAAGGTTTCGGTCTTGTGTATAACAAGGATATGGTAGATCCGGCTAACATGAAAGATCTGGATTCCTTCACCAAGACGCTGGAGCAGCTGAAAGCCGACGGCAAGAACGGTTTGAGTTTGTCCCAGGAGGCTTACTTCTTGATCGGACACATCATCAACACGCCGTTTGCTCTACAATCCGATCCGCTGGCCTTTATCGAGCAGCTGAACAAAGGCGAAGTGAAGATGGCGGATACGAAGGAGTTCCAAGAGTGGGCAAAATTCATGGACGTGATCAAGGCGAATTCCAAGAATCCGCTGGAAGTGAAATATGATAGCCAGATGGGTGACTTTGCAACGGGAAAAACGGCTATGGTGCATCAAGGCAACTGGAGTTATTCCATGCTTGCGGACTTCGGTGATTTCGGCTCCAAAGTCGGCATGATGCCATTCCCGCTCGCCGGCAATGACAAAATCGCCGTCGGCGTGGCCAGCTACTGGGTCGTAAACAATCAGGCGGATGCTGAGGAAGTCAAAGCTGCGAACGCTTTCCTGAACTGGCTCTTTACTAGCGACAGCGGGAAGAAAGCTATCGTGGACGATTTCAAATTCATCCCGGCTTTAACGAATATTGAAGCAGGCGATCTGGATCCTTTGTCTCAAGCGGTGCACGAAGCAACAACGAAGGGTGAGACGATCACTTGGGCGTTGAACTACTTCCCATCGGGAATCATCACCAATGACCTGGCTCCGGCTACGCAGGAGTACTTCATGAATCCGAGCATGACAGGAGAACAGTTCCTGCAGAAGCTGGATGAAGTGTGGGCGAAAGCATCGAAATAATCGAGGCGGGCGACCATCATCTGATATTACAATTCCATGAAAACGAAAGCCTAGCCTCAGACGTTCTGATGATGAGCGTTAGGCTTTTGTTTTTTCTAACACGACTTCAAGGTTTGATGCCGCCTTGCGGGAATCATCCGGAACGGAAAGAAGGTATGGATTATGAGCAAAAGAAAGGATAAAGCCTGGTTTGCCCTGTTTACGGTGCCGCTTCTGTTTATTTTCACGACCGTGGTCATCATCCCGTTCATTATCGGGATCGTGTACTCCTTCGTCAATTGGGACGGCATTCCGGCGAATCCTAAAGTATTCGTTGGGTTCGACAATTACGTTCAGCTGTTCCAGGACGACCGATTCCTGACATCGGCTTGGCATACGGTTCAATTCACGCTGCTCGCTCTGGTATGCGTCAACGTTCTGGGACTGGGCTTTGCGCTGCTGGTGACGACAAAGCTCCGCTCGAGAAATGCGGCACGGACGATGTTTTTCATGCCGAACCTGATCGGCGGCCTGATTCTGGGTTACATCTGGCAGTTTATTTTTACGGATGCCTTCAGCTTCCTGGGTGAGAAAACCGGGTTTGACAGCGTGTTCTTTAACTGGCTGCTGCATCCGCAGTTTGCACTGTACGCCATCGTTGCCGTATTCACCTGGCAGCTGGCGGGTTATACGATGATCATCTACATCGCGGGCATCCAGGGGATTCCGGATGAGCTGATGGAAGCGGCCAAGGTCGATGGCGCCAACATATGGCAGCGACTGAAGAGCATTGTGTTCCCGCTGTTAATGCCTTCGTTCACGATCTGTCTATTCCTGACACTGTCCGGGGCGTTCAAAATCTATGACGTGAACCTGTCGTTGACCAAGGGCGGACCGAGCAATGCGACGGAGATGTTTGCGATGAATATTTTCAACGAGATTTTTGCTTACGGTAATTATGGTTTAGGTCAGGCGAAAGCGATCATCTTCTTCCTGATTGTTGCCGGACTTACGCTGACGCAAGTTATCATCACGAAGAGAAGAGAGGTGCAGATGTAATGAAGAAATCAGGGAAATGGCTGCTTGACATCCTGCTGTTCCTCGTTGCACTGGTCTTCTTGTCTCCGGTCTTCATCATGCTGATTAACTCGTTCAAGGATCGTGCGGAGCTATATGAGAATGCACTCGCGCTGCCTTCTTCCTTCAGCTTTGAGTATTATAAATTGGCGATGGAGAAGATGAATTTCTTCACCGCTCTGGGTAACTCGCTCTATGTCACCGTCATCTCGGTGATCATTGTCATCGTGCTCGCCTCCATGACGGCATGGATGCTGGTGCGGACGGATAATAAGCTGAGCAAAATCATTTTCTTCACGTTTGTAGCGACCATGCTGATTCCATTCCAGACGCTCATGATGCCGCTGATGCAGGTGATGGACTGGATTCGAAGCAATCTGCACATTCCAATGCTCAATACCCATGAGGGCTTGATCTATATGAACGTCGGCTTTACGTCCAGTATGGCGGTTTTCCTGTACCACGGGTTCATCAAATCCGTGCCGGTTGCGCTGGAGGAGGCGGCAACGCTAGATGGCTGCTCCAAGCTGGGCGTGTTCTGGAGAATCGTGTTCCCACTGCTGAAGAACATCAGTGTGACCATCGCGATTCTGAACGTCATTGCGTTGTGGAACGACTACCTGCTCCCATCGCTGACGCTGTCGGATAAAGGGCTGCGGACGATTCCGCTCTCGACCTTCTATTTCTTCGGGGAGTTCACGATTGTGTGGAACCAGGCGATGGCCGGTCTGACGCTGACGATCATCCCGGTTGTCATTTTCTATATTTTCGCTCAGAAATACATCATCAAGGGAATTGCGGCAGGTGCGGTAAAATGAGGGGAATCATTACGAGAGCCGACGATTATGCTTCCAGCCGTTCCGCCAATCTAGCGATTACCCGGACGGTAGAGGCCGGGTTCATCAAAAATGTGTCCATCATGGCCCCCGGCCCTTATCTTACCGAGGCCGCGCAGCTGTTGGCGCATCGCAAGGACATTTGCTTCGGTTTCCATATGACGCTGAATGCGGAATGGGATAACGTACGCTGGGGACCTGTTGCCGCGAAGGAACAGGTTCCTTCGCTTGTCGATCGGGCCGGATATTTCTATCAGGACCCGATCCTGTTTCAGGATCATCCGCCTTCGCTGCAGGAGATCCTTGTAGAGTGCGAAGCGCAGCTTGATAAACTGACCGCAGCAGGCTTCAATATTTCTTATGTCGATTCTCATATGCTGCCGGAGCGCTTCATACCCGGGCTGCAAGAAGAGCTGGACCGCTGGATTGAAGCGAAGGGGCTAATCAACCATCGCGATTACTATAACTTTTTCCCGGGCGGCGTTCCGGACGGGGTCGAGTCGTTTGAAAGGGTGCTTGGCGGCCTGACGGAAGACCAGTACTTCTTCCTGTCCCATCCAGCCCTATATTCGAAGGAAATGGTGCAGTGCGGCAATGCTCAAGTGGATGGGGAAGAGCTGGCGCGCGGACGCGATCAGGAGGCTTCTTTTCTTGCACGGGAGGACTTAAATGAGATTAGTGAGCGACTGGGTTTCCGCGCTATACGTTATGATGAAGCGGTACCATTACCTGGTGTATAATGGAAGGGCCATAATGAATTTACCTTATGGATACAGGGAGAGGCGAAAGGAAGATGAACATGAAGATGGTTCAATTATTGCCAAGAAGCACCCCCGAAAATCAAGGAATCTCATCGCAGTCTATCGAACGCTTTATCCGATCGATTCAGGAAAAGGAGCTGGAACTCCACAGCTTCATGCTGGTACGGCATGGACATGTCGTAGCGGAAAGCTGGTGGAAGCCGTATGATGCGGACAAACCGCATATGCTGTTCTCGCTAAGCAAGAGCTTTACCTCTACAGCGATTGGACTTTTGGTCCAGGAAGGCCGGATTACGCTGGAGGATCGGGTGATCGGCTTCTTTCCGGAATACGCTCCTGAAGATCCCTCGCCGAATCTGTCCGCGATGACGATTCGCGATTTGTTGATTATGGGAACGGGGCACGACCAGGAGCCTGCCATGCAGTCCGATATTTGGGTGGCCGATTTTCTTAAACAAGCGGTTGAGCATGAACCCGGGACCCACTTTGTATATAACAGCGCAGCGACTTACATGCTCTCGGCCATTCTGCAGAAGGTCACTGGCATCACGCTGCTGGATTATTTGCAGCCCCGTCTGTTTGAGCCACTCGGCATTTATGGAACCACCTGGGAAAGCTGTCCGCAGGGGATCAACACCGGCGGATGGGGACTTAAGCTGAAGACTGAGGACATTGCCAAATTCGGTCAGCTTTATCTTCAGAAGGGGGTATGGGAAGGCCAGCGTCTGATCCCGGAAGCGTGGATTGAAGAGGCAACCTCCAAGCAGATATCCAACGGACCTGCGGATTCCTCTTCGGATTGGACCGAAGGGTATGGCTATCAATTCTGGATGTGCCGCAACGGGGCCTACCGCGGCGACGGTGCCTTTGGACAATTCTGCGTTGTGTTCCCGGAACAGGATGCGGTGATTGCGATTACCTCCGGCCTTGGAGACATGCAGGCCGTGCTGAATGAGATAGGGGAGCATCTACAGCCAGCGATGGGATTGGATGCACTGCCGGTCGACACCGGAGCGAAGGCTTCTCTTACTAGAACGCTGCAAGAGCTTAAGCTGGATCCGCCAATCGAAGAGGCGGTATCCCCAATCGAGAAGGACGTCTCCGGGATCGTCTATGATCTCGAGGAGAATGAGGAGAAGCTGCGTTCATTCTCCGTTCGATTTGAAGAAGATGGCGCAGTCATGGAGCTTGAGGGGGAACATGGCATCAATTTGGTTGTCTGTGGTCGTAACGAGTGGAAGTCGGGAACCACGAAGCTAATGATGACGGCGGATAACGAATATGCTGCCTCCATGACCTGGAAGGATGATCGGACGTTGAAGTTGACCATCCGGCTGACGGAGACGCCATTCTACTTAACTACGGAATGCACCTTCGGTGAGGAAAGCATTCATCTTGCATACTGGATGAATCAATCGTTCGAGGGCAAGGTGGTCCGGGAGATTAAGGGCAAGGTTAAGGCATAGAGCCAGTAAAATAAGCAGCGGCACATAAAAAACCTCTCCATCGTCATGGAGAGGCTTTTTTGCATGCCGTAATCAGAATCGCTCTGATACCGTCTTCGCCTGCGTGAACAGGAGCAGGTAATCAAGCCCGCCGGCTTTGGAATCGGTCCCGGACATATTGAAGCCGCCGAATGGGTGGGTGCCCACCAAGGCACCGGTGCATTTCCGGTTCAAATACAGGTTGCCGACATGGAAATCGCGCCGCGCCTGCTCTAGATGAGCGCGGTTGTTCGAGATCACCGCGCCAGTCAGCCCGTAGTCGGTGTTGTTGGCGATTTGGATCGCTTCGTCGAAGGAGGCGGCCTTCGTGAAGGCCACCACCGGGCCGAAGATCTCCTCTTGGGAAATACGGGCGGTGCTGGCCACGTCCGCGAAGATCGTCGGCTGGATGAAATACCCCTCCGGATCGCCCGGAAATCCGCCGAGTACCAGCGTGCCTTCGCCTTTCCCGATTTCGATATAGTCCAGAATTTTACGGTAGGCCTTATCGTCGATGACAGGCCCTACCTGCACCGCGGCGTGTAACGGACTGCCGATAACCAGCTTCTTGGAGCGGTCGATAACCTTCTGCAGCACGGTATCATAGACGTCCTCATGCACGATGGCCCTGGAGCAGGCGGAGCATTTCTGGCCGGAGAAACCGAATGCGGAGGCGGTGATCGCGTCTGCCGCGAGGTCCAGATCGGCCTCACTGTCTACGATAATGGCGTCTTTTCCGCCCATTTCGGCGATGACGCGTTTGATCCATTGTTGTCCGGGCTGTGTCTTGGCCGCGCGTTCCTGAATCCGCAGTCCGACGTCGCGGGATCCCGTAAAGCTGATGAACCTGGTCAGCGGATGATCCACCAGATAGTCGCCCACTTCCTGGCCCGGTCCCGGCAGGAAGTTAACAACGCCCGGAGGCAGGCTGACTTCTTCCAGTAGCTCCACGAATTTGGCGGCAATGACCGGCGTGGTGCTCGCCGGTTTCAGCACAACGGTGTTGCCCGAGACGATGGCCGCCGTGGTCATGCCTGCCATAATCGCGAGCGGAAAGTTCCACGGCGGAATGACGATGCCGACGCCGAGTGGAATGTAATAGAGATGATTTTCTTCCTCCTCATGAACCGTTAGCGGCTGGGGCGCGCTTAGGCGCTGCATTTCGCGTGCATAGAATTCCATGAAATCGATCGCTTCGGCCGTATCCGCATCCGCTTCGGCACGCGTTTTTCCAGCTTCCAGCGTCATCAGTGCGGAGAATTCAAACTTGCGTCGCCGCATGATTGCTGCAGCCTTATACAAATATCGTGCCCGTTCGCTCGGCGCGGTGTGTTTCCACGTCTCAAAAGTCCGTGCGGCTGTCTGAATGGCTTGTTCCGCAAGTTCGGTATCGGCTTGGGATAAAATGCCGATGACCTGACGTTTACGGGACGGATTGACCGACTTTAGGGTACGCTCCGTATGGATTTGGGCACCGCCGATAACCAGAGGGTACGTCTTGCCGAGTTCGGCTTCGACCGCGGATAGCGCAGCATCGTATAACTTGTTGTTCAACTCGTTTTTGAAGTCCAGAAATGGTTCATTCCGAAAAGGTACTCGCATGGGAGGCCCCTCCTTAACATGATATGATTCGGAGCTTTAGGTTTATGGTCCAGCTGCTGAATGCGTCATGGTGGGGTGTTTAGAATCTCTTGGTGAAAAGCTCGATGTTTAGATATGTATGTCTTTCTGCATGCCGTCATGATTTTTGCATATGAGTTAAGATAGAGTGCATTTTGGTTTGCCTTTTGCAAAGGGGGAGCTCGCATGGACGGAACCGAACTTTACCGTAAAGTGATCCTGACGGTGTCCGGTAATAAATTCGTGAAGTGGTTGTCGATCAAGTATGGCCGAAAACTGGCGGGCAGATTCATAGCCGGCGATACCTTGGACGAGGCGCTGGATGAAATTGAGAGGCTGAATGAGAAGGGCATTCTCGTCACGCTCGATCATTTGGGGGAGGGTATCACGACGCTGGACGAAGCGGCCGGGTACCGGGAGGAGTATTTAAAGCTTGTAGAAGGGATTGCCAAGCGGGGAGTGAAATCGAACGTTTCGCTGAAGCCGACGCAGATGGGCATGGCACTGGACCCCGAGAAGGCTTACGAGAATATCAAGCTGGTGGCGAAAAAGGCGAAAGAGCACCGCAACTTCGTTCGTCTGGATATGGAGGATTCGCCGTATACCCAGGCGACGATAGATATGACGCTGCGGCTCCATAAGGAGGGGCTGACCAATGTGGGGACCGTGATGCAGGCCTACTTGTTCCGTACGGAGGAGGACGTCAAGAATTTAATCAATGCCGGTGTTAATCTGCGGCTCGTGAAGGGGGCGTACAAAGAGCCGGGAACGATCGCTTTTCAGCAGAAGCGGGAGGTCATTGACAACTATAAGAAATTGATCAAAATGCATTTTGATCAGGGTGCCTACGTTGCGATTGCTTCGCATGATGACAACATCATCGACTGGGTGAAGGTGTTTGCCGAGCAGAGCCACATAGACAAACAGGAATTTGAGTTTCAGATGCTGTACGGGCTGCGGATGAACGATCAGGCAGCGCTTGCACAGGACGGCTACCGCATTCGGTGTTATATGCCCTACGGAACGATGTGGTACCCGTATTTTACGCGGCGGCTGGCGGAGAAGCCGGCCAACCTGATGATGGTGCTCAAAAATATGTTCAAGTGAGCGGGGGAAAACAATCAATTGAAAGTGAAGCGAGGACGGTAGCTCTCTAGCTACTGTCCTAGAAGAAATAATACGCCTCCGAGCAGTCCATCAGGAAGGAACGCTCCAGCGGCAAGCTGCCTAACCGCTTACGGGTGATGTGCTGTTGCCGATTGGTCTCCAGATCGGCGAGCGCCGATACGGCGAGCTGCATCCGGGCGGATCCCCACTGGTGCTGCTTCTGGGCATAGCGAACGGCCTCGGTCACGGACATGCCTTTCAGCCTCGTAAAGACGGCTGCCCAGCGGACTAGATCCGTGAATTCCCTGTTGCTTGGCAGCGCATATTCGGCATAACCGGCCGCGTCTTTGCAGCTGATTTTGAACAAACCGCAGTTCCAATCTCGTTTGCTCCAGGGGATAAAGCGTTCAGCCGAGCCCTGGTCGAAACGCAATATCTCCATATGGCGGATGGGCTCTACACTTAATGCGGGAACTTCGGTTTCGATAACGGATGTCAGTGCATCCTCGATGAATTTCGTCATGATCTACGCTCCTTTATAGGAATGTTATATGCACGGTAAAAAGGCCTGGTGAGCAGAGATCCCCCGCTCTCCAGGCCTTTTTGTCGTTAGAGGCCCTGCTCCATTGGCGATTTTGGTTCCCCCGTCTCCCCATCTGTGGGGAGCTCAGCGTATAACGAATGTTTCGAATAGATGGATGAATCATACGCCGGAGGAAACTAAAAGTAAATGATCATATGGGACGGATATATTCCGAAAATCGATGAAAACCGTGTAAGAAAACGTGTACATTCAGTCGTGTCATCGATTATCATGGCAAAATCTCGGTATCTCGATAGATTGCGATAAATACAAGAAAACAAGAGAAATACATAGTATAGAGTAGTATTCGAGAGATAATGAAGCGATACTGGTCAGTTCCTGTTCGACATAACGCCACATGTGTTTTTGCTCACATTTACTTCCTGCAGGGCCAGACGTATGATACGAACTATGAATTGACGGACATCAGCGACAGGCAAACGGGCAGCCGTTCCATGAAGGCCTACAGACAGTGTGAGAGCTCAGTTGGGCTCTTTTATGGATCGAATCTCGGGCGAAGGCGCCATGGGTCTTCGCTGAAATTGCAGGATGATGCGACTCTCACCGCTCGAACCTGATGCTGTGTTGTTTTGCCGGACCTGGATGTTTAGTCAATGGCTAATAGAATAACATGCTACTCGTTTTCAATTTTCGCTGAGTCCTTGAATGGAAAAGGAACGGGGGAACCAGTCGGGAGATGAATCTATCTCTCAGGGGTGAATCCCATGGACAAGATAACGGTCTATGGGTAGGGCGACTCTCACGCCCGAATCCGTCAGCTAACCTCGTAAGCGTATCGAGAGAGGCAACGATTGTCGTGGACTTGGGCCACGGTGTATTTCACCGTGTCCTATTAAGGAGCCTGCGGGAAGAGTTCTTCTCTTTCCACAGGCTTCTTTGTTGTTGTCTTCTCTTTCCGAACTTAGGAGGAGAACAAAAGATGGAGAAATCGCAGGAGTTTATCCTGGTATCCGCACCGAACAAGGCCGGGGAAGAATTTATCCGCCAGCTGATCTTTAAGCGCATTTCGTTTGTGGCCATAGCCAACAACCGGGTTGAACAGGAGAGGCTGCATGAGCTGGGCTGCACCAACATGATACTAATCGATACAAGGGACGAGCAAACCTGGATCATTCCCGAGTTTCCCGTCAGCAAGGTGTTTCTGTTCGAGAGCAGCTTGAATCTATGCTGCCGCTATTTACGGATTTGCCGGACCTGGACCACAGAGTCGATTTATGTGATTACCCATTCCAGCAATCCGCGATTGATATACAAAGGGCTGGGTGCCGATGTGGTGCTTCATACGAACCATCACCAGGTATCCTTCCTGATTTTGTCCATTGTCAGCTAAGGTCTTGGCTGATATCACAACGAGGTTTTAGGAGGTTATATTCATGCAGGATTTATATATGGTGCTCATATTGGGAGGAACCTACGGACTGTTCATGCTGTTCATGTCTTGGTGTGGGCGCGTGGTTTCTGAACCGGAGGCGGATTAACCATGATGATCATTTTGGTATGCACGCTCTTTATTTTTCTGTACTTGATTTATGCGCTGATTCACCCTGAAAAATTCTAGGGAGACAGCTGAAGGAGGAAGGCATTCGCCATGGGCATTTTACAAATTGCCATCGTTATACTCGTTCTGGTGCTGCTGGTAAAGCCGCTTGGAACTTATCTATATCAGGTGTTTCGCAATGAAGGCAATGGAACGGACAGATGGTTCTCCTGGGCGGAGAAACCGCTCTTCACACTGATTGGTTTGAAAGAACGCAAGGGAATGACGTGGAAAGGTTATGCCATCAGCTTTGTGATGACGAATATCGTGCTGGTCGCGTCTGGGTATTTGATTCTGCGGTTGCAGAGAGTACTACCCTTCAACCCGAATGGCATCGATAATATGGAATCGACCTTGTCGTTCTCTACGATCATCAGCTTTATGACCAATACGAATCTTCAGCATTACAGCGGGGAGTCGGGGTTATCCTATATGGCCCAGATGGCTGTCATTACGATGATGATGTTCACGTCTGCGGCAACCGGGCTCTGCGTGGCGATTGCTTTTATCCGGGCGGTGACTAGCAAGGGCTCAACCGTCGGTAATTTTTTTGAGGACTTCGTCAAAGCTCACACCCGGGTGTTCATCCCGGCTGCGTTCATCATTGCAATGGTACTGGTTGCGCTGCAGGTGCCGCAGACCTTGAAGCCTACGCTCAGCGTCACGACGCTGGAAGGTAGCGAGCAGCAAATAGCCGTAGGGCCAGTAGCTGCGCTTGAATCGATCAAGCATCTGGGCACCAACGGCGGCGGGTTTATGGGAGTGAACTCGGCACATCCGTTCGAGAACCCGTCCCCGCTGACCAATGTCATCGAAATCCTGTCCATGTGGAGTCTCGGGGCGGCACTTCCGTATACGTTCGGTTTATTCGCCAAGAGCCGCAAACAGGGCTGGATTATTTTCTCGGTGATGATGACCTTGTTTATCGCTTTCCTGTCGCTGAACTATGCCGCTGAAACCAATGGCAATCCGGCGCTGAACCGCTTGGGCATCGATGCCTCGCAAGGCAGCATGGAGGGCAAGGAGGTCCGGTTCGGGGTTGCTCAATCTTCTCTGTTCACGACGGTGACGACCGCGGCCACAACCGGGTCGGTCAACAACATGCATGATACACTCACGCCGCTTGGAGGGATTACGCCGCTGTCCCTGATGATGCTGAACTCTGTTTTTGGCGGAAAGGGCGTTGGGCTGATGAATATGCTTATGTACGCGATATTGGCGGTGTTCCTGGCCGGTCTTATGGTTGGTCGAACCCCCGAATTTCTAGGCAGAAAAATCGAGGCGCGGGAGATGAAGCTGATTGCGATTGTTATCCTGGTGCATCCATTTATCATCCTGGCTCCGACCGCCCTTGCGCTGATGACAGATGCAGGGCAGGCAGGCATTACCAATGCGGGCTTTCATGGCATCTCGCAAGTATTGTACGAATACACGTCTTCCGCTGCCAATAACGGTTCCGGATTTGAGGGTCTGTCAGATAACACGCCGTTCTGGAACATTACAACAGGACTGGTCATGCTCTTCGGCCGTTACATTTCGATGATTGCCCTGTTGGCGGTGGGCGGCTCGCTGATGCGGAAGCAATGGGTTCCCGAGACGCTTGGGACGTTCCGGACAGATAATAAGCTGTTTGCCGGCATTCTCATTGCAGTGGTTCTGATTATCGGTGCATTGACCTTCCTGCCTGTACTTGTGCTTGGTCCGATTGCTGAGCATCTGACGATCCGTTAATAGAAAAGGTGGCCTATTACCATGAATAATACGAGAAAAAAAGTGATGTCCAAAGAGATGGTTCGTCAGGCGCTCAAGGAGAGCTTCACGAAGCTGAACCCCGTCCTGATGATGAGAAATCCGGTCATGTTTGTGGTGGAGGCCGGCACCCTGGTTGTTTTGCTGATGACGTTATTTCCGTCCTATTTCGGGACAGAGGGCAGTATCGGATTTAATCTGACGGTGTTTGTGATTTTGCTGTTGACGCTGCTGTTCGCTAACTTCGCAGAGGCGCTTGCCGAAGGACGCGGCAAGGCGCAGGCCGACTCCCTTAAGCAATCCAAGCAGGAAATGACGGCTCATAAAGTGATGGAGAACGGAGGGGTACAATCCGTACCATCCACGGATCTTCGCAAAGGAGATATCGTGATCGTTACGCAGGGCGAGATGATTCCCGGGGACGGGGAGGTCATTGCGGGCCTTGCGTCCGTTGACGAATCGGCGATTACCGGCGAGTCCGCGCCCGTCATTAAAGAAGCCGGCGGCGATTTCAGTTCGGTTACCGGGGGTACCCGGGTTGTCAGCGATACGATCAAAATCCGGATTACGAGCGATCCGGGGGAATCGTTTATCGACCGAATGATTTCGCTTGTTGAAGGAGCCGCCCGCCAGAAGACGCCGAATGAAATTGCTCTGAACACGTTGTTGATCGTCTTAACGCTGATTTTCCTGATCGTTGTCGTTACGCTCGCACCGATTGGGAAGTATCTTGGCATCGAGCTGTCCGTTCCGGTGCTGATCTCGCTGCTGGTGTGTCTCATCCCGACCACGATCGGGGGCTTGCTGTCGGCGATCGGGATTGCCGGCATGGACCGGGTGACGCAGTTCAATGTGCTGGCGATGTCGGGCAAGGCGGTGGAGGCAGCCGGTGACATCAATACAATGATTCTGGATAAGACGGGTACGATTACGTTTGGTAACCGGATGGCCAGCCAGTTGATTCCCGTCGGCGGTGAATCGCTTGCCTCGGTTTCCCAGTGGGCAGCCGTGAGCTCGCTGCAAGACGAGACGCCGGAAGGACGCTCGGTATTGGAGCTGCTGAAGAAGGAAGGCCTCGAAGTGGATGAAAGCATGGCGGCTGGGGCAGAATTCATCGAATTTAAGGCTGAGACCCGGATGAGCGGCATGGATCTGAAGGATGGACGGAAAGTCCGCAAGGGCGCGGTGGATGCCGTCAAGGCGTGGGTGCTGTCTCAAGGAGGCTCCATCCCTTCGGATTTGACGCCAAACAGTGACGCCATCGCGACAGAGGGCGGAACTCCGCTCGCTGTCGCCGTGGATAACCGCATCTATGGTCTGATCTACCTTAAGGATACCGTGAAGCCGGGCATGAAGGAACGGTTTGAGCAGCTGCGCCGGATGGGCATCAAGACGATTATGTGCACGGGCGACAATCCGCTCACCGCGGCGACGATTGCCCGTGAAGCAGGTGTCGATGATTATATCGCCGAGAGCAAGCCCGAGGATAAGATTGCCGTCATCCGCCGAGAACAAGCCGAAGGGAAGTTAGTAGCGATGACCGGTGACGGTACGAACGACGCCCCGGCGCTGGCCCAGGCCGATGTGGGGCTGGCGATGAACAGCGGTACCACCGCAGCCAAGGAAGCGGCTAATATGGTGGATCTGGATTCAGATCCATCGAAGATTATCGAGGTGGTTGCCATCGGCAAGCAGCTGCTAATGACGAGGGGCGCGCTGACCACGTTCAGCGTCGCGAACGATGTCGCCAAATATTTTGCCATCATACCGGCGATGTTTGCAGCCGCCATACCAAGCATGAATGTTCTCAACGTCATGGGACTGGGTTCTCCCATGTCGGCGATTCTGTCTGCGCTGATCTTTAATGCCGTCATTATCCCACTGCTGATACCGCTTGCGATGAAGGGCGTAGCCTATAAGCCAATGAGTTCGTCGAAGCTGCTTCAGCGCAATGTGCTGATCTATGGCTTAGGTGGCGTGATCGTACCCTTTATCGGGATTAAGCTGATCGACATGATCGTCCATCTGTGGATTTAGATATGATCATCGTAGCGGGCATATCGAGATAACTCGAAGATTGCTTTACGTGGAAGATATCAAGGGAAGGATTGAGGAATTATGAATAATCCATTGCAGCAATCATCACCGGCGCCTCATACTAAGGCGGGTTCCGCCCGTGTCTCCCTGGGCATTGCCGTAAGAACGAGTCTTGTATTTATCGTGTTATGTGGAGTTCTCTATCCGCTGGTTACGACAGGAGCTGCGCAGCTGCTCATGCCGAAGCAAGCCGGCGGCAGCTTGGTCACGGATTCCGGCGGAAAGGTGGTTGGCTCGGAATTGATCGGCCAGAACTTTACGGAACCTCAATATTTTCACGGCAGGGTGTCCAGCATTGAATACAACGGAGCCGGCTCAGGCAGCAATAACTACGCACCTTCCAATCCGGATTTGATCGAACGAACGAAGGCTTCGATTGAAGCATGGAAGGAGAACAATCCGGACGTTCCGGTGAGCGAGGTGCCGATGGATCTGGTAACGAATTCCGGCTCCGGATTGGATCCTCACATATCGCCTCAGGCAGCGGATATTCAGATTCCGCGGATCAGCAAGCTGACCGGAATTGCGGAGGCAGAGCTTGATCAGCTGGTAAAGGAACATACGGAGGGACGGGACTTGGGCGTGTTTGGTGAACCGCGCGTCAATGTATTGAAGCTGAATCTGGCTCTTGCCGAGCTTCTTGATTGATCATGGACCCATTTCGGAGAAAATCGCCGGAGGAAATCTTAAGGTCGATTGCGAAGCTCCACCATGGGAGACTCAAGGTATATATCGGGGCTGTGAGCGGTTCGGGAAAAACCTATCATATGCTTCGCGAAGGACAAACTCTGAGGCTGCAAGGCATCGATGTCGTCATATGTGCCGTATCCACGATGCAGCGTCCGGAAACGGTGGAGCAGGTCCGGAATTTGGAGCGGGTGCCCAGCATTCATTGGGTGGAGGACGGCGTAGAGAAGAAGGATCTTGATCTGGATCTGCTGGTGCAGCGCAACCCGGAGGTGGTGCTTGTTGATGGGCTTGCCCATCGGAACCGGAAGGGAGCGCGGCATGCCACGCGGCTGGATGACATCCGATTCCTGTTAAGCCGGGGGATCAGCGTCATCACGACGGTCAACGTGTATGAGCTGGAGGACGTGCAGGGCATTGCCTCCAAGCTGACAGGCATTAAAGCCAGCCATACGGTACCGGCCGATACACTGGAGAGCGCCGATGAGGTGGTGCTCATTGACGTAACACCCGAAACGATGCTGGAACGGGCACAGGATGGCCTGCTTGGAGGCGGCAGCGTATGGAAGCAGGGCAATCTGGCCGTGCTCCGGGAGTTGACGCTCCGTCTTGTTGCTGAAGGAGTGAGCCATTCGCTGGAGCGGTACCGCAAGGAACATGGGCTCGTCGGTCCATCGGGAGCCCTTGAGCGAATACTGGTGTCCACCCAGTACCATTGGAACGGGTCTATCTATATGCGACGCGGGCAGCAAATCGCGAAGCGATTAAACGGCGAGCTGTTGGCCGTCACGTTTGTGAAACCGGGATTGGAGCTTACCAAAGAACAGGCTGCCTTTAAGCGTTCCATGGTTAAGCTCGCGGTGCGGATTGGTGCCAAACTGGAGGAACTGCCCCTTCGTTCCCGGAGGAAGCTGGCTGACGTGCTTGTTCAGTATGCGGTGGAGCACCATGTTACACGCATTGTTCTTGGCCATTCGAAGCAGACGCGCATGCAAGAGCTGTGGCAGGGCTCGATCCTTCAGGATCTGCTGAAGAAGACGCGTGGGATGGATATTTTTATGGTGGCAGATCGGGCGGCACATGACGGGGAGCGGATCATCCCGGCTCGGCTCCATCCGCAGCGGCTCCCTTCCGAATCGTTCCATCGCTTGAATGAACAAGAGCTGGACCGGAAGATGGAGCAGGTCAAGCGGGGGCGGTTTAAAGTCTATATCGGGGCTGCCCCGGGTGTGGGCAAGACGTATGCGATGCTGCGCGAAGGCAACGATCTGCTGAAGAAGGGATTGACGGTTCTGGCTGGATTGCTGGAGACGCACGGCCGGAAGGATACACGGGCACAGGTAGCTGATCTGGAGGTTCTTCCGCGAAAAAGGGTGGACTACCGGGGATCGCTCCTTGAGGAGATGGATACCGATGAGATCATTCGCCGCAGACCGGACGTGGTCCTCGTGGATGAGCTGGCGCATACGAACGTGCCTGGGAGCAAGTACAAGAAACGGTATAAAGATGTGCTGGACATTCTGTCCGCCGGCATTTCCGTCATTACGACCGTGAACGTGCAGCATCTGGAGAGCTTGAATGATGCTGTCGAGCAGATTACAGGCGTCCGCGTCCGCGAGACGATACCGGATCATATTCTGCAATCGGCCGATGAGGTCCAACTCGTCGATGTGACGCCGGAGTCTCTGCAGCAGCGGATGAAGGACGGGAACATTTATGCGAAGGAGACGGTGCATCAGGCACTCAGCCATTTTTTCAAGACGGGAAACCTTATTGCCCTAAGAGAGCTTGCCTTAAGGGAAATTGCCGATGATGTGGACGAGAGACTGGAATCCTGGCAGCGCAGCGGCTCGCTTCGGGGGCCGTGGCGGCGCGAGGAGGTTATCTATGTCATGGTTGGCAGGGGCCCGCAAGCGGAGCGGCTCATTCGACGCGGCTTCCGGATCGCTCATCGGCTGAAGGCGAACTGGTATGTGGCGTTTCCTCTGGAACGTCATCACAGTCTGTCCCATGACGACGAGCAGCGCCTGACGGCGATTCAGACATTAACGGAGCGACTTGGGGGAACCTTCATGATGCTGCCGGTAAAAAGGGGGCCAGCATGCGCCTTTTCTTCTCAATTGGTCGCAGCAGCAGACGAGGTTAAGGCAACCCAATTCATTATCGGCCAGCCGCAGATGGCCGGATGGAAGCTGTGCGCTCAGAGGAGAATGATCCGGGGCCTGCTAAGAAGCGCAAGGCATATGGATGTGCTCGTGGTTGCGGATTACGATCCGCATATTTGATGGTTGAACTGCCGGGAGCTGAATGCTTTGAGAGCACCGGTGAGTCAGGAAACGGTGGAAATGCTGAAAGTGCAGGAAGTGCAGGAAACGTGGAAAACGCAGGAATTGCAGGAATCGCAGTAAGCGCGGATAACGCAGGAATCGCGGATAACGCAACATTCCGGAAACAAGAACGCAGAGAACCCAACAAATGCGGAAGCGGAAAAACTCAAGCAATACGAGCGGGAAAATACTAGCGCAAATGACACGGATAACACCAAAAGGGGGCTGTCCCATAAGTAAGTTTGCTCACTCGATAACAGCTTGATAGGTGAAAAAGCAGGGGGAATAAAAGAATGGCGGTGCCAGGGAGGTCATCCCTGCACCGCCATTTCTGTACCTCATCCGCAAATATCCTGTATTAAACAATCAACTCTGGAACCTCTTTTAGATTTGCAATATTCCTATATTCTATATGCCCCTGGACGATTCCCACTATTGGGCTCGTACAGATTTGATTCCGTTCCGTCAAAAAGTAGGCGGAGTAGAAACTGCTATTAGCAACGTTTCGCCTTCCCAGATATTCTTATAACTATGGGGGATTCTGGCATCATAATAGATGCTGTCCCCTTCTTCGAGCCTATAACGTTCATTGCCCAGTACAAACTCCAAACGCCCGGAGTGAACAAATAGAAATTCCTCGCCATCACTATGGCCGACGCTGACGTCGCCGTAAGCTGCTCCTTCCTCCAGCACCCCCCATATCGGCCCCATTTTGTTGCTGCTTCCTTGGCTGAGCGCGTACCAGGTAATGCGGGAGCCTTCGGAATGCACCAAAGGTTTACGCTCATTTTTTCTAACGACAATGCTTCGATTCTCCTCACCAAACAAATCCGTAAAATTCACGTTTAATGCATTCGCTATGCGCTTCAGAACGCTGATGGACGGATTCGCCTTATCGCGTTCAATTTCACTGAGAAAAGACAAGGATATGGAGGCTGCTTGGGCTACCTTCTTAAGCGTTAATTTCTGTTTTTTTCGTGTACTTCGAATTGCTTCTCCGATCGAATTCATGTGCCAGTCTCCTAAATTTCGAAATTATTTCGCTGACAGCGAGATTTACTATTTTATAATAGGTGTAAATATGAGCAATATCAAGCTCTTTTACTAGGGTGGAATTACGGTGTAAAAACGTTGATTTGGCGCTATCATTGGACTAAGATTTAATCAAGGTTGACGATCGAATTTCACCCGGGTATCTGCACATCGTTCACTCAACAGAATAATTTTCATTTACAGCGAAACTTTTGAAGGTAACAAGATACTAATCACATGATTGCAACAGAAAACCGTTCCTTGTTACTCGAATTCATAGAAACGTGTCAGAAGGACGAAAGGGGCATAAAAGAATGACTACCAAAATTCCCAAAGTCTATCAAGTAGGTGATGTTACAGTTACGCGTGTCACGGAAATGATGCTTGGCGGTATTCCGCCAGAAGTGTATTTTCCGGGATCGTGGGACCGCATGTTCCTGGAGGAGAATCGGGACTCTCTTCCGTCTGGCCTGATCGATGGCAATTCTCAGCTTATCGTTAGCATTGGAACATGGGTGGTGAAAACCACGAACCATACGATCCTTATCGATACAGCTACAGGGAACGATAAAAATCTGCCTCTTAATCCGGACCTTGCCAATCTCCAGCTCCCTTATCTCAAGCGGCTGAAGGAGGCGGGGGTTACGCCGGAGGAAGTGGACTACGTTCTGCTGACGCATCTTCACGTGGACCATGTTGGTTGGAATACGAAGCTTGTGGACGGAAAATGGGTGCCGACTTTCCCAAATGCCAAATACGTATTTCCCCTTGCGGAGCAAGAATATTACTCCAGCGAGGCCAGCCACAACAAAGCAAACGAAGTAAACTTTAACGTTTACGAAGAAAGCGTATTGCCCGTTGTCGAAGCTGGCTTAACGCAAACCATCGGCCCTGAGGGCGGGCATTTTCTTGAAATTTTCAAATTCATTCCGACACCCGGCCACAGTATCGGCCAAATGTCCATCAGTCTCAAATCTGACGGAGAAGAAGCTTTGTTTGGCGCCGATGTGATGCACCATCCGTTCCAGGTTTTTAATCCGGACTGGAACTCCATGTACTGCGAATTTACCGATCAAGCCCGTATTTCACGGCTTCGGGTACTGGAATACATCGCGGATCGCCCGGTCATTTATTTCAGCACGCATTTTCCGGAAAGCGCGGCGGGATACGTGACTCGAAACGGCGACGGCTACAAGTGGGACTTTATTTAATACGACCTGACGCAAACACAATACGAAAGGTGCTGAGCTTATGACAAACCATGATTTTCTTAACGATGTAACCATCTTGACCGAAGACCTTCGTATCGCGAGCGATACACCCGGGATTGAGCTTTATGTACGAAATAAACGGCCAGCTTCCATGAATACCTTCTCTAACGAAAAAACAATCGTGATGGTTCATGGCGCTACCTATCCAATAGGCAGTCTGTATGACGTGGAGCTAGACGGTTTCTCTTTCCTAGACTACCTTGCCAGCCATGGCTATGATGTTTACGCTGTGGACGTTCGCGGCTACGGCGGCTCGACAAAGCCGCCTGAGATGGAGCAGCCTGCCGACCTTAATCCTCCGTTGGTTCGTACGGAAACGGGAGTCCGAGATTTTGGTACAGCAGTGGACTACGTTTTGAAACGCCGAAATTTAACGAAAGTCAATGTTTTGGGAATGTCTTGGGGAGGAACGGTTGCGGGAGCTTATACCAGTCAAAACAACGATAAAGTAAACAAGCTTTCGCTTGTTGCCCCACAATGGTTGAGCTCTAAACCGGTTCCTATCGATACCGGCGGTCCGCTTGGTTCGTATCGCCTTGTTGCTGCCGGCGGCACGAAGGAACGCTGGCTAAGCGCCGCGCCAGAACATAAGCGCGGCGATTTGATTCCGGATGGCTGGTTTGAACAATGGGTCAAAGCAACTCTTGCTTCCGACCCGGGGAGCCTAACCGATCATCCTGAGCATATTCGGGCGACCAATGGCCCTATCCTGGATATTCGCGAATACTGGACGGCAGGTAAAGCTTTCTATGAGCCAAAAGAAATCACTGTTCCCGTCCTTCTTGTCCATGCGGAGTGGGATATCGATGTGCCCCTTGAATTGGCTCAGAATTTCTTCACTTCCCTGACAGGAGCAGCCTATCGCCGCTGGGTCGAAATCGGAGAAGGAACGCATATGGTTTTGCTGGAGAAAAACAGGCTTCAGGCTTTTCAAGCCATCTGCGGTTTCTTGGATGAAACGTACGCGCCAGCGAAGTAAATATGCCACTGCAAGAGCGGGTTTTAGTTTTATCGCTTGCCTAATTTAGAGGCCCGCGGCATTGTCGCCTCGGGCTCTTTATTCACCGAATTTACAAAAGACGGAGAGGAACTTAATACAATGAGCCACACCGCAATAACAACAACGAAAGCACCTGCAGCTATCGGTCCTTATTCGCAAGCCATCGCTTTTGGAGATGCCATCTATACGTCGGGCATGCTTCCGATTGATGCTGAAGGAAATCTCAAAGAAGGCATCGTGGACCAAACCCATCAAATATTAAAGAACCTGCGGGCCGTCTTAGCGAAGGCTGGATTTTCTTTGAAAGAAGGCGCATCTGCTTGCGATCTTATTTGCTTCTCTTGTTTTGTGCAACACTTTACGGGAGCAATTTCGTATTAGGCTCGCTGCTACTGCAAGCATTTCCCGCCTTGCACCTGTCGGCATACCGACTTATGGTTTCATCGGTGTTCCTGCTTATATATTTGATTGCAACCCATCGCTTGACGAAGATTACGTTCCGTGACTCCGTTTATTTGGTACCATTCGCTCTTATCGGGATGCTGCTGCACCAAGTTTCTTTCTTTACGGGACTTCGGACAACGGACGCAACGACGGCTTCGCTCATCTTATCGTTAGCTCCGATTTTCACAGCGCTGTTTGCCCGCTTATTTTTGAGGGAACCGTTTACGATACGTATGACCGCAGGCTCGATTGTTGCCCTTGCCGGCGTCTTCTTCGTTGTTGGACATGGCGGAAGCTTAGGCATTGACATCACCGAAGGCATCTGGATCATGTTTATCTGTATGTTGGCATTATCGGGATCTATTATCCTAATGAAAAAACTGACCGAACGTATGGACTCGTTTGTCGCAACCGTGTACACCACAGTGCTGGGGGGTATTACCGTATACCCGGTAGCGGTCTGGAGCGAGCCTCACGTGCAGGTGGAGCCTGGCTTCTGGTGGTGGGTTCTCTTAATCGGATCAGCGCTGCTTATTCAAGGCTTATGCGCGATCATCTGGAATGCACAGATCCGCAAGGTGGGGGCTGCTAAAGCCTCCCTGTTTCTGAATTTGCAGCCGTTTGTCGCCATGGTTTTAGGTTATATCACGCTCGGCACCCCGGTTTCCTTAACGCAAGTGGGAGGATCTGTTCTAATTATTTGCGGCGTAGTTCTAGCTACCTTACAGGGGTACAAAACAAGGAAAACGCCTGACGATAAGCTGGAATTATCCCCTGCGGAGAGGTAATGGCCTATTCTTAAAAATTTATAGGTACGAAAGCAACATTATCGAAGCGAGCTAGAAGGCGGCAATTGACCAAAATACAGAAATGGTGGTGCCAGGGATGACCTCCCTGGCACCACCATTCTTTTATTCCCCTGCTTTTTCACCAATCAAGCTGTCTTATCGAGTGAACAAACTTACTTTTGGGACAGCCCCTTTTTTCTATGCTGCCAAACTGACAAATAGCTGATTCGCAGGCTTGTCCTATTCCCCCGACAGCGTGCGGTCGCCGGTCAAATATTTCTCGGTTAAGATGGAGAGCAGACGAATGCCAACCTCATTCTCTCCGCCTTCGGGAATGATCAGGTCGGCGTATTTCTTGGAGGGTTCAATGAACGCCTCATGCATCGGCTTGACGGTTGTCAGATACTGATTGTGAATCGACTGGATGGTCCGGCCGCGGTCTTCGATATCGCGTACGACCCGGCGAAGCAGGCGTACATCGGGATCGGTATCCACAAACACTTTAATGTGAAGCAGCTTGCGCAGATTCTCATCGGACAGCACGTGAAGGCCTTCAATGATGACGATGTTGTTCGGCTTCAGTTCGAGGGTCTGATCCGTGAAGCGGGCATGGGCAGTAAAATCATACACTGGTGCGAATGCGGGTTGTCCGCTTTTCAAAATGCCGAGATGTTCGACGAGCAGCTCGTTGTCAAAGGCGAACGGATGATCATAGTTAATCGCTTCGCGTTCCTCGAAACTGAGTTCCTTATGATCCTTGTAATAGTTATCCTGCGAAATGAAAGTCACTTTATCTGAACCAAGACGGTCAATGACAGAGCGGGCAACCGTCGTTTTGCCCGATCCGGTGCCGCCGGCGATACCAATTATGAGCATGGCGAATCCATAACCCTCCCTAGAGTTTGCAATTTTATTATTGTAGCACAGCATGCGCTTATTTTCACTATGGGGACATAGAGCAAAAGATGGGATTTCCCGTATGTTCTTTATTCTTACCACGGAATAGCGAACCGAATCTGTATGTCTTATCATAGAGGATAGATTAACCATTGAATTTTTTCGGAGGGATGATCATGCATTATACGGCAATTTACCCATGCAAGCCCGTTATATATATTCAGCAGGGAGAGCATCAGGGGAGCATCGATTGGGACCGTTATGAAGCAGTGGCCTTAAGTGATACCGTGACCGGGCTTGCTACGAGAGAAGCGACCGAGGTTCGCGCCTGCTGGAGCTCCGAATGCTTCTATGTACGGTTTGTTTGCCAAGATTCTCATATCGTATCGGAATATCAGCATCGGGATGATCCGCTGTATGAACAGGATGTCGTGGAACTGTTTATCGATGAAGCAGGAACGGGAACTGAATATATCGAGCTTGAGGTTAGTCCGAACAATGTTATATTCGACGCCCTGATCCGTAATGATGGAGGGAAGTCGATCACAAGCAGCGATATTCATTGGGATCTTACCGGTCTTCAAACCTCGGTAGAACATGACGGTAAGGGAAATTTGATTTATGAAATTCGCATTCCGGCTGCGAACTTCAAGAACGCTCCGCAAGCGGGACGAAGCTGGGGCGTGAATTTTTACCGCATTGATGAGGACACCCAAGGATACCGGGAGTATCAGGCATGGAGCCCGACCGGTGAGGTGAACTACCATATTCCTTCGCATTTTGGGAAGCTGGAGTTTGTCGATGTCATTTAGCCTATCAATGTAACCGGAATGCCGCATCGGTGGATTTTCATATCCGCTTTGCGGCATTCTTGTGTTTGCGAAGAGAATCATGTTGCAAATAAGATCATCCTGTATTATCATTCACTTACCGACCGGTAAGTAGAATTTTGAGGAGTTGTTCAGATCAAGATGAGTAATCCATCAACGTACGAGGTTATTTTAGATACAAGCTATCGCTTGTTTGCGGGACAAGGTTTTGAGAAAACGAGCATGGCGATGATCGCCAAGGAACTGGATGTATCCAAGCCTGCGCTTTATTATCACTTTTCTTCGAAGGAAGCTCTTATTGACAAGCTTTTTGAAGAGATTTGCCGCAGCATCGGCTTTCATGTTTATTTTCAACTGGAGAATTATACGGTGGAGAATTTCGGCGCGAGGCTTACCTCTGACGGATTGAACATGATTCATAAGCAACAGGAAGATGAGCACTACACTCGAATTATGAATCAGTATCAGGCCTTGGGTTATCGCAATCCTAAATATGCACGGCAGCTAATCGGCATTCTGGAAGGGTTCACTTCCGGCTTTACGGAGCTGCTGCAGCATGGAGTTTCCATTGGAGCTTTGCCAGAGGGCAATATGGGAGTTCAGGCACAGATGCTAACGATGATCATTGACAGCTTGGATAACTTCATGAGTTACGGTCTTGAGTACGATTATGAGGTGATCTGGACGCAAGTGGTCAACCAGGTGATGTCAGGAGCTGGCGGGAAATGAGCTCTAAGACAACGCGTTTAACCGCACTCGATTATGCTCGCGCCTGGGCTATCTTTGGCATGATTATTGTCAATTATAAACTTGCCATGGAGGTGGGGGATCATGGAGCAATTTGGCTGCACACCATCGCCGGTCTGTTTGAAGGAAGAGCTTCTGCATTGTTCGTGGTGCTGGCCGGCATCGGAGTGTCCTTAATGACTGCGAAAGCCAGGTTGTCCCGGGACCAACACATGATTCGAGAGAATCGGAAGACATTGGTGAGGAGAGCCGTATTTCTGTTTATTGCCGGGACAGTTCTGCTGCTGACCGGATGGAGCGCCGATATATTGCACTATTATGCGGTATTTTTGCTTCTGGCCGCGGTACTCATAACGGTATCGGACAGAACGCTCCTAATCCTGACTGGACTCGTTCTGATCGTATCGTCATCCATGTTGATCCTGCTGGACTACAGCAAGGGCTGGGACTCCGGTTTTCATCGATATGCCGACTTTTGGACCGGGGAAGGGTTCATACTCAATTTGATGTTCAACGGATATCATCCTCTTTTTCCATGGAGCAGCTTTTTCCTCATCGGCATGTGGCTTGGAAGAAAGGGCTGGTGGGGCGGCAACCACAGACGGAAGCTCATGATTTATTCATTGTCCGGGGCGGTTATATTTGAGCTGTTATCGTATTTCCTCATTCACTGGACGTCCCCGTGGCTTGATGCCGTTTCGGCGAGTTATCTGTTTACGACCAAGCCGATGCCGCCCACGCTGCTGTATGTATGTTCTGCCGCATGTCTGGCCGTTGCCGTGATTACGATCTGTTTTTATATCGTTGAGCGTTTTGAGAAGAACCGTCTGACAGGGTGGCTTATATGGACCGGGCAGCTCTCGCTCTCCCATTATCTCGGTCATATCTTCATTGGGTTGGGGCTGCTGGAAGCGGTCGGGTATTTGAACAATGGCCATCTGGGCTTTGCGGTTGCTTACGGCTGCGGTTACTTTGTGATGGCTGTCATCTTCTCTTGGGCATGGAGAAAGCGAGTGAAGCGAGGTCCCATGGAGCTGCTTATGCGAAAATGGTGTTAACTCTCCGGTAGGAGAGCGGGCTATCTCTATCCCACTTACCCTGTATCGAATTAACTGATACCGCCATGAAATAACTGTGCTTCAGCAGCCATAAATATCCTGGGGTGTTTTCATAAAAGAACCAAAACCAACATCTCAACAGGGATTTTGTCCCTTTTTTTGCATGCCGCAGGACATGTTGTTTTCATTGCAGCGTTCTATATACTTTTAGTAAAGGGAAGCACCCCGCTTGGAGTAAGTGGACATGTAATAAACGGAGGTTATTTTATGAATGCTGTCATCGATGGACTGATGCTCGAGCTGGAGCAGCAGTTGGAGGAGAAGGTCGCCGAAGATCTTCGGGATCTGCTGGAGGAATATAAACAATTGGAGGGGGCTGCTCCTGACCAGTTGCAGCTTTTTGAAGCGGAGTTCGGGATCACGTTACCGCCGGACTTTCGTTCGTTTTACAGTAAGAAGAACGGCAGCGGATACGGGTTTCACGTGCTTTATCCCGGTAACGAGGGGGATGGAGAATACCCGCCGTTTTACCTGATGAGCCTGGAAGAGATGAAGGAAGTCAAATCTTATTTCTGCGAGCGGGATGAACCGCTGGATGCGTATTACAGTTCGGAGGAAATACAGCAGCTGGATCCGAAGATTAAACCGTATCTGTTTCACAAGGCTTGGTATCCGTTTGCCACGATGGCAGGCGGGTCGCTGTATCTAATGCTGGATTTCGATCCGGCCGAGCCGGGAACGTCCGGGCAGATCATCATGTACGTGCATGATCCTGACTTTGTGTATTATATCGCGCCTTCCTTCACGGAGCTGCTTCGGGCGTCCAATCGCAATTTGCGCACCGACATTGAAGAGGTGGACTACTGATGGAACGCCAGAAAGAGCTCTTGATGCTTACATAAGATGTCGTTGTGCGTGATAATCAGAAGAAGAACTGGCGAGGGGAGGTGGCAGCATGAAAGGCAGGCGGGTCCTCTGGGGAGTGATCATACTGGTGGCAGCCACGCTGTTGATACCCGGCTATTTTATTGCGCGCACGTATGGGCTTTTTCAGAATGAGGTGGTCCTGACCAAATACCAGCTGGCCGTTGATGTGGATGGTGAACAAGTGGATGCTTGGCCGCTGCTGGCCGGTTTCGCCGCAACCGATAAGCAAGGGGAACTTCGTCCGTTGTACTACAGGTTGGAAGGGTCGGACCTCAACATGCTGTATCAATTGGCATACGGGCAGTTCGAGGTGGAGGTTTTGGAGGACAATCCGTTCTTGGCAGGGCGGGTTCAGTATGGCCATCTGGAGAGCGACTATATCGAGACGCAAAAAGAGTATGTGAACGCAAAGGAATACCGGCAGGACATGATCTTTTATAATGACCGTAAAGAGCCCATATTTACATACGATCCGGACGCCAAAGCGGATGAGGATATGGTGAAAGAGATTATCACCGCAGGCATGACGCGTTCCAACGGCCGAGGAGGATCGGGAGTCGTCGAGGATAAGTATCTGAATGTCACCCGATTGTTCGAGGAGAAGCTGGGCATCAGCATGCGGGTTCAGGTGGATAAGGACCGCAGGCTGGCCACGATCCATATGGAGCGGCTTAAATAGAATGCAGATATCCAAAAAGCGAGGTGCTATACATATGCAGCATACAAAAATGACCCAAGAGGTGGACCTCACCATCTCGCACCATCAGATACAAGTCCGCTCACGGGACTTTGATGAGGATTTGTGCCAATGGGGAGAAACCAATATCAAGCAGGGCGTTGTCATTCATCCCGGTTATCTCACCTTTGATCCCATCCCTGACGATGCTTTCGGTGCTTGGGTGAAGCTGGCCTTGAAAGAAGCGTTCATCGAAGATCCGAACGCGCAGCGGCGGATGGTCGTGCCGTTTGATGTTCTGGATCCCGGGAAGCTGGAGCTGTTGTCCGTCATGTCGGACGCCGTTATTGAGCTTCCGCTGCAAAAGGGGCGATACGCACTGTATTTTGAGATTTGCGAGGATGACGAAGTGTATTATCGTTTCACTTTTGTACATGAGGGAGAAGGGATTCATGCCCGGTATCTGATGGATGATGAATGGGGCGGCAAGGCTGGAGAAGCATTGTCGTTGGGGTATTGCTGACGGAATTTTGCGTTATAACAGGGACAAGGAAGGCCTAGTTAAGGTAAACGTTCTTCAGAGCTAACAGAAAATAAGAAGAGGCCGTCTCCGTGTTGGAGAGGGCCTCTTCTTTACCGCATGCTGTGCTGTCCCTGCTTTTGGAAAGATGGTGTGCGAGGCACAGGCTTTGAATGGAGTGGATCTATTATTTTGCAGCGGTCACCGTAATCTGGCCATGCTTGCTTTGATCTGCCTTCAGGTTCAGAACGTCTGTCAGGAAAGCAAGTGGAACATAGATGTGGCCTTTTTTCATTACAGGAGCCGAGCCCAGCGAACGTGGGGCCATTTTACCCAAAGTGTATGCATCCTTGTTCAGCTTCACCGCGCTCCAGACAGCTCCTTTGGAGATTTCGGTGGTTTTGCTCTTGCCGTTCCACTTGACATTGAATTGCAGCTGGCGCAGCACGGATACCTGAACCATGATCTTGCCGTTTTTATCTTTGAAATAAGCGCCTGATTTCACTACGGCTGCAGCAGGCTTTTTGTCTGATCCTTTACCCGGCAGCTTTATGGCAAATTCCGGTGTACCTGTGGATCCAGGGGCGATGCTGTATTTTTGGAATACGATATAGGCTATTCCGTCCGCGACATAGAAGGATTGCTCCGCGTCTATGCCTTGAAATCCGTCTTCGTTCGCGAAGTATTGGTCCTGATCCGCGGCAATCGCGGTTTTGACAGCTTTATCCACGATGGATGTGTAATCTTTACCGAACAGGTCTTCGAGCGTCACGCGCTGGGCTTCGACTTCGTTCGTGAAGTTGTACGTATCCACACGAGGATCACCATTGTTCATTCCGATGCCTTCGGTGATGACCTTAAGGGAAATCAAGCTGTCGTCTTTACCATCCGATGTGAGCTCATAATTAATGGTCAGCTGATAAGGGTGCATGGTATAGCCATTCTTTTGTGCATTTGCAGCCGCTTCCGCCGCTTCTTTCTCCCATTTGTCCATATCCTTGGAAGCATGGGATTCGATAATGTCATTCAACTGGTCTTGATATTTGGTGTCAGTCAGACCTTGGAATACAGGGATCTTAATATTGGTTTCCAGCCATTTTTCCTTGGATTGCAGTGTTTTGGATGTTACTAGTTGCGGGGCAACGGTTGGAGCGGTCACCCGATTCGTGCTCGCTGCAGCTTTGGTTTCGGCATGGACATGAGCGGATGGCAGACCCGAAGCGGAGATCATAAGGATGCCCGCTAATCCGGCAGCCGCCAGGGTTTTAGTTAATGGGGTTGTTGTTTTCATTGTTTTTTTCATTATATATTACCTCCAGGTTTAGGGTTTAATATCTACAATTTGTGATCTGAAACGGAGAAGGCAGAATCGTTCTGGAGAAGCGAAGCGGTCCCCTTTGTCCCCGGATTTCCACTGACCCATAAAATTTCAAAAGAAAATCTGGGGGCAACAGGGATCGGAAGAACGATCTAACATTCCTAGTGATGAACGGCGGATCTATCGGATGTATTCGCTGCTGACGAGCTGGTCTGCGATTACTTCCGTTGGGATCGTAAATTCCACGACGCCCATATAGCCGGGTGCAACATCGTATTCATTAAAGCTGATGACCAGTTTGCCGTTTTGGTTGATGTAGAAGTTTTGGTCCTTGGCGATCGTTTGGAACAGATCCTCCGGTACATCGGACTCCACACCGGGCTGCTCCACCCAGTAGATGTTGTCCGGATTATTCTGCATCTGCTGGCGCATCTGCTCCTTGATATTGTCACTGATGACCTGGATATAACGATCATCCTTGAACAGACTTGGCAGCGTGATCACCATCTGGTTCTTCTTGTCGATCGTATCGTATTTTCTGGATTCGGCAGAGCTTCCAGCAGATTCGACAATATAGCGCGAAAGTGTCAACAGCTGTTCAGTGTCGGTGATCACTTCATAACCGCTATCGAGACTCAGATGGGCGCCGCCTTCTTTATTTAGCAGGGCGACTTCGTCTTTGAAGTTCTCATACAGCTTTTTATTTTCTTCCAGGTATTTGTTATTCAGGGTTTGCTCAAGCTCTGTATTTCCTAAGTTGGCAATGCCGGGTGTTTCAATATGCACTTCCGTGTTATCGTCTTGCTCGGCATATTCACGGATGGTGATCACCTTGATGATATGGCCCAGAACCGGCACATCGGACATGGCCTGGGCAAAGGCAGGGCTGGTATTCACTCCGGCGAACAGTAGCATGCATGCAGCTGCGCTACTAGCGAGCCAGGGCAGCGCTCTATTTTTTTTTCTTCTGGTTGCTATGGTCTTGTTGACAATCGAGCTTAGTTCGTCAGGAATAGGAGTGCTCTCGTACTGCTCTTTCATCCTATTCAGCTTGTCATGCATTATCGTTGTGCCTCCTCTTGATCTTCCTCGCTTAAGTTCACCCGCAGTCTCTGTAGTCCTTGGTATAATCTCGTTTTCACCGTGCTGACGTTCTCGTTGAGCACTTCGGCAATTTCGTCAATCTTCATATCTTCAAAAAATCGGAGTATGATGACGACCCGATACTTGTCGGGTAGTTCCTCCAAAGATTGGGCCAGATCCAGATTCGGATAGTGGTCATGGCTGCCGGGTAATATAACCTCCAGGTTCTCGTCATCCATGACATGGACTTTTTTCTGTTTTCTAATGAAATCCAGGGAGGTTGTTACAATAATTCGGAAAAACCAGCTTTTTATTGAACCCGTCTGCTTCAGCTTTTCCATGGATAAAAATGCTTTGTGGATCGCGTCCTGAACGATATCGAGGGCATCCTCTTTATTTCTAACGTAGCTGTATGCCAGCCGGTAGGCGCTGTCCTGATTTTCGGTTATACATTGAATAAGAAGCTTCTCAAGCTTCCGGCCGCCACTCATGTAAATATGACACTCCTTTGGGCCCGCGCGGGTAACCATCAATTGCAATTGACTTACGGAAGCAAGACGTGCGAGTCTTGCAAAAAGTTTGATTCTGCGAAAAAAAATTAAAAAAGTGTTTCTGTCTCATTATTCAGCCCATTCTTCCAGAATCGCAACAAGAAAAAGACCCCAGTTTTCACTGGGGTCTGGAACTCATGGTTATTCATGCTCATATTTCTGGATAACAATCGCCGAATTATGTCCGCCGAAGCCAAAGGAATTCGACATGCCAATCCGGAGCTCGGCGTTTCTCGCCTGGTTCGGTACATAATCCAAATCGCATGCTGGATCGGGATGCTCCAGATTGATTGTCGGCGGTATGATGCCTTCTTGCAGAGATTTCACGAGTGCAATGGCCTCCACGCCGCCGCATGCGCCCAGCATATGTCCGGTCATCGACTTGTTGGCCGTTACCGGAATGCGATACGCCTCCTCGCCAAACACTTGCTTAATGGCCGCTGTCTCCGAACGGTCACCGATGACCGTGCTTGTGGCATGGGCGCTGATGATATCCACGTCGGCTGGAGAGAGGTTCGCCTCGGTCAGGGCCAGCTTCATCGCCCGTGCCGCGCCGTTGCCGTCCTCCGGTGTGGCGACCATATGATAGGCATCCGAGCTGGCGCCGTATCCGATGACCTCGCCCAGAATTTCAGCGCCTCTGCCCAAGGCATGGGAGAGGGATTCCAGAACGAGGATGCCGGCACCTTCCGCCATGACGAATCCATCCCGGTCTGTATCGAACGGCCGGCTGGCCCGGCCCGGTTCATCGTTACGGGAGGAAAGAGCGGTTGCATTCGCGAAGCTGGCTAGCGAGATGTCGGTCAATGCGGCTTCGGATCCTCCCACGATGATGATGTCGGACCGGCCGGCTTGGATGTTAAAGAATGCCTCGCCGATCGCCGTATTGCCGATCGAACATGCCGTAACCGGTGCCAGCGTGGAGCCCAGCGCCTTGTATTTAATGCTGATGAGCGCGGCCGCCATATTGGGAATCATCATGGGAACCAGGGTAGGGCTTACCCGCTCGGGTCCTCGCGAAGACAGCGTGTCGCTCTGATTCATTAAGGTTTGAATACCGCCGATGCCGGAGCCGACGTATACCCCCATCCGTTCATGATCGATCTGATCAAGATCGAGTCCCGACTGACTTATAGCTTGATCCGCCGCTGCCAAGGCAAACTGGCAGAAGCGGTCCAAACGCCGAGCTTCCTTAACGCCAAACAGCGCGTTTGCGTCAAACTCCTTCACGGCACCCGCTATGTTTACCTTTTGTCTTGATGTATCCATTGTTTCTATATGTGTAATACCGGACTCTCCCCGAACAAGCCGGGACCAGAACGTCTCAACATCATGGCCCAGCGGCGATATGACGCCCATACCGGTGATAACAACTCTTTCCATGGATAAACAGCCTCCTTAAGACTTTATAACTTGTCAATCTTAAGGTTATAATGTCACGTGTAGTATCCTATTACAAGATACCGTTTATCCTAGTATAAATACTGCTATCCTTAATGAGTGAAGGGGGCTTGTACAATGAATTCCCAGGTTAGGCTGCAAGCGTTGTCGGCATTCTTGAAAGGGCAGCGTGCCAAAATCTCACCTGAGTCGGTCGGACTTCCGCCCGGAACTAGACGGAGAACACCAGGCTTGCGCAGGGAAGAGGTCGCCCAGTTGGCGGGTGTTAGCACCACTTGGTACACCTGGCTCGAGCAGGGGCGCGACATCCAGGTATCGTCGTCCGTGCTGGATTGCATCGCCAATGCGCTTCAGCTAAATGCGGATGAGCGCAGATATCTGTATTCGCTGGCGCTGGAGAGCGGGGCGGAGCCTTATACGGTCAAACAAGAAGCGGTGCAGATCAGTCCGTCCCTGCAAAAAATCATCACTGAGCTAAAATATTGCCCCGTCATGATATCGGATCGGATGTGCAACATCGTGGGGTGGAACCGTGCGGCTGCATACGTGTTCCTGGATTTTGACCGCATTCCGCCCGAGGAGCGGAACATGATCCGGCTGCTCTTCACCCGCAGGGAGTTTCAACGGCTGGCGGTAAATTGGGAGCAGTTCGCCAGCGGCTTCTTGTCGATGTTCCGGTCCTATTACGGTCAATATGTCGAGGATGAGTGGTATGACCGTTTTCTGGAAGAGATGAAGCAGGGGCATCCCGATTTCAATCGGATGTGGGAGCAGAGCCAGGTCAGCTACGCCCCGGAAGTACATCTGGAGTTCCGGCATGCCAAGGCCGGAAAAATGGTATATGAGCTCACGTCGCTCAAAGTGTACGGAAATGATGATCTGCGGTGCAGCATTTATACGCCAGCTCCGGATTCGACTACGGAAGCGAAGCTGCGGCAGCTGATGGAGGAGAAGTAAGCGGAGGGAGTGGGGGGCAGGCCGGAAATACCGATCCCGCGCCAGCATTTACTGTTCTTGAAGTAGTCAACTACTCGCTGTTCCTATCGGACTCCAGTTCCGTTATATGATGAGATCACGCCATAATTTAAACCGCAGCGGACACAAGATCCGTTATTGGGCGCATATCCGGCATTTTTATGCTGTTTTGGCGCAAATAACGGATCCTATGTCCGTTCAGTATCTAAAAATGATGAATTTGTCTTAAATAGCGTATTCTGTGTCCGTTAATACAAAGAATCACTCTCCTCCTACCTAATTACCAGCAGGTTGCCAAACGTTCTGGTGCCGGCCATCTTGTGCGGTTGAATCGGAGTTCTCCTTGTAAGTGAATCACTTCAAGACTGCCGGATTACCTGCGTAATCGAGAGTACCTTAAGTTGAGTGGATTTCCTGTGTAAGCGAAAGCACCTCAAGTTGAAATGGATTACCCAAGACAAAGTACTTCAACTGGTTTGAATTTTAGAAACCTTAGCTATACAAGCTTCATGCGCGTAAACAAAACGAAATTACTCTAAGTATTAAACTCCTCCAAATAACAAAAGCCCCGTGTCCGCACACGGGGCTTTCTGCTATTCAACGATATCGTCGTTGAAGAGCGACACCTGGTGGCTGCCTAGGAGTTCCACAGGCATTCCGCTGTGCTCCACCTGTTGGGGCCGTATGCCCAGATCGAGGTTCTGATCTATGAGGAAGAATTGCCGCAGATCCATCGAATGTCGCCTATCCGTGTACTTCTTGATCCGGCGATTACGCCCAGTCGCGCCGCAGCGTGAAGAGATCCTTCAGCTCATCGGTGGACAGCTCGGTAATCCAGCCCTCGCTGCTTGAGATCACCTGATCGCTCAGCTGCTGCTTGCTCTCCAGCATCTCATCGATTCGCTCTTCGAGCGTCCCCATGGAGATGAACTTGTACACCTGGACATCCTTGGTCTGTCCCATCCGATAAGCGCGGTCGGTAGCCTGATTCTCCACCGCAGGGTTCCACCAGCGGTCGAAATGGAACACATGATTCGCCGCGGTCAGATTCAGACCAACGCCGCCGGCCTTGATCGAGAGAATCATGACATTCGGTTGCTCTTCGGGCGGCAGCGTCTGGGATTGGAATTGCTCGATCATGCGGTCGCGAGTCCGCTTGGGCGTGCTGCCGTTCAAGTACAGCACGGGCTCCCCAAGCTCTTGATGGAGCACCTGCCGCATCATCTCACCCATACCGATATACTGGGTGAAGATCAGGCAGCGCTCGCCCTCTTCCCGCAGCTCCTTCACCATGGACAGCAGCCGCTCCAGCTTGGCTGAACGGTTGACGACAGCTTCGGTGTCGAGCAAGCCGCCGCCTCCCGGCAATTCCGGAAGCGGCTCCTTCGTAAGCAGAGCCGGATGATCGCAGAGCTGCTTGAATTGTGTAAGAGCTGCCAGGATGGCCCCTTTGCGCTCGATGCCCTCGAGCTTTTGCATGCGTTCCAGCAGGCTGTTCACGGTTTGATCGTAAAGCGCACCTTGCTCAGCTGTGAGATGGATATAGGTCTTCATCTCGTTTTTGTCCGGCAGGTCGAGCTGAATTGCAGGATCCTTCTTCTTGCGTCGAAGCATGAAGGGCTTGATCAGCTTCTGCAGATCAGCCGTGCGCTGTTCGCTCTTGTCTTTTTCGATGGCTTGGATGAACCGGAGATTGAACGCGCGCAGGCTGCCGAGATATCCAGGATTGATGAAGTCATAGATGGACCACAATTCAGACAGCCGGTTCTCAATCGGTGTGCCGGTTAAGGCAACGCGATGCTTTGCCGGGAAACTTCGCACGGCGGCGGATTGCTTGGTGTCGGCATTTTTGATATTTTGGGCCTCGTCGATGCCGATCGCTTCCCACTTCATGTCTCTTAACATTTCTTGATCGAGCGTGGCCGTCGCATAGGAAGTAAGGATAATATCGGCTTGGTAAGCCTCTTTATAGAAATCCTCGCTGCTGCTTCGTTTGCCGCCGTAGTGAAGCATGACCTGGAGCGACGGGGCAAACCGTTCAAGCTCCTTCTGCCAATTGCCCAGCACCGAGGTGGGACAGATCAGCAGAGAAGGGAGGCGTCGCTCTTCACGCTGCATCGCCGTCTCCTTCACGTGCAGCAGGTAGGCGATAAACTGCACGGTTTTGCCAAGACCCATGTCATCGGCAAGGCATGCCCCAAGCCCGTAACGCCGCAAAAAGGCAAGCCAGGCAAAGCCGTCATGCTGATAAGTCCGCAGCTCGGCCTTCAGCCCAGCCGGGACAGGAAGGTTCGGCCATTCGCTTTGTCGGCCAAGCTGGCCGATAAGCTTCACGAGGTGCTCGTTTAGCTCCACCTCAAGCTTGATCCGTTCCGGGTCCCGCGCTTCCTCAGCATCCTGCTGAGTCTGCCCTGACTCATCGTTGTTCCCGAGCAGATGCAGGTGCAGAATATCCTGGAACGATAGGCCTTCCTCACGATCTACGCCCGCCATCATCTGGCGGATTTGGGCGACCAGAGCGGGATCCAGCGGAATCCACTGGCCCCGGAACCGTACCAGCCGTTCGTTCCGGGCAACAAGCTCCGCGAATTCCGCTTCGGAAAGGGTAGCTTCGCCGATGGCAATGCGCCAATCGAAATTGACCAGCGCATCCAAGCCGAACAGGGAACCGCCGCTGCTTCGCTCGGCGTTCTCACCCTCGCCCGAGCGTACCTTCGCCCGCAGCTTGGGCTTCTTCTTGCTGGCGGCTTCCCACCAAGCGGGCAGCAGGACCAGCCAACCTGACTGGAGCAGCCGCTGGCTGTCAACGGTCAGGAACTGCCATGCGGCCTCGTCGGACAGAGGCGTACCGAGTGCGTCTTCAGCTGGAGCGTGAAGCACCCTTGCCGGCAGTGCTGCCTGCAAACCTTGGAGCCAGCCGGGGGACCGCTCCTTGATATGGGGTGTCCATGTCTCCGGCCATGATCCATATGCCTGCCCATCTTCAGCCAGACGAACGGCTGCAAGCGATGCAGCGTCTTGCTTGTCTTGCAATACAAGCCGAAGGCGCCATGCGGCTTCTTCTTCGTCAGGCTCCAACAATTGCAGCAGCGGTCGGAATGGAGCGGTATCCGGCCGCCATCCGATGGCGATCAGCCATGACTTGTCGTCCATGCCTTCGGCTGCCGTGCGGTTCGGCGAGAAGAGAAGAGGGTATTCTCTGCGCAGGTCAGCCGCCGCCTCTTCGCTGCCGTAACACTGATCTTGAACGGCGGCAGAGAACGCCGCCCGTAAGCCCTCATTCCATATCTCGTCTGCATTCAGCAGGGAAAGACGGGACAACTCTTCCGCTGTGAACGCCTCCGGATCCCAAATCCATTGCAGCTTGCCTGATTTGAAGGCACTCAAGCTGGGCGCGTATTGCTTGTCCTGAATGCAAGCTGCCAGCGAAGGAGCAATTTCAATGAAGGGAAGACAATCCTCGTCCCATACCCATTCAATATGCTCGAGCAGTCGTCCATCCGCAAAAAACGGTATGACCTGCTCGGAAGGTAGGATGATCACTTCCATATCCTGAACGGATTGAACGGTGAGCTCTGTTCCGTAGAAGGAAGCTTCGTGCCACGCAAATAAACGGTGCTTCAGGTATTGTCCGGACACGTAACCCCGCATGACGGTAGAGCCGTATATGACGGCATCTCCGTATTCGCTTAACGCCATGTGGACAGTGATGGTTTCTGTGTGTCTGCTCATGATATCAGCTTTCCTCTCCGCAGCTCTTCCTGGAATGCACGAAGCCGGCTGTTTCGTACGGACAATGAGATAATGAACAGATCCCAGCGCTCCTGCTGCTTGAGCTTTTTATATAGCTTGGCCAACCGTTTGAGCAGCTTGACCGCTGCTTTATAGCCGGCTCGGTTCTTATGAAGGATGTACCGCTCGACGGCCTGATGGTAAAAAGGCAGCAGCAGCTCGGGCGCATTCTTCTCAATCGGCGCGAGCTCGCTGACCCGGAGCTCCAGCGGCTCCCGGCCTGTGCTTAATTGGTAGTCGATCCATTCCCGCCATCTGCCGTGCGTGATCAAGGCATTCTGATAGATGTCCTTCGCATAAGGAAGCATGTCGGCAAGACTGCTCCACATCTGTTCAGCCTCCTCGGGCAAGTGCTCTATGACGGCATCCCAATAGAACTGATAGCTGCTGAGATGCTCGTTGCGGTGACTGCCAAGCAGCGGGCCGATCTCCGGGAGCCAGTGAGCCAAGCGTTCCCATTGTTGCCAGGAATGCAGCATGTCGAAGAAGCCCAGGACGGAAGCCGGGGACAGACTGCTAACCTTGTCTGCTTCCTTGATCAGGCTCCAAGACGTTTTGTCTTGTCCGAGGTAGAAGGACATTAAGCCCTGCGCCATATACCACGAGGCACGCGAGAGGGTGCTGCCGAATTCGGCTTCGGCTGCCTGTAACTGCTCTAACTCCGCCTGGATTAAGCTGTTGTCCTTTTTGGCAAACGGATAGATCCAGTACATCCAGAGCTGCATATAGACCTGGGCGTAAAATTTGCGGTTCCGCGGCTCGCTCAGCATGCTCCGCCGGACATGCGAAATGGTCTCAGTCAGTCGCTGCTTGAATGCCTCTCCATGTTCGCTGCTCTCAAGCCCTTCATGGAAGATGCGCTCGATTCTGGCCAGGATATGATCCGCTGCTACCTGCGTATGATAGCCGATGTAGGATCCGGAAGAATTCCAGGCACTAGCGGGCTGCTTGACCAGCTTCTCGAGAATAAAGAGATGAGCATGAAGCTCGTATAATGATCCCATTTCCGGCGGCATCGGCGGTTTGATGTGATGGAGGGAGGCCAGTGCATTTTTGGCGTAAAACGAGTTCTGCGTATTAGCTCCCAGCGAAGCCGTGCAAACTTCGAACAGCTCATGCCATGCGGAGATCGGCAGCTCGGGCAAATGGTCCGCCTTGACTCTCCATTTTGATGCTCCGGCAGACGGCCGTTCTTGCGCTGGGCTGAAGCCGGACTCGCTTCGGTCATACGAAGAGGTGGAAGCATACGTGGTGGAATGGGCATTAACTAGGGCGTGAATGGAACGACCCTGAAGCTGAGCATAGTCAAGCAGAACAGCCACCATATGCTTGCAACCTTCATTAACGGGACAACTGCATGTGCTGTCACTCAGCGAATGAAGATGGAGCTGGATACGGTAAGTTTCCGTTCCATCAACGGCAGCCTCAATTATCCCGGAAGCCTCTGTCAAATCGCTTGTGTGAACACGACCTTGCTTGTAATATTGAAACCCCCGTTTAATAGTCAAATCGCTGAAGTAACCGGCGGTTTGTTGAATGAGCGTCTGCCACTGTATATCATTTAACGTTTGGTTTGGGTTCATTATTGGACTCTCCTAAGAGAAATAATTCTAAGTATCCATTTAATCTATCATATTCGCATAGATGAAGAAACAAGCCGGGACAGCTTTGCACTGGAAAAGCCCGGCAACAGGCTGCTGAACGGGCTTTTTTATGGGTGGAGCAATATGTTGGCATCCTAAGCCTAATATTGAATCGTAAACCGTCCGATCTGATCGCATTCCTCGGCGAACCAGACCTCGCCGCCGGAATCCACGGTAATGCCATGTGGTTCCGCGGAGGGGGTAGGGATCGGGTACTCGGTAATGTCCCCGTTACAGGTAATTCGTCCGATTTGATTGGCTCCCCATTCCGTAAACCATAGATCTTCGCAAACCCCCGCCGTGATGGCATGGGGTCTGGCATTCCCGGACGGGAGCTTGAATTCAGTGAATTCCCCGGCCGTTGTGATCCGACCGATTTGATTGCCGTTGATTTGAACAAACCATAGGGCGCCATCGGCACCTGCCGTGATGCCGACCGGGCCGGATTGCTCTGTTGGAATGCGGAATTCGGTAATCTCTCCGTCCACCGTAATCCGTCCGATGCAGTTGTTCTGGTTTTCCGTAAACCACAACGCGCCGTCCGGACCGGCTGTAATATAGGAAGGGTACGCCCCTTTGCATGGTAAGTCATATTCCGCGATAACGCCTGCCGGCGTTATATTTCCGATTCGGTTGCCGGTTAGCTCGGTGAACCATATGCCTCCATCCGGACCTTCCGTCAGGCCGTAAGGAGACGAGTTGGCTTCAGGTAGTTCGAATTCCGTAAATGTTCCTTCCACTGTCATTCTTCCGATTTTATTCGCTTTGTACTCCGTGAACCAGAGGTCACCGGTATGGGGAGATAGGATGGACATGACCCCGGCATCCGGAGTCGGCACTTCGAACGTGCGCATATCCCCATTCTTGATGAGCCGTCCGATCCGGTTCCCTTTTTGTTCCGTGAACCATATGGTCCCATCTTGTCCTGTCGTAATACCATAAGGTCCCGACTCCCGATTTGCTGTCTTGTACTCCTGTGTTATGATCTGCATGCAAACATGCCTCCCTGTATAGAAAGTTGTTAGGAATGCTTTAAGACGGATTCTTCATTTGTCTAAGCGTATCCAAGTCTCACGTTCCGGTTTCCTGGAATTCGTAAGGTTCTCCTGGATTCGGTGCTGTCATGGATGATCCATCCTCTCATATTAGGTTTTTAAATAAAAAAGCCTCCCACTCCGAGATTTCGGAATAGGAGGCTGAATACGGACAAAAGAAGATACCGGCTTCATGAATAAAGAAGCTTCAAGCATCTACCCGTCACATATAAAAAAAGCCGCACGAATCCTATCCCGAAAAACCTCATATCGAAGTGTTTTTCCAATGTTTGGGACAGGATTAGTTGATCATCGGCTTTTGGTTCACCCTTTCATTTCTGGTTGCCTAGACTTTACCACAGGAGATTCAGTAGTTTCAATCCTAAATGATCTGAAGTTTACATTCACAACCGTCGGTTTCTTTTCTCATCGATATAAAGCTCGACAGCTGTTATGGCACGAATCAAAAATTTAATAAGCAGATACAATGCATACAAACCAAGCAGCTTAAAAAGTCCGTTTATGATTAATATCAACATAGGCCATAAACTAAACATGGAACTCCCCACCATACAGCCCACCTCCCTTCAACATTTTCCGAACAGGACCTTCCTGGCACCGGCATCATAACCAATTTGAACTCATTATATTCCATAATATAACAATCATATCCGATTCTAACATAACAGAAGGATCGTACTTATGTTTTTACATAAGATGGGGCAAATTCTTGGAGGCTCTGCAGGAAGGGGACGACAGAGGAAGTATTTTCATTATTTGTTGATATGGACTAACCAATCCCGGTCACGATGCGTTAAAGTGTATAAGGATTCATATTTTCAGCTAAGGAGATTTAAAGACATGACAACCCAGAAATGGACAAAACTGGCGGCAAGCGGCGCAATAGCGGCCACAATGCTGTTAAGCTCGATGGTACAGGCTCAGGCTGAGGCTGGGCACAAGAAGGAATTGGGATTAAATGTTAATCATTATGTTGTCACGATGGACGTTAAACCTGTCATCGTGAATGGTACGGCGCTGGTCCCTTTGAACACGGTGAGGGAATATTTGAAGCCTATGCACCTCCGCTGGAATAACAAGAACAAAACGCTAACTGTCAACACAGGCACCGATCAAGTCACCCTAAAGATGGGGAGCAAGGAAGCCAAGGGAAAGGGGAAGATCTACACCTTGTCTGTTCCCGCTCAACTAAAGGATGGGCGCGTCATGGTTCCTGCTCGATGGATGGCGGAGCTGTATGGTGCACAGGTAAGCTTGGATACAAAGGCCGGGATGGTCTACATCTATACACCGGAGGTTGACGTGTCGACGGCTGAGGAGAACCGGGATGTGAAGCTGTATCCGGTAAGCGCAACGAAATACGGCAGATATGAAGGAATGGTGGTCGAGGTCGAAGGAAGGAAGCAGGTCTTTAAGGACTGGAACGGCGGAGATGGTATGCGTAAACCCGTCATTCAATATCAGGATGTTACAGGCGATGGCAAGCCGGAAGTTGTGGTGTTCTATGTGAACGGGACCGGCACGGGTCTTTACATGGGGGAGATGCATGTAGTCGACGCCGAGACTCTGAAGGAAATTCCTATCGAATCATTGGAACAGGCGGTATCGAGCCATGTGCAATCCAACATTGAGAAGTATGCAGACCACTTTGTGATCAAACTTTTGATCGACGGGAAGGAGTATGTCGAAAGGATCGAGGATGATTCCAAGGATAAAAGCTACCTATATGATAAGGTTGGCTTCGGGGCCGTCGTCAGACACAAACTAGCGGAAGGCCAGCTTGTTACGGAAGCTGCGGGAAGCATCAGCCCTGCCGGCTTCGCTGGCGATCTCCATATAACATACCGATTTCAAGAAAAGTTGAACCGATTTGTGGTGGATAGCATTGAATATAGTAGTCTGGAAGAATGGGGGAAGTAACGGTTTATTGATGTGGAACTTTAGATCTACATATAAACGCATATCTGATAAGACGTTATGAACATGGACTAGAAGCATAAATCTTGATAGAATGATGTGCTTCGCTAATCAAAAGGGTGCTACGGCGCCCTTTTTTTGCTTTTTTAATGTCCAGTCCATCCCATTTATTTCCTCCACACTCTCCAAAAAGGAACCAGAGAGAATGGCGCATATAGAACCTATGCAAGAAGAATTCATCCTCTTTCATAGGTCTTTATTACCATTTACTTGAGTCTTAAGATTCCTCTAAGATAGTTAATAAACCTGACACATTTTTGCTAGGGGAAGAGAGTGATTTCGTAAGTAAACGCATTCAATGTTAAGTAATATAACAAGTCCATACCATGAGGGCTTTGAACGAGGTGTTTTTATGCAGCAATGGCTTGGGAAATCGCTAAAGCATAAATTGTCGTTACTTATTATTATCGCTACGCTGGTGCCGCTGCTGTTTCTCGGTATTTTCTCTTTTAACATAGCCAAGAGTCTGACGGAGGAGAAGGCCAAGATTACAGGAATGAATACACTTCGACAGCTGGAAGCTTACCTGGATACGATGGTCAAAGACGTGGAGAACATCTCGCTGTTTCTCATCGGGCATACCGGTGTTCAAGCCTATCTGAAGACCGAACAGAGCAACTATGTCCAGCAGACGACGGTTATTAATTTTTTGACGAATCTGGCCTTTTCCAAAGATTATATCGCCAACATCATTGTCGAACCGCTCGGCAGCAAAGATGCGATCTCGCATAAGTCCTTGGTTCGCTCCGAGTTCCGGAATATTACCGAAGTGGTCCCCGATTATTACGAGCATCATCCCAAATGGTGGTCCTTTGTACATCGGCAGTGGACTTTTGAAGGCGTTAGGAAAGTCATTACGTTGGCCAGACCGATCCGGAGCACGGATAAATATAAGCCGATCGGGAATCTGCAGATCAACCTGGATCAGGGCGTCATTGCCAATCAATTCCGGCAGGCCGTCCTGGAGAAGACCGGGTTTGTCCTTCTTCTTGATGAGAATAACCGGATTATCGCCGGTCCGCCGGATATGGAGACCAATCTTACACTTGCAGACTATTATCCTTCGATTGGAGAGTTTGAGGGGCTCAGCGGAAATATAGACTATGGCGAGGGGAGCAACAAGAAGACCATTCTCTATAAGAAAATGTCCAGTGTGAACTGGAAACTGGTCGGCATCATACCCTCACAGGAATACCGTTCCCAGAACCAATACTTCATCAAATTGACGGCGGTTGCCGTCACCGTGGCTATACTGCTTGCCATTATACTGGTTCTTTTCCTGATCCAGAAAATTACGAATCCGCTGTCCGTGCTAACAAAGTTTCTCAAGAATTCAAGCCCGGAAGAGCCGCTGCCTGCTCTCCCGGTTAAGACGGTCGATGAGGTCGGGCAGCTCATTATCAGTTACAACCGGCTCAGCTCTCGGATTGTGAAGCTTACCGACGAAGTGAAGCTGAACGAGTCGCTGAAGAAGGAGGCGGATATGCATGCGCTGCAGGTGCAGATTAATCCGCATTTCCTCTACAATACGCTGTCATCCATCCATTGGCTGGCGCTGATGAACCAGGATGTGAAAATCGCCGAGATGGTGGGATCGCTCAGCGATTTCCTGAGGTTCAGTCTCAATAACGGGCAGGAATATTGCACGATTCAGCAGGAAATTATGCATGTCCGTCATTACGTGAATATCCAAACCATCCGCTATCCGGAAAAGTTCAAGTTTGAGGTTCATGTGGAGGAAGAGCTGTATCAGCACACCATGTTAAAGCTGCTGCTGCAGCCGTTGGTTGAAAACTCCATGCTGCATGGTATTTTGAGCCGTGACGGGATGGGGACGATTACGATTCGCGGGCACCGCGAGCCTGAAGGGATCCACTTCGTGGTGGAGGATGATGGCATCGGAATGACGACGGAGCGCCTGAAATGGCTTCAGGATCAGTTGGTTGAGAATCCGCTTCAGTACGAGAAGGGGCAGACCCCGCGCGGAAGCTACGGGCTGCGCAATGTCCATAAACGGCTTCTCCTTCATTACGGCAAGGATGCGGGCTTGCGTGTGGAGAGTACGGAAGGAGTCGGAACACGTGTGATGTTTACGATACCTGATTTATCTGAAATTCAACAATCTGAATTATCCAGTAAAGGGGATGGCGACATTGAAGGTACTGATCGTTGATGATGAAGTGATCATTCGAAATGGTCTGAGTACAGTGATCAATTGGGCCGATAACGGCTTTACGGTGCTGACGCCCGCGGCTTCAGCGGAGGAAGCCCTTCAGCGTATTCCTGTTGAAATGCCCGAAATTATTTTTACCGATATTCGCATGACAGGCTTGAGCGGACTGGATATGGCACATGAAGTCAAGCAGCAGTATCCCGAGATCGAAATCATTGTTATATCGGGATATGATGAATTTTCATATGCGCAGCAGGCGATGCGGGAAGGCGTAAGTGACTATTTGCTGAAGACGAGCAGGCCCGGGGAAATTATTGAGGCTGCTGTCCAAGCCAGGGAACGGCTGTTACAGCGCAGGCTTACACAAGCGAAGGGAAGGGCGCAGGAGTTGGTAGTCAGCCGGGGTTTCCTGAGAAGGCTGCTTGCTTCCGGCACTCCGCTGGACGAGCATGCCGAGGCCGAATTGTGTGAGCGATACCCGGAGCTGCGTTTGGAATCGAACGGCTCGGTGCTGCAGATTTGGATACTGTCGGTATATCCGCTGCATCCAGAAGAAGAGGAACAATCGAACGTTAGCGAGCTGCATCGATTAATCGGCACGGAGTTGGCCGAAGTGCTGCAATGTGCGTGGCTGGAGTGGAACGGCTCCCTGCTTCTGTTGGTGCGGGCAGAGCCGAGTAATGGCTGGGGGCGGGTAGATTCCGCTCTGCGGAAAATGGAATCCATGCACGCCTGCCGCATCAAGGCTGCCAGCGGCCGACGGGTCGCAAACGCCAGGGAGCTGCACATTGCGCTGGCTACCGCGGTAGAGGCCAGCTCCTACGAGTGGCTGCTGCAATCGGAACGGCATATCCGCTATGAAGATATCGAAGGACGTACAGGCATCCGCACGGTCTGTTCGATGGAAGAAGAAACCAAGCTGTCATCCCTGCTGCGTTCGGGAGAATCCGCCGACTTGCAGGCATGGGTGACGGATTTGCTGCGGCGCATCCAAAGTCAGGACCAGGCAACGCCCGGCTCGGTTCAGGCTTACCTACATTCCCTGATCGTCTCGGCACAGCGCTGGCTTATACGGGCTGCAACGTCTATCGGCTATACCAGTCCGGTGAAAGTGGAAGAGACGTACGATATCCGCGAGTTGACCAAGAATCCGGAGAAGGTGCTGGTCGATTCGCTCGGGCTCATCATGAAGGAGTACCGTGATATGGTGTCGACGACAAGTCCCGTCCAGCGAGCGATCTCCTTCATTCATGAGCATCTGGGACAGAGCTTGTCTCTCCAACAAGTGGCCAAGCATGTTCATATGAACCCCAACTATTTCAGCGAGATGTTCAAGAAGGAAACCGGGCAGAATTATATCGAATTCGTGACCCAGGCGAAACTGCGAAAAGCGATGCACCTGCTGCGGGAAACGCCAGCCAAAATCAGTGAAATTGCGAATGAAATCGGCTATGAGGATATTAAGTATTTTAACCGTCTGTTCAAGAAATGGACAGGACAAACCCCGTCGGAGTATCGGGCAAATCCTGAATTTTGTCCCTCTATCGACTGAATTATATCCCCTATGTAAGCGTTATATCCTTTTATATACTTGGACTAATCATCTAAGACGTTTCATCATTTTCGTATATTAAAAAAGGGGGATTGACCATGAGACCAAAACGTAAAATAGGTCTTGTTCTGCTGATGATGTCACTGGTCCTTGCAGCTTGCGGAGGCGGGCAAAGCAAAGAGCAGGCGGGAGGAAATGAGAGTAATCAAGAGAAGGTCAAGCTGACAATCTGGCATAACTTTGCCGGTGATGACCTGCGTGCAAAATCAGTCCGAAGCTTTATCGATCAGTTTGCTCAGGACCATCCTGAAGTTACGCTCGATGCACAAGCGATTCCGCCGGACGGTTACCGTCAACGTCTGAGTACGGTTGCGGCTGCGAATGAAATGCCGGATGTATTCTTCGTATATGCAGGAAGTCAGTCAGCTGAACTTCATCAGGCGAAACTGCTTCAGCCGATTACAGAGGTGCTCGATGCGCATTCGGATTGGAAGGATAAATTCCTGCCGGGAGCGTTTGATCCCTACGAGTTCGAGGACGGCCAGATATACTCTGCTCCACTAGGCATGTCCGCAACTTCGATTCTCTATTACAACAAAGCATTGTTTGACAAACATAACGTAAAAGTTCCAACGACTTGGGAAGAAATGATGGCGGCGGTTAAAACGTTCAATGATAACGGCATTACGCCGATCGCACTCGGAAACAAAGCGCCATGGGTTGCGCAATCCACCATTATCGGATCGATTGCCGATCGTGTGACAGGCACCGAATGGTTCAAGAAAGCGGCAGCACAGGATGGTGCGAAATTCACCGATCCTGAGTTTATCGAAGCGCTTGGATATTTCAAAGAGCTGGTAGATAACAAAGCCTTCCAGGAAGGCGCGAACAGCATCGACAACACGCAAGCCGAGCAGTATTTCATCCAAGGAAATGCAGCGATGATGATCAGCGGTGCATGGACACTCACAAACCTGGCGGCTTCTTCTTCGGAGGAGCAAATGAAGGATATTGAAGTGACGACACTGCCTTCGATCCCGGGCGGTAAAGGTGAGGCTAACACCATCTCCGGCGGAGCTGGCGGCGGTCTGGCCCTTAGCAGCAGAACGGAAGGGAAAGCGAAAGAATTGGCGCTGGAACTGATTTATGCGGTCAGCGGACCAGAAGCGCAAAAAGCGATTGCCGAGAGCAACTCCATGGTAATGTACGATACCGAAATCGACCAGGCCAAAGTTACTTCCTTGTACTACAAAGCCTTTAACCTGGTGAAATCCACAAGCATTACGCCGGTATACGATGCTTATCTGTCTGCAGAAGCGGCTGAAGTCATCAACAACGGTCTGCAGGAAATTATGATGGGCGGCCCCGTCGAAGGTGTGGCCCAGAAGCTACAGGATGCGCAAGCCAGATCCGCTACTCCATAAGAAACCGTTCATCACTGCACAAGGATTAGGAGGGAGGAGGCTGCCATGCCTACAGCGATGAGAAGCAAAGGATTTATAGCCATAGCTCTTCTTCCTGCGCTTCTGTTGTTTCTGATATTTGTCATTATTCCGGTCTTCTGGTCAGCTTACTACGGATTTTTCAGTTGGAAAGGGTTCGGAGACGCCACATTTATCGGTCTTGATAATTATAAAGAGATGTTCAAGGATCCGATCTTCTGGCGGGCGCTTCGAAACAACCTGATTCTGGTCGTATCATCCATTATCGGTCAGGTTCCAATCGCGTTGATTCTGGCTATTGTATTGTTCAAGAATTCGTTCTTCTCCAGGTTCATTCGGTCTGCCGTATTCATGCCGATGGTTCTCTCCACAGTTGTTGTCGGTCTCATCTGGGGTTACATTTACCATCCTCAGTTCGGAATCGCCAACTATGTGCTGGAGATGCTCGGTCTGGAGTCATGGACCCGTGCCTGGCTGTCCGATCCAAAAGTCAACATGCTGGCGATATCAATCCCGATTAACTGGGCGAACATCGGCCCTTATCTGGTCATCTTTATCGCAGCACTGCAAAATATTTCACCGGAGATCCATGATGCGGCCAAAATCGATGGGTCCACCGGCTGGAACAAGCTGATGCAAATCACGCTGCCGATGATCTGGAGCACGGTTGTTGTAACCATTGTGCTATGCATCTCGGGAAGCCTGAAAGCTTTTGACCATGTCATCGTCATGACAGGTGGCGGACCGGCGCAATCGACCGAGCTGCTAGCCACTTATATGTACAACAGCACGTTCAGTGTGTACCGTTACGGTTACGGCTCCGCCGTCTCCACGATGATTATGATCGTCAGCGCCATTCTTATCGCGCTTAACTATTTCGCAACGCGCAGAAAGTCAAGTTAACATCAACAACTCATGACTGAAGCCAAGAGCTTGTAACTGCCCGGAAGTGAGAGCGGCGGTTAGGCCTCCTTCCTTAACATGGCGTTACGATAGGCAGGTTGACCGCTGCCCGGCTGTACAGGAGTATACCTACACAGCCACTTCAGCGATGTACTTCATTCCAATGCGCTGAAGATTCATGGCCCCAATTCGATCATCATTAGAGCTGTAGCCGCACTCCCTGCAACAGAAAAGGTGCTTCTTCCTGTCGCGGTTCGCTTTATTCGTATGCTCGCACTTCGGGCATTTTTGGGACGTGTATTTCGGGTTCGCTGCGATCACCTTGGCGCCTGAACGAATCGCTTTGTACTCTATCATCTGACGAAGTTGGTAAAACGACCACGACACGGTCTCGTATCGATCCCGGATGCGAACACGCTCTGTCACTTGGCGAATGCCTGTTAAATCTTCCACGACGAATAAGGTATTTGCTCCGTACCGGTCAACGAGTGCCTTCGATATCCGATGGTTGACATCGGTCATATAACGGTTTTCTCGTTGTCCGATTCGCTGGATCGCTCTGCGGGCAGAAGCTGTTCCAATCTGTTGTAGCCGCTTGCGAAGCCGCTTGTATTTTGAGCGTTGATTCTTGATCCTTCTGCCGTGAAAGAATGCGGTTGTTCCTTGCGAATCATAGCTGACGGCGATAAAGTTGATACCCATATCCACGCCGACGATTCTTTCGATGTCATGCACGGACGGTTCGTTCACAACTTGGGTCACGGGGATATGCAAGAAGAACTTCCCCCGCTTATGGACCAGTTTGGCTGTGCCAAATGCCCATGTTCCATCCAAATAATGTTCCATACCTTTGCTTTCGAAGGGGACTTTGATTCTCCCGGATAAGGTATTGATCGAAAACATTTGGTTACTCATGGAGTAATCGCGGTTCCAGACCAAATCGAGTTCCGGTCTCTTGAATCGTACAAGAGTCCAGGGATGTCCATTTCCTTGAATGGACTTATAGCGGGCAATGACCGTCTTCATCACAGATTGCGCCATTTGAGAGCGAAGCTGAAAATCGGCACGAAGCTTTCGATACGTCAAGAGATGCAGCTTCTGTTGATGAAGCACCTTCTCATCGAAGACGAGTTTCGATATAAATTGGCTCGCCAGCTGATATGCGCGGAGCGTCTGGCATAACAACTCTTTCTGCTCTGGTGAAGGTGAAATTTTAATTTTGGCAGTGACCGTTAGCTTCAACAAGGCCTCTTCCATCCTTTCCGACAGGGTATAAAGTAAAGGAAATGGGACTATCATTTATTAACCACTATACCAAACATTTGTTCCCATTCAAAGTGATTGTTTGTTTTTAGAGAAAGAAAGAGCATTCGCGATGATTCTAAGGAGGAGAAAGAAACGTATTCCTCTCATGACTGAAGTCACGAGTGTCCTTACGCAAAGTATGAAGGAGGGAGCGGTATGAATTTACAGACGACCGGGACCGAAAGTACCTCAGGGAAACGCGTCATCACGAAGGGGTTAACCGGGTTCGTAAAATTGCTGCTGATTGTGTATGCGATTCTTACGCTCTATCCCTTGTACTGGCTTTTTACGAGCGCGTTTAAATCGAATCAGGATTTCTTCACCAACCCTTACGGCTTGCCGAAGGAGTGGATGACCGAGAATTTATTCCGGGCATGGGAGCTTGGAAATATGGGCAGAGCGATGCTGAATTCAACGGTTGTGACGATTACAGCTGTCGTTCTGACCATCCTGCTCAGTGTACTTGCGGCATATGTATTGTCCAGATTCGAGTTTCGGTTCAAAAAGCTGGTGGTCGTGTTGTTTACGACCGGGCTGCTGATTCCGATTCATAGTACGCTGGTGCCCCTGTTTATTATGATGAAAAATATCGGCCTGCTCGACACGTACGGTGCGCTCATTCTGCCTTATACGGCATTTGAGCTGCCAATCGCGATCTTCTTGGCGATGGCTTACATGTCATCCATTCCAAGAGAGATTGAAGAAGCGGCCATGATTGACGGCAGCGGCTGGTGGGGAATCTTCGGCAGAATGATTCTTCCGCTCTGTACGCCGATCGTGGCAACGATATCGATTCTGGCATTCCTTCGATTCTGGAATGACTTCTCCTTCGCACTCGTATTTATCAATACGCAAGCGCTGAAGACGCTGCCGCTCAGTCTGTCCTTGTTCTCGGACGGCTTCGGCACAGATTACAGCTTGACGATGGGAGCGATGGCGATCGCAGTCATTCCAACGATTGTGGCCTACCTGATCTTGCAGGAGCAGATCATGAAGGGTATGGTGGCAGGGTCCATCAAAGGTTAAATCTTTGGTCTTAAGGAAATTCAATATTCTTAAAAGAAAGGCCTCTTCCGGTTCAAAGGAAGGGGTTTTTCGTATTATTAGGTCAACTAGGATTATCAGGTTGGCGTTTCTCCCTCGAAAATATTCATGCACGATTTTCGGCTACGCCATGCCGGCATATCCAATATAATAGGAAGACAAGGACAAAGAGAGCATGAGATGATGGCTTGCAAGCGATAGCCACAGTGTACGAATATGAGATCGAGGGAGGAACCCCAAGTGATATCGGCTGCGAATCAACAGGAGTATTATCAGGCATTAGTGGAAAAGAAATCGGAGTACGAGGGCGTTTTTTATGTGGGCGTGAAGACCACGGGGGTGTTCTGCCGCCCGACATGTCCGGCCCGAAAACCAAAAATGGAAAATTGTGAATTTTACGAGACGGCTCAAGAAGCGCTGCTTGCTTCCTTCAGGCCCTGTAAACGATGCCGTCCGCTATCACACCCCAATCAGGTGTCCGACCTGGTCCGGCTGCTCGTTGAGGCGGTGGAAGAAAATCCGGAGAAAAGGTGGACCAACCAGGATTTTCAGAAGCTGTCCGTGGATGCCTCGACGGCGAGACGCCAATTCAAGAAGCGGTTCGGGATGACCTTCGTCGAATATGCACGGGCACGGCGGATGGGACTTGCCCTGAAGCAAATCCGGGAGGGGCATGCCATCATCGATGCGCAGCTGTCGACCGGCTATGAGTCCAGCAGTGGCTTTAGGGATGCTTTTTCGCGCATTATGGGCGCAGCGCCTACTCGATCGGGGAATAACAAGATCTTAAAAGCGTCGTGGCTCGACACGCGCCTTGGACCGATGATGGCCATCGCGGATGAGGAGGCGCTGTATTTGCTCGAATTCGTCGACCGCCGGGGCCTGGAGCGTGAGGTTGAACGTCTCCGGCAGAGAACCAAGTCAGCTATCATTCCGGGTTATACAGCTCCGATCCGTTCGATCGAACTTGAACTCGGCGCGTATTTTGACGGGGAATTAACGGAATTCAAGACACCTTTGTTTCTATTAGGATCGCCGTTTCAAAAAGAAGTATGGGATCAGTTACTGCAGATTCCACCTGGACAGACGTCTTCGTATGGCGAGCTCGCAGCAACGATGGGAAGGCCTACCGCCTATCGTGCCGTTGCTCAAGCGAATGGCGCCAACCAGCTCGCGATTGTCATTCCATGCCATCGGGTGATCAATACGAGCGGCGAATTGGGCGGATATGGCGGAGGATTGTCGCGCAAGCAGTGGCTGCTGCATCATGAGAAATCGATGAGTGCTGCAACCATACATGAATAGCTGTCTTCCAATACGAGCAAGGAAAGAAATTAGAGTTCTGGAATACGCAAAGCAGCCAAGCTCCTGCCTTTAAGGATGAGCATGGGCTGCTTTTTTATTACCTCATTATATAGAAGAAAAAATTCAGCGGGGGCCTTTTGCTTGTTCCGGCCTGGCCGGTACCGTTGCCGTTGCCCGGAACTTGACCGGGGACACGCCGTAGTTGGCCCGGAATACCCGGTGAAAATAGGAATAGCTAGCAAAGCCGCAGGTTTCCGCGATTTCCTCCAGCGTCATGGTGCTGTATTTCATGCGCTCGACGGCTGCATTCAACCTGATCTCCAGGGCGTACTGGATCATCGTTTTTCCGTAATATTCCTTGAACAGTTTAACGGCACGGGATAAACTGAGTCCCACATGGGAAGCAGCCTCCTCCAGCTTGAAGGTGATGGTGGCATGTTCCTCTACGAATCGCTTCAGCCGCAGGGCGGTAAAGGCAAGACGATCGGTCGGCTTGATCTCGGTAATGGCCCGGTCCAGGCAGAGGCAGAGACTCCGCAGCAGGTAGTCGGTCAGCTCCCCGATTTCCCCCTCAAGTCCGCGCCGCTTCTCCAGCAGCATCTGTCTCCACAGGTCCAGCAAATGATCGTCGAGCCCGACATGGCTGACGACAGGGCGGGGGATGCGGTTCCACCAATCATCAATCCAGGTGCCGTCGCAAAATATAAAATAATCCCCGCTGGACACGCGGCCATCCTCGCCATCTTCCTTCACCCGCAGCTCGTATTCATCGCCGGGCTTCAGCAGCAGCAGGTCGCCTGCCTGCACGTGGTGCTCGATGCCGTTGCAGTAGATTTCGCAGGAGCCTTCGGTTTGGAGACGGAACAGATAGGTCGTCAAGCCACCACGATGGCTGTTGCTGAACTGCTGAAAGTGATAGGAATAGTCGCAGATGAGCAGTCTTGCTTCCATCATGGTAACAACCCCCAGTAAAAATGTAAGCAGATAGTTCATGTTGCAGCAATATTGTTTATGTTCATTTTAGCCTATTTGCATGTATGATAGTAGCAGATAGAGCAGTAACTCATTTTTGGAATCGAGGTGCGCTATAATGAGAAGAATGAACATTGGTTTGCAAATGTATACGCTGCGCGATGAGACAGCACAGGATTTCCGCGGTACGCTTCGCAAAGTGGCTGAATTAGGTTATGAAGGGGTGGAATTTGCAGGGTATGGAGACATTCCAGCCGAGGAAATGAAAACGCTTCTTCAAGAACTTGGCCTGAAAGCGATCGGCAGTCACGTAGGCCTGCACCTTCTTCGTGCAGATCTGCAGAAGGAAATTGATTACCTGAAAACCATTGGCGCTAAATATATGATGTGTCCATATGTGGCCGAAGAAGATCGTAAAGATGCCGAGGATTGGAAGAACCTCTTCTCCTTCCTGGAGGAAGTAGGGGCCGAAGCCCGCAAGCAGGGACTGATTTTTGGATACCATAACCATGCATTCGAATTCGAAACCGAGGTCGATGGCCAGTTCGTATTTGATGCGATGTATTCCGCAACGACGCCGGAAGCCGTGCAAGTGGAAATGGACGTATGCTGGGTACAATTCGCCGGACAAGATCCGCTTGCTTACATTCCAAAATATGCAGGCCGTCTTCCGCTGCTTCACCTGAAAGATTTTAGTAAGGATTCAGAAGGCAACATGAAAACACTGGAGCTGAGTCAAGGCTCGGTTAACCTGCCGGGCGTCATTCAAGCTGCATCCGATGCAGGCACGGAATGGTTGATCGTTGAGCAGGACGTATGTCAGAATCCGCCGCTGCAAAGCGTAGAGAACAGCATGAACTGGCTGAAACAGAACTACCTGAACCAATTCTAATCTATTTGCACAAAGGAGACTTTCAATGAGTAAAATTAAAGTGGCTGTGTTTGGCTGCGGCGCAATCGCCCAGCGCAGACATATTCCTGAATACGCGAACAATGCTAACGTGGAGCTGGTTGCTTTTGCCGATCCGGTAAAGGAACGCGCCGAAGAAATGGCAGCCCAATATGGCGGTAAAGCTTATACAGACTATCAAGAACTGCTGAAGAACGAGAAGCTCGATGCCGTTAGCGTATGTACGCCGAACTATCTGCATGCTCCAATGAGCATCGCGGCTGCGAATGCCGGTCTTCATGTGCTGGTGGAGAAGCCGATGGCAACAACGGCTGAAGAAGGAGAGCAAATGATCGAGGCAGCCCGCAAAAATGGGGTTTACCTGATGGTAGGCCACAACCAGCGTCTCATGCCTCCCCACGTGAAGGCGAAAGAAATCCTGGATTCCGGCAAGCTCGGCAAGGTGCTTACCTTCCGTACTTCCTTCGGCCATGGCGGTCCGGAGAGCTGGAGCCTCGATGGTCGAGACAGCTGGTTCTTCCGCAAAGAAGAAGCGATTATGGGCGCTATGGGTGACCTCGGCGTGCATAAATCCGACTTTATCCGTTATTTGCTGAACGATGAAATCATGGAAGTGGCGGGTTTCATCGGAACGGTTCATAAAGACGGAACCGATGTAGACGACAACGCGACTTGCATCGTTCGCATGAAGAGCGGGGCCGTAGGCACACTGATGGCGAGCTGGACGCATTACAGAGCCGGTGATAACGGAACGGTATTATGGTGCGAGAAGGGCGCCATGATGATCGGAACCGTTAACGGTGATGAAGTGGTTGTTGAGCTGACCGACGGTACAGTGGAAACCTACAAGGTTGGCGCCATGGCAACCAATGAGAAGCAGGTTCCGAGCGGCGTCATCGACACTTTTGTCGAATCCATTCTTACGAACACGCCTCCTAGCATTTCCGGCGAGGAAGGACTGCGTTCCTTGAACGTGATCCTGGGTGCATTCGAATCCCAAGAGACCGGTAGAATTGTGAAGCTGTAATATGATATACAGAGGAGAGCCGTCTGCGGACGGCTCTTTTTTCTGTTGTGTGTGGAGCAGCCTTATACGGCCTAAAAACGAACCAGATTGTTGATTCGTACAGGCATGCCGGTTGCGATGGCGCGGTTAGCTGCAATTCCTGTTAGTATGGACCTCGCCCCATCGATATGGTTGGCCGCCCGGGCGTACGGATCTTCCACGGGCTCTCCGAACAAATCATTCAGAAGAACCGGGTCGCCTCCGCCATGCCCGCCTTTTTTCTCTTCGACATGAACCTCATAAGGGGCATCGAACATTGGAAGCACCCGCAGCGTTTTTCCGATTAACGCGCCTTCCTGATTCTTGTCCCCCAGCGAATTCACGTAGGATTGTTCGACAATGTTCATCTCGATCCGGCCCTTGGTGCCGTTAATTGCGATGCGATAGCCTTCCCACGGCTGATAGGCCACCAGCGAATACGTTAAAATGGCTTTGTTCTGATATCGTACGAGAACGCCCATCGTATCCTCAATATTAATGCCGTCGCCGAAAACGCTCTGGTCCCGCTGATAGCCATCTTCCGGCTCAGCATCCAGATACATGGCTTTGAGATGCGCATCGGAATCCAGATGGAGCGCGAAAGGATCCTCTTTCGCAACCTTGTTGCCGGTGGCACGATTGTAAAATTGCGTTACGCCCCGTGCTTCGGCATTCTCTCTACCATAGTACATGAGATCTCCAAATGCAAAAACGGTTTCAGGATGCGAGCCGATCCAGAAATTGACTAAGTCAAAGTGATGGGTGGATTTATGGACGAGCAGTCCGCCGCTGTTCCGCTTGTCCCGGTGCCAACGCCGGAAGTAATCCGCTCCGTGGCGGGTATTCAGCAGCCATTCGAAGTGAACCGAGGTCACCTGGCCGATGGTATTATTCATGATTAACTCCCGTACCTTGGTATGATGGGGAGCGTAACGGTAGTTGAAGGTGACCCTGATATTTTGTCCGGTCCGCTTGGCGGCATCCAGGATGGCTTGGCATTTCTCCTCGTCGATCGTCATTGGCTTCTCGGTCACGACATCGCATCCAAGCTCCATCGCGCGGATAATGTACTTGTGATGGGTCCGGTCGATGCTCGTGACAATGACGAAGTCGGGCTTCTCGTTCTCGATCATCTGGTCGAATTGGTCCGCGGTGTATGTAGGCACCTCGGCGTATTTATATTTTTCCCGCAGCAGCTGATTCGCGTAATTCATGCGAGTCTGGTTGATATCGCAAAAGGCAGCAAGCTCGGATCTGTCACGGAAATTCTGGGCCAGGGCGCCATAAAAAAATTCGGCTCGGCCGCCAGTTCCGACCAATACATAACGTTTCTTGTCAATCATCTCTATCGCCTCCTTGAATATAGATATAGCCTATAACAAAGAAGTACTTCTTTCGCCGCATTTTATGCTTAATCGCTTTAGAACACCGCTTATTTTGCTATAATCCAAGCAAAGGGGGCAGCGACATGACGAAGCCGTTTCGAGCGGATTACCACGATCCCAGCGGATATTTGGACATTGAATATGACCGCCGCATTGGATATTTCTCCATGACGGTTGACCATCTTCATGATCATTACGAGTTGTACTACCTGTTATCGGGTGAGCGCATATACTTCATTAAGGACCGTTCCTACCGGGTCAGAGCCGGGGATCTCGTTTTCGTGGACCGGAATGCCGTTCATAAGACGCTAGACAGCGGCCGGCCCGATCATGACCGGGTTGTCCTTTATATAAGTCCGGAGTTATTTGCGGAATTGACCGTATCACCCGACCTGGCCGAAGGACTGAAGGAGCCGTTCGGCTGGGATGTTCCGATTCTAAGGCTTCCTTCACCGGGATGTGAAGTCATGGAGCGAATGGTCGGTGAAATGGTGGAGGAGATGGTCCGTCCCCAGGCGGGAAGCAGCTGGCTGCTGCGGCACCGGACGGTTGAATTGCTGCTCTTCGCCTACCGTAACCGGTATCTGGGAACGGTTCGCTCCGCCGATACCGAGCCGGTTCTTCATCCGAAGACCCAGGCGGTCGTCCGGTATCTTAACGACAACTACCAGAAGGCCTTAACGCTGCCCGAGGTTGCAGCGACATTCCGAATCAGTCCGCACTATCTCAGCCGGCTGTTCAAACAGACAACGGGGTTTACCTTTAGCGATTATCTTAATCTGCTTCGGGTCAAGGAAGCGCAGCGGCTGTTGCGGGAGAGTGATGATCCCATCACGGATATCGCCATGCGCTCGGGATTCAGCAACTTCTCCCACTTTGGTAAGATGTTCAAGCGGGCGGTTCAGATGTCGCCGAGGCAATATCGGCAGCAGTATCGAATGCGAAGTTAGAGGGATATGGCTATGTCTTCTTTCTGGCTCACTAGAAAAAGCTGAATTGAAATAGATAGTCTCTATTTTACTACAGCGAGGAGCAAGCCCTGATTTTGTGTATGACTCAGATTTTCTGCGCTTCCTGCCGAATGAGGTCGCGCAGCGTGCGTATTGCATCAATGAAAAAGATTATGCGCGTGCCGTCGCGCCTATTCGAGGGTCTGTTATTTTGGGGCCGCCGGTCGGGTGCGGGAGCACGACAACCAATCAACTCTATGCGAGAAGGGGTAATAGAGGCTATAGCCCTAGTCCCTAATAGAGGCACCACATTCATCGAGTTGATGAGCCGGTGACTGTGGTGCTTTTTGGTGTGCATATGGTATCTTGGAATTGAACGGAAAACGCCATGTTTAATAGATTCGTTGAGAGGATCGACAGTCAAAATGAAAACAAAAATACAAGAGTTGCCGCTGTCGCCGGGCGTATATCTCATGAGAGATTCGCGGGGAACGGTCATTTACGTTGGCAAATCCAAAAGTCTCAAGAAGAGAGTACAATCGTATTTTTACAACAATAAATCGCACTCCCCAAAAGTGAAGAAGCTGGTTCAGCATGTCAAAGATCTGGAGCATATCGTCACCGACACGGAGTTTGAGGCGTTCATGCTGGAATGCAGGCTCATTCAGGACATAAAGCCGATGTATAACCGTAAGATGAAAAATCCGCTAGGCTATAGTTATATCGTATTGCGGCAAAAGCGAGATTGGCGATGGCTGGAAATTACAGATACACTGGATGAAGGCGGTCACGACTGCTCTCGTTTTTTCGGCCCCTATACAGCCAGCAGACATAGTCTTGAACATGCAGTGCAAAAGGTTAAGGAATGTTGTAAAATCGCCTGTAATCATACACCTGCCGCTTCTTCGGCAAATACTCCCTGCTTGAATTATTCGATTGGCCTCTGTCTTGGCAAGTGTCTTGGCGGCGAAACCGCGCGGCAATTTGATGAAATCATGGATCGATTCATTGCTCTGCTTCAGGGGGACGACCGACGTTTATATGATGAAATGGAGCGAAACATGCTCGACGCCGCAGAGCGTTTCGATTTTGAGCAGGCTGCAAAATACAGGGACGGCATGGAGGCGGTGAACTTGCTCTTAAGTAAACGGCATGTGATCGAGTTCGCCGAAGAGAATCACAGCATTGTTGTCTACGAGTATTTAAACGAAGATACGCTCAAGTTATTCCTGATTAAGGGGAACGTTGTGCTGCACAGCGAGCGATGCTCTGTGGCTGCAACAGTGGACATGGAATCGTTGAGGCAGAGGGTCAAAGCCTTGATTCTCAGCTATTTCACGAGGGATATGGAATGCGATGCTACCGAGGTTACCCGGGAAGATATCGATGCTGCACAAATCATCTACAGCTATTTGCAGAGCAGCGCCTGCAGCTATCTTGTTCTTCAGGATTCATGGATCGAAGAGGGCGGGGAGCCTGATATGGAGGCTGCACTGCGGAATTTTTTGAATAACTATGTTGTGTCATCTTAATGATCATGAACCGGGTTGAGGCAGCCCGGTTTTTTATTACCAATAAATTTCCAATCTTCTAAACTCAAGACGAGTTGGATCTCATTTCAAAAAGACGTTCCCGAATGATCAAGGGACGTCTTTTTGTGTCTCGTTTATCTGTGAATTCCAGACGGAGGAATTGCAAGCACAGCATCATCGCATTCTAGAAGTGCCGCAGTAGATCGTATCGGAATAAATCGCCAAAGTCATAGACCGATTCCGACATGAAATCGATCGCCTTCCATCTATTGCCAAAATGATATTATATTATTACACTCGCGTTAGAGAATTGATGTAATCCCTGTTTTTTACATGAGCTGATTTCTCAATTAAATCAAACTCTTTTAAAAAAAATCCGAAGTTTTGTTCAATTCATGAGTGCCGCAGGCATCTTCTTCTATAGGACCATAAATAACCGATCAAGAGAGGAGGAAGGGGAGATTTATGCTGGAAACCACGGCAGATGGGACGACCATCGAGACGATGGAGGACCGTTTCTTAACAGAGCGGGCGAAGGCAGGAGATACGGAAGCCTTCGGGGAGCTTGTTCGACGTCATCGAACCTCGGCTCGTTCCTGGGCGCGTTCCATGACCCGGGATACCCACATGGCAGAGGATATCGTGCAGGATTCGTTAATCAAGGCGTTCCTGCATGTCGGACAACTGATCGATTCTTCCAGATTCATGGGCTGGCTGCAGGCCATTGTCCGCAGGCAGGCGCAGATGAAGCTGCGACGCGGCGGTCCTTATCGAATCGAACAGCCCTTCACCAGCCTGAAGCCATCCCAAACGATGGATTCCGCCAATATCGATTGGGGCGATGTGGATCATATTTTGCAATTTCTGTCTGTGAAGCTAACGCACAAACAGAATGAGTTGAATCCGGAGACGTTGTACTTACGCAAGGAAACGATTGAAATGATCCAGTCCTTCCTGCACGGCTTAAGCCGCAAGGAACGCGGCATTTTTGAAGCTTATTTTTTTAAACAATGGTCTCCTGATGAGATCGCTGCGATGTTCCAGACGACAACCCAGTCGGTCTATACCTACATCTATAGGGCCAAACGCAAGGTGCGTGAGGAGCATTCCCGCATGCTGATCCCTGCTTCTTCAGGGAAACCGGATCAGGAGGAGAATGGAGGAAACAGCTGGTTGAAAAAGTTGCCATTGCCTAGAACTAGAACGAGGAAAACGGCGTCTTCCCTTATCGATACCGTCTCCATGATGCTGGACATGATGAATCATACATATAGTGTGAGCGAGCTGATGGGACGCTCCGGTTATGCGTTCCGCTTGCGAATCTCCGGATTGTCCACCTATGCTGACGGTGCGTTTGTATTCGATTGGCAGGAGGTATTAAGGCAGCTGTTTGATGGAATGGGATATGAAACTGCATTTGTGATCGGTCAGCTTCCGGATGAAGGTATTGTTCCACTGGTACCCGTAGCCTCCGCCTTTCCTTTTGCGAAGTCAAGGAGTCCTGAGGTCATGAACTTTGTCAGGGAATACTTGATTGCGGGAACGCCGGTGATGTTTTTTGATACCTACGTTCAGAAGCCTTTTACGTTTGAATGGAGCCTGATTTACGGTTACGATGACGGTCGGCAGGAGCTTTATGTGACGGACCCGTCGGCTCCTTACATGAAAACCATAACGTACGAAGAGCTGACAACAAGCAGCTTGCGTTTTTTGTGCGGAATTAAAAAGAGACCCGAACAGGTGAATGATACGAGGCGGGTTGCATTGCCTTCTATGGAGGAGCAGCTAAGCCGTATCGCCAGAGTCGCCGTAGAGGGTGACGGTTATTCGCCGCGCACCCCATTTCCTCATTATGTGCAGGGTTTGGCGGCTTATGATGCCTGGAGGAATCACCTGAAGCAGGGTGAAGCGCATATCAATCTGCATGGGATGAGCTATTTGATTCGCGTGTATGGGGATGCCCGGAGGCATGCGATGGCGTATCTGCACGATCTCAAGGATACATGGAGTGTGCACAAAGAAAGGGACTGCCATGTGACGGCTGATAGCGGAGCAGTCCATGATTCGCCGACATTGCCTGTGTATCAGATAGATGAAGCCTATGATCATCTCATAACATGTTATGAAGAATCCGCAAGGATGTGGACGGAGTTGGAAGCGCTTTTCCCATTTCCTTGCGGCACCGGCCGTTCAGATCCGGAAGCGATCGTGGCGGCAAGCGATCTTTTGAAACGGGCTCATGAACAGGAAAGGGAAGCCATGCGAAGTTTGCAATTCGTGATTGATAATATAAGGAGTGATCATAAGTGACAACACCAACTGAGCTTCGCCTCATCACAGAAGCAAATGGACATGATCTTAAATATGTGCAAACGGTGATTCAATCATTCGAAGTTTTCAGGCCAGACGTCAAAGTGGTGCTGGTCCAGGCGGAGGACAGCTATGGTGTGATGGAACAATTCCATCACGAAGGGGCTGATCTGCTGCATATCCGTGAGGGTGGTTATTCTACTCAGTTACGTAAAGGTGTTGTTCAAGATTTGCTGCCTTATCTGAGGAATGATCCGGTGCTGAAGATGGATGATTTTTATCAGGGAGCATTGACGCAGCCGATGTGGGAGGGCCAGCTAGCTGTGTTGCCGGTTGTGGATGTCGCAGTACCCCAAATTTTTTATAACAAAAAATGGTTTGCCGAAGCGAATGTACCCTTTCCTACGAATGAATGGACAGAGGATCAATTTCTTGATGCTGCGGTCCGCTTGACGCGGCACGGAGAGAACGGGGATGAATCACGGTATGGTTTTTACATTTATCCGGATGTAGAATTTTTGGAGCCGTTTCTTATGCGCAGGAGAGGGCGGCATTTGTCGGAGGACGGTTCTGTGGGCAGGGGCTATACGGATAGCGAGATTGCGCATGCAGCGTATCAATGGATTGTAGATCTTTACCGCAAGCATCGAGTGGCTCCTATGCCGGGCGTCCAAGTGGACAACATATTCCGTTCGAATCGGTTTGCCATGATCTATGACTTTAGCTGGCATAACGGGATTGCCTACGATCCCGAGTTAAGTGAAACCTATGGTGTGGTAGGATTGCCTCATGCACAGGGCGGCAGGGATATTTATACGATGTACTCGACAGGCTACGGAATTCCTGTCACGTCCAAGCATTCGGAGCTGGCATGGGAATTGCTGAAAGAATTAGCGCTACCTTCTTCGGAGGAAGCGAGGCGTGCTTATTGGGGTGTGCCCATCACAAAAACATTGGCTAAGGAGCTTGGACGTACCGGTAACCCATGGTGGGGGCCGGCGTTGTACGCTATCGACCGAATCGAGAAGAATGCTTATCTCTCCAATCAGGTATGGAATCTGTCCAGGCAGCAAATGAATCAGGATATTGAGCGGATGATCAAGGGAGAAGCCGGCGTTGAGAAGACGTTATCCCGCTGGGCGGAGATTGTATCGTAGGAAATCTATCAGTTTCTGGAATTGGTTTTTATCACATTAGCCTCTATCCAACACGGATAGAGGCTTTGGTTTACTTATTTATTTTCAAAAGAGAGTCCTGGGGAACACAGTATAATTATCGACATCAAAGAGTTTGGCTCTCTTCATCGATTTAATTTTGCCTTGAGCATTTAGCCGTTATTGAAAAATCGCCCCATCGGCATCTCCCTCGTAAAAGTGATGCCCCAATACTTATATTTCACTTCGATCCGGGTGATGGGCTCATCGTTATAAAGACGGATGCCGTAATTAAGCGGAATGCGCGAACCTTGATCGAGCGCAGCTCTCTTCTCGTCCGGCACGAGCTCGGGCTTTAACGGCACCTCCCGAATATCGACGAATTCGATATCGGGATCTTCATCAAGGCCTTCTCCACCGACCAGATGAAGGGAATAACTGACGCCCAGCTCGGCTTTGGCAGGCTTCCGTCCATCGTTCACCCGCACGTCCAGCAGCTCCACATCGGCGAATCCTTCATTGATCACCTCGAAGATCATGGTGTTTTCATCCGTAAAGGATGTAAATCCACCCACCTTGATTGGCGTGGGCCGTAGGAACAGCAGGTATAGAATGAAGGCCGAGAGGAGTAACCCCAGGCCCAAATAGCCGAGCCGGCGGAGAGGTTTGGATTTTGGTTTCATGGTAGAGCAATCTTCCTTCTCTATATTAAATGGACAGCTTCACAACCGATTTGCCTGCCTCAATATCAGCTTTCATCGCTAAGAGATAATTCCGGGTGCGCTCGTTCATCTCATTCCAGTTTACGAATTTGGAGAAGTAGACAAAGGAGTAGATATTGCGGAAGTCGATGAAAAATGGAATTCGCTCGATCCAATCCTCACTCAGCGTATTCTCTTGGAGGTAGCCGGATAAGAACGAGTCGAAGAATCTGGCGACAAATTCGGCTTTTCCGCTTTCAGGTACAGTCTGAACCGCATGATAGATGGCAATAGCGATATCGTAGGCAAACCAATGACAGGAGACATCCCCGAAGTCGAAAAAGATAATCTCCCCGTTATGTACGTGAAAATTGTTATGGTGGAGGTCATTGTGAACGAAGCCGTAGCCTTCCTGGTCTCGCGGGAGGGCCTCAAGTTCCTTAAGATACTGCTTCCACTGTGCATGGACTTTTTCACCTGCAGCCTCCGGGAACCCATTGGTAAATATTACATGATCATTCCACTGGGGAAAGGCCATTTGGTGAACAAGCGAAGCTGCGGTGGAGTCCTTTTTCCCGAGTTTATGCATACGGCCCATCCCGCGCCCCCACTGCTTGATCATGGGGAAATCCGATGCCAAATCCGTTAATGGGCTGCCTGGAGCCTTTGTAAAAGCAATGACATAATATCGCTTCGACTCATGAGTTATCTCTTCAATAAGAAGATCCTGAGCGGATCGAACCGACTCCACTATGTTCAGCCCATGCTCGGCAAGATAGGCCATCCACGTGAGCTCGCGAATGATCGAGGCTTTGCGGTATTTGGATGCGTCCAAGAATTTAATAATGAAGGGGCGTCCGTCTTCACCGTTGTATTCAAATACATTCTGATCGAATCCCCCAAGTAACTTCAGTGAATAAGAACCTTGTCCGAATCGCTCGGCACCTTGATCCAAAACAGCCTGTTCCATGGAAAGTCCCCTTTATCGTATTCTCGATATGCCCGTCTGACTGACATACCGGATAAGTTACAGGTATTCACTACCAACTACAAGTCTACCGAAGATGGTGATCGGTTGCAATAAGGGGTGGACACATGAAAAAAGGGCGCTCCCTAATGAGCGCCCCTTTTAATCTATGATCTGCCTTCAAACGTCTGCGCCAGTATACGGAAGTCCAGCTCCGCCGTGCTGGACAGCACGACATCCGCGTGCGGGAAATGCGCGGCATTGCCGATTGCCACGGCGAACATACCGGCGCCCTTGATGGCATCAACGCCGGATGCGGCATCCTCCACCCCGATGCAGTCAGCAGGCTCTACGCCAAGCTGCGCGGCAGCGGTGAGGAAGATCTCCGGGTCCGGCTTGTTGTTCTTCAGCTTGGTCACGTCGACGATGACGTCGAACTGGTCCATGACGCCAAGCCGGGTCAATACGGCAATGGCGTTCTTGCTGGCGGACGCGATGCCGGTCTTCAGGCCGCTAGATCGGATGTCTGCCACAAACTCCGTAATGCCGGGCAGCAGGTCGGCTGGCGTAATCGTTTCGATCAGCTCGACATACAGCTTATTTTTGCGGTCGGCCAGCTGTACCAGCTCTTCATCCGAATAGCTTACAGGCTTCTCCGCTTGGCTTAACAGCAGCTTTAAGGAGTCCATGCGGGATACCCCTTTGAGATTCTCGTTGAACTCTCGCGTGAAGGGAATGCCCAGCTCGGTTGCCGTGGCTTTCCATGCCTGATAATGATACTCCGCCGTATCGGTAATGACGCCGTCCAAGTCAAAGATGACAGCTTTCAACTTACGTGTTTCGTTCATGTTTTTACAGCTCCTTTTTGAGAAATCAGAAAGTATAAAATCGATGCATGGGACCTCTCTGATAACGCAAGAAAAATGACGGCTTACCGCAGTCTGTCTTCATGGAATATATATCGATAGATCGTTTTCTTCGTAAACCGGGAGTGATGCCATACGTATAGGTAGGGCATCACCCCACGGCCTAAACCTAATTACTTGCTCTGAAGCGCATGTTTCACAGATTTCCCTTCTTCAAGCGTTACGGCTTTGTCGTACAGCTTGATCTCGATGGAATCCCCTTCAACAATCTCCAGGGTCACGCCGTCCTTCTCGATGGATACGCCGATGAGGCGGCCGCGGAAGTTCAGGCGGAAGGCATACTTCTCCCAGTCCTGCGGAATGGCCGGGGAGAGGGAAAGTCCGCTTTCCTTCAGGCGCATGCCGGCAAAGCCGTAGACGATGGACATCCAGGTACCGCCCATGTTAGCCATGTGCAGGCCGTCCTTCGTGTTGCCGTGCGTATTGTCCAGATCCAGGCGTGCCGTCTCGATGAAATACTCATACGCCTTGTCCATGCTGCCGATCTTCGAAGCCATGATGCTGAAGATGCAGGAGGACAGGGACGAATCATGCGTCGTGATGCCTTCATAGTACTCATACGAACGCTGGATCGTTTCCAAGCTTTGCTCGTCTTCCAGCAGGAAGTGAGCAAGCACTGTATCCGCCTGTTTACACACTTGGTAACGGTAAATGGTCAGCGGATGGTAGTTCAGCAGCAGCGGATATTTGTCCTCCGGCGTGTTGTCGAAGTCCCATACCGCCTTGCGGAGGAACGTATCATCCTGCGGGTTAATGCCGAGTGCCTCGTCGTACGGCAGCAGCATAGCGTCCGCCGCTTTGGCCCATGCCATGATCTCGTCTTCCGTGATGCCAAGCCGGTCACAGAGGGACTTGAAGCCCTGAGCATCATAGGATTTCAGGATAGAGCAGCTTTTGGCAGCCCATTTCAGGTTATGCTTCGCCATGACATTGGTGTAATAGTTGTTATTCACGCAGCAGGTATATTCATCCGGCCCCGTAACCTCATCGATATGGAAGGCGCCGTTATAATAGTGGCCGATGTCGGCCCACAAGCGGGCGGTTTCGATCAACACCTCGGCCCCATAGGACATGAGGAAATCCCGATCCTGTTCGGCGAGATAATACTGAATATAGCTGTAGGCAATGTCTGCGCTGATATGATATTGCGCCGTTCCCGATGGGAAGAAGGAGGAACATTCCGTTCCAGAGATCGTGCGCCACGGGAACAGGGCGCCTTGCCGGTGACCCATTTCCCTAGCTCTGTCTCTCGCTTGCTCCAGCGTGGAATAGCGATACAGCAGCAGCTGGCGCGCAATGTCCGGCTGCGTCATCAGGAATACCGGGAACATGTAAATTTCCGTGTCCCAGAAATAGTGACCTTCATAGCCTTCGCCGCTCAGTCCTTTTGCAGATATGTTGCTGTGCTTGTCCCGACCGGCGGATTGCAGCAGCTGGAACAGGTTGAAGCGGATGCCTTCCTGCAGCTGGTCATCGTTCTGAATCAGCACATCGGCCGACTTCCAGTAGTTATTCAGATACTCGGTCTGCTCAGCCAGCAAGTCCTCAAACGAGGTATCCTTCAACTCCTCCTGCAGCTGGATTCCACGTTCGATCATGTCCTGCCCGTGACGAAGACTGTCGGTATACAGATTGTATTTCGTAAAGTGGATCGGTCCGGTCAATGGAATAGTAGCTGTGAATGTAACCTCTCCGGTTCCGGCTTCGAGCTGAACGTCGGCGTCGGCATCCAACTGGTGACGGGTCACACAAGCTGCGCGCAGCTTGGAGGCCATCGTCTCATCAACAACATAGGCGTCGCTGCCCTTCACACCGGCATCGATGACGGTCATCCGTTCCGCATGCCCTGCGCCGACCCGGGGATCATTGGCATTGGTGTAGTTCTTCACTTTGCCGTTCACGGTGGAGACGATGCGAACCTGACCGTTGAAATTAACCGGTTCGATCCGTACATGGATGGCAAACAATTCCCGGTGCGTGAAGGACACCAGACGGCGGAAGGCCAGCTTGATCTCTTTGCCTTCAGGCGATTTCCACTGTACGATTCGCTCCGAATACCCCTTGTCCATATGCAAGTGGCGCTCATGTGAAGTGATCGTGCCGTGATCAAGGCGGAAAGGTTCTTTTTCTTCACCTAAATAGATCAGGACCGTTTGGGCATCAATATTGTTAACGAGTTTTTGCTGTGTATCGGGAAAGGCGAAGAGCTTCTCGCCGTAAGGGATGTCAATCACGTCGTGGAAAGCGTTCAGATAGGTGCCGCGAATGGTGGACAAACTCTCTCCGTAGCCTTCTTCGAAGTTGCCACGCACACCCAAGTAACCGTTTCCGAGTGCAAAAATACTTTCCATATTCAGCAACGCTTGCTGTGACAAATCAGGATTTGATATATTCCAGGTCATGGTCTACACTTCCTTCCTAGCATGGTTATGCTTGAATTCTAGAGCTAATCGGGGTTATGTTATACTAAAATATCAAGGTTTTTATCAATATTTTTAGGTGGTGTGGAAATAATGAAAGAGCCTTCACGCTCGGGAAACCGTCCGTTTTATCTGTCTTCCCGTATGCATTATTTGCGCGAGAATTTTATCCATCCCCCATTTGATTATGAGCACGAGCTGCTGGAAGCGATCCGCTTCGGCGATGAGAATAGAGCCATGGATATGCTTCGTAAGATTAACGAGCTGGAAGCGGCTGTGCTGGCGACGTATCCGCTTCGGTCGAAGAAGAATGCCTTGATTGCTTCCTGTACCTTATTTACCCGCGCAATCATCCGGGGCGGCGTGGATCCTGAGATTGCTTTTCACTTAAGCGATACGCTGATCCTTGAGATCGAGAAAATGACCGATGTGGAGCGGCTGGTTCATTTTGAGTATGAAATGCTGGTGCAGTTTGTTTCGATGATTCGCTCCGAGAAAGAGGATGTGTCCTTCTCTCACATTGTGAACCTGGCGATCTATTACATTAGGGAGCATATTTTTGAGGAACTGACCTTGCAGAGAGTTGCGGAATATTTGAAAGTCCACCCAAGCTATCTATCCGATCGCTTTAAACGGGAGACGGGCGTATCCATTACAACCTTTATTAATCGGCGGAAGATTGAGGAGTCCAAACATTTGCTGGCTAATACGAACCAGTCAATATCCGAAATCGCGTTTACGTTCAAGTTTTGCAGCCAGAGTTATTATACGCAATTGTTCAAGAATTTTACGGGGATGACGCCGAGAAAATTCCGGATAAGCGGGACGGCGCGATAAAGGATGATCCCAACGAGAAGAGAGAGACACGGCTCATGAAGAAACTAAAGCAGAAGATACTTCACTTAAGTCTGGAGAAGAAACTGATCGCGGCGTTCTCCGCCTTTATCATCGTTCCCCTCCTGCTGATCGGCGGCATCGTATCCTGGGTATACGTGGAGAATAACCGGAGTACGATGATTGATGCCGCCGTGGAGAACAACAAACAAATTATTAAAAATATCGACACCTCCCTGCAGCCGCTGCTGCGACTGTCGATGTTTCCGATTCAGGACTCCACGGTGTATGCCATTATGCGCAAGGATTACGGCAAGGTGACGTATCCATTGCTTGAACGGGGGCAGGATTTCGATAAAGTGAACGGCTTGATCCAGAGCGGGATCATGCTGTACTCGGATTTGATTGACTCCGTTGTCATCTATCACGAGAACAGTCAGTCGATTATTGGCCGAAGCAACAGGGAATATATGAACTTCGCTTATTTCAAGGAGCAGTTTACCCGTGAGCCTTTTATCCAGAAGATCAGAGGAGCCCATGGTCGCCTTGTCCCTGTAGGGATTCGTCAGGAGCGGCTGCTGTCAGCCAAGGGAATTCCGGTCGTGTCGGTTGGCCGGGCCATCATGGATCCGTACACGAAGGAGGATCTTGGGTTTATCCTCTTTAACATTTCGGTGGATAAACTCAAGACGCTGTGGAGCGATACGGCATTTTCCGAGAATACGAATTTCTATCTGATCGATGAAGCCGATCATATCGTGCATAGCGTCCACCCCGAGGAAATCGGGCTGTCGGCCTCCGAAGTATTGGGGAATGATTTTCAATATAACGCAGACGGCGAAGTGAACACGAAGATCAATCGGGATACCTACATGATTTCTTCTTCCTCTTCTTTGGCTAATTGGAAGGCGGTTACGGTCATTCCGAAGAAGGATTTGTTCTCGATTGTCTATCTTATGGTTGCCATCTTAATTGCCGCATTGATTCTGCTGCTCGTGCTGTCCATCCTGATCTCGGCACGCATTGCGACCACGATCATGAAACCGCTGGCGGTGCTGAACAGCAAAATGAAGCTTGTCTCCCAAGGTCAGCTTGACGTAAGCTTTGATACGAGACAGCACGGCGAAATCGGTGTGATCAGCCATACCGTAGACCAGATGCTGCAGGAAATTCGCGATTTAATCGAGCGGATCTATGTGGAGGAAGAGGAGAAGCGGAATCTGGAGATGAATGCGCTGCAGTCGCAGATTCGTCCGCATTTTATATATAACACGCTGAACGTCATCAAGTGGATGGCCAAGATCCAGGGAGCAACCGGCATTGAAGAAGCGCTTCAGGCTTTCTCTTCAGTCATCAAGTTTACGGTGAAGAAGGAAGGCGACTACGTGACCATTGCTGAGGAAGTCCAATTCATGGAGAACTATACGAAAATTCTTGATTTCCGTTATTTTAATAAATTTGATGTCTCGTATGAGGTCGATCCAGCCGTAATGAATCATAGGACCCTGAAGTTTCTGCTTCAGCCCCTTGTGGAGAACGCGGTGTTCCATGGCTTTGAAGGTATCGATTACAAGGGCAGCCTTGTGATATCGATTTATGAGGAACGAGACGCGCTCATCATGGAAGTAAGTGATAATGGACGCGGTTTTCCGGAGGGTGGACAAGCGAAGGTGGAGCAGGGCGGTCCGCAAGATACCTTTAACTCGATTGGACTTAACAATATACGGAACCGGATATCCCTTCATTTTGGGCCGGAATACGGCCTGTGGATCAAGAGGGGAGAGCATGGCGGAACTGTGGCATGGCTTCGGGTTCCGATCATCACAGAAGAAACAGGGTGATAAGCAAGTGCGAATACTTATAGTAGATGACGAGCCTCTCGTTCGGATTGGAATCAAATCGGCGATTGATTGGGAGGCCCAGGGTGTGGCTATTGTGGGTGAGGCTGGCGACGGCGAAGAGGCCCTGCGCATGATAATGGAAATCGCACCTGACGTGGTGCTGCTGGATATCAAAATGCCGAAGATGGACGGGATCGAAGTACTCCGGGCGATTAAGGAGCGGCAGCTTCCTGTGCAGACCATTGTGCTGAGCAGCTTCGATGATATTACATATGTGAAGGAAGCTTTGAAGCTGGGGGCGTTCGATTATTTTCACAAACCCGATATGAATGAACGTGAGCTGACCGCGATGCTGAAGAGCGTACGGGAACAGTTTGGAAGCCGTGGGACTCCGGCTCAGGCGGAGTCGGGTGCAGCGGGCAACCGGAAGGAGAAGATGCTATATGACGCTCTCCATGGTTATGTTCATGACCTGCACGAAACGGAACTTAAAGAGGGTAACATATACGTCGTTCTTTTTAAAATCAAGAATTATCATACGGTCATCCAAAGGTATACCAAAGAAACCGAATCCATCCTGCCGAATACGGTTCAGAACGTGGTCAGCGAGATTCTGTCCACGGAGAAGGAAGTTGAATATCTTCAACTGGATGAGCAGTGCAGCGTCGTATTCATCAGCAACAGCGAGCTGAAAAGCCTGCTGGCTTCGTTGACGCGTGTCAATAAAATGGTGCAGATGATCAGCTCCGCGCTCAAGCGCTTTGTGAACATCGACATCGTGCTGGGTATCAGCGACTGGTTTGCCGATTTTGGTGGCATTCAGAAGGGCTACGAGCAAGCAGGAACCGCGTTAGCGCATCAATTTTATAACCCGGATACGTCGATATTCTATTATCAGCATCTGAAGCAGAAGAGTGAGGGTGTCTATAAACAGGCGGATGCCTATTTAAGCCAGATGAAATCTGCACTAAGGGAAGAAGCGAGCGATCGGTTTATGGAGCTGCTGTCCCAGTGGGAGACGTTTCTGGAGCAAGAAGAATGCATGGAAGAGAAGGATGTCCGCAAGGTTTACGAAGGTCTGCTGTTTATGATCGGGGAGAGCACGGGGACGTCCGGCGGGACCGTTCAAAAGGATGTAACGGCTTTTGAAGAGATCCATCATTTCCAGCAGCTGTCGGCAGCGTACCGGGCCAGATTCGAGGAGCGGTTTAAGAACCGCAACCATCTGGAGATGAAGGGATACAGCCAGCTCACGCGCAATATTATGGAGTATACAGAAGAGCACTACCCGGAGAGCCTCTCGTTAAAATTGTTCGGCGACCTATTTCATGTCAGCCCGAATTATGTCAGTCGTCTGTTTAAACAAGAGGTCGGTCAAGGCCTGTTCGATTATATTAATGAGCTCCGGATCGAAAAGGCGAAGATACTCCTTAAGGACTACCGCTACAAAATTTATGACGTTGCCGAGATGGTAGGGTTTAATAATCAGGCCCATTTTGCGATTGTATTTCAAAAATACACAGGCTTTTCTCCTAAACAGTATAGGAAAGAAGAAGTGTGATATTTGAAAAGAAAGTGTGATTTTTCATAAAAACGCTCTTGCCGTGCAACCTATTTATAAAAAAATAGTCAATTTTAAAAAATTAATCATCATTTGATTAATTTTTTTTATTGCTTCCGCTCTTTATCATTAAGGAGCAAGGTAAAACGAAAAGAAACGTGGGGGGGAGCATCATGGGTAAATTGAACAAGAAGTTTTCGGCCATGCTGGTGTTGTGCCTGGCTCTTGTTGTTGGTTTAACCGCTTGCGGCGGCAATAAAAGCGTTGACAATAAAGATAATGGAGCCGCAGATACGGAAAAAGTAACAGTGAATTTCGGATTCTGGGGTACGGCACAGGATTTGGAGATTTATCAAAAAGCGGCGGACACCATCTCCGAGCAGTATCCGGAGCTTGAACTGAAAATCAAACAATATCCAAGCAGTGAGCAATTCTGGAACACGCTTCCGGGTGAAATTGCGGCCGGCGTCGCGCCGGACTTCATTAAAATGTCCAACGAAGGTGCTTACGAGTACATCAACAAAGGATTGTTCTCGCCAATCGATGACCTGGTTCAGGCAACGGGCGTTGACATGAACCGTTTCCCGGATACATCTAAGAACATCTGGAATGTGGACGGTAAGCAATACGGTGTGCCGAACAGTGATATGCCGGCGATGTTCTTCATCAATGAGCAAATGTGGAAAGATGCTGGTCTCGGCGAGTACCCAACCACTTGGGATGAAGTGATCAAAGCGGCGAAAGTGCTGAACAAAGGCGATGTGAAGGGCATTATCGTCAATCTGGATGCCTTCCATATTACGAACTACGTGAAGAGCTTCGGCGGCGGCTGGGGCAATGGTGAGACCATCAACTCGCCAGAGAACGTCAAAGCGCTGGAAATGATCATCGATATGTATGACCAAGGACTGGCTGTAACTCCTAAATCACTCGGCTTTGGCTGGGACGGCGAAGTATTCAGCAACGAGCAGGGCGCTATGAGTACAGGCGGTTACTGGTACAAAGGTTACCTGAAGGATGCAAATCCGGACCTGAAAATGGTAGCTATTCCGGTACCAAAAGGAACAACCAACGGAAGCACCATGAGCTCTGACGCTTACATGGTATTGAAAGACGCGAAGAACAAAGAAGCTGCGCTCAAAGCTGCTTATTACATGACCAATGACGATACGCAAACCGCATTCATGGAGCTTGGCTTTAATCCGGCGGTAGCCTCATTGTCCGAGCAGTATTTCGAGAAAAACCCTGAATTCAAGGCGCTGCAGCCTGCGCTGGAGTACAGCACAGACTATGGTTATCCGACAGATACCAAGCGTTTCACGGATGAACTCGTGAAAGAATTGGAAGGCTTGATTCTAGGTGGCTCCGGTAAAACGGCTCAGCAAATTCTCGACGATATTCAAAGCCAGTTCAAATAAGAAAAAGGCAACACCCGCTCCCGCTCCTTGTTCTAAGGGAGCGGGAGCGTTTGTTAAATGATCCATTCAATTTAAGCCATGGAAGCGGGGGATAAATTATGTCCGATTACAGCAGCAAGCACGCTGATATGAAAGGGAACAAGATCAGGCAATCCTGGTTCCGTTCGCTGGCAGACTCCGACAAGACGCTGGGCTGGTTGTTTACGCTGCCCTTTTTGATTTTATGGGCGTGGTGGTTTCTCTATCCATTTATCCAGTCTTTCGTAAGGAGTTTTCAGGATGCGAATTTCGCTGCCTTGGACCAGGCGAAATTCATCGGCCTCGAAAACTATGTCACCATTCTTCAAGATAAGGAATTCTTCCAGGCGCTGCTTCACTCCCTGGAAATCGTTGTCATCTCGATTCCGATTCAGACCCTGCTGGGTCTGCTCCTGGCGATCCTGGTCAACCAGAAGCTGAAGGGCAAGGGAATATTCCGGACGGTATTCTTCATTCCGTACATTACCTCGCAAATCGCGATCACCACGGTGTTCATGATGCTCTTCAAGAAGGGTACCTTCCTGACGGAATTTTTCGGAGCGTTGGGCTTCGGGAATGTGACATGGTTTGCGGATACTAACTATGCGCTCTTATTCGTATGTATTCTGTTTATCTTTCAACAAGCCGGCTTCACCATGATTGTGTATTTGTCGGGTCTACAGGAAATTCCGAAGGATCTGTATGAAGCGAGCGAGATTGACGGAGCGTCCAAGTGGAACAAATTCCGCTACATTACGGTGCCGTTCCTGAAGCCGATCACGTTCTTCATCGTGTCGGTATCCACGATTGCCGGTTTCCAGATCTACGATCAGATTGCAGCGATTTCCCGGTATGGCGCACTCGGTTCGCCAGCGGGCGCTACCAGTACGGTGGTTACGTATTTCTACCAGCACGGGATCCGTTACATGAACATTGGATACGGAAGCGCGGCGGTGGTGCTGTTCTTCATGATCATCATGCTGATTACGTATCTGCAAAAAAAATTCTTGGATGAGAAGGAGTGAGGGTAATGTTGACCCGTACGAATAACGGTCGGCTGTTTCTGTATATCGGCACGATCATCCTTGGGCTCTTATTTGCCCTTCCTTTTCTCTATACCCTCTATACGTCTATCATCCCGATGCGCCATGTCAATACGCTGACTTCGCCGGCCAACTGGACGTTCGAGAACTTTAAAATCTTCTTCACGAACGATGCCTACAACGTGCCGAGATGGTTTCTGAACACCATTATCATGACTGGCGTTGTTGTCATCGGGAACCTGATCATTAACCCGATGGCCGGCTTTGCCCTGGCCAAGCTGAATTTCAAGGGAAAAGGTCTGATTTATTGGATCGTCGTTGCCACCATGATGGTGCCATACCATATGATCCTGATCCCGGTATATGTGAATGTGGCACAGCTCGGTTGGCTGAACACATTCTGGGGGTTAACGGTACCGTTCCTATATCAAGGCCTGTACATCTTCATGCTCCGCCAGTTCTTCATCTCGGTTCCGAATGAGTTTCTGGAAGCTGCGCGGATGGATGGCCTGACGAAGATGGGCGCTTTCTGGCGAATCGTCTACCCGCTGGCCCGTTCATCGCTGATTACGATGTCGATTCTTGCTTTTGCCGGAACCTGGAACAGTTACCTTGTTCCGAGTACGCTTGCGAATACACCGGAAATGTATGTGCTGGTTGTGGGTCTGAACAGCGTGAAGGATATGTTCTTTGAGAATACGCCGATGATTATGGCGGGGGTTGTGCTGTCCACGCTGCCGATCATCCTGTTCTTCTTCCTGTTCCAGCGCCAATATATCGAGGGGATTTCGAACGCCGGCGTGAAAGGTTGATATAAAGCCTTGGGAGGGATTAGATATGGATAACGTGGAACAGCGTGCAAAGGATCTTCTCGCGCAGATGACCTTGACCGAGAAGATTGGCCAGACGGTGCAGTATGGCCGGTGCGAGGAGCAGGAGCTGAAGCTGGTTGCCGAAGGCAAGATCGGGTCCTTGCTGAATGTGCATGGTCCGAAAAAGATCAATGAGCTTCAGCGTCTGGCCGTAGAGGGGACGCGGCTCGGGATTCCCCTTCTCATTGGGGATGACGTCATTCACGGCTTCCGTACCATCTTTCCGATTCCGCTCGGCGAAGCCGCCAGCTGGGATCTGGAAGGGATGGAGAAGAACGCTCGCATTGCAGCGGTAGAGGCGGCCGCGGAAGGCATCCGCTGGACCTTTGCCCCGATGGTCGATATCACGCGTGATCCCCGTTGGGGCCGCATCGCGGAGAGCACGGGGGAGGACGTCTATCTGTCCTCCCTGGCCGCTGCCGCGAAGGTCAGAGGATTTCAAAGTCCGAATGAGGACGGCTACCCGACGGTGGCGGCATGCGTGAAGCATTTTGCCGGTTATGGCTGGATCGAAGGCGGCCGGGACTATGACACGACGGACATGTCGGAGCGGACGCTCCGGGAAACCGTGCTTCCCCCGTTCTATCACGGGATTCAGGCCGGGGTTCTGTCCGTGATGAGTGCCTTCAGCGAACTGAACGGCGTTCCGGCTTCCGGCAGCCGGTATCTGCTGCGGGATATATTAAAGCAGGAATGGGGCTTTGACGGCATGGTGGTCAGCGATTGGGAGTCGATTGAAGAGCTGATCCACCATGGCTATGCGGAAGACCGGAAGGATTCCGCGTTGAAGGGATTGAACGCCGGCGTCGACATGGACATGCACGCCGGAGTCTATCTCGATCATCTGGAAACGCTGGTCCAGGAAAACCCTGAGCTGCTTAAGCTATTGGACGATGCGGTTCTCCGCATATTACAGGTAAAAATTAGCCTTGGATTGTTCGAGAATCCGTATGTGAGCGAAGACGCTGAAGGCGCCGGAGATCCGCTGAAAGGGCAAGTCATTCCAGCGGATCATCTGGCTCAGGCCAGGGACAGCGCCCGGAGATCGATCGTGCTGCTGCAGAATAACGGCGGGATTTTGCCGTTGGATACCAGTAAGCACAAGAGACTGGCGTTAATTGGGCCGCTGGCGGATGACCGCCACAATTCGATGGGCTGCTGGGCTTGGAAAGGCCGCGATGAGGACGTCGTCACGGTATGGGATGCTTTTCAATCGGAAATCGCACCTAAAGCCGAGGTATTCTATGAGCAGGGCAGCGGCATTCTGGAGGAACTGGATGGGGGAGTAGAACGGGCTGTGGAGCTCGCCAGACAGTGTGATGCCGCCGTGGTCGTTGTGGGTGAATCCGAAGCGATGACGGGCGAGCATTACAACGTAACGTCCATCACGCTTCCATCCTGCCAGGAGCGCCTGATTCAGGTGCTGAAACGTCAGACCGACACGCCGATCGTCGTCGTCCTGATGAACGGACGTCCGCTTGCCACTCCATGGCTGCATGAACATGCGGATGCTGTGGTTGAAGCGTGGCATTTGGGAACCACCACAGGTCATGCGCTTGTGGACGTGCTCACCGGCGCTTACAATCCGAGTGGTCGCCTGCCGGTTACCGTTCCGCGTGCGACGGGCCAAATTCCGATGTATTACAACCGGAAGAATACCGGACGTCCTCATTTGTACGAAGATTATATCGATTGCGATGATTCTCCGCTGTATCCGTTCGGGTATGGCCTCAGTTATACAACGTTCGAATATACGGATTTGCAGCTGGATCGGCATCAAATCGGCCGGGACGAGACCGTACATGTATCCGTGAGCATAACGAATACCGGATCCAGAGCCGGCGAGGAAACCGCGCAGCTGTATATCCGCGACTTGGTGGCAAGCTCTACCCGGCCGGTCAAAGAGTTGAAGGGATTCCGCAAGGTACAGCTGCAGCCGGGCGAGAACCGGACGGTGCATTTTACGCTGGGGCGTGAAGAACTGGGGCTCTTGGATGAGAGGCTTGCGTTTACGGTCGAGCCCGGGAAGTTCCATGTCTGGGTCGGCCCGCATTCGGAAGAAGGATTGCAGGCTGAGCTTGTGGTTGTTGAATAAACCGGAAACAAAGGGGGATTTATGCATGGACTACCGCGTAATTAAAGAAGGAGACGTATTTTTTCTGACCGGGCTTAATGGAGATATCGTCCTCGGGGATGATCAAGGCCATGGGTTATATACGAAGGATACGCGTTTCCTGAGCCGCATGGAGTTGTTCATCGACGGCGAGAAGCCTTCGCTCTTGTCCTCTACGGGCGACAAAAGTTATGTGGCATCCTTCCGCCTAATGAAGGATACAAAGGATGTAGGGGCGATTGAAGTGCTTCGGGAGCGTTTTATCTATAATGGCATCCTGTACGAGCGCTGCACCTTGTCCAATTATTTTGTGACGGATTCGAATATCGAGTTCACGATTTCCTTTGATGCCGATTTTCAGGATATGTTCCTGGTGCGTAAATATCGTACCGGGGAAGTTGGCAAGATGGAGGGTATACGGACAGGCGATCAAGATATGACGCTGGCCTATGTCGGCGCCGACAACCTGAAAAGGCAGACACGCATTACTTGGGATGCGGATGGCGGCCAAGCGGATGAATCCGGGAATGTTTCGTTCTCTTTGTCCCTGAAAGCCAAAGAGCAGAAGGTTATTACGTTCTTTGTTTCGCCGATGACGGAGCAGCATTCCGCAGCGGAGCCGTTGACCTACGAAGAGGGGTTGAAGAAGCTCGAAGCCTCCTATGAAGCTTGGTACGCGAACAGCTCGCAGGTCCAGTCGGACTCCGCGCTGTTCAGCGGCTTGTACCAGAGAGGACTGCAGGATCTGCGCATGCTGACGACCGATGTAGGCTTCGGCGATACAACGGTCGCGGGGCTGCCGTGGTTCGCGGTTCCATTCGGCAGAGACAGCTTGATCACGGCCCTGTTCATGCTTCCGGTGAATCCGCTCCATGCCAAGGGGACCCTGAGAACGCTCGCAGCTTATCAAGGTGAGAAAACCGATCCTTGGCGGGATGAGCAGCCGGGCAAAATCATGCATGAGATTCGCTATGGTGAGCTGGTCACGACGAACCAATCCCCGTTCTCGCCGTACTACGGCACCATCGACTCCACGCCGCTGTTTCTGGCGCTGATCGGCGAATATTACCGCTGGACGGGCGATCTTTCCTTGGCGGAGGAGCTTAAGCCAAACATGCTGCGGGCATTGGATTACATCGATGCCGCGCTTGAAGCGGGCTCCGGCTTCATGGCCTACAAACAGGAAGCGGAGAAAGGCTTTCCGAACCAGGGCTGGAAGGATTCCGCCAACTCGATCATTCATGAGAACGGGGAGTACGCGGAATCTCCGATCGCGCTGTCGGAGGTTCAGGGTTACGTGTATCAAGCGAAGAAATCGCTGGCACCCGTCTTCGCAGAGCTGGGCGAGCCGGATCTGGCCCGTAAGCTGGAGACGGAAGCCGAGGAGCTTCGCGCCCGTTTCGAAGCGGCCTTCTGGATGGAGGATCAGCAGTGTTATGCCATCGCTTTGGATAAGGACCTGCGTCAGGTCCGAAGCGTCACCTCGAACCCGGGGCATCTGCTCATGAGCGGACTGCCGGAAGAGAGCCGGGCGAAAGCCCAGTCCGAGCGGATGCTCCGAAACGATATGTTTAACGGATACGGTATTCGTACGATGAGCACAGACTCCACCGGATATTATCCGGTGAGCTATCACAATGGCAGCGTATGGCCGCATGACAATGCCATGATCCTGCTGGGTCTCGGCAAGCAAGGATTCAAAGCTGAGGCAGGCAAGGTGATCTCCGGCCTGCTGCAGGCTTCCGCACATTTTGAATACCAGCGTCTGCCGGAGCTGTTCTGCGGACATGATGCGAAGCTGGGCCATCCGGTTCCGTACCCGACAACCTGCTCGCCGCAGGCATGGGCGGCCGGAACCTCGATTGTCTTCCTACAGGCAATGCTCGGATTGTATCCGAATGCGGTGACCAAGGAAATCGCATTGTCCCCGTTCCTTCCGGAAGGGATGAATGAACTGAAGGCCGAACGGATTGCGATCGGAAGCGGCCATCTGTCCGTCAGCGTCGTGCGTGAAGCTGACGGCAGCAAGTTCCGCGTGGAAGTGCTTGAGAATACAACCGGATTTAATCTCGTTGGCTGATCGGTTATAAGATATATAGCGGAACAACCTGCCTCTTAGCATTTAAGAGGCAGGTTGTTTTTTTGTTGAAACATTAGGAACATATGTTCTATAATAATGAAGCGAGTTCGAACAACATATTAGTGTATACATATTGGATTGGAGAGAACATATGAATTCCTATTGTACATATGCATTACATCAGATTGAGGTTGCTATCGTTTCCATTGTTGCGATTATCGACAAGCTCGATGAAGCGGATTTGCTCGTTAAGCCGACAGAGGGTAAATATTCTGTCGGGGAACTGCTTAAGCATATCGCCGTCATCTGCCGAGCCGATTTCCACATATCCGGAGGAGCCACGCAAGAGGAGATGAGCACCTATTATGCAGGTGTATCGTTAAATAACCTGAAGGATTTACAGGCTGAATTATTAAGCAGCTATTCCTATCTGGAGCAGGCGTTTAGAGAGATGACAGAAGAAGAGCTCCATCAGGAGATGACGTCCTACTGGGGTGTCACCTATTCGAGGTATGAATGGCTGCTCGAAATCGTGGCGCATGTGTATCACCACAGAGGACAACTGCATGCGATGCTGGTTCATTGTAACGGGAAGGACCCGAGGGTACCGTTATTCGAGTAGCAATTGCGTGGAGGATTATCAGCCCTGGCCGGACAAGGATTTATTCTTGGTCGGCTTTTTTTCAGCATTTGAAAGCTCCTTCCTTTCCTCGCATAGAAATTCACATAAAAAACATACAATCGCGCATCGTCAATCCTTCTGGGAATCCTTTATAGTAATGACACAGCATGGAATGTGCTTGTCACCCACCGTTAAGCCCCCGCAGATTTACTCACGGCAATATCGTGTTACTTATCTTACAGCAGCGCGTAAACCAACATACCCACTCATTATATTTTCCGGATGATTCGCTACAAACATTGCTAGTACTCAAGATTTTACCTTTGTTAGGGCTAACCAACAAGGTTATTCGCGTTTGCGGCGTGACGTGGAGTACTGCGGCAACGGTTGACCGACACAGGACACACAGGAGTTCAAGGGAGGTGATCGGCACGAACGGAACATAAATGTAAGCGCATACTTTTTTCTTTCAACATGCGGCCAAGAAGGCGAGATTATGTATGCAATGTACAGAAGGAAAGCATTTGATATCGGGAGGTTGGATAATGAAATCCAGAAGGTTGATGAATAGAATCAAGCCTGCTGTAATGAGCTTACTCGCATGGATGCTGATATGGACACAGCTGATCATCGTGCCTGACACGGGCTTTGCGGAACGATCCCATACCGATTCGCACCCAGCCATCCAGATTGGAGATTGGCAGCAAATGGATGGCGATCCGGCGACGGGGGAACCCGTTGGTGATAATACGGACACAGGGCAGCTTGGTTCAGGTCATGAGGAGGTGCCTGGAGATGGCTCAGGTAATGAAGGCACTCCCGGCAGTGGATCCGGAGAAGGTAAAGCTCCTGCATCCGGGGATGCCGTAATCGCGGTGGAGCCTGGCAATCTGGCGGCGGGCAAGAATATGACAGCCAGCTCCTATAACCAGACTTATGTTGCCGGGAATGCCAATGACTCTAACCAGGCCACCTACTGGGAAAGCAATAACAATACCTTTCCGCAGTGGCTTCAGGTGGATCTGGGCAGCTCCTACAATGTCAACAAAGTGATATTGAAGCTGCCCGCGAGTGGGTGGGAGATGAGATCCCAGACCTTGACCGTACAGGGCAGCAGCAACGGCTCGACGTTCACCAACCTGGCTTCATCCGCTGCCTATACATTTAATCCGGCAGACGGCAATAAGGTTACGATCAATCTGACGGCACAATCGGCGCGATATGTGCGGCTGCTCTTCACGGCCAATACGGCATGGCCTGCCGGTCAGATTTCCGAGTTCGAAGTATACGGCCAGGCTCCAACCGGGGATACAGAGGCTCCGGCTGCCCCGAGTAATCTCGCTTATACTGAGCCTGCTTCTGGTCAGATTAAGCTGACTTGGTCGGCATCAGCCGACAATGTCGGTGTATCGGGGTACGATGTTTATGCCGATCATGCGGTGAGGGCAAGTGTAGCCGGCAATGTGCTGACGTATACGGATAATCAGCCTGCTGCTGCCACTGTCAGTTACTATGTGAAGGCCAAAGATGCTGCCGGTAATGTATCTGCCGCTAGCAACACGGTGACCCGCACGGGCAGTGGCAACGGAGGCACCGGAACCAATCTCGCACTGAACAAACCGATCACAGCTTCATCGAACGAGTACATTTATGCTGCTTCCAATGCCAATGATGGCAGCTTGAGCACGTATTGGGAAGGTGGGGCAAACAGCTATCCGCATACGCTGACCATCGACTTAGGCTCAAATTCGGACATCTCTTCGGTCGTACTGAAACTGAATCCGGATAGCCAGTGGGGAACGCGGACACAGACGATTCAGGTGCTGGGTCATGATCAGAACAGTACCACCTTCACGAATCTGGTATCCGCTGCGCAGTATACCTTTAACCCGGCTTTGGGAAATACCGTGACCATTCCGGTTGCTGCGAAGGTTAGCGCCGTACAGCTGAGAATTACCGCAAATACCGGTTCGTCTGGAGGGCAAATTGCCGAATTTCAGGTCATCGGCACGCCTGCTTCCAATCCGGATTTGACGATTACGGGAATGTCTTGGTCACCGGTGAACCCCGTGGAAACCGACAGCATTGTAGTAACGGCAGTAGTGAAGAATATCGGAACTTTGTCTTCCGGGGCGACAACCGTCAATTTCTACCACGGCAATACCAAGCTCGGTACTTCGAATGTGGCAGGATTGGCAGCCGGTGCTTCGGCTAATGTGACATTGAATCTTGGTGCCAAGGAGGCTGGTACGTATCAGCTCACAGCCAAGGTGGATGAGAACAATGCCGTTATTGAGCAGAACGAAGCCAACAACAGCAACATGCATCCGACATCCATGGTCATCAGCCCTGTTCAAAGCTCCGACCTGGTGGCAACGACGAGCTGGTCACCGGGCAATCCAGCTGCCGGAAACAGCGTGAATTTCACCGTTACGGTGAAGAACCAGGGTACGGCCGCATCCGCTGGAGGAGCCCACAACATTAAGGTGACCTTGAGCGATGCGAATACGAACAATATCATTCAGACCTTTACAGGTACAGTGAATGGCGCCATCGCCAGCGGGGCTTCGGCTCAGCCGGTGAACGTCGGCAGTTGGACGTCTGCCAACGGCAAGTATAACGTGAAGACCGAGGTGGCCGTGGATGCCAATGAGCTGCCGGTGAAGCAAGGTAACAACATCTCAACAAGCCCGCTATTTATCGGGCGGGGCGCGAATATGCCGTACGACATGTATGAGGCTGAGGATGCCGTCGTTGGCGGCGGAGCGGCTGTTGTCGGGCCGAACCGCAACATCGGGGATATTGCCGGAGAAGCATCCGGCCGGAAGGCGGTCACACTCAATTCAACAGGCAGCTTCGTAGAGTTCACGACGAAAGCCAGCACGAATAGTCTGGTTACGCGCTTCTCGATTCCGGATGCGCCTGGCGGCGGAGGGATCGATGCCACGCTGAACATCTATGTGAATGGCGTCTTTACGAAGGCAATCAATCTCACTTCCAAATATGCATGGCTGTATGGCGATGAGGCCGATCCAAGAAATAGCCCATCTGAGGGAGCACCTCGTCATATATATGACGAGGCCAATATCATGTTTGACACCACCATCCCGAAGGGAAGCAAAATCCGCCTGCAGAAGGATGCAGCCAACACAAGCCAGTACGCCATTGATTTTATCAACCTGGAACAGGTGTCGTTAATTCCGAATCCGGACCCGGCTAAATATGTCGTTCCGGCAGGTTTTACGCATCAGGACGTGCAGAACGCCTTGGATAAATTCCGCATGGATACGACGGGGAATTTGGTCGGCGTTTATCTCCCGGCTGGAACCTATCAGACTTCGAATAAGCTCCAGGTTTACGGCAAGCCCGTGAAGATCGTCGGTGCGGGTCCATGGTTTACGCGTTTTACCGCCCCATCGTCACAGAACAATACCGATATCGGATTTTCCATCAATTCAACGGCGAACGGCTCAACCTTCGCGAACTTTGCATACTTTGGCAATTACACCTCGCGGATCGACGGACCGGGTAAAGTGTTCGATTTCTCGAATGTCGCGAACATTACGATCGATAACATCTGGGTGGAGCACCAAGTGTGCATGTATTGGGGAGCCAACACGGATTACATGAAAATTACCAACTCCCGGATCCGCAACGTGTTTGCTGACGGGATCAACATGACCAATGGCAGCACGAACAATCTCGTAAGCAACATTGAGGCACGGGCAACGGGTGATGACAGCTTTGCTCTGTTCTCCGCGATTGATGCGGGAGGGGCAGACGAGAAGGATAACGTCTACGAGAATCTGACTTCGCTGCTGACCTGGCGTGCGGCGGGCCTTGCGGTATATGGAGGATACGGCAATACGTTCCGTAATATCTACATTGCGGATACGCTCTGTTATTCCGGCGTCACGATCAGCTCGCTGGATTTCGGATACCCGATGAACGGCTTCGGAGCATCGCCGCCGACCCAATTCGAGAATATCTCGATTGTCCGTGCTGGCGGCCATTTCTGGGGCCAGCAGACCTTCCCGGCGATGTGGCTGTTCTCAGCCTCGAAGGTGTTCCAAGGCATTCGGGTAACGGACGTGGACATTATCGATCCGACTTACCACGGCATTATGTTCCAGACCAATTATGTTGGCGGGCAGCCGCAGAATCCGGTCAAGGATACGATCTTTACGAACATTACGATCACAGGGGCCAAAAAGAGCGGCGACGCATTTGACGCGAAATCAGGCGTAGGTATCTGGGCTAACGAAATGCCGGAACCGAACCAAGGTCCGGCCGTTGGCAGCGTGACCTTTAATAACCTGAAGATCACCGATACCGTAACGCCGATCAAGAATAACACATCGACGTTTACGATTAATGTGAATCCTTAATACTCAAGCTGTGAAGCAAGATCAGCGCGGCTTGCAGAACGAGCAGCTAAGCTACGTGCAGAGCAGACCCGATGGTGCATTTGAAGCATGGAACCGTAAGCCGTCCGAACTTTTCGGGCGGCCTGTTCCATGTTCGATCTTAGCTTACGCTGCAGGAGGCCTTTTTCTAGATGCACCGTAACTGCGGACGGGTGAAACATTATCACACCTTTTTACTCTCGTAAATCTCCAACAAGAGCATGCTCTATTGGGGTGTAGCGGTGTCATAGTATCGTCGTTCGCGCCATGATATTTGTTACATTGAGTTGATATTCTTTTAAATTCGACAAAATAATACAAATTTCGCTATAGACTATGGCTAAATCATTCCTCTATGATAGATATTAAATAGTTTGGCGAGCTATTCTGAAAGCGCTATCCCAACCTCTTCGCTGAACCGAATGATCCTAAGTCTAGGGGGAATCCAACAAACCAGGGATATAGCAGAATCTGTTGTTAACTGAATAGTAAGCGTATACATGATATATCGAAGCCTTGATGAGTGCCGTTAACACAAATTTTACATATCGTTAATACTGTCATGATCTTATCGCTTTATCATAAGAGTGTTCGGTAGAAGGGGGACACGCACTTATGGCAGATCAAAGGACACGGCGTCTTCCCGTAATCGCTTCGATTACCAAGCTGGAACAGATCGATGCAGCTGTGAACAGCACGGTGGAGCGTGTGAACCTGATGACAGGCGATATCATAAAACTCAGGGATATCGTTAATCGACTTCACTCCTCAGGCAAAAAAGTGTTTGTTCATCTGGAGATGGTAAGCGGCATCGGCCGGGATAATTCGGCTGTGCAGTATTTGGCGGATTCGTACAAGATCGACGGGATTATTACGACGAAGACGAATACGGTATTGGCTTCGCGCCAAGCGGGCATTAGCTCGATACAGCGAGTGTTTGCCATTGATACGACAGCTTTAAGAACCGCAGTGAAAATGATCGGACAAGCCCGTCCGGATGAGGTGGAATTAATGCCGGGACTCATACCCCGCGTGATCCGCGACCTGAAGAAGGAAATTCACTGTCCGCTTATTGTGGGAGGTTTTTTACGAAGCGAGGAAGAAATCGATGAGGCGCTGGCAAATGGTGCAGACCTCGTATCTACAGGAGATACGCGTTTTTGGACGTAAGATTCCCTGTACGGTTGATGGATTAACTATAATTACATATTTGCTAGGGGTGGAGACGATGAGATAACCCGAGTAGCAGCTACTTTAGCTTTTATAGGAGGTGGTGGCTCTTAGGTTGCGCTCTTTTGACGTCTCTATTTTTGTGCGCTTTTTAAGGGGGAGACGGGTTGATTGGATGGGGGAATCCCCCCATCTTAGGATCCGCGTGCAGTTGAACCGGCCATTTGATGAAGTGGATAGACAGCAGTGATGAAGATGAATGATGAATAGATTCGAGAGGGGACAACAGATCATCTATGAAAAAGAAATCATGGTTGTTAATGTTACTGACCATATTTATGGTTATTACCACGGCTTGCGGAGGCGGCGGTGGAAGTGAAAGTGCCGGAGGAGAGGTTTCGCTCGACGATGTGGAAGCTGCTTCGATGGATATGAAGAATGATACAACGCCTGTCAAAATCCAGTACTGGCATGCCCATGCGGATGCTCAACTGGAAGGCTTGAACTACATGATCGCAGAGTTCCAGAAGAAGTACCCACATATTACGGTAGAACCGGTGTTCCAAGGCGGCTATCCTGATCTTCACAAAAAATTATCGGCTGCAGTAGCAGCGAACGATGTACCGGCCGTTACTAATGTTGAGGTATCTTCACTCGCTAACTTTGCGGATAGCGGCGTTTTTGCCGATCTGGGTCCGTGGATTAAGCGCGACGAAGTGAAGATGGACGATTTCGCTCAAGGTATGCTGAACGCTTATGCATACAACGGGAAACAATTCGGATTCCCTCTGATCGTCAGCACCAGCGTATTCGTCTACAACAAAACGATGCTGGACGAGCTGGGCGTAGAGCCTCCTGCGAAATGGGATGAGATCGAGGATTTCAATGCGAAAGTAACGAAAAAGGAAGGCGAAAAAACGACGCGTTATGCTTTCTCTGTTCCAGGTTGGGACACATGGTACTATGACCCGTGGAACATTAACGGCGGTGGACAAATTCTGACGGAGGACTTGAGTGCCTCGGCTGTCGAGAATGAGGATTCTCTCCGTTACCTCCAGAATTTCTACAAGTGGCAAAATGACGGCAGCATGCATATGGGCTTCGGTAAAGGGGCCTCCGATAATATGCGTCAAATGTTCCTGAACGGTGAAATCGCGATGGTACAACATACTTCCGCGATGCTGAAAATGTACCGCGAGAATGCGAACTTCGAGGTTGGAGTATCCTTCATCCCTGGTGATAAAGTACGGACCTCCAACATCGGCGGCGCGGGGATCGTCATGATGGACGGTGCCGAGGATCTGGAGAAGGAAGCGGCTTGGAAATTCATCGAGTTCATGACTTCGGCGGAGCAAAACATTAAGTGGGCTGAATCCGTTGGATACCTGCCGACAAGAAAATCCGCAATCGAGTCTGAGGAAGGCGATCAATATTTCGAAAGATGGCCGCAATACAGAGCGGTATACGAGCACTTTGACGAAGTGACACCGCGCATGCAGCACCCGGCTTACCCTGAATTCAGCGAAGTTTACAAAGAAGTCGTAGGGGAAATGGTGCTGAACAAAAAAGATCCGACACCACTTATGCAGGATGCAGCCAAGAAGATCAACGATATTCTGGCTGACTATGAGTGATGCCTATGGAGACCAATAAACATATGACAAAGGCGGCGTCCAATCGGGCGACCGCTTCGGTCTCTAAACGGATCTCCCATACGTTGATCGAGAAGTGGAAGGACTTCTCGTTTGCGGTCCCGGCGTTGTTATTCATGGGCGTGTTCCTGTATTATCCTCTGGGTTATTCCGTGTACATCAGCTTTACGAACTGGAATATGACGCGGCCCATGAAGAAGTTCGTGGGCGTCGATAACTATACGCGCTTGCTGTCAAACCCGGATTTCTATCACTCCTTGAAGGTCACGTTCTTGTACACTGTTATGGACGTAGTGTTCACGCTTGTCATCGGGCTACTGCTGGCGCTGCTGCTCAACGTGTCATCCTCACGGTTGTTCGGTTTCATGCGTGGCGTTATCTTCATGCCGTATTATGTCTCGATGGTTGTTGCCGCCATGGTATTTACCTGGATTTACAACGGGCAATATGGGTTGCTGAATTCCATTGTCTCCTGGTTCGGCATGGATCCGGTCGAATGGCTGACCAACCCTTCGACGGCATTGCCGGCGCTGGTTGCCGTTTCGATCTGGAAGGGCGTCGGCTTTGCGATGATTCTCTTTATTGCGGGCATGCGCGGGATTCCGGCCGAGTATTATGAGGCGGCTTCGATTGATGGAGCCAGCAAGTTCCGGCAGTTCCGCAACATTACGCTGCCGCTCTTGTCGCCTATGACACTGTTTCTTGTCATCACGAGCTTTATCTCCTCTATGCAGGTGTTCCAGTCCATTGACGTCATGACGGACGGCGGCCCGCTCAAGGCAACAAACGCGATTGTGTACTGGATCTATACGATGGCCTTTGATGAATTCAAAACAGGAAGAGCCTCGGCGCTTGTCATGATTCTGTTTGTAATCATATTGCTGTTAACATTGGTACAATGGGTGGTCAGCAGGAAGAAGGTGCACTATGAAGGATAATTATATGGCTGGGTCCGCCAAGTACCGAAAGACCATGATGGGGCTCCGTATCATCGGAGCTGTGATCGTGACGCTCGTCATGTTCTTTCCGGTATATTGGCTGCTGATCAGCGCGCTCAAGACACAGTCTGAGATGCGGATGGCCGTACCTACATTCTGGCCGGAAACCTTTGCCTGGCAGAACTTTGCCGAAGCCTTCCGGGTTATCCCGTATGCACGATTTTTTGGCAATACGCTGCTCATGGCGATCGGAACGATTATTCTGCAGCTGAACGTGGCGCTTATGGCGGCGTATGCATTTGCGAAGGGGAGATTCTGGGGACGGGACGCTCTATTCTTGCTCGTTCTCGCCGCATTGATCGTGCCGGAGCAGGTTATTTTCGTTCCGGTATACGTCATGATGTCCAAGCTGGATTGGCTGAATACATTCTGGGCGCTCATCGTGCCTCACGGGGCTTCCGCCTACGCGATATTCCTGCTCAGGCAGGCGTTCAAATCGATTAACAACGACGTGCTGGAAGCGGCACGCGTGGATGGAGCCGGTCGTTTCTCCATACTGTACAAGCTTTTATTCCCGATGGCGATGCCGACGATCGTTACCATGGGCGTGTTGATCTTCATCTCGTCCTGGAACTCGTATTTCTGGCCGCTAATCATGACTAATAACAACGACATGCGCGTGCTAACGGTAGGTATTGCGATGCTGAGGGACTCCATTGCCGGAAATGAAGCCATGTTCTTCAATGTCATTATGGCGTCCAGCGTTATGGCGATTATCCCGATCGTGCTGGTCTTTACGGTCATGCAGAAGCATATCGTGGCCGCGATGGCGAATTCGACGTTTAAATAACCACATAACCGGATGAAGCAGGTATTCTAGACGGTATGGAAACGGTGGTCAAGGATACACCGCCATGCCGTCTCTCTGTTTTCTCCCGAAGGTTATGATCTGCTGCAGACAGCAGGGATCGGAAGGTTCATGGCGAACAGTCCTATAGAGCTTCAAATGGCATCCCGATTACGTAACTCAGTCCGTTAACGTACGGTATTGGCCGTGATCGAGGCCATCAATCGACTTAAGTTTGGAGGGAATGGTACATGGAAGTACGGGGATTGGCTCATAGAGGGTATCCGCTGAAATACCCGGAGAACACGATGCTGGGCTTTCGGAAAGCGTTGGAGCTTGGCTTCTCGCACCTGGAACTGGATGTCCAGCTGACGAAGGACGGCGTGCCTGTTGTGATCCATGATCCAACGGTAAACCGGACGACCAACGGAACAGGGGCAATCAATGCCTTCACGCTGGATGAAATACGCAAGCTGGATGCAGGTTCAGGAGAGGTCATTCCCACGCTGGAGGAAGCTCTGCGCTTTGCCAAGGATCGGATGATCGTTGACATTGAGCTGAAGCAGATGGGGGATACCTATCCCGGCCTGGAACAAAAGGTTATTGACGTGATCAAGGATACAGGCATGGAGAAGCAGGTATTCCTCACTTCCTTCGATCATTATTCCATTGAACGAGCACGTTCCCTGGACCCTGAAATCGAGCTGGGCCTGGTGATATATGGAGCTACGCCATCGGTATTCCCTTACCTGGAGGAGATCGGCGCTCGTTATGTGTCCGTTAAATATGTGTACGTGACCCCTTCATTTATGGAGGAAGCGCGCAAGCGGGGGGTTCAGCTCATTGTCTGGACGCCGGATGATGAGGCTGTACTGGCATCTCTTGCCCAATACCCTGAGCTCTTGATCGTTACGAACAATCTGGAGGGCTGGGCCAGAGTATACAAGGAGAAGATTGCGCTGAATACGTAACGGCTCACGGAGCCGACGTGCGTGAATACTAAAATCGAAGGATCTGTCCTAAGTTGCGGCGTAGGGCGGATCCTTTTTTTGTGAAGAAGATTACAGCCGGTAATTCTATGTGTGTCCACTGCATGACCCAGCGGATTCGTACCATGGACGGCATCCATTTTTCTTTTATTGAAAATTCAATGAAAATTTTCAGTTGACCTGCGGACAATTGTCCGTTACAATAAAAAACGCATTACCGGACAATTGTCCGTGTATACAGAGATAAGGGAGGATAAGCTCTTGGATATGGGAGTGGGGCCAAGTTCGGCCAAGATTGATTTAAGTAAAATAAAGAGAGGGCCGATTGTTGCCGCGCTGATTATTGGCGCGTTCGTTTCCATCTTGAATGAGACACTGCTGAACATCGCTTTCCCAAGCTTGATGGAGCAGTTTGGTATTGGAGAGTCTACGGTACAGTGGCTTTCAACATCCTATATGCTGGTTGTCGGTATTCTGGTGCCAGTCACGGCGCTGCTGCAGCTGTGGTTCACGACAAGACAGATGTTTATAGGCGCCATGACGCTATTTCTTATAGGTACGATTATTTGCGGCTTTTCACCGGTATTTGGGGTGCTGCTGGTAGGGCGTATCCTGCAAGCGGTCGGAACGGGGCTTATGCTGCCGGTTCTGATGAACACGATACTTAGTATTTATCCGCCTCAGAATCGCGGAGCCGCCATGGGGATGATCGGTCTTGTCATCATGACTGCTCCGGCGATCGGACCGACGCTGTCCGGCTTGATCGTGGACGCGCTGAACTGGCGCTGGTTGTTCTATCTGGTTATTCCGCTTGCTGCGTTCTCCATTGCATTTGCAGCGGTTTTCCTTAAGAACGTATCGATCCTGACCAAGCCGAAGGTCGATTATATCTCGATTATTCTGTCTACTATCGGTTTTGGGGGTATCGTATATGGATTCAGCAGTGCCGGAGAAGGCACTTGGTCTGATCCGAAGGTAGTATGGTGCATTACGGCAGGGGCTATCAGCTTGCTGCTCTTCGTATGGCGCCAACTGAAGATGAAGGAACCGATGCTGGATCTGCGTACCTTCAAATTTCCGATGTTCTCGCTCGTAACCGTGCTGATGCTGGTGCTGATGATGAGCATGTTCTCCACCATGATCATGCTGCCATTGTTCCTGCAGAACGCACTGGGCTTAACTGCGCTTGCAGCTGGCCTTGTCATGATGCCAGGCGGTATCATCAACGGATTGATGGCGCCGATTACAGGAAAGCTATTCGATAAATTCGGACCGAGAGTTCTGATTATCCCGGGTCTTGCTCTCTTGAGCGTCGCCATTTTCCTGTTCTCGCGCATCGACTCTTCATGGACCGGTGGTTATGTCATCTTCCTTCATGTTATGATGATGATAGGGATTTCGATGGTTATGATGCCGGCCCAGACTACAGCGTTGAATCAGCTGCCGCGCTTGCTGTATCCGCATGGAACAGCCATCATGAATACACTGCAGCAGGTAGCAGGAGCCGTAGGTATGGCGCTCTTTATCAGCATCATGACAGCAGGTGCTAAAAATTACGTTGAAACAACCGGGGATCTCAATCCGGTAGAGAGCATGGTTGCCGGTCTTCATAATGCTTTTGTAATCGGACTTGTTCTTGCAATCATCGCTTTAGTACTGGGCTTATTTGTTAAACGTACAACTTCACCCGTTGAAGAAGAACAGTCTGCTGCATAAGGTTCCCGTGTGTTCAAATTAGAAAGGGATGCGTGCATTGCCGAAAGAGTATGACGAGTTGGGTCAAAAGATTTTGGATACGGCTCAGGCTTTATTTAATAAATACGGAGTCGAGGACGTCTCCATGCATCAAGTGGCGAAAACGGCCGGGATCGGGCAAGGCACCTTGTACCGCCGTTACCCCAGCAAGAGCAAGATTTGCTTCACGTTGATGGAAGCCAAGATCGATCGGTTTATGGAGGGGTTGGACGTTTACCTTCAGAGCAGCGAAGGTGAACCGGTGGCTCATCGGCTGCGGACGGTGATGACAAAGGTCATTCTGCATTTCAATGAAGATTTGGAGTGGCTAAGGGTGATGCTGACCTCTGACCGTCTGGAGGAAACCAAGAACATTATGTGCGAGAACCCGCCCTTCACGTTTTTGCGGTTCCAGATTAAGCGCCTGCTGGAGCGTGCGGCGGAGCAGGGAGTACTGATGCCGCTTGACCCTCAGTTTACCTCTGTGATGCTCGCATCTCTGCCGCGCGCGGATATCATTCTCTACATGCGTGATATGGGATACAGCGCGGAGCAGATTGCGGAGGAATATTGCAGAAGCTTTGTTGACCCGCTATTTATCCATCGCTAAGTCAGATAAAGAGGCCGTTTCGGAAGACTTGATAAGTCTATCCCGGAACGGCCTTTCTGCGTACTATCTTGCACATTCGCTTATCATTTCATTGCAACATTTGGCTAATACGCCCGTCAGTATAGTAGTACATGATAATTTAAGGCACCTAGAAAGGATGATGAGCATGAATAAACAATGGAAGAAGCAAGCGGCGACATTGATGGTTGCGGCCATCGCTGTCTCTGGTGGCGCAGCGGCTTATGCAGCACCCCAGGCTGGAGGCAACCAGGAACAACAATCGGTCGTGATATCGGCTGTAATTGATTATGGGGTTCTGGTTAACGGTAAGAAAGTGGCCGGCGCCGGTTATTTGAACGCCGATGTGAAGCAGGTCATGATCCCGCTGCGGAGCGTATCCGAGGCGCTCGGATTTGAACTGGGCTGGAATCAACAGGACCGCTCTGCGGAGCTGACTAAACCGGGATCCCCGATCTGGACCCTCGTTCAAACGGGGAAAGACCAGTATACGGTTAACAAAATGTACAAGTCCCTCGGCGCTGCGCCAGTAAATGTGAAGGGCACGCTCTATGTTCCGGCTAATTTCTTCAGCGAAGTGCTCCAAGCTAACGTATCGGTTGATGGCACTGAGGTGAGCATCTCGTCCGAAGAAGATGTTAAGAAGGAAACCGCGAGTGGTACAATCAGTGAAATTATTAATAATGAAGATCGTAAAGCCGTTCACATTAACGGCACGGGAACTGAAGGAATTGTTCTGAATGTGGATGAGACCACCGTCATCCGCGATGCGGAAGGCACGAAGATTGAGCTTAAGGATCTTGCGGAAGGGATGAAGATTGAAGCGGTTCACAGCATGGCGATGACCATGAGCCTGCCTCCTCAGACCTATGCATTTGAAATCAGCGTTAAATTGGACAAGGAAGAGACGGACCAGCTCGCTACAGCTGGTGTCATCACGAATATCAATGCCGATGGCGGCAATCTACGCGTAACGATTAAGGGTAAAGGGTTAACGGAACAATCGCCGAGCGAAGTAATCCTGAATCTGACACCCGAGACGGTCGTCGTGAATAAAGACGGTAAAACCTTGAAAGCTACTGAATTGACCGACGATGCGGAGATTATCGGTTATTACAGCCCCGTGCTGACCAAGAGCCTGCCTCCGATCGGCAATGCCATTAAAATCGTTCTTCAATAAGTCACGAACACAACAAGCCTGGCGGCAGCGCCAGGCTTGTTGTGGATCATTAATGATACAGGGGAGGGATCGGGATCTCCTTATCGTAGACGGTGATGTTTAAACGCTTCTGTTCATCGAGTGAAGCAAAGAACACCTGATCGAGCGGGATTCCCCGCTCATCCAGCTGAGTCTCCAGCCATTTCCCGGTAAGGTTTAATTTTTGGAGGGTGATCGTCTGAATGCGTCTTTCTTTGACGACGGCGTAAGAAAGCCCGGAATTCGGCCGTTTTAACTTCAGGTCCTCCAGCGTGACGGCGGTCTTCTCCATCTTTTTCAGTATGGATAAGACGCCACTCGGCTCCAATACCGCCATATCGACTTCAGCTATGTCAAATATCTGCTCCTCGCGCAGCATTTGCAAAATGTTATCGATGGAGTATCGGGCTTTTTTCATATTCGGATAAATGAACTGCCCGTCTTTAACGACAATCATCGGTTCGAACGTAATCCACTTGCCGATGCGCCGGCTCTTCACATGAAGGACAGAGGCTATCTTCTGTAACACGCCGATGGCGACGATCGCGAAGGCGGTATGGATATGTTCGATTTTTGGATCTGCGATGTCTGCTCCGATCACGGAACCGAGCGACAGGATGATGATGTAGTCAAACACGGGAAGCTCGCCGATGGAGCGGCGGCCCATGAATAAGGTAACGCCCAAGAGCAGCGGGTAGATGGTATAAATTCTTCCAAGCACTAACAGAAGATCTTTGAGGAGTTCCATGGCACAGACCCTTTCTGAAAATTTTACGGTCTTATTTAGAAGGGTTGGCCGATGCTATGAAAAATATGTATGCTCATCCAATTCTAAGATCCCATCGTGGCTATTGTCCGGTTCCGTAGGCGTAATCAACTTAGCCTTCGCATAGGCAGGTATATTCGTGCCATCCGCAGAATACTGTACAACAAAATCGTCCATGACGGATGGAGGGAAACGGATGAAGCGCAGTTGGGTGAATTCGCCGTATTCATTTTCGCTTGGCATGTTTGCCATGATGGTCCCGAGCCAGGCGTTCAGCTCCTTTTACATCTTTTTCTACGTGGATACATTGGGTCTAGGCATTGGGCTTGCATCCTTGGCACGAACCGTATTTCTGATCTGGGATGCGGTTAATAATCCGCTGATGGGGTATTGGTCCGATCGAACCAATACCCGGCTGGGACGGCGCAGGCCGTGGGTGTTCGGCGCCATTCCGCTGTTCATGCTGACCTTCGTGCTCGTGTTCTCGCCGCCGGAAGGGTTGTCGCAGAACGGACTATTTATGTGGTTTTTGGTTGCCCTTATCCTGTACGAAGCTGTTGCAACCGTATTATGGGTCAATTATGGAGCGCTGTTCCCCGAGCTGTTCCGCGGAGACCGCATCCGGGCAAAAGCCTCGGCCATCCAACAGGGCTACCAGGTCGTGGCACTATTGATCGGTACCGCGTTGACCCCGATTATTTATGACGCCATGGGGTTCTCGAATATGGCGATTCTGTACGCACTGCTGTTCGGCGTGTTTATGTTTCTCTGCATGATGAGCGTCCGAGAGCAGGAGGTGTACACCGCAAGTGAGCCGCTCAAACTTGTCCAAGCGTTCCGCGAAACCTTGCGCAATAAGAAGTTTTGGGTGTTTAACATCTCCAATTCCTTTGCCCAGACGGTAAATGGACTGATAAGCTCGACGATCCCATTTTATGCAAAATACGTGCTCAGCATCCCTGACAATCAAGTATCCATTCTGCTGGCAGCCGTGTTTGTATCAGTCATTCCGCTGGTATTCGTCTGGTATTGGATGATCCGAAGAATGGATGGTGTGAGAGCATGGCGGTTGTCGCTCGGCGTGTATGGCCTTTCGGTCATTCCGCTCTGGTTTGGTTACGATCTGATCAGCGGGATTCTGGCAGGCATCGGCGTTGGGTTCGGTCTGGCGGGATTTCTGGTAACGCCGGCCATGGTTAGCGGCAACATCATCGACGAGGATGCGGAGCGGACGGGGCTGCGCAGAGAGGGGATCTATACGGCTGTCAGCGGATTTATTACGCGTTCCAGCGGATTGATCTCTGCCCTGGCATTTTTTGTGGTAGGCATGATATTCGGATATGAAAGCGGTGATAATCCGGGAAGTGATCCGGAATCGACCTTCAGGTATTTGATCAGTGTCGTTCCATTGTGCTTGCTGGCTATTTCCTTTCTGTTATCGTTTGCAACCAAAATCGAATTTTCAAAAACTATAGGAGGCGGACACGACCATGGAGCGAAGACTGATCATTAACTGTGACGATTTCGGGCAAAGCAAGGCCATGAATGAGGCGATTCGCCATCTGCTGGAGGAGAACAAAGTCTCCTCAGCAACCATCATGACCGTGGCTCCCGGCTTTGAAGAGGCGGCCTCCTGGGCCGCACGCCGACGCCAATCCAATGTGGGGCTGCATCTGACCTTGACGAGCGAATTTGAGGCTCTGCGATGGCGCAGCTTGACGGGGCACTCCTCCCTTCATGACGCCAGCGGTCATCAATACCGGACCGTTCCGGAGTTTGAACGGGGGGCAGAGACAGGTGCTGTGTTAAAAGAGCTTGAGGCGCAGTACCGGCTGGCGAGCAAGGCCGGCATTCGGATCAGTCATGTGGATAATCATATGGGCAGCCTGTACGGGATGGAAACGGGGCGAAGCCTCATTCCGCAGATGCTGTGGAAGACTTCGCGTTGGCGTCTCCCCGCACGATTGTTCCGCTATATCTACCCGGAGGATCCGCTGCTCAGCTCGCTGCCGAATATCGAGCGTCCGGTTGCGCTCGCCTCAGGCCTTGCTGATACGTTTGGCGTGCCAATCCCGGATTATCTGCTCTCGCATCCGTTTCCTGTTGTCGAGGGAGAGACCTACGAAAGCTTCAAGCAATCGCTCATCGATAAGCTGTACAGACTTCCTGAAGGAGTCAGCGAAACCTATGTCCATCCAGGAGCGGAAGATGAATGGATGCTGGCGAATATCCCAAATTGGGAGAAGCGGGTATGGGAGTATCGGCTGCTGTTCGATGACGATTTTGCTTACGGACTCCGGGATGCCAAAGTGATCCTGACGGATTACCGCTATGTGGAAGAGCACTTAAAGCGGCCCCGGGTGCGCTCTGCCGTTAAACTGATGAAGGTCATGACGAAAAAATCGTGATATAGGCCTATACAGAAGAACAACCCCTGCCGCGGCACCGGCAAGGGTTGTTTGTGCTTTAAGTAGGATCGGCTTGCGCCGACATATGCTGCTCCGTATAACCTTACTTCGCTTCAGCTTCCAGCTTGGCGATCTGTTCCTTGTATTGGTCCAGCAATTTCGTCAGCGCCTTTTTGATAGAGTCGGAGTCCTTGGAATCCACCGCTTTGAAGAGATCGATTCTGGCATGGATGAACGCCAGATCCTCATCGTTGATCTTCACTTCGAAACTTGCTGCATCACTGATCTTCACTGCCGCGAAACTTGCTGTCTCGCCTTGGATCACGTCGTATTTCACTTCACCGGACTCTGCATTCACCATTTCGGCCCTTTCCAGCCTTATGCCTTCAAGCGGCGTGATAACGTCCTTAATCTGGGTTGCTTTGAATTCCTTGATGTCCCCGCTGTCTATTAATTCCTGGATATCTTTTGCCGGAGAAGTCTTCATAGCAACGGAAACCTCGAATTCGCCTTCAGCCACAACCGGCTTCATCTCTCCGGCAACTGCAGTTGTAGCGTCGGAGAAAAAGAATGTTCCCTCAGCTCCGGCAAGCTTGCCGTACTTCTCAAGCGTCTCCTTCCAATCCTGTACCGTTTCCGGTGCGTATTTCTCAGCCAATTCCAGCGGATTCGGCAGAATGGAGATGGTTGCAGTAGTTTTAAGAGGCGCGCTTTTGCCTGTTTGATTCGGTACGTCACTTGGGGTATCAGCACCAGAGGCATGTACGGGCAGGGCGGCTGATCCCAGCAGGGCAGCGGATAGGGCAAGTTTACCAAACAGTTTGTGTTTCATCGTATAACACTCCTTATCGGGTTGGTTTGTCTTACAGTACCCAGTGTACGAATCAGCATTGGCAGAACATTGGTGTATTTGTGGAAAAATAATGGCATTCCCCTTCATCATCCCGGAGCTTGGTATACTGGGAGGAGACGAAGCTCGGAGGTACATGGATATGAACCGAAATTATCTCATCGCCGTGATTGACGATGATCAGCATATACGAAATTTAGTGGAGGCTTATTTGCGCAAGGAAGGCTATCGAACCGTGGGCCTTGGCACGGCTGAGGAAGGGTGGGAGATGTGGAGAACGAACCCGCCGGATATGTGGGTGCTGGATATTATGCTGCCCGGCATGGACGGTTTCGAATTGTGCCGGCGGATCCGTGCGGAAGCCGAGGTCCCGATCATCATGATCTCTGCCAAGGATAGCGAAGTGGATAAAATACTGGGGCTTGAGCTGGGAAGCGACGACTATATGGTCAAACCATTCAGTCCCCGCGAGCTGGTTGCCCGAATCAAACGGCAGCTAAATCGATGGTACAAATTCAATCAGGCGGAGAGCGTTCCGCGGCTTGCGGCCGCTTCCCCGGAGCTTAGCAATGGACGGCTTCAGTTAATGCTGGAGGAGCGGCGCGTATTCTGGAACGGGGAAGAAGTGGATATGACGAACAAGGAATTCGAGATGCTAAAAGTGTTTGCCGAGCATCCGAACCGTGCGTTTACCAGGGACGAACTGCTGACCTCCGTATGGGGGGACGACTATTTTGGAAGCGACCGGGCGGTCGACCATCTCATCAAACGACTGCGAAAGAAAGTGGAGCAGCTGCCGATCGAGGCCATATGGGGACATGGATACCGAATGAGAACGGATGGGGAGGAAACGTTGATATGAAGCTGGTGCATCAGATCAATCTTGCTTTTGCTTTATCGCTAATACTCGTGCTTTCCGTTACGGCCGTTGTCATTCATTACGTGCTGCTGGATCACTTTATCGGTACGCAGCGCAAGGACATGCAGTCCATCGGTGCCGAACTATCGGCAAAGCTGGAGACGGCCGCCGCACAGAGTCTTCCAATCGATAGTACGCCGATTGCCGTCAGTGGTTATACTTCTTCGCGGATTGCGGATGTGGAAGTCATTATTCAAGATGCTCAAGGTAATGTGGTAGCTCCTATGGCAGCTGCTCATTCCTATCCATATACGGAGATAGCCCGAATTACGCCGGAAGACACGGCAACCTTCCAAATCGCGGCGAAGAGTGACATGTATCTGACAGAAGTCACGGCAGTTCCCCAAGGAACGGTAACGCTGATTACGCCGATCAGCAAGATCAAGGCCATTGAGCAGGCGCTGCTGGGGCGCTTGATGCTCGTATTTGGCGTAGGGGCCGTGATCATGGTGATCTTAAGCCTGTTCATTACCAAGAGGCTGATTAAGCCGCTTATGCATCTGCGCGAAGAATTGAAGAAGGTGAAGGAGCGCCAGTTCTCCGAAGTCCGGCGTGTGTCCGCAAGCGGGGAGATCGGCGCAGTTGCAGAGTCCGTCTACGAAATGGCGGGTGAGCTGGAGCGGTACAACCATGTGCAGAAGCAATTTTTCCAGAATGCCTCCCACGAGCTAAAGTCGCCGCTCATGTCCATATCCGGCTATGCGGAGGGAATTCGGGACGGGGTATTCGAAGGGGAAGAGATCCGCAAAGGGCTGGATATTATTATGAGTGAGAGCAGCCGCATGAAGAATATCGTAACCGAGATGACGCTGCTTGCGAAGCTGGATAGCGAGGATGATATATTTAAGGCAACGGCGGTCAATTTGAAGGAACTCGTGGAAGAAACGATCGAAAGAGTCAATCCGGTCTTGGTGAAAAAAGGACTGTTCGTGCATCCTTCATACGGCGATAACGAATCGTTAATGGTGTATGCTGACCGGGATAAGCTGCTGCAAGCGCTCCTGAACATCGTATCGAATGGAGCAAGGCACGCGAGCAAGCATATATACATTCAAGCCGGTATCCAAAATGGCCGGGTATTGCTCACCGTTTCCGATGATGGCGAAGGCATATCCGAGGAGCTGCTTCCGTATTTGTTCCACCGTTTCGTGAAGGGCAAGAACGGGGAATCCGGCCTGGGCTTGGCGATTGCCCGCGCCATCGTGGAACGCTGTGGAGGACTGATCACGGCGGGAAATCGGAAAGAGGGAGGAGCCGTCATCTCGTTAGGTTTTCCTCCGTATAGGAAGACAACCCTGGTCTAGTTCATGTGTGCCCCAATCGGTGTCCATAGACGGAATCACCCTGGTTGGGTAAGAGGGACTTTTTCTGGGTATTTATACTTAAAGGAAGTCTCTTTTTTTGCGCATTCGCACATATCAATCAATATTCTCTAACAAAACGCGTAAGCTATAGAGGATTTCAAGTGGGAAGGCAGAATTCTGTATATATCCGGGCAAGCTGGATGATAACAGGTGACAGGCATGATACAAAATAATCAAAAGGCGATGGTGATGTTGTCCATGGATATGCAGTATCGAATTGAAAAAGATTTTCTGGGGGAAAAACAGCTTCCTGTAGAAGCCTATTACGGCATTAATACGGTTAGGGCGGTAGAGAACTTTCCGATCAGCGGGGTACCCATTCATGCAGAATTGATTTCTGCACTGGGCGAGGTTAAGAAAGCCGCGGCGCTGGCGAACATGGAGCTTGGCCTGCTGCCGAAAAAGATAGGCAGTGCCATTATAGAGGCGGCAGACGAGATCATCGCGGGCAATCTCCGTTCCGAATTCATTGTCGATTCCATCCAGGGCGGAGCAGGCACTTCGATCAATATGAATATGAATGAGGTCTTGGCGAACCGAGCGCTGGAGATTTTGGGAAAACAGAAGGCCGAGTATTTCTACTGCAATCCTAATAATCATGTCAATATGTCGCAATCCACGAACGATGCCATTCCGACGGCGATCCGCATTGCGTCTTACCGTCTGACTCAGGATCTGCTTGAGGTGTTCCGGACCTTGGTTGCCGGCATTCAGGAGAAGGCCAAGGAATTTGACGATGTCATCAAGATGGGGCGCACGCATCTGCAGGATGCGGTACCGATTCGACTCGGACAAGAGTTCGGGGCTTATGCCAATGTTCTAACGCGTGACATCAATCGCATCGAGCGGGCGGCGCAAGGTTTGTTAGTCGTTAATATGGGGGCGACGGCCGTAGGTACGGGGCTTAATGCAACGCCTGACTATATGCACAGCGTTGTTCAGCATTTGATTGAGCAGACAGGCTTCTCCTTGAAGCAAGCCGAAGATTTGGTCGATGCCACCCAGAACACCGATGCGTATATGGAATTGTCGGCTGCGCTCAAAGTGTGTGCCGTGAACTTCTCGAAAATGTGCAACGATATCCGCTTGATGGCTTCCGGCCCGAGAGCGGGCTTGAACGAATTGAACGTACCGGCGAGACAACCGGGTTCGTCGATTATGCCGGGCAAGGTCAATCCGGTGATGGCCGAGGTCATGAACCAGGTGTCGTTTCAAGTTATCGGCAATGACCATACGATCAGTTTGGCATGCGAAGCCGGGCAATTCGAACTTAACGTCATGGTTCCGGTCGCAGCGAACAACTTGATGCATTCCCTCAAAATTCTGAAGAACGGCATGGATGTGTTCTACAAGAATCTGATGGTCGATCTTACAGCGAATAAGGAACGCTGCAAGTACTTCGTGGATAACAGCTACGGCATTATTACGGCATTGAACCCGCATCTGGGTTATGACGTAGCCTCCAGACTCGTGAAGGAAGCCCAGAAGACAGGCCAAAGCATCAGGGAGATTATTCTGGAGCAGGGTCTTTTGACAGAGGAACAGATCCAGGTCATCCTGGACCCTTACCATATGACATCCCCAGGCATTGCCGGAGAAGAGTTCCTGCTGAACCAATAAGGTGTACCCTTGTTTTATCGATACAAAGAGCCGACTAAGATGTAGATCTTGGTCGGCTTTTTTTGCGTTGTCGGTTATCTCGAATTGATGACATAGATAAGGCTTGTGAAACCGTTTGAATCCGGTCGCAAGATGTTACCGGCAGGATAAGGGTGGTGTGTTGGTATTATGGATTGTTGAGTGCGGCTATAAGGGAGGCGATGACGTTCTTCTCGGGATCATCCAGCCCCTTATTCGATTGCCATTGTTCGAGCTCTTGTTTCACCTGTGAAACATCCTGGTAACCAAGATGGTAAGCAATACTGGAAATGACACTTTGCCTGTTAGCATCGTCACTCAAATCAGCGAGTGCTTGAACCACGCCTTCCGTGTCTTGGGTAAATAATTCTCCTGCGATGGCGGCATATTGCTCGGCAGAGGCGCCGTCGAGATTTGTTGTTGCCAGGAACAGGCTTCTGTAATGCTCGGGTTTGATAAGGGAGCGGTGGGTATACAGCAGCTCAAGAGTCGCCAATGTTTTGCCATTACTCAGGCGGTTATATTCTGTCCAGTCTATGCCTTCCAATTGAGCAAGCATGTTCGTGACTTTATCCTCGGTACTCATGTCCTCCTCTTTATATAATGAAAATACGTTCTCCGCCGGACTGTTGTGGTCAATCACTGCAGTTGTCGCAGGTTCGGATGATGAAGTCGGCGCTTCAGCTTGATTGCTCGAGCAGGCTGTTACCAGAAATAGAACGGCCATGAGGAACAGGTAAGCAATATTGGGTTTGAACATGGATTCTCATCTCCTTTACATCCTAAACGGATATTTCCTGTAAAGAGTTACATAACGGGAGAAGAATAAAAGAATATGTTCCCAAAGTTCTGCTTATCCCGTATATATTCATAAATGTTAAGATGAAGGCTGCCAGTTCACTTTCTATTAAGTTTACCGGCAGGCTCCATCTGCCGATAAAAGTGATAGAATAAACGTTAGGTTACATTAAAGTGGCAGTATGATAAAAAGGGGTATGTGATTTTGGATAATCAATGTGGTGAAATAACTGATCTGGAGATCATTCAGCAAACTAAGCAGCAGTGTATAGACAAGGGGATGGACCCGGAGCTTGTTCCAACACATACGAATCGATTGAATGATGAGGTATTGGCCGCAAGGCGTGCAAAATATAAAGAGTACATTGAAGTGATACAAGTTTTCGTGAATAAGTTCCTTTCCTCCGGATCAGGAAACCCTGTCGTGATTACAATTACGGATAACGAGGGATTCATTCTTGATATGGAAGGGGACCCGACCATTATAGAAACAGCCCGGTATTTGGGTATTGCCGAAGGCAACGGCTATTCCCAAGTAGACGGTCCGAGCTCAATTGATCTGTGTCTCCGGTACGAACGGCCATTTACGTTGATAGGAGAGGACCATTTTCATCATATTCTTCATCGCATGGCATGTTATTCGGCTCCCTTTCACGGCGAGGATGGGAAGGCGATTATAGGAACGATCTCTCTAATGACGAACAGGGAGTTTGTTCACCCGCATTTGCATGCCTTGCTGTGCACGATGGCCGATTCCCTGGAACGGGAGATGGTTACCCGCAAACAGAACACGCAGTTGCAAACCCTGAATCAGGTGCTCCTCGGAACGAATCATTATGGCGTAATCATTACCGATGCAACGGGTCAAATTATGGAGATGAACGAAACCAGCTTAAGCCTGCTGTGCCCGGACGGCAGCGACCGAAACCGAGCTCAATATGTGGGTCGATCGGTCTTCGGAATTAAGCCGATTGGCGAGTTTTATGAGCGGGTGATACACCGGCAGCAAATCTGCATCGGAGAAGAGCTTTCGCTTGAGATTTCTGGAAACATGAATCACTATATACTTGATGTTCAGCCTGCTTATGACCGTGAGGGACAGCTCATGCGGGTGGTAGGTTTTCTTCGTGATATTACAGAGCTGAAGCGGACGGAGGAAGTGCTGCGGAATACGGAAAAGCTGGTATTTGCCGGTCAGGTTGCCGTAAGCATCGCTCATGAAGTGCGCAATCCTCTCACCACAGTGAAGGGAATGCTCCAGTTAGCGAATAAGGACGCCTGCCTTCGGCACTATGACCTGATTATGTCCGAGCTGGAGCGGGCTAATCTGATGGTAGGGGAATTTATGATTCTGGGAAAGCCCCAGGCTGCGGTTTTTAAGCTAGAGGACTGCGGTGAAATTCTGACAGAGGTGCTCCACTTGTTTGCCATTCAGGCGGAGCTTAGCGGGATCGACATGACCCAATGCATCGGGCAGCATGCAACGATTCTATGTGACCGGAATCAGATTAAGCAGGTATTTCTTAATATTCTGAAGAATGCGATGGAAGCCTTGCCGCATGGCGGGAACATTCACATTCATCTGGATGTGCAGGAAGGATATCAACGCGTGATTTTTACGGATAACGGCTCCGGCATGACGGATGACGTGCTTCAGCGGATTGGGGAGCCTTTTCATACGACCAAGCCGGACGGCAATGGCCTTGGTATTATGATTGTCCACCGGATCATGGAGAGCCACAATGGCCGGATTGTCATCCGGAGCGAGGAAGAGCGGGGAACATCGGTCGAAATAAGTCTGCCGATCTCGTAATATGTCGATACTTAGATAGGTATATCTTGTTGTGATATTGTGCTAAATTATTTAAAGGGTTTTTATAGCCACACTACGAGATTAACATCTAAAGGAGGACTTATTTTTTGGATTGGCAGGACATCCTATTTAAATTTGTCGGCGGCTTGGGCATTTTTCTGTTTGGCATCAAGTATATGTCGGACGGTCTGCAGAAGTCAGCAGGAGACAAAATGCGCGGGTTGCTGGAGAGATACACATCCAACCCGGTACTGGGCGTGTTGGTCGGTGTCGGGGTCACGATACTGATTCAATCCTCATCGGGAACGACCGTGATGGCGATCGGACTGGTTAATGCGGGGCTGATGACACTAAGACAAGCCATAGGCGTCATTATGGGGGCCAATATCGGCACGACGATGACTGCATTTATCGTGGGGATTAAAATCGAAGAATATGCACTGCCCATTATTGCGGTAGGGGCGTTCTTTTTATTTTTCTTTAACAAGAAAAGATTCCAATATATCGGCCAGGTGGTCTTTGGCTTTGGTACCCTTTTTCTGGGGCTATCCACCATGGGCAGTGGCGTGAAGCCGCTCAGTGAGCTTCCAGCCTTTACTGACTTCATGATCCAGTTGAAGGATCAGCCTCTCCTGGCGCTCGTTGTAGGTACTATATTCACGATGGTTGTCCAGAGCTCAAGCGCTACCATCGGCATATTGCAGACCATTGCAGACGAAGGAATGATCAACCTGAAAGGTTCGTTACCGATCTTGTTTGGCGATAACATCGGGACAACCATTACCGCAGTGCTCGCCTCGATCGGCGCAACGGTCGCAGCGAAGCGCACGGCTCTGGTTCACGTTATCTTTAACGTCATCGGTGCCATTATCTTTATGATTCTGTTGATTCCGGTGCATTCCCTTGTGTTATGGCTGGGCGAAGGCGTCAATATCCGTATGCAAATTGCGTACGCTCACGGCATCTTCAATACAACCAATGCCCTGATCTTCCTGCCATTAATTCCGGCTTTGGCATGGATCGTAACCAAGGTTATTCCTGGCAAGATGCAGGAGTTTGAATTTAAGGCGATTTATCTGGATGAACGTTTGCTGGCCACACCGGCGGTTGCTTTTGGACAAGCACAGCATGAAATCTTGCGCATGGGGCAGTATGCCCGGGAGACTCTCAATGATGCGTCTACTTTCTTTTTCAGCAGGGAATCCCGGGTGGGGGAACTCGCCCTGCAGAAGGAAGAGCTTATTAACGAATTGAATCGAAAAATCACGGATTATATGGTGAAAATCCAGCAGCAGAACGGGTTGCCGGAAGGCGAGTCCGAAAAAGCCTCCGGTTGGTTCCAACTGGTGAACGATATTGAGCGGATCGGCGATCACGCGGAAAATATCGTGGAGCTATCCGAATTCAGCATCAATAAAAAGGTTGAGTTCTCAGAGGAAGCCGGGCGCGAGTTGAAGGAAATGCTGTCCTTAGCCGACAAGGCGGTGGAACGGGCGCTGGCTGCGTTGGAGCATAATGACGTGGCCGCAGCTCAAGAGGTGCTGGACTATGAGCGGCAATTGGACGAGATGGAGGTCAGGTTCCGCAAGAGTCATATCCAGCGGTTGAACCAGAATCTGTGCACAGGAAACTCCGGAGCGGTCTATCTGGATATTCTGAGCAATTTGGAACGTGTCGGAGACCACAGTAAGAATATTGCTCAATTCGTCATGCACGAGGAGTAGGCTTAACAGAAATGGACTCCATAGAAACAGCGCTGGCCAGGCCAGTCCCTTGAACCTCAGGGACAGGCGCGGCAGCGCTGTTTTTGTACGATGGATTGCTCAATCATTATTCCCAGTAACGGGACACGATGTCCGTAGCCCATTCGGGCTGCTTGGTCTTTGTCTTCGGCAAAAATTCCTCCATGACAGGCTTGATATCAACGACGGGAGTCCCGTCTATGGCATCCAGCCCTTTCACGAAAACGGATCTGCCCTCTCTGCTTACCAACTCCACCATGGTGGCTCCTAGCTTGTTGGGGCGGTTTTTGCCCCGCTGGGCGAAGATACCGACCTTGGGAAAGCTCGGATTATTTCGCGGATGTCTCGCCGCGTACTGAATGCTGTCGTCCTGGACGAGATGGAATACATAGATGATTTCAAGGTGGCTGAACGTTTCAATCCCATCCAGGGAGCATTCATCCCATTCTTTGCCCAGCCTGATCTCTGAGATAACATCCCCCCAGTAATCATCCTGAATCGCCTTTCTTTCGTTATGGATCGTTCCGATCGCCTGTATCGTATACATGCTGTTTCCTCCTTCAGGTTTATCGTTCCTTTATATAAACTTCTGGTGTTTTACCGATCACCGCTTTAAAATCCCGGATAAAATGCGACTGGTCATAATAACCCATGTCCATGGCCAGCTCCAGCACATCCTGATGATCAAGGCCTTCAAGCATCTCGGCGACATTCTGCAGTCGGTACAGGCGAATCACCCATTTAGGGTTTACCCCGACGTATTGCTTGAACAGGCGCTGAAGTGATCTCGGGCTCATCTGGAACCATTCGCAAACCTGCTCGACCCGAATGATGTCCCGGTTGTGATGAATCCGATCAATGATGGTATGAATCCGTTCGATCTGTTCATCTTCTTCGGGAAGAACGCGGCGAATAAGCTCCTCCATGTACCTAACCTTTTGCTCCGGTTCCTCTGCGGTCAATAGCTGCTGCTCCAGCGTATAGGGCTCGGCTTGGAGAATCTCCATGGTCCCTATGGAGGAATCCGTCAAACGGTCCATGGACGTGTTCACGAACGGATAGAATCCGCCGGGTCTGAACTTGATTCCGAATACTTGTCCAATGCCCTCCAGATGGTGGGAATGCCTGGTGCTGGATACGCCATAAAAAGCGGTTCGATGGGGCTGAACCACCAAGTTGGAGCAAGGATTAGGAACAACATCCTGCAGATAAGGCTCCTGATCGGTTAAATCCCAATGAATGATCCAGTAATGCTTGATGAAATAGGAAAGGTCCTTGGATGGGGGAACTCGCAGGAGCTGGAACTTCTCTCCGGCTCTGTTCATGTTCAAAATGCCGAGGCTGGACTGATGAGGATGCTGAATCATGGATACATAAACACCTCCGATAATCCGTAACAGGCCAGGATCGATGGACCACTTGGCCCTCACACGGGACTTGTGCTTGAAGTGATTCTGCAGGTTGCAGCCTGTCGCATTTTTACAATACTTGGATCTCAGCTTCTTGATAACATCATCATATCACAGGAGGACAAGCCGGTCTTACTGCGTATTTCATGGATGGTAGGAGGAAACTAAAATGGAGCCGTTACATTATGAGTTTTATATCGGTGCTTCGCCGGAGAAGGTATGGGATGTCTTAACTTTGCCGGAGGGAACTCGGGCCACCTTTTTCGGGAGCGAGCTGAGATCTTCATTTGAAATCGGGGAGCCTTACGCTTATGTGGGTCCGGGGAATGACGGAGAGGAGACGGTTCATGTCTATGGGAAGATTCTGGCTTATGAGCCGCAGAAGAGACTGAGTCTGTCCGAACATCCGGGTCCGTCGTATTACGCGAATCATGAGGAGCTGGAGTCTCGGATTACGTTCACCCTCGAGCCGGTAGGGAATTGTACCAAGCTGACGCTCGTCAATGATCAATACACGCCGGATCATCCGTCCCGCGCCAAGGCGGCGGACAGCTGGTGGATGGTCATGAGCATTCTGAAGACCTATGCGGAGACGGGGGAGACCCTGGATCTGGGCTGGTAGCCTCATGGTGAATAATCGGCATATGGTCGATCGCATCCAAGCATGCCCGGACCGCGCACCGTGCGCATGATTTATGGATTCGTTATATATTAAAGAAAGCCTATTAAAGAGCCGTAATGGCTCTTTTTTTGTAGGGAATTATAGGTGGCAGGCAGCAGGGGTGGAATTGAAAAGTAATGAATCCCGCTGGCCAATTTCACTTGCCAAATATTCGATAGCGGGTATGATTTAGGTATCCATGCCGGCTTGCCGATAAGCGGCTTCTCGGCAATGGGAAAGATGGGAGTGAAGGAGATATGACGGAGCGGAGGCAACTCCCTGTCCAGCAAATTCGTATCGGTATTATCGGAACCCAGACGATCGTTGATAAAATCATGAAGGTCATTGAAACCTTTCCTTCCTTTGACCCCGTGCCGCTTGTTTTTCAGGATGATGACGAAGCGCCGGCACTGGCTGAGCGGATCGGAGGCGAGGTTGAGGTATTGTTCCTCTCGGATCCGCTGTCCCAGCGCAAGGTGAAGGAGCTCGGACAGGTCACAATCCCTGTGCATTATGTCCCCGTCACGGACGCGGGTTTATATAAAGCGCTGTTCCATGCCGGGCAGCGGGGAGGACTGGCTGGTGGCATATCGGTGGATACTTTAACCGAGACGATGGTGGTCCGGACGATAAGGGATCTGGGTATCCCGGCTGTACAAGCTGTTATTTACGATGGACCGGCTTATGCCCCGAAGAGGAATCTGATTGATTTTCACCGTCTTCAATATGAATCCGGCGGTTGCTCTGCTGCGTTCACGGGCGTAGAATCGGTGGCCCATGAACTGACGAGGCTTGGGGTCCCTAATGAATGGCTGCTGCCTTCCGATCAGGATATCGTGGTATCGCTCGAGCGGGCTTTGCTGTCCACGGCATCCCGCCGTAGCCGGGAAGGCCAGATCGTGGTCGGGATGATTAATATAGACGATTTCGGAACCCAGGCGTTAAGACGGAATAATGAGCACGAGGTGCAGAAGCTGAAGCTGGATATTCACCGGATGGTGCTCGATTATGTGGAATCGCTGGATGGCTATCTGACCCATCTGGGCGGTGACGAGTATCTGTTCTTCACGACGCGCGGCATCTTTGAACGGGAAACCGGAGGTTACAAAACGATTCCCTTGGCTAAAGACGTGAACAAAACCTATGGTATTTCGCTCAGCATCGGCATGGGATTCGGCCAGTCGGCCAGCATGGCGGGAACCAATGCGCGCATCGCGATGCGGAAATCCAAGGAGGTTGGCGGTAACGCCTGCTTTATTGTCCGGGAGGATGGAACGCTGATAGGACCGCTGGAGATGGCCGACCCTGTGCAGGAGGTGCTGTCCTTTACAGATGCAGAGCTGATCAAGCGGGCAGAGGACGCGGGTATGACGAGTGCCTATTTGAGCAAGCTGCTGAACCAGCGTGCCCGTTCGGGTAAATATGAATACAAGGTCCACGAGCTCGCTCACCTGCTGGACATTACCGTCCGCAGTGCACATCGGCTGCTCCAGCTGTGGACCGACAACGACTTGGTCGAGATTGCCGGAATCGAGAAGGTGCCGAGGGGGAGACCAAGGCAGATTTTCAGATTTACGTTTTTGGAATAGAGCTGTGAAATTGCTTTGGAACGGGCGCCCCTTTCGTTACGCGACGAAAGGAGGCGCTTTTTCTGCGCTGTTTTGAACGAAAAAGGCAAGATAGTGCCATATCGACATGGCGAATACGTTCCAGGTTCCACAATGCGGGGATATAAAGTGACTTTTTAAGGTATTCCGCGAAATGACAGGCTATCTGCCGGGAGAGTTCCGGAAAAGCAGCAGGCCAGATTGAACCTACCGGTGTGCATTGACATTGACGTTCGTACTTACCGTGTGCGGCGAAGCGATGCATGGAGAGGGCAAAGGTTTCTCGGAGCAAAGGCCCCGCCTTGATAAATTTCTTTAGCGCGCCCGCAACCTTCCAGATGATGGAACCGTTAGTAGATAAAACGGAAAATATTTATCTTCAGGGGGTTGAAGTATGAGAAAGCGGGGTTCATGGATTGCTGCTTTGATGCTTATCGTATTGCTGGTCGGCGGCTGCTCTTCGGGTTATCAAGACAAAAGCGCTGGAGGTGCCGCGGCCGTCGAATCGCAAGAAACAAGGGCGGATCAAGCCTCAATCAAAACAGATGGAGGTGAGGCGGAAGCCAAAAACGAAATGGCGGTGACGAGCAAGAAGAGCGTCGAGGAGCCGGCATCGGCGGATGCCGAGCTTCCGAATATGCCATCGTCTGCCCAGGCTTCCGGCGCAGGGTTTAATACGCAGGATTTATCAGCCGGGCTCAACAAAAAGCTGATGTACAAAGCGAATATCGTGATGGAGATTCAGGACTATGGAAAAGCGCAGTCGGAAGTCCGGAACACAGTGACGCTTTCTGGCGGTTATATTGTTAATTTCAGCGAAACCCAGTCCAGCAACGAAAAAGGCGGCACGTTTATTGTGAAAGTTCCTGCAAACGATTTCTCCTCCTTTTTAAACCGTTTGGAGAACATTGCGCATGAAAACCTGCAGCGAAGCATCGAAGGGCAGGACGTGACTGAGGAATACGTCGATTTGGAATCCAGGCTCAAGGCCAAGCAAATCATGGAGGAGCAGTACGTCGCCTTCATGAAAAAAGCGACCAAAACGGCCGACCTTGTCGCTTTTGCCAACGAGCTGGAGCGCATCCAATCGGAAATCGAGCAGATGAAAGGCCGAATGCGTTACATTGACCAAAACGTGTCTTATTCCACGGTAGAAATCAGGCTTTACGAGACGCCACAAAAAAAGGATGATCCCAAAACGTCCGCCATTCAGGCACCGCTCGGGCAGCGGATTTCCCAAGCTTTTCAGGGCAGCATCGACGTGATCACCATCATCGTCCAATGGATTATCGTCATCCTTTCCGGCTCGCTTCCCGTATTGTTCATCGCGGTCTTCGTTCTGCTCATCCTATGGCTGGCGCGAAGATCGGGGCAGCGGAAACGGGAAGAGGTAGTCCGTAAACGAAAGCTGCTCAATAACGGGCCGGCATCTGAGCAAGGGCATCCGGAAGACCAAAAGGACGAGGAAAAACGAATGAAAGACGAATAACGGCAGGAGCAGACCCGGATGCATCAAAAGACGCACATAAAATCCAGAGGAAGGCCAAGGCAAATCTTCAGATTTATGTTTCTGGAATAAAGTATCATATTTGTACTATAATGGAAGTCGAGGTGATTGTGATGAATAAAACGAAGGTCAAATTTACTCGCGTTGAGAAAATCGTCATCTTCACGATGCTGGGGCTGGCAGCCTCCTTTATCATTGCCTTTCTCGTGCTTCGACACATCGTGCTGAACGTTTCGTTTGCTCCCTGAGATCAGGGGGCTTTTTTTAAGAGATAAGAAAGTATAAACATTCGAGGCTTAGCATCCTTATCTCGCAAGAAAAACTTCCTCTAAACGCGGTCTGTCTACTGAGAAAGTACGTGGATAGACGTTTCTCTTATGCTGTCATGAAGATGGTTGCAGCTCGACCGCCGGGGGGTGAAAGTCCCCGTTTCCCGGAAGCAAATCTGCGAGTATAATGGCACATCGCTGCCTATTTAAAGACAATTTAAAGATTTGTCTTTATATCAAGCGAGGCCGTATGATGAGGATGAATCATCAATCGGAGGAGGAGATTGTTCATGTTAACCGTTGCAGAATTAGAAGCGAAGCTGGCTGAGCCTTCAGCACAGCTTGTTGCCGACCTGGCGTCTTTGGAGGGGGATATCCTTGTGCTGGGTGTCGGCGGGAAGATGGGTCCCAGCCTTGCAAGGCTGGCAGCGAATGCCGTACGTGAAGGCGGTGGTGGCAAACGGATCATCGGCGTATCCCGGTTCTCGAACCAAGAGGCCAGACGCGAGCTGGAGGAGGCGGGCGTCCAAACGATTTCGTGCGACCTGCTGAACGATGGGGAGCTGCAGCAGCTGCCCGAGACTCCTAATGTGATCTATATGGCGGGCAATAAATTCGGCACGACCGGTCGTGAATATTTTACTTGGGCGATGAATTCGTATTTGCCGGGCCGGGTGGCCGAGAAATTCAAGCAATCTCGCATGGTGGTGTTCTCGTCAGGAAATGTGTATCCGTTCTCACCGGTGGGCAGCGGCGGAGTCAACGAATCGGTAGCGCCGGAGCCGGTCGGAGAGTATGCGCAGTCCTGTCTCGGCAGAGAGCGCGTCTTTGAATATTTCTCTCACCAGAATGGTACGCCGATGGCGATCTACCGCCTGAATTATGCTATCGACATGCGTTACGGCGTTCTGCATGAGTTGGCCAGATCGATCCACGAGGACCGGCCGATTCACCTGGCGATGGGGTATGCGAATATCATATGGCAAGGGGATGCCAACGAGATGGCGCTCCGTTCGCTCCTGCACTGCAGCTCGCCTCCTGAAATCATCAACATTACGGGACCGGAGACGATGTCGATCCGCTGGGCGGCACAGGAATTGGCGGTACGGATGGGCAAGGAAGTGACCTTTACGGGTACGGAATCCGAGACTGCACTCCTGAACAATGCTGCGAAATCCCACCAGCTGTTCGGTTATCCGAAGGTGTCTCTGCTGCAGATGCTCGACTGGACCGCAGCATGGGTACAATCCGGCGGCGAGAGCTGGAATAAGCCGACTCACTTCCAAGAGAGAAAGGGGAAATTCTAATGAGCGGACAGGTTCCTACAACTCAACGTTTGGCCCCCGAGAAGCTTAAAGCTCTGCATGAAGGGCTCGTTATACCGGCTCACCCGCTGGCATTGGATGAGAATCGGAAGCTGGACGAACGACGCCAGCGGGCATTAACGCGTTATTATGCGGCATCCGGTGCAGGCGGTATTGCGGTCGGCGTTCATTCGACTCAATTCGAAATCCGCGACAAGGGCATCGACTTGTATGAACCCGTGTTGCGACTTGCGGCAGAAGAGGTTCGCAGGGCGGAGCTCGATCGGCCGTTCATGATGGTGGCCGGTGTCTGCGGCCCCACGGAGCAGGCTGTGGAGGAAACAGAGATTGCCCGCAAGCTTGGCTATGACGCCGTCCTTCTCAGCATGGGCGGTTTAAGCGGCTGGAGCGAAGAAGACATTCTAAAGCGCACGGAGGAGATTGCACAGAGGATGCCGGTGATCGGTTTCTATCTTCAACCGTCGGTTGGCGGTAATATCTTCTCCTTCGATTTCTGGCGGACTTTCGCCGAAATTCCGAATATCGTGGCGATCAAGATGGCTCCCTTCAACCGCTACCAGACGATGGACGTCGTTCGTGCCGTCTGTTATTCGAGCCGTAGAGATGATATTGCGCTGTACACGGGGAACGACGATAACATCGTCAATGATTTGCTGACGACGTATCAATTCCAGGTGGACGGGACGCTGGTCACCAAGCCTATCGTCGGCGGTCTGCTTGGTCACTGGGCAGTCTGGACGAAGAAAGCGGTGGAGCTGCTGGAAGAGATCAAGGAGACACGCAAGCAGGATCGATTCGCGAAGGAATGGCTGACACGCAACGTGGAAATTACCGACTCCAATGCAGCCTTCTTCGATCCTACACATCAGTTTGCAGGCTGTATTCCAGGTATCCATGAGGTGCTCCGCAGGCAGGGACTGCTGCAAGGCATATGGTGCCTGAATCCGCATGAGACGCTGTCTCCCGGCCAATCCGAAGAGATTGACAGAGTCTACCGGGATTATCCGCATTTGAACGATGACGATTTTATTCAAGAGCACTTGGAAAGATGGCTGGCGGACTGATACAATGAGGGCAGAATAGTTGAAAGTGGGGAATCGCGCATGCGGTTTAAAGATGTGTTTTCTATTATTGGGCCCAGTATGGTGGGGCCGTCGAGCTCTCATACCGCTGGGGCCGTGCGGATCGGAAGGGCTGCGCGGCGCATATTTGGAGCATTCCCTGATCAAGCGGAAATTGTGTTCTACGGTTCTTTTGCTGAAACCTACCGGGGCCACGGCACCGATCTGGCTGTCGTGGGCGGATTGCTCGATTTTGCCACGGATGATATGCGTATCCGGAATTCGATCGAGCTTGCCGAAGCGGCAGGCATTGAACTTAAATTTAAGACGGCACAGAATGTGGCCTTTCACCCCAATACCGTGGAGTTGAGGCTGACGGACGGCGATCATACCGATGTCATTGCAGGCGCTTCCATTGGCGGAGGCAGCGTGGAAATGCTGCGCGTGAACGGCTTCGACGTCAAGTTTACGATGAATTATCCGGTGCTGCTGGTCTTTCATGACGATACGCCGGGCATGGTCGCGCATATCACCCGGCTCCTGGAGGCCGGCGGCGTCAATATTGCCTATATGGATGTCGACCGCAAGGGAAGAGGCGGTGATGCCATGACGGTGGTGGAGTCGGATGAAGCGGTTCCGGCTGAGTTGATGAAGCATATCGAAGGGTTGCCGAGCGTGCACCGTGTCGTCGTTGCGGATTTGACAGTAGAGGAGGCGCAGTCATGAAGTTTTCTACGCTGGAGCAGATCATCGCATGCTGCCGGGAGGATCAGGTTACGATTGGCCAGCTGATGCTGAATGAACAGATCAAGGAAACGGGGAAAAGCCGGGACGAGACGTTCAAGCAAATGGCCGATTACTACGGCATCATGAAGGAAGCTGTGCACCGGGGGATCCATGAACCCGTCCCTTCCAAAAGCGGCCTGACCGGCGGCGATGCCGTACGCGTCCATCAATACATGAGCAGCGGGATACCCGCGCTCGGTACGGACGCCTGCACGGCACTGGCCTACGCCCTGTCCGTGTCTGAAGTGAATGCCTCTATGGGGCGCATCGTGGCAACGCCGACGGCAGGCTCCTGCGGCATTATCCCCGGGGTGTTCGTCAGCACGCAGGAACGCTTCGGCTGGGAAGACGAGCATTTGGTGATGGGGCTGTTCAGCGCAGGCGCGATCGGTTATGTTATCGCCAACAACTCGTTTATTTCCGGTGCGGAGGGCGGCTGTCAAGCCGAAGTTGGCTCAGCCATCGGTATGGCGGCAGGTGCTTTGACTGAACTTCGAGGCGGCACGCCGGAGCAGGCAGTTCATGCTGTTGGACTTGCACTGAAAAACTCTTTGGGGCTCATCTGCGATCCGGTTGGCGGACTGGTTGAGATCCCTTGCATCGTGCGCAATGGCTTTGGGGCCGTGACAGCACTGGCGGCATCGGATATGGCGCTTGCCGGTGTACGCAGTGTCATTCCATCCGATGAAGTTATTGACGTGATGCTGGAAGTCGGCACGGCCATGCCGTCCAAGCACAGGGAAACGGCGAAGGGTGGTCTTGCGCAGACGCCGACCGGCAAGAAAATCCTGAAGGACTTGTACGGTAAGGAAGGCAAGAAATTGCGGGAAAAGGGTGCCAAAGCAAGGAAAGACGAAATGGGTGAATGAGTTCACACTCATTTTCATAAAAGCCCAAGGCGTCAGGCTTCTCTAATGTACGATGAGGAGGAGAAGAAATTTAACATGCTCCGTGAGGGATTTCATTATGAAATCCCTCATTTTTTTTAGATATTTCTACCGCTTTAGCATTTTCCACATGTATGAAAAGCCTGATACTACGCGGTTTTTTGGCATTTTAATGGCTTGGGTGAGAAAAAACAGCATCTCGCCGAAATACGCTTCTTTACGAAACGTGAAAGCGTTTTTATGATGTGGATGGATAGAAAAATCCGTGCCGGAGGATCGGTATCGGCTGCCGAGTGATTTTAGAATATTCCCTGCGCTGAGCTAGGGATCTTCGCCAACAAGGAGGAGTGGTAGGGAGCATCTTGCTATTTGAAACGTAGTCCAGATGAATAAACCAACACGCACAGATGAGAAGAAATAACGGGGGTAGAGTAGCGATTACACAGATTCAGTCAGCAGCATGTAAATGATCTTTTTAAAGGAGGAACGAAAATGACAAAAAAGTGGTTTCGTATGGCACTCGCATTCACACTGATAGTTTCGATCCTGGCCGCATGCAGCGGAGGGGGTAAAGAGGCAGCTCCCAAAACGGACGGAGACAAAGCCCCTCCAACGGCACCGGCAGATCCGGATCAATATGGGGATACTGGGGGTCTCGCGCTTCCTTTGGTCGATAAACCGACAACGATCAATTGGATGGTCGTCAGCGAGAAAACCAACCTGAATGATTCCCTGCTTGCAAAGGAAATCGAGAAGCGAACCGGCATCAAGGTGAATTTCCAAGCCTATTCTTCGGCTACCTTTCAAGACAAACTGAAAGTAACCGTTGCTTCCGGCAAGCTCCCGGACATTATCCACGGGCTAACGCCTCCGGAGCTGAAGAAGATCGGCAAGCAGAAGGCGGTCGTTGCCATCAACGAATATCTCGACATGCTGCCGAATTTTAAAAAGATGTATGTCGATGAGAATCCGTGGGTCATTCCGTCCTACGGAGACGAATCCGGAAACATCTATACCTGGCCGGTTGCAAACATCAACCGTGACGTTAACCACGGCTTCCTGTACCGCAAAGACATCTTCGATGAGCTGGGCATCAAGGAATGGACGAATACCGATGAATTCTATCAGGCACTCAAAAAGTTGAAGGAAGCCTATCCGGATTCCTATCCTTACGCCTCCAAGACGAAAGAACACATTTTCCGCGATTGGGCCTTCGGCTGGGGAATCGGCGGAGCCAACTATCCGACGTATTACGACGAGAACGCCAAGGCGTGGAAGTACGCTACTATACAGCCCGAGCATAAAGAAATGCTCGATTTCATGAAGAAGCTGTACAACGAGGGACTCCTCGATCCGGAATTCATGACGGACACCGACGATTCCTGGACGGCGAAAATGACGTCAGGCAACAAATCCTTTGTGACCTATGACTGGATCGGACGTTTGGACCTGTTCTACAACCAGGTCAAGGACCAAAACCCGAACTATGATCTGAGATACGGCAACCCGGTCGGACCGACCGGCAACGGCAAGACGATCGAGAGCATTACGAACGGCTTCAGCATCGCGGTAGCCAACAACGACAACAAGGAAGCTGCCCTGAAGCTCCTCGACTACCTGACGAGCCCGTCCGGCGCAACGCTGGTAACGATGGGCGTGGAAGGCGAGACATTCAAGATGGAAGGCGATAAAGCCGTCTATCCGGAGCTGACCGACGTGCCGCTGGTGGACATCAGCGTGCTGGAGGACCGTTATGGTCTGTGGCTGCAAGGTCTGTATGTCAACTCCGATAAGCGCAGCGTGTACTTCAACTACACGGAGAAGGAACAGGAGGCTCAGGATAAGCTGCTGAACGGTAATAAATTCGAGCCGCTGGATCCGGTCGTGAACTTTACGGATGATGAAACCGCAACAATTGCGGAGATTCAAACCTCGCTGAAGAAATTGGCGGATGAATTTAACGCGAAATACATTCTCAACAAAAATTACGGCGATGCGCAGTGGCAGCAATGGCAAGCGCAAGCCGAGAAGCAGGGAGCCAAGCAGATCGTCGATATTTTCAACGCAGCCCAGAAGAGATTGGATGAAGCCACGAATTAATCGGCGGAAGAAATAGGACTGATGGCGGCATCCGGGTACAACGCTCGGGTGCTGCTCATCATCTTAAGGAGGGAACACCATGTCAAGTGCAGGGACAGAGACAAAACTGGCCAATCCCCGCGGCGGGCTTGGAAGAAGAATGGCTTCGGCCTTTCAGCATATGAAACGGGACAGACAACTGTTGATTTTATTTATCCCGTGCCTGTTATTTTACATCATTTTTCGTTACGGGCCCCTGTACGGCTTAATCATTGCCTTCAAGGACTACAGCGTATTCACTGGTATCATGGAGAGCGACTGGGTAGGGCTCAAGCATTTCGAGAAATTCTTCAACAGTCCGGATTTCTGGCTGTTGTTCAAGAATACGCTGCTTCTCGGCGTATATAATCTCATTTTCGGGTTTCCATTTCCCATCATTCTGGCGATTCTCTTAAACGAGGTCAGAGTCAAATGGTTTAAAAAGTCGGTTCAAACGCTCAGTTATCTTCCTTCGTTCCTGTCGGTTGTCATTATCAGCAGCATGATTATCGACTTCCTGTCGCCCAATCAAGGAATCATTAACCAGCTTATCGCCGCGCTAGGCTTTGAGAAGACGTACTTTCTCATAGAACCGAGCTGGTTCCGAACCATCTATGTTTCATCGGACATCTGGGCAACCGTCGGTTATGAGGCTATCATCTATATGGCTGCGATCGCAGGAATCAGCCCGTCGCTTTACGAAGCGGCCAAGGTGGATGGTGCCAAGAGGCGCCATATGATCTTCAGAATTACGATTCCCGCCATTCTGCCTACGATTATTATCATGTTTGTCTTGAAGACGGGATCGATGCTCCGGATCGGATACGAGAAGGTACTGCTGCTTTACAATCCGATGACCTATGAGGTAGCAGACGTATTCTCGACTTATGTCTACCGAAAAGGGCTACTGGAGAGCAACTACAGCTATGGTGCAGCCGTGGGCTTGTTTGAAGCCGTTGTCGCTATGATATTGCTGCTGTCCTCCAATTACTTCAGCAAGAGACTGGGAGGTAGCGGACTATGGTAAACAACAAACGATTTGGCCTTCGGAACATCTCGTTATTCGGCATCATCAATACGCTGATTCTGACGTGCCTTGCCATTATTACCGTGTACCCCGTCGTATATATCACCGCCGTTTCCCTCAGTGCGACTTCCGAAGTGGTGCAAGGGAATATCACCTTGTTTCCCAAGGGATTTAATCTGGACGCCTATGCCCAGGTGCTGAACGATGACCGGGTGCCGCGCGCCTACCTGAACACGATTTTTTATACCGCGCTTGGTACGGTCATTAACCTGCTGCTTACGGCAGTAGCGGCATATCCGCTCGCGCGCAAAAATTTCTTCGGGCGCAAGTTTTTCCTGTTGGCGATCATCATGACCATGTTCCTGAATCCGGGGATCATTCCGAACTACCTGATCGTATCGGAGCTTGGCCTGCTGGATAGCGTATGGGCACTCGTGCTTCCGAATGCGATCTGGACCTTTGAACTGTTAATCCTCAAAAGCTTCTATGAGAATATGTCGGAGTCCCTGCGCGAGGCAGCCGTTGTCGACGGTGCTTCCGAGTATCGCATCCTGTTCCAGATCGTGCTTCCGCTGTCCAAACCGGCGCTGGCCTCGATCGGATTGTTTTACTTCATGGGTCATTGGAACAGCTTCTTTATCCCTCTGATTTATCTGAACGATGCGAATATGTATCCACTCCAGGTTGTCCTTAGGGATATGCTGATTTTCAGTGAGAACGGAAGCAACCCGAGTCTGGTGGACGCGTCGGCGCTGGCGCCTCAAGCTATGAAGAATGCAACAATCGTGTTGTCCATGATTCCGGTGCTGCTGATTTATCCGTTTGCTCAGAAGTATTTTGCCAAAGGAGTCATGCTCGGTTCCGAAAAGGGATAACGGGAAGGTGCCGGGGGCTTTCATGTTGAATATGAAGGGATGACATCCAAGAGAGGTGAATCCGTATGAATCGATTGATCGCCAACAGAGGATTGCTCCAGATTTTCTTCGCTCTGCAACTGGTCGTCGGCATCATGTTCATATTCAATTACATCGTGTACAAGAATTCCATTACGGGAATTTACGACAAGGTGAGCGAGAACAACCGGATGGTGATCAGAAACATTATTCAGTCGTTTGATACCAGTTTCTCCTCCGTCAACAATTTAATTTTTAACATTCATGCGCTTCCTTCAGACCGGATGCAATTGGATAACGGCATGCTGGACATGGAGAAGGTCATTTCCCTTCAGGATAGCGTCACCAGCATAGTGTCCAATGTGGACATCGTGGAAGATGTGGTCGTCTCTTTCGACAATCATGATTTGGCCATTACGACACGGGGGACCAGCAATCTGGACGCTCTGTTTGACAGACGGTACAAATCCCAGAAGTTCAACTCGATGTTCTGGAAGACGTTTACCCGATCGGAGCACGAGCTAACGATCTTTCCAGCAGAGGTTTATGCGGATCAGAGCAGCGGGTATGGCCGGAATTTGATGATTGCCGTGGACGGCAACAAGGTCAGGATGTCGAACAAAAACCTCATGGTCATGATCAACGTGAACCGGCTGCTTAAAGGGATCGATTTGAACTCGATGATTCCCGGTGCCTCGCTCATCGTGCTGGATGCGAACCGGAACGTCATCTTGAGCACCGAGAAGGATCTGGATCTGGTAGGCATTCTTAACGACGTATACTTTAACCCGTCGCAGGAAGCCTCCCTCACACACGATGATTTTGAGTACAATTTTTACAAATCGGATTATAACGGTTTTATTTATATCAACAAGCTGCCTTACAAGTTTCAAAATATCGATTCCGTCACCAATGCCAATACGTGGATCATGTACGGCGCGATTGCGTTAAACGTCATTCTGTCGGTGCTGCTCAGCATTTATCTGTACCGGCCGGTGAAGAACATCGTGCAGCTGCTCGGAGGCAGTTCGCTGAAAGGGAATGATTTTGTAAAAATCCAGAGCGGCATTATCAAGGTCCAGCGGGAGAATGAATCCTTGAAGAAGCAGATGGACCTGGTGGATGAAGATATTCGCCGCGGCGTGTTTCTGCAAACGCTGGACGGCCATCACCATTCACGCGAGCAGGAAATGCAGATGCAGAAGCATTACACGCATTTTTTCCAGTGTCGGCATTTCATGATGGCGGCCGTATATTTGCAGCCTGCCGGCAAGGGGGCAGCCAAGGCGGATTTTGTCCTGGAAGAGTTGACGGCCCAGATCCGAAGCGGCCTGCAGGAACGCTATGAACATGTGGTGGTTTATCATATCGAAGAGCTGAGATTCCTCGCGCTTATCGGTTTGGATCAGCCGTCGGACCGCAAGCAGCTGGTACGAAAATTCGAAGAGTATATCGGCCTGTGCAACCAGGAGTTTATAGATACATTTATGGTGTGGGGCTGCGTTAGCCAGACGTATGAGTCCAAGATCAGCAATTGCTGCGAGGCATACCGGAACATTAAGGATGGCCGATTATACCGGAATGTGAATGCGGACACGGATATGGTTGATACAGAGCAAATCCGTTATGTCCCGGATATTTATTATCCGCTTCAGAAGATTGAGAAGCTAAGCAACTGCATGCTGAGCGGCAAGGTGGATGAAGGCCTGCAGATTGTGAGTGACATTTTTCAGCAGAATGCGGACCTTCATATTCATCATCATCAGATGGTGCACATTGCGAAGAGCATGTTCTTTCTGGTCATGAAGCAGGCGGATTCGCCGTCCGTTGATCGCAATGAGCTGTTTCAGCTGGAGAGTGATTTCATCCGCAAGGTCGATCAAGCCTTTACCTATGAAGAGATCCAGAAGGCGCTAATGGAAGTTATGCGCGTGGTGGCCAATACGCGGAACCATGATCCGCGGAGCAAGCTGAATCCCGCTTTCATCTCGCAATATATCGAACTGCATTATATGGAGAATTTGTATTTGGACCATATGGCCGAAGTGCTGGATACCAGCTCGAAATATTTCTCGAATTATTTCAAGAAGACATTCGGCGTGAATTATGTGGAGTATTTGAACAAGGTCCGACTATCGCACGCACGTGAATATCTCCGGAACACGGATCTCAGCATTGCCGAAATCGGAGAGAAGACGGGGTATTCGAACTCTTCCACATTTACGACAACGTTTAAGAAGTATAGCGGCGTCTCGCCGAGCGAATATCGGAAAGCATCAGGAAAATAAGGTGGAGCAGGAGGGTTCATATTGAAGGCTGTTGCCACGATTCATGGAAAAGTGATCGTTGATCAAATCGAGAAGCCGGCCGGATTGCCGGCAGGCCATGTGCTGATTCGTACCGAATACTCGGCGGTCAGCCCGGGCACGGAGATGATCTTTATACGAAGAGCATCGGATCAAAAAGTCATTATGGGTTACAGCGCCGTGGGGATCGTCGAAGACTTGGGAGAAGGCGTGAAGGGACTTGCCGTCGGTCAACGGGTGGCCTGCTATGGGGCTCCTTATGTGCGTCATGCCCAGTGGCTTACGGTGCCTTCCAATCTAACGGCGATTGTTCCGGATGGAGTGGACCCGCAAGAAGCGGCATTTGCGGGACTCGGAGCGATAGCGATCCATGCCCTGCGGGTAGCGGATCTGCGTTTTGGCGAATCGGCTGTGGTGGTCGGACTTGGCATACTGGGGCAGATGATTGCCCAGGTCGCGCACGCGGCAGCTTGCCCGGTTGCGGGATTTGATCTGAACCCGGAGCGGGTACAGGGAATGAAGCGGCATATTGCTTATGCCTACGATAACCAGGAGCAGCTTGAGCAGCAGATTCAGCGAATGACCGGTGGTCATGGAGCCGACAGCGTTATTCTATGTGCAAGTGGCCCTGGGGAAGAACTCATTAACTCTTCGATGACATGGATTCGGGATAAGGGGAAAATCGTCATTGTCGGCGATTTGTCCATGACGTACGCGCGGGACCGGATGTTTGGCAAGGAGGCGCAGGTGCTCATTTCGCGAGCAGGCGGTCCGGGCCGGTACGACGCAAGTTATGAGCTCCGCAATACGGATTACCCGATCGGCTTTGTGCGCTGGACGGAAGGTCGCAACATCGCCGAGTATATTCGTCTGTTGGCGGAAGGGAGAATATCGGTCAAACCGCTGATCTCGCATGTGATCCCCGTGGATGAAGCGGATAAGGCTTATGAGCGGTACGGCCCTGGATCAACGACGCTGGGGACGATATTTAACTACGTGGACAATGCGTGAATTCCGGGAATGGGATTCGCGGTAGAGGAACGAGAAGAGGAATCGTTATAGCTGTCTTTCCGAGCAGTAATGCCACTGCAGAAAGACGGCTTTTTGCGTGCGACGGGATCCGATCTGCCAAACTATTAATTTACAATAATATACAATTAAATTATACTAGTAGTAGATATGGATAATTTATCATTTTATATAGAGACATTTACATATCTAATCTTCTTAGGATTTATACATATAAGCAGCATTCCTCGTTTCCATCGATTTTGGAAGGGTGGTGGTTTATTCGAAACCGTTTTACCAAACTGTAGCGGTAATGGCTTTCCAATTCGAAAAACAAAGGAGCGAAGCGTGATGAAAGTATTCCGAAATTCGATCATCCGTAAGTCGGCTGTGTTGTTCTGTGCTGTTCTACTGATCTTGCCAGCCGGATTGTCTCTGGCGGCCAACAAGCCGTTTCCCCAGCATACGTCGTATACGAGCGGTTCGATTAAGCCAAACAATGTGACGCAGTCAGCGATGGACAGTGCGGTCAAGAACAAATGGAACAGCTGGAAAGGGTCTTTCCTGAAGCCTGCAGCGACAGGGCAATATTACGTAAAATACAATTCGGCGGGTGAGACAGTGTCCGAGGCTCATGGCTACGGGATGCTCTTCACCGTTCTGATGGCGGGATACGACAGTAATGCCCAGTCGTATTTCGACGGACTTTATCGATATTATAAGGCGCATCCGAGTAATAACAATCCATATCTGATGGCTTGGAAGCAAAACAGCAGCTTTCAGAATATAGGGGGAGCCAATTCGGCAACGGACGGCGATATGGACATTGCTTACGCACTCCTGCTTGCGGACAAGCAGTGGGGAAGCAGCGGATCGATTAATTACCTCCAGGCAGCTAAGGATATTATCAATGCTATCATGAGCAGTGACGTTAATCAGTCCCAGTGGACGCTGCGCTTAGGCGATTGGGCAACAAGCGGCATCTTCGACACCGCCACGCGCCCATCGGATTTCATGCTGAACCATATGAAGGCATTCCGTGCGGCTACTGGCGATGCCCGTTGGGATAATGTCATTAACAAAACCTATACCATCATCAACTCCATCTATAACGGCTACAGCTCCAATACTGGCTTGCTCCCGGATTTCGTAGTCAAGTCGGGCAGCAATTATCAGCCTGCGGAAGGGGGATTCCTGGAAGGGGCGAATGATGGAAAATACTATTACAATTCATCCCGGACTCCTTGGCGGATTACGACTGACTATCTGATGACCGGCGATACGCGTGCGCTGAATCAATTGAACAAGATGAACACGTTCATTAAATCAGCTACAAGCAGCAATCCTGCCAACATCAAGGCAGGGTATAACCTGAACGGCACCGCGCTGGTAACTTATAACAGTGGGGCGTTCTATGCTCCTTTTGGCGTAAGTGCGATGACTTCGTCCAGCCACCAGAGCTGGCTGAATTCGGTATGGAGTTACACGGCGAATGCATCCGCAGAGGGATATTATGAGGAAAGCATCAAGCTGTTCTCGATGATCGTGATGTCGGGGAACTGGTGGACATATTAAACATCACGCCCTTTAAGTTTAAGGAATCATAAAATAAAACCCTGATCCGTTAAGGATCAGGGTTTTTTAGTTCTTTCCTACCAATGATTGATTTGTAGTAAAAAATAATAAGAATTTTGCATTGATATTTCACATAGAGCAATGTTAATATCTTATTAAATATAAAATGTTTTATATTAATATGAATTAAATTCGGGCTGAAGGCTTAACTAAGGGCATTGACATCTTGGTTTTTCTTTTTGTGAAGGGGTTTACAAGAATGAAATCGGGAACGAAGGGAGAATCGTATGCACAAGAGCATGGTGCGTAAGATGGCTGTGGCAGGGATAGCGGCAGTTTTACTGGTTGGAGGTTTAGGCTCAGCAGGTCAAGGACCTTCGGCGAGCGGTCCGGAGGTAAACGCGGAGGCAGCGCCGCTAAAGAAGGGGGAGAAGGCGCCTATATTCCGAGAGGCATCCGTTCATGATCCGTCCGTCATTAAAACAGGGGATACATACTATGTGTTCGGTTCCCACCTGGCCGCCGCCAAATCGAAGGACCTGATGAGCTGGGGCATGGTGGCGTCGGGGGTCTCGAATGGCAACCCGCTGATTCCGAACGTGACGGAGGAATTGAAGGAAACGCTGGTATGGGCACAGAGTGATACCTTGTGGGCAGCCGATGTGATTCAGCTGGCAGACGGCAAATTCTATATGTACTATAACGCCTGTAAAGGGGATTCTCCGCGATCTGCCATGGGGATTGCGGTTGCAGATCAGATTGAGGGGCCTTATAAGGATACGGGCATTATTCTGAAATCCGGCATGTGGGACGAGATCAGTGAGGATGGAACCATCTATGATGCAACGAAGCACCCGAATGTGGTGGATCCGGATGTGTTCTTTGATAAGAACGGCAAGCTGTGGATGGTATACGGCTCCTATTCCGGCGGGATTTTTATCATGGAGCTGGATCCGAAGACCGGAAAACCGCTGCCTGGGCAGGGATACGGCAAGAAGCTGCTTGGTGGCAACCACAGCCGGATTGAAGGGCCGTACATGCTCTACAACCCGGTGACGGATTATTATTATCTGTATCTGTCCTATGGCGGATTGGATGCGGTTGGCGGCTACAATATGCGGGTCGTCCGCTCCAAAAATCCGGACGGTCCTTTCTACGATGCGGAGGGCAACGATATGAGAGAGGTGAAGGCGGATCCTTCCCTTCCGCTCTTTGATGACCGGTCGATTGAGCCGTATGGCGTGAAGCTGATGGGGAACTATTTGTTTAAGCGCTTGATCGGCGATCCGGGAACGGGAATTGGCACGGGGGCCGTATCGCCGGGGCATAACTCCGTCTATTACGATGAACGGAATGGAAGAACATTCCTCATTTTTCACAGCCGCTTCCCACAGCGGGGGGAAGAGCATGAAATCCGGGTGCATGAATTGTATATGAACCAGGACGGCTGGCCGGTATCCGCTGCATACCGCTATGCGGGTGAAGAAGCCAAGGAATCCAAGAAAATCACGCCGAATGATGCAGCAGGAGACTACAAGCTGATTCAACACGGAAAAGATATTTCGTCCGTCATCAAAGAATCGGTGCCAATGGAGCTTCATAAGAACGGCAAAGTTACGGGCGAAGCAGAAGGCACATGGAAGATCAGCGGAAAGCGGGATGTGCAGCTTACCCTGGATGGAAAGAGTTATAAAGGCGTATTAACTCCGCAGTGGGATCCGGAAGCGAAGCGGCAGGCGATGACCTTTACGGCCCTCGCAGCCGATGGAACCGCCGTGTGGGGTGTTCGTCAGTTTGATCGGAGCGACAGGGAACTTGTGGATGCCGTGCAGAAGGACCTGTTCCTCGGGGATGTGAGCGGTGTGTTCTACGATCTTGATTTACCGTCAGAGGCTTCCGGCGGTGCGGTCATTCGCTGGAGTTCCTCTCATCCCGAGGTTGTATCAGCCGAAGGTAAGGTCCATCGTCCTGCTGCCGGGGACGCGAAGGTGACGCTGACCGCTCAGATAACGAAGGGTAAAGTGAAGACTTCCAAAGCCTTTGACGTGACCGTGCTGCAGCAGTCGGCAGGGCCGTTGCTGCTGAATTATCCATTCAGTGAGAATGAGGGTGGCTCGGTATTAGATAGCTCGGATAATGGATTTCACGGCAAGGTCCTTGGAGGGGCCCAGTGGAATGAGAAGAGCCGGCAGGGAGGCGGAATGGACTTTGGTGGGACAGACGGCTACATTGAGCTGCCGAGTCGGGTTACGGATACAGAGGACTTTACCTTTGCGGCTTGGGTATATTGGAAGGGTGGAGCACCCTGGCAGCGAGTGCTGGACGTAGGGAATGGACTTGCCAGGCATATGTTTCTGACACCATCCCAGCATTCGGGCGTTCTTCAATTCACGCTGCATGGCAGTGAGGGAGACCAGAGTCTCTTGTCAAAGGCACCGCTGCCGAGCCATGAATGGACGCATGTTGCGGTCACGCTGCAAGGGAATACCGGTAAGCTGTACGTGAACGGTCAAGTCGTTGCATCTGGTGATCATATGAAACTGAATCCGAATGAACTACTGGCAACGGAAGCTTATTTAGGTAAAAGCCGTTTTGCGGCCGACCCTTATTTTAACGGGAGCTTGGATGAGGTTCGGATTTATAACGAGGCGCTAACCGACAGCGAAATCAAGAAGCTGGCGGAATGACTTACACAGTGCAATCATGAGTTATGAGTTATGAGTTATGAGTTATGAGTTATGGGTTTTGAGTTTTGCGTGCAGACTACCGTCTGCACGCTTTTTTGTATTGGCGTTTAAAATAACGGTTGACAGAAGGATGTATATCAGATATCTTAATATTAAGTTAAGTGACTATATAAAAGTTAGTTGGTTGAAAGGAGTAAGTTTAAAGTGTTTAAACGTTAGCGAAGATGAAGCAGGTTAATCATTCTATATGTATATATCTTTAAATTAAGATATCGATGAATGCTATCGATGAATTTCTATAAATAATAAAAATGAATATGGAGGCGTATAAAATGGCTATAGATATTGGATTGTTGTTACTTCGTTTGGTGGTTGGGTTGTCGTTCATGGCGCACGGTGCACAGAAGCTGTTTGGATGGTTTGGCGGTTACGGGCCGAAAGGGACAGGCGGCTGGATGGAATCGGTTGGCATTAAGCCTGGTGTCGCAATTGCGGTGTTGTCAGGTCTGATGGAACTGGTTGGCGGGCTGTTGTTTGCTGCTGGATTTCTCACGGTGCTCGGTGCAGCGCTGATCACGCTAACGATGCTGGGTGCAATTGTGAAGGTGCATGGCCGGAACGGGTATTGGTCTACAGCGAATGGATATGAGTATAATCTGCTGTTGATCGCAGTCGCAGTTGCACTGGCACTCACGGGTGCAGGTGCATATTCACTGGATGCGGTAATCTTTAACTAATCGATAATGGGGGCGTGCAGATATGAGTGATCTGACAACATTAATTAAGAGCCGGAGATCGGCTAATCTGTTTATGGAAGGGATTGAAATCCCGGATAAGGATTTGAATGATATATTTAATGAAGTTAAATATGCACCTTCGGCTTTTAATTTGCAGCATACACACTATGTTGTAGTTAAGGATCCCGATATCAAGCACAAAGTTTATGAAGCCGCCAACAAGCAGCATAAGATACTCACCGCATCGGCCGTTGTCGTTGTGCTGGGGAATAAGCAGGCCTACCGGGAAATCGGGAAAATGAACGAGGGCTTTCTGAATTTGGGCGTGATCGACAAGCTCGAATATGACATGACGGTTGAATCCGTCACGAACTTTTATGAAGCGGGTGGAGAATCCTTTATGAGGGATGAAGCCATTCGCAATGCCAGTCTATCCGCGATGCTGATGATGATGGTAGCCAAGGACAAGGGGTGGGATACCTGTCCGATGATCGGTTTTGATCCCGTGGCTCTGCAGAAGGAACTGGATATCCCGGATGCTTATGTGCCTGCCATGCTGATCGCGATCGGCAAGGAAGATGCAAGAAAGCCACGTCCCCGGGGTTACCGCAAGCCCGTACTGGAATTTGTAAGCTATAATCAATTTTAAATGATGCATGATATGAGAGGGAGCTCCCGCTGCAGGTCTTTAGATCTGACGGGAGCTTTTTTTCATCCGCTTTGATAAACATTCCTCTCCGTTTTGACGATGATGAATATAAAGAGATCGGTGCAGCGCCAATCCTAAATATGATTGTATTCATTATATATGGGGGTGAACGAAATGAAGACGAGAAAGCGGGCGTATCAGCGATCCGGACAGATCATAGTGCTGGCTGTCATGACAATTATGTTACTGGTGGCATGCACGAAGGAGGTGCCGGGATCCATACCGCAAAATAGATCGACTGCCGCCGAGTTGAGCGCAGGAGAAGCTGGGAATCCATCGGAAATGCCGGCAGCGGCAACGGTAAGCTCGCGTACGGCATTCCAGCCGGAAGATCAAAGCAATCACCAGGTTAAGCAAGAAGCGGAGTCGCCAGAGGGGGAGTCCAATTATGACCCGATTGAAGCAGTTCTCAATATGTATGAGGCGCTTCAGGCTAACGATTCGACATTATATTTCCGTTATGCTGACATTCCGAGCGTTCGTATGTCCCCCGCCAAGCTGAAGGTGTTATTCGAAGAGGCTGGCAAGCGTGAAGTGAGACCGGAACGGTTCAAGCTTTTTGATAGAGAAGGGCTGGATCGGGAGAGCCGTCAGATGTTAGCTCTTACGTACGGCAGCCAAGCCGAAATTGTACTGGAAGAGCTTAGTCAGGGCGATCATAACCTGTGGTTTGTGACGGCGTTTACGGATGGACTTAAAGTGGTAGAGCAATCCACGGTCTATCCCGGAGCCTACGAGCTTGGAAGAGAGGCGACAATGGAAGAACTTATCGCGATAGAGATCCAGCATACGGCTGAAGATAGGGAATTTCTTGCGGCAAAAGCGAAGCAGCCTGTATGGAACCCGGTGCAGACCGTTTCCTTACTGTACCAGGCAGCGCAGGCGGAGGATGCAGAAGCCTTTTATGAGATGTCCGGTGGGGGCGAGGGATACTTTTCGGGTCAGTACGCCCGGGACATGGTGGAATTTACGGAATGGATGAAGTCTTTTGAAAGCGTGCAGCATATTTCAATCGAATCGGTTCCGCCGGAGAATATGGCCGGGAGTTATAGAGAAGAATATAATAAAAGCTTTGGCGACACATGGCAATTCATTGTGGCTTGGGACCCGAAGCATGAAGCAGGCTACCAAGGGACATACTGGATTATGGCGCCTAGCAAAGACGGAATTCAATATGTGGTAAAGCAGACGCTTACCGCCAATCTGGAATCTTTTTTCAAGTGAGGAATGGAATACATACATAGCGAAGACAAATATAGCAGCGCCGCTCATGAAGTGAACGATGACCAAATCGGGTCACAGTTCAAGAGCAGGGCTGCTATATTATCGTCAATGGGCTTGGTTGAATTACGGCTGAAGATTTTGGAGCATATCCATCGTTTCGTTTATTTTAGTAATGGTTTGAACGATGTTGGAATTCTGGAAGTCGGTCACTCCGTTTTGAATTTGATCCATGTAGCCGTTGATGTCAGTCAGCAGCGTGTCATTTAAACCGACCAGCTGTTCATGGATGTTCTGCGCAAAAGCAGGGGCTTCAATGCCGTTAAACTCCGAGATTCGGGTTTTCATCGCTTCGAGTTCCTTGGTCAGCGTTTCCTTGGCATCTGTATTCGTAGCGGCTTGTTGGGCAAGCTCCGGAATAGACTCGGCAAATTGGGATGTTTCATTAATAAACGTGGTAGCTTCTTTTGTATAATCCAAAGAATTGTTCACGCTGTCCACCAAGGAGCAGCCGGAGAGAACTCCCAGTACAAGTGAAATCAACAATAATCTTTTGATCATTCTCATCCTCCTGTCGTCTAAACACAGTTCTTATACGTTGTATACGTATGGCCAGGAGAATGGTTGTATTTTTTTCGCGGATTAATATTTCCCCAGCAGCCAGCGAATAAGCTCAATCAAACCCGCCAGGATGCCGCCGGACCAGGGGCTTTCGACTGAAGGAGCGGGCTTCTTTGGCTGGATGCCTTTCCCCAGCGAAGTCACGTCAACGGAAGAGTAGGAACCGGTATTTCCGCATAGATGGGGCTTGAGCTTCTGCCCGTTTTTGTCGGCGAACACGATATATTCCTTGCCTGTTTCAAAGGATTCCCAGCCATTGGAATAAAGGGTGACGGTAGGGGAATCAGAATCTCCTTTCCACCATTCGGCAACCTGAAATACATAGCTGCTTTTGGATATATCGGCTTTAGGGTTGGACGAGGTCAACGTGCCCCTGAATACCGCATCCGAGGTTTTTAATTCTTCGGTAACCTTTCGAGGCTCCGCGCATGACAATGCGGATGCCGTGGAGTGATCTGCACCAAGCCATAATCCGACAGTAAGGGAAAGAGCGATCATGGCGAGAAACCCTTTTTTCATATCGACGCCTCCTTTCGGGATGATTATGTATTTAGACGAGGAGGGTTTCACCATTGTTGCAGCGTTACTTGGAAATAAATTCGACGCAAAATGGCTCCGAGGAGGATTAAGTATTGAATTCTTAGTTTCTGCCAGAAGCGCAAATACCCCGCAAGCCAAAATGGCTGCGGAGCAGAATTGAACCTGGGCGCGCGTATCGCGGGTCGATTGCTTTTGTCACGATCATGATTAGTGGTCCAGCATGTGAGCGGGAATAGCAGTTAGATCTGCTTTGCTTCCAGCCGTTTGGCGATGATGGACAGAAGATAATTCAGCGTGAAGTACAATAGCGACGCAAAAACAAGGGCGGGAATAACATAGTCATAGCTGGAACCGCTAAGAATTTGTACGTTGCGCATCAGCTCAGGCAGCGAAATGATCACGGCCAGCGAGGTGTCTTTAATGAGCGAGATGAACTGGCTCACCATGGGCGGGGACATCCGGCGCAGCGCTAGCGGGAGAATCACGTGCCGCAGTGTCTGCATATAAGAGAGACCCGACGCCCGGGCCGCTTCGATCTGGCCTTTATCCACCGATACGAGGCCGCTGCGGACAATTTCGGCGATCATGGCTCCTTCAAAAATGCTCAGGCCGACGACGGCCGCCCAGAAAGTGGGGATTCGAATCCCGGTCTGCGGCAGAACCATGCCGATGAAGAAAATGATCAGCAGCAGCGGCAGATTGCGGATTATATCCACCAAAAAGGCCGTTGTCCTCGACAGGAAGGGCGTTTTCGTATATCTCACGGTCCCGAGCACGGTTCCAATGATGAAGCTGAACACAATGGATAAGCCGGCAACCTGCACCGTGATCCAAAAGCCTTGAAGGAGATATCGCAGATTCGGCCAGGAGTACGCACCGATAAAATCCATCTCATGCCACCTCCTGTTTATTGGGCAAACTTGCGTTTAACGTCAATTGCTTCTCGCAAAGCGGCGCTCCATATAATGGACGGCCAGGCTAAGCGGTATGGTCAGGAGCAGGTAGAACAGGGCTACAAACGTATAGACGGGAATGCCTTTGAAGGTGCTCAGGTTAATCAGATCGGCATAATACATCAGGTCGAGTCCGGCGATAACGCCGAGGACCGAAGAATTCTTAACCAAATTGATCAATTGGTTGCCGATGGCCGGCAGTACGATTTTGATCGCCTGCGGAAGTATGATATAGCGCATATTCTGGATATAACTCAGCCCGGAAGAGCGGGCCGCCTCCGACTGTCCGGAGGGCACTGCTTGGATCCCCGCCCGAATGGCTTCGGCAATGAAAGCAGCCGTGTACACCATCAGCCCAAGCGTACCCGAAGTAAACGGGTCAACCGGTATGCCGAGAGAGGGCAGGCCCAGGAAAAAGAAAAAGACAACCACCAGGAGTGGAATGTTGCGGATAAACTCTACATAGATGGCACCAATGGCTTTCAGTATGCGGAATGGGGCAATCCGCAGGATGGCGATCAAGGTGCCTAGCACCAAGCTGCCGATCAGCCCAAGCAGGCTGGCGAGAATGGTCTGGCCCAGGCCAGCCATAAATTGATCCCAATGCTGGACCAGGATGTTAAAATCCCACAAGGTCAAAATGCCTCACCTCCAATGGGGGATGTTGATCGGGTGGCCGGTCAAAAGAAGCCAGGCAGTTCCGCCCCGCAAAAGGGAGGAACCTGATTGGAGCCATGATGCCTTAGGACCGGCCCGACCATTACATGCTTGCGGTTATTCCGGTTTCACGCCCATCCATTGCTCATACAATTTGTCGTATTCGCCGCTATCCTTCAGCTCCTTCAACAGCTCATTGACGGTTTTCACAAACTCCGGATTCCCTTTTTTGATGGCCATGCCGTATGGTTCATCCGTAAAGTTTCCGCCGACCAGCTCGAAGCTGGGGTCCTGCTGCTGCATACCGAGGAGGATGGAATTGTCGGTGGTCAGGGCATCGCCCTGTCCCGCCTTGAGTGCGGTGAAGGCGTCCTGATAATTCTCGAATTCGAGAATGACGGCGTCGGGCGCTTTCTCACGGATATTTTGCGCAGAGGTAGAGCCCTTTACCGTGAGCACCTTCGTATCCTTGTTCAAGCTTTCCAGACCCGTGATCGGGCTGCCCTTCTTCACCAGCAGGGATTGGCCGGCTTCAAAATACACATCGCTGAAGTCCACCTGCTCCTTGCGCTCCTCTGTTATGGTCATCGTGGCGATAATGATGTCGATGTCCCCGTTCTTCAGCATGTCGATCCGGGTTTTGGAGGTAACCTCCTTCAGCTCGACCTTGGTCTCGTCACCGAGAATCTTTTTGGCCAGCGCTTTGGCGATGTCGATATCGAAGCCCTCTACATTGCCGGTGGCAGGGTCCTGCAATCCGAACAACTTCGTATCATATTTCACGCCAGCTACAAGCTTGCCGCGTTTTTTGATCGCCTCGAGGGTATCCGTATTGCCGGAACCCCCGCACCCTGATGCCACCAGCATCATCACTAACACCAGAAGGGCCGCACTCCACCTGAAAGGCCTCGTAAATCTTTTCTTCATACACCAGATCCCCCTTAAAGATATGAATTCTCTGAACAAGCAAACTCCTAACGGCGCGTTGTCCGAGCATGGACTCCTTGTCTCTTGCGGCAGCCATCATGACAATCCTAAAAAGCAAAGCGGCAATTCCTTTTCCACCCCTACGCACCAAGTCCAGGTTAGTGATGCAGCAGGCGGCTCAGGAACGCCCGTGCTCTCTCTTCCCGCGGCTGATTGAAAAAATCGGAGGCGGGTGTATCCTCGATAATCCGGCCTTCGTCCATAAAGACGATTCGATCTGCGGCTTCGCGGGCGAAACCCATCTCATGGGTAACCACGGCCATAGTCATGCCTTGATGAGCGAGTGAACGCATGACATCCAGCACTTCGCCGATCATCTCCGGGTCGAGTGCGGACGTCGGTTCATCAAACAGCATAATCTTCGGATTCATGGTCAATCCGCGCGCAATCGCCACCCGCTGCTGCTGACCACCGGAGAGTTGGGAAGGATAGCTATCCGCTTTGTCCGCAATTCCGACTCGCTGCAGGTACGTCATCGCTTTTTCCGTCGCTTCCGCTTTGGACATCCCCAGCACCTTCATGGGTGCGAGAATGATGTTGTCGATCACCTTTTTGTGCGGGTACAGGTTGAAATGCTGGAAGACCATCCCGATATCTCGCCTAAATGTATTGATGTCGATCTTTCGGTTATGCAGCTTGACGCCATTAACGACAAGCTCGCCATCCGTAATGCTTTCGAGCCGATTGATACACCGCAGCAGCGTACTTTTACCGGAGCCGGAAGGTCCAACGATGACAACGACTTCCCCCTGGGAAATGGTTAGGTCGATTTCTTTCAGAACATGGAAGGTTCCGAAAAATTTGTTGACGCGGCTAAATTCAATCAGTAGAAATCCCCTCCTATTCATTTCGAATTGGACGCTTGCATGCATGTAAGCTTGTGACCTGTCTTGGTGCCAGGCCCTTTTTACACTGGTATGGCAAAGGGAGCTTGTTCCATGCCACTTTTAGGAAAATTTAGTATCCAAGCGGTGGGGAGTGAGATATAATAGGGGGCGTATTCATATGAAGGAGGCCACATGGATAAACGTGCAAAAATAACTGAAATCGACCTGGTTCGGGGCTTTGCGATGATGGGCGTGCTGATGGTGCATGCGACGTCGTTCGCCACAGTTCAGATGCGCGGGGACGATTTTTTTGGCTTGTATAACTTCCTGAACATATTCTCGAAGGTTGGAACGACGACTTTCATATTTCTGAGCAGCTTTGTGCTCTTCTATAACTATTATCACCGCCCGTTCAAAGGCCGTGACTTGGCACGGTTCTTCAAGAACCGGCTGATGTATATTCTGGTGCCGTATCTGCTGTTCTCGGTGTTATTCTTTACGGTGGCCTGGTATCATCGCGGGGGGGAGTCAAATCTGGCGGCAATGCTGGAGAGCTTCTGGCCCAAGCTGGCGACGGGGAAATCCTACACGCACTTATATTTCATCTTCATTAACATCCAGTTCTATCTGCTGTTCCCGCTCGTGCTGATGCTGCTGAAGCGATTCCGCGGCTTCGCGGCGGTCTGCGTGCTGGTCGGCATTGTACTGCAGTGGGTGTTCTATATCGGCAATGATGCCTGGTGGGACGTAACGAACCGGAACAGCTGGTCGCTGTCGTTTCTGTCGTATTATTTTCTCGGGGCATGGATCGGCATTTATTATGACCGGGTCAAGGATTGGCTGACTTCAGCGCAGCATGCCGCAAGACCGGCCCTGCGCAAGCTGGGCTGGGTCGCGCTCTGGGCGATATGGCTGGGCGCCGCCCTGGTGCATATCGGCCTGCGATACAATCAGCGGCTGCTAGGGACGGAATATCATCCGCTGCTCTACGATGCCTTCTGGAATGTGCATACGCTAACCACTGCCCTGGTCATGCTCCAGGTCGCGCTGGTATTCGGGAATAAGAGGGTATGGTGGTTGAACGGATTCAGACGGCTCGGGGTGTATTCCTTCGGCGTTTATCTGGTGCATCCGCTGGTCCTGCTCTTCTACCGGGACTTTCCTCCGCAGACGGAGAATTCCTGGCTGATGCTGGCTTGGTATGCCGGCGGGCTCGTCTGCGCACTGGCGGTTTCGTATGTGGTGGTCTACAGCATTAGCCGTCTCTGGAGCTGGACCTGGATCTTTTTCGGCAAACTGCCGGGCAGCTTGCGGACGGGAAGATCACCAAATCCTCCTGTTCCGGCTCAGCCGGTTACGGAGGTATCATCGTAAGTTCGATAAAGTGGAAAAGGCGCAATCTTCGCAAAGAGGAGAGCGCCTTTTCTTTTTGCCCGAGTGGCGATATTTCAGAATGATTCCCTGATTTTCGGAATGAGGCTTATCATCTCGGATGTCATGCTATATTTGGTTTGATACTCGGTCTGTGGGTGGTACGAAGACGTTGCTAAGTACAGGTCAATTACATTCGTTACAGACATGAAAAGCGAGGGAGTGCCAATATGAAGGATAGCGGAGATTCCTTAGTAAACGGTTTCATAAAGGCGGACGGCAAGCGCATAGTTAATGGAGATGGTCAGGAAATTCTGCTGCAGGGAGTCGGGCTTGGAAGCTGGCTGCTGCCGGAAGGGTACATGTGGAAGATGCCGGAGCAAGGAGATCGACCTCGGCGCATCGAAGGCATGGTTAGGGACCTGATCGATGAGGAAAAGGCGGCGGCTTTTTGGGAAGCCTATTATGAGCTTTATATCGCGGAAGCCGATATTCGGAAGATCGCTGCCGAGGGCTTTAACTCCATCCGGGTGCCGATCAATGCCAGGTTTATGATGGCGGAAGGACAGCAGCCGCCTTTTGTATATCACGAAGGCCATTTGAAGCTCATCGATCGGGTGATCGATTGGTGCAGGACGTATTCGCTGTATGTTATTCTGGATTTGCATGGCGCGCCAGGCGGACAGACCGGCGCGAATATCGATGATTCCGAGCGGGATTTGCCGGAGCTGTTCACGGATCGGCTGAATGTGGAGCGAACCGTGGCGCTGTGGCGTATGCTGGCAGAACGCTATAAAGACGAGTGGATCGTGGCCGGTTACGACCTGCTTAACGAGCCGCTGCCAGACTGGTTCAGCGAGTATCATGATCGGGTGATGCCGCTGTATAAGGAAATCACCGCGGCTATACGCGAAGTGGACAAGCGCCATATGATCATTTTGGAAGGTGTCCACTGGTCAACGGACTGGAGCATTTTCGACGAGAAATTTGACGATAACCTGATGCTGCAGTTCCATAAGTACTGGAATAATCCCGACACGGAGAGCATTCAGAAGTATCTGGATCTTCGCGAAGAATGGAATGTGCCGATCTTCATGGGTGAAGGCGGCGAGAACAACCCGCAGTGGTATACGGGCGCATTCCGGTTGTTCGAGGATCATAACATATCCTGGAACTTCTGGACCTGGAAGAAGATGAACACTCAAAACTCGCCGTTCTCGATCCGCATGCCGGAAGGCTGGGAGAAGCTGACGGGTTACCTGGAAGGCGGAGAGAAGCCCTCTTCAGCCGAAGCGGAAGCGATTCTGGGCGAATATCTGGATCATCTTCCACTGGCAGCCTGCGATGCTTATCCGAACGTATCCCGGTCATTGCTGCGCCGGCTGCCCATTCAGATTCCGGCAGAGTTTTACGGATATCGGGGTGAGGGTGTCTCTTATCATATTGAGGCGAAGGCCAGTCAGGATATCGGGTTCCGGGTTCATGACGGTGTTCCGATGCGGATGATGACGGGCAAGGCGGAGAAACCAAGCTACGCTCCGGAAGGCGGCAAGCCATGGATAGAGGATAACCTGGTATGCGTGCAGCTCCGGGAGGGAGATTGGCTCGCTTATGCTGCGAATTGCGCTTCCGCAGACGTTTTTCATCTGGACATTCGGGGACGCATTCCCGAGGGGACGGTGGATTTGATGCTCCAGATTGGGGATCGGGAGCCTGAGCTTATCTCCTTGTCGGACTCTGGCGAAGGACAGTGGCGCATCCATAGGGTGGCTGAGGCTATGCCGATTGTGGAAGGCCCAGTGGATCTGGTGTTCATGGTGAATAAGGGCCGAATCGAGCTGGATTGGCTGGAATTTACCGAAGCGCGTTTAAATTTATAAGTTGAAGGGGAGATGGCATTATGACGGAACAGGCCGCAATATCGGAAAGGCTGTACCAATGGCTGGATGGAAGTAATCTGGAATCGAAGCAGCACGAAGCGATGATGCTATTGAGCGCAACGGAAGATGGATGGCCGCATACGGCCATGCTCAGCGTGGGGGAGGTTTTGGCCTTAGACCGGAACCGGCTACGACTTGCGTTATGGCAGGGGACGACTACGACTGGCAATCTTCTTCGGTCCGGACAGGGTACGTTGGTGGCGATTCATGATGGAGCGGCCCATTATGTTCGGCTGCGTCTTCAAGGGCTTCCCGATCTGCCGGATGCCCGGCATCCGCTGCAGCGTTTTGAGGCCGAGGTAGTGGCTGTTCGCGAGGATATCGCGAAGTATGCGGATATTAAATCGGCCGTGAAGTTTCAACTGCACGACCCGGAAGAAGTCTTGCAGCGCTGGAAGGAAACGCTGGAGGAATTACGAAAGTAAACGTTTACGGCGTGAAAAACCTGCTCAAGATCTAGCTCCCGGCATATGCCGGGAGTTGTATATGCCTACTCATGCCTAATCGGAATGATGCCGAAGAAAATAACTTTAATTTTTCCGCAGAATCTTTTGCATTGGTATTTGCTATCGGCAGTAAAATGTGTTAAGATATGAATATCGAAATCGACCTGAATTCACATATTGTAGAGGGTTGTCATTTCTGGTAACCTTGTGCAATATGTGAATTTTTTTATTCCGTCTGCGAAGAAAAAAGGTCATGTAAATATATATCAAGGAGGATTCCCCCATGCAAACAGGAACTGTTAAATGGTTTAATGCTGAAAAGGGCTTTGGTTTCATCGAAGTTGAAGGCGGTAACGATGTATTCGTTCACTTCAGCGCGATCCAAGGCGACGGCTTCAAAACGCTTGACGAAGGCCAACGCGTTGAATTCAACATTGTTGAAGGAAACCGTGGACCACAAGCTGAGAACGTTGTTAAATTGTAATTACAATTGAAGACTGCCCTTAATGTGTGACATTAAGGGCAGTCTTCTTTTATACGGCGTTTCTATTTTCTAAGACGAGAATAAGGAGGAGCGTTCATGTATTCGCGTAAAAACTCGATGGAGAGTATTCCTGAAGAAATAACAGAAGTATGGGCATGCACGAAGGAAGACTGCAAAGGGTGGATGCGGGACGATTTTGCGTTCGACACGGAACCAGTATGCCATTTGTGTCAATCCCCTATGGTCAAAGAAACGAGAAGCCTGCCGCAGCTAGTTAATACCAATAAACAACAGAAATCTCTGGCTAAGGGGATTCAGATCGAGCGCAAATAGCAGCTAATACCTAGAGAAAGCGCTGGGCAAACACAAATTCTTCTTGAAGCTACCTTCGGATTTTATGGTAAATCCGTCTATTTCTGTTTCATTTGAAGGAGAATGGTTAGTAATATGTGTACCCTTTCGTTCTCATTCAGAATGATTTACAGCATAAGGGACGCAAAATTCAAAGGAGTGAAATGTATTGAACACGCAAACCGAGGTACTGAAGCGAAACATTGACAACATGATCAGCCAGGATAACCAAGGCGGCTTGAACGATCAGGAGAAATTCATCATGCAAAAGCTGATGCGTGAGAAATACCAACAGGAACACGAAAGCAAACAGGAACAACGTGAGGAAGACAAAGGGGAATAACTGGGGAACCGTTTGATATACTTGAGGATATAAACGATAAACGTCGCCGCGACGATCCAAGGGATCGCTTGTGGCGAACAATCGTTAGCAAGAGGGAAGGCATGAATGGCAGCTATGGAGGCTGCTGTTCATGCCTTTTTTTGTGCCAGGAATGAGCACGCACAGGGCACAATATTTCGTTTTTTAGGATGCATTTTTTCGTAAATGCCGAAGCCTACCCGAAAAATGAGCCCCTTGAAACGAAATCTGAAACCTTTCGTGCAGAGAAAGGACGATCTACAATATAAACATAGATAATGTAAAGGTTTTCAAAATGATAGGATCAACTTGGAGGTCATAACCATGCAAAATCAACTTCATGCCGATGTTTCCGAAACCGGTGTCGGTCCCGCAATGGAGCCTTCTGTACAGAAGAAGCTTGACAGAAAAAGATGGCTCAGAAAGCTCTATGGCCAACGACATCTTCAAATTATGGCGCTGCTCGGCGTTGCGTGGATGATCATCTTTAACTACATTCCGATGTACGGTGTCATCATTGCATTTAAAGAATTCAATATCGTGAAGTCCATCGGCGAAGCTCCATGGGTTGGACTTGAGCATTTCAAGGAGTTTTTCTCAGACGAGGACTTTACGAACGTGATGCGGAACACGCTCGGGATCAGCTTGCTGAAGCTGTTTATCGGATTTCCGCTTCCGATCATTTTTGCACTCTTTCTGAACGAAATCCGGTCCGTTCGCTACAAGCGGACCATTCAGACGATATCTTATCTGCCTCACTTCTTATCATGGGTCATTCTGGGCGGCATCCTGATGACCTGGCTGGCGGATATCGGGATTATCAACAATATCTTGCTGGCTCTGCATATTATCGATGATCCGATTACGTATCTGGCCGAACCGAAATACTTCTGGGGCATTATTATCACTTCGGATATATGGAAGGAGCTTGGGTGGTCCGCCATTATCTATCTAGCGGCCATAGCCAGCATTTCGCCTGAAATGTACGAGGCATCGACGATTGATGGCGCAGGTCGGTTTCAGAAGATGTGGTACATTACGCTTCCCAGTATCAAATCGACAATATCGATCCTCTTCATTCTTGCGGTTGGTGGTGTGCTGAACTCCAACTTCGATCAGATTTTGGTGCTCCGAAACACGCTGAACGAAAGCGCGAGCAACGTAATCGATATTTTCGTCTACCACACCGGGATGCAGAACGGACGATACTCCTACGCGCAAGCCGTTGCATTGTTCAAGTCCGTCATTGCGATTATCCTGCTGTTGATCGCGAACAAGGTGACCAAAAAACTGAACGACACATCACTATTCTAGCGAGACCAGCGAGAAGGGAGACGAATAATCCATGTTTAAACGCAGAACCAAAGGCGAAGCCTTCTTCGATATATTCAATAATTTCGGCATGCTGATCGTATGTTTTCTGACGATCTACCCGATCTGGTACGTGCTGGTGAATGCCTTCAATGACGGGCAGGACGCCATGCGCGGAGGGATCTACTGGTGGCCACGGGTGTTCAGTTTCGAGAATTTCAGCGCGGTGTTTCAGAGCTCTGGCATCATGACGGCAATGGGCATTACCGTAGCCAAAACCGTGATCGGCGTGTTCATTCACGTCCTCTTCACCGCCATGGTGGCTTATGCATTTTCGCGGAAGGGGCTGATTGGCGGTAAATTCTATATTCTGCTCGGAACGGTAACGATGTTTTTCGGCGGCGGACTGATTCCTTTCTATTTGCTGATCAAGGATTTAAATATGCTCGACAGCTTCTGGGTGTACATTATTCCATTTATGTTCAGTTTCTTCGATCTCATCATCTTCATGACCTTCTTCCGAGAAATCCCGGACGGTTTGGAGGAGGCTGCGAAGATCGACGGGGCTAACGACTGGTCGATCTTCCTCCGGGTCGTGCTGCCGGTATCCATGCCGGTTATTGCGACAATTGCGTTGTTTCACGGGGTGTTCCAGTGGAATGACTATTTCACTGGCGTCATCTACATCAACAATACGGATCTGCAGCCGATCCAGACGTATCTGTATAAGGTCGTCGCACAATCCAGCTCCAATCAGATGATGGCCCAGGTGCCAGGCGGCGTTGCCAAGACGGTCACCTCCCAATCGATCAAGATGGCGACCATGGTCGTAACGACGGCGCCGATCGTATTCGTCTATCCGTTTCTGCAGCGGTACTTCGTCAAAGGGATGATGATCGGCTCCATTAAAGGTTAATTCTCGGTGTCTGATCATGCAGCTTCCCTCTCCCGGGGGGAGGGGAAGTTCTTACAGGTAGCTTCTCTTGCCTAATTTGGCGGGAGTTCTATATAATCATATTTTTAAATAAGAAAAGGGGTAAACACATGAGCAAGATGCTTAAGCCAAAGAGCCTTCTGTTGTTGATGTTCGCACTGGTTATGGCCTTTACAACAGCATGCTCGTCCGGCGGTGATAATAGCGCGTCGGAAAAAGAGGAAGAAAAACCGGCAGAAGAAGTAAAACTGACCCAGGACCAGCCGGGATGGGAAGTCGACACATCCCCGATTACATTTGACTGGTACATCAACTTTGCCTGGTTCCCGAACAAATGGGGCGAGGACATTACTTCCCAATACGTAACCAAAAAGACGGGGGTTAATCTTAACCTGATTGTACCGGCGGGGAACGAAGCCGAGAAGATGAATACGATGATCGCTTCCGGTACACTGCCAGATTTTATTACGCTGGGGTGGTATGAAGACGCTGTCAAAAAGATGATTGAAGGCGATCTGGTCCTGCCGCTGAACGAATTGGCTGATCAATATGATCCGTATTTCTATAAAGCATCTGACCCTGCGAAAGTGTCATGGTATACCAAGGATGACGGCAACATTTACGGTTATCCGAATGCCTCCTCATCACCGAAGGACTATGAGAAGTTTGGCGACAACATCACATCGAACCAAACCTTCTTGGTACGCAAAGACATGTATGAGGCGCTGGGAAGCCCGGATATGCGCACACCGGAAGGTTTCCTGAAAGCGCTTGAGGACGCCAAGAAAATGTTCCCGAATGTGAACGGTCAGCCGCTCATTCCGTTTGGATTGCATGATTTCCATGAAAAAGGAAACAGCTCTTTGGAGGGTTACCTGCAGAACTTCCTTGCCATTCCACAGGATAAAGACGGGAAATTGAATGACCGTTCAACAGATCCGGAATATGTAAAATGGTTGAAAACCTTGCGTCTTGCTAATGAAAAAGGATTGATGTCTAAGGATATTTTCGTGGATAAACGTCCGCAGATGGAAGAAAAAATCGCACAGGGACGCTATTTCGCGATGCTGTACCAACGAAGCGATATGGCGAACCAGCAGAACGCGTTGTATGCAAACGACCCGAATTCCGTCTATATCGCTGTGGATGGGCCGGCTAACACCAATCTGGATCAGCCGACGCTGTCGGGTCCTTCGATCTCCGGTTGGACGGTAACCTTGATCTCGAAAAACGTAAAAGACAAAGCGCGTGCCATTCGCTTCCTGGATTACCTGATCTCCGAAGAAGGTCAGCGTGATACTTACCTTGGCGAGAAAGGCGTGACATGGGATACGATCGATGGCAAAGACCAATTCCTGCCAGAGGTTGCAGAGCTGTTGAACAGCGACCGCGGCGCATTCGACAAGAAGTATGGAGCATCCCATACCTTCTGGATGATGATGGATAACAACGTTACGCAGCCTTGGGCGCCTCCGGCCGTGGAACCGTTCAAGCAGATGGAAGACTGGACTCGTGGAAAGACCGAGAGCTTCTCACAATTTGATCAACTGGATCCGGATGCAAGCTCCGAGGAAGGCATCATCAACGACAAGGTGTTGAACGAGTGGGGTAAAATCCTGCCGAAGCTGATCTTTGCCAAAACGGATGCCGAGTTCGATCAGATTTGGAACGATTACCAAGCGAAGCGTGAATCGCTGGGGTTTGCGAAAGTGCAGGAATACAGACAGAAAGAATACGAAGAGAACGTGAAGAAGCTTGAGGAATTCTTGAAGTAAGGATCATCCGCTCAGGCGGATGAACAAAATGAAGACTCAAGGTACCCTATTATCGATTTTGTCGAAATAGGGTGCCTTTTGTCGCATCACGAGCTAATATAGGAGGGTATCCGATCGGCTGATGCAGCCTTACCATTCATGGCTCGGCTGCAGCCATACATAGAAAACGGGAAGTGACAGTCATGGTGACACGAATAAGATCGCTTATTCAATCGTTTACTTATTGGTTTGGCCGCAGGTCGATGCAGAGTCGTTTGGTTGCTGCGTATATCTTGATTTTGCTCATTCCGAGCATTATCGTATCGAACTATTTTTTCAAGCAGATCCGCGATACTTATATCAGTGATGCGCTCAACCAGAACTCGTTCCTGTTAGAAATTGAGAAGATGAACATGTTGAACCAGATTGAGGCGATTGAGATGGCCGCTCAGCTGGCAATTTCGGATGACGGGATCAAGGATTATCTCCGGATCAATGAAGAACCGGAGCCGGCGTGGTTAATCGATTTGGCTTGGGGGCCCTTCAAGGATATCCAACGGATCCAAACCAACAATCCGAATATCACGCACCTACGGTTATATACGAATAATTCCAATGTAACGGAAATGTGGCCTATCATTTTCCAGGAGAAACGGATCGCAAGCGAGCCGTGGTTCCCTAAGATCAAGGATTTGAACGGTGGGGAACTCTGGGTATTCAACTACAGCGATCCCGATATTCTGCAGCGTTACGCTGCAGATGCCTCCGAGGAGCTGCCGAAGGTGTCCTTGATTCGCCAAGTCCTTAGCGGGAGTTACCGTGGCGTGATCCAGGTGGATATGCTGCTCAAGCACTTTGCTCCGAAGACCTTTGCCGGCATCATGGATGAAAGCTCGCAGATGGCCATTGTCGATCAGGAAGGGCAGCTGTTCATGGACAGAAGCCAATCGTTCATGACCAGTCATGAAGGACTGCGGGACGAGGTGGCAATCCAATTCGCGAATCTGAAGCAGCAGGCGGGCGACTCCGAGGAGACCATGCATGCCCGCTTCAGTTTGAACGGCTCCTCGTACTTGCTGATTGCGACGCCGATGGAGCGGCTTCATGCCCATGTGCTGAATGTCGTTTCGCTGGAGGGGGCGCTGAATAACGTATCCAAGGCCCAGGGGCAGATCATAGCGGCGAACATCGTGCTGATCTTTCTGCTGTCGATCATTACGTACTACCTGAATTCCATTATCCTAAAGAGTCTGCGCCGTCTAACCGAGGCAATGAAGAGAGTCCGCAAGGGAGAAGTGACCGCGGCCATAGCGATCCAGGGCGGCGGGGAGGTAGGAGAGCTGGCGCATCATTTTAACAAATTGATCCGAACCATCAATGAACTGATTGCCCAGGGAGTACGCAAGCAAGCGGTGACCAAGGAAGCGGAGCTGCGAACGCTGCACAGCCAGATCGACTCCCACTTCCTGTACAACACACTTGAAAATATTAAGATGCTGGCCGAAATCGAGGGGCAGCGCACAATTTCAGACGCGCTGACCTCCCTTGGAGGGATGATGCGCTATAATTTCAAATGGTCGGGGGAGTACGTCAAACTGAAGGATGAAATTCGCCATATTCGCAATTATATTGATGTCATGAATATCCGGTTTGATGAGCCGATCCGGCTTGAACTTAACATTCCGTCTGAATTCATGGAGCTCGAGGTATTGAAAATGTCGCTGCAGCCCATCGTGGAAAATGCCGTCAAGCATGCCTGGCCCGAGTTCCCGGATCAGGAGAAGCGGATCAAGATCGATGCTATTGCCTGGGAAGAGAACCGGATCACGATTAACGTCACGGATAACGGCATCGGGATGGAGCCTTATCGGCTGGGCAGGCTGAGCGAGATTCTGCGAACGGCGGACAACGAGGAACTCCCCTCCGTAGATTACGGGCGAGGTGGAGTGCAGGCTGGAGGAATCGGACTTCGGAATGTGCACCAGCGAATCCGGTTGTTCTACGGGAATGAATATGGAATCGAAGTGAAGAGCGAAGAGGGGGAGTTCACGCAGGTGACCATGACATTCCCTAAGGTTCTGTTAACAGGAGGAGGCAGTGGACATGAGAAGTCTGATGATCGTGGATGATGAGAAGAATATCCGGTATGGGCTGAAAACGATGATTGAACGGGAATTCCCGGATCAATACGAGATCCGCTTGGCTGCCCAGGGGCAGGACGCGCTGGATTCCTTCCGCGAAGAACCGGCCGAGATCGTCATTACAGACATTCGGATGCCGGTCATGGACGGGATACGCCTCATTGAGGCGCTTGCTGGACTGGAAGAAACAACGGGTGTTAAACCCGTCGTTCTAATCCTGAGCGGATATGACGATTTTGAATATGCGAAGGCGGCGATCCGTTACCAGGTGAAGGAGTACCTGCTTAAGCCGATTCGACGGGATGAGCTGTTCGCTGCCCTCCGAAAGACAGAAGAAGCCTTGATCCGGCAAGCGGAAGTGAACAACCAGGTGGCCGCCAGTGAATTATATCTTCAGCAGCTGCAGACCCATCGGCTGAAGGAGCTGCTGGAGCTGCCCCAAGGGCTGGGGATGGACATGGAGGCTGCCGCGAGCGAAATCGGGTTTGAATCATTCGTGAAGCCATTCCGGGTAGCGGTGATGAAATACAAGTACGAAGACGGCAATTCCATGAATAAGGATGAGCTGAAGCAATTGATTGATAACATGAGGGCTTCAGTGGAAGGACGGATCAACGCTTGCTTTCTGGACAGCAAGGGGAGGGTCGTGCTCATCGGCAGTCCGGACGGGCAATTCGAGAAGCTGGCACGGCAGTTTACCGAGCGGGAGATGGACGGGCTCTTCGTTGGCATTAGCCGGGAAGGCTTCCGGATCGAAGATATCCGCATCTGTTACATTCAGGCGCTGACCGCCCTGAGCTATACATTCATCCATCCCAACGTCAAGCTGATGAGCCATGATGATATTCAGGGAGAACTGCGCACGTATCCGGTGCCGGAAGAGAGTATCCGCAAGCTGGGCAACATGCTCGGCACAGAGCGGGAGCGGGAGATCCAGGCGCTGCTGCTGGATATTTTTCATATCGGAGATATGCCGCATGTGGCTATCGATTATTTGGAGTTTGTCAGCAAGCGGATCAATGAGCAGGTGCTGGATGAGGTATTCCGTGTGTACGGGGAATCCATGGTGGAAGTGTTGAAGCTGTACCGAAAGGTGGGAACGATGGACAATTACCGTCATTTTCACACCTATTTCAGAAATCTGGAGCATTTACTGCTGCACGTGAATGAATATGTTAAAGGGATTCGTTCCGCCCACAGTGAGCATTCCGAGATCAAGGCAGCGGTGTGTTACATGGAGGAGAATTATCACAGGCCGCTGAACATGGCGATGGTCAGCAATTATGTGTCTTTGAATTATTCTTATTTCAGTGAAGCGTTTAAGGCCCATACGGGTGAGAACTTTGTGGTATATCTTAAGAAGCTGCGGATTACGAAGGCCAAGGACCTACTCCAGGACGGTGCCATGAAGCTTGCCGACATTGGCAAAGCGGTCGGCTTCGAGAACACCAAGCAATTCTCGCGCGTATTCAAAGAGCTGGAAGGGATCTCACCGCATGAATACCGGATCAAGGTACAAACGGGTGCGGGATTGCAGCATGAATAGTCCGGCTAACGTTTTGGCATGGTCCTGCCGCATATGTTGAATTGGCGGGATCGATTTTATTTTTTGCGCTGGCGACGATAGATCGCATCTCGTTTTATCCTTAATATGGTAAAATAGAAAAATCGGAGGTGCGTTATGTCGAAAGCAGCGAAATGGATCTGGGTATGGATTGTAGCATTGGTGCTGGTATGCACCGTGTTTCTGATTGAACATCAGAAGAAGATCGAACAGGGGACACAAATGACCTTGCAAAGCATATTGGGCACATCTCTATTTCAAATATGGAGTCATTACACCGACATTCTGGAGTTGAAGTCCATGCCCCTTCATGAAGCGCGCCTTGCAGAAGTACGGCTGAAGCTGGCAGCTATCGAGGCGTATTCCAAGACAGCGGATGAAGCCGTCCGTTCTCAGCTGCTTAACCCCATCGCTGCAAAGTTCCTGGCTCTGTCTGACAGCATAAGGGAGAGTTATGTGGAGAACGGGCGCTTCTCGGACGAAGATATCGAGAAATACGCGATTATTATGCGGGATTCGGAAGCATTGATTCCTCTGATGTACAAGGTCTATTACGTTTCGGAATCGGTTGAGGGGGGCGAAGTCAACCTGGACATCTCCGATTACGGCGAATTGGTAGCGCTTAACAACCGGTTAAAGCATGATCTGGATGGTTTTACTACGAAGAAGTAATTTAGTGAATCCAAGGACCCAGAGAAGAACGATATGGATGACAGAAAAAAAGACACCGGATCGGCTTTCCTGGGACATACCTGGAATTCGCGATCGGGTGTCTTTTCTATATGCAGGATTATGTAATCCCCATGTTATTTATTGAGCTGCAGTCTCTAATGTGGACAGCGTCATTTCCATTTTGCGGGTGATTTCTTTCTGCCATTTCACATCTCCAAGCTGGATCGCAAGGTTCAGCAGGTCTAGATAATCATCGATTTGCAGAGAACAGCGGCGGGAAGTCGTCTTCATAAGTCAATCGGCTCTCCTTTATATATAAACTCTCCAAGCGAAGCGTGTAGGAGCTCAAACGTCCATTCTCAACACATTCTCACTTGTCCGGTAATGATAATCATTATCATATGGCTAATTCTCATTATAAAGAGTTCCCGCACAGGTTGCAAGTCACTTTCTTAGATTTTTGCGTAAAAATGAATTAATTCATAAAGAACCGCTGCCTGTATTTACGCGGCGAGATCCCTTCCTGCTTCGTGAAACAGGAGGTGAAGTACGCTGCATGATTGAAACCGACCTCTTCAGCGACCCGGCTGATGCTGTAGTCCGTCTGCATGAGGAGCATTTTGGCCTGCTCGATCCGGTAGCGCTGCAAATATTCAACAGGCGAACAGCCGAATTCCTTCTGCATGCAGCGTGCGATATAAACAGGGTGGAAGTTAATGCGTTCGCCAAGATCCTGCACCTTGAACTCCTCACGGTAATGCTTCCGCAGATACGCCGCGGCCTGCTCGGCACAGGCAGAGGAAGGGGAGGACACCGGTGTATCCAGTGCGGCGGCCAGCTGTTCGATGAGCTCTTGGAACACCACCTGCTGCCGCCATAGAAATTTGGCCTGGTGACCGTACTGAACGAGCGAAGACATGGTAGCCAGGAGCTCCAGGGCCTTTTCCGGTTGAGGAAGGGTGCCAAATTGGGGGATATTAACGGAAAAATAGTTCGGCGTCATCGCCTTCAGCTCCGGAGCCTCTTCTCTTCTAGGCGTTTGGCAGGCCTCGTCCGCATGCCACTCCCCGGAGGTTTGGAAATGAAGCCAGTAATAATCGGTCTCCACCGTGCATCCCTTCGTGCCGAAATGATGCGTATCGGGACGCAGGATGAGGAACATGCCGGGTTCGATTTCATAAGGAATGCCATTCTCCGTGACATGGAGCTCCCCCTTCATGACCACGAGCAGGTCAAAGATACCGATGTTTTTACGGTTGGGATGTCCGCTGTGAATAGGAGCGCGGGTGAGCCCGCTATTGATATATTCCGGCAGCGGCGGAACGGTAAAATTCAGGATTGTCATAAGAAAGCCCTTTCGTGATTCTCGAGGTTTGAATTTTGATAGTTTTCGTTCGGAAAATGATATTATAACTCCAGTATACCATCTATAATTTGAGAAGGTTAAAGACCGTTTCATCATGAATTGTGTTTAACCCTTACATCATGGGCGGAGGTTGGAATGTTGGATAAAAACACAAACAAATTTACATTATGGGTTCTCGCATGGCCCATATTCATCGAGCTGTTCCTGCAGTTTTTGCTGGGAGCGGTGGATACATTGATGGTCAGCCGGATTTCCGATGATGCGGTTGCGGTGGTTGGCTTCTCCAATCAGTTGTTTCAGGCTATGACAACGTTGTTCATGACGGTTGCCAGCGGTGCCGGCATTCTCATCGCTCAGAAGATCGGTTCGCATAAAACGGGCGATGCCCGAACGATCGGCATCATGGCGGTGAGTGTCACCACGATCATCGGATTGGTGTGCAGCGGGATATTATTTGCGATGCCGGAGGCCATCGCTTCGGTCCTCCAACTGCCGGACCATTTGCTTCCGCTTGCCGGAACGTATATCTCCATTGTCGGCGGCGGGATGGTGCTGATTGCCATGATGGCTACGATGAGCACTGTCATCCGGAATACCGGCAATACGCGTGCACCGATGTATGTCGCGATCGGAATGAATATCATTCACGTTGTTATGAACTATGGGTTTATTTTCGGCGCTTTCGGGTTCCCGCAGTGGGGACTTACCGGTGTCGCGATCTCGACGGTGGTCAGCCGTCTGCTCGCTGTGCTCTTACTGCTGTATATATTCCTTCGTTCATTTGAATATCGGATCAAATGGAAGGAATTCCGTGTGTTCAACCGTCCGCTGTTCGGCGAAATTCTGAAGATTGGATGGCCGCTTGGCATCAATATGTCTTGCTGGGTGTTCACGCAGCTGATCATCTATTCCTTCATTGCAACGCTGGGCGCTGCCGAGCTGGCTGCGCGCACGTATATGAATACACTGGAATCCTTCTGCTTCTTGCTGGGTTCTTCGATTGCAATGGCTGCCCAGATTCAGATCGCGCATCTGTTTGGCGCGGGCCGGATCAAGGAGGCTTATCGGAGCGCGTATCGCGCGCTGGGCGTCGGGGCTGTTTATGTTGTAGTCAATGCCTTCCTTCTGTATGTGTTCGGGAAGCAGCTGCTGGGGCTGTTTACGGACGATAAGACGATCATTGCGATAGGCGCATCGCTCCTGGGCATGAATCTAATTCTCCAGCCGGGCAAAATGCTCAACATGGCCCTCGGCAACTCACTTAACGCCGTCGGAGACACGAGGTTTACGATGTATATTTCCCTGGGCTCGATGTGGCTGGTCGCCACCGTGCTCTCTTATGTACTTGGCATTCACATGGGATGGGGGCTCATCGGCATATACTCCTGCATGATTGCCGACGAGTATTTGCGGGGCGTGCTGTCCTTCTTCCGCTGGCGCGGGCAAAAACACCTGCGGAAGGCAGAGCGAGTCGAGCCGGTGAGTCATCAGGGGGCGTCAATGGAGCCAATGCCAGCGCAAGCATAATGACGGGCTATGATATGAAAAAGGATACTTCGGCCATGCGGCATCGGGGTATCCTTTTTTTGCCATACTATAAAAATAACGCATTCGAAAACTTTTTATCCGCATGGCGGGGTATTGTAAGTGATTGGCCAAGTGAAAGGAGGCAAGCACGGTGTGGTAAACGACCTTATACAACGATTAAAGATGGAATACAGCGATGAACTGTTTGAACAACTGTATCGGTTATATGCGGATCGGGCGATTCGAACGGCAACCGCAATCACCGGGAGTCCGGCAAGCGCCGCCGATGTGGTCCAGGAAACGTTTATCCGGGTTTACCGCAATCTGGAGTCCTATGATTTGAGCAGGCCCTTTGATCCGTGGTTCAACCGGATTCTCTATAACGAGTGCAACCGGTATTTGAAGAAACATGCGAGGGTGGTGCCTTCCGAGATTTCGGAGGAGAGGGATATTCCCTCGGAGAACGACACCTACGATTTTGACCGGCACGGCGAGGTATATGAGCTGGTGCAGCGGCTGGATGACCAGCACCGGATTCCCGTCATTTTGAAATATTTGAATGATGTTACCGAGAAGGATATCGCGAACATGATGGAGCTGAACGTCAACACGGTGAAGTCCAGGCTGTTCAAAGCGAGAAAGAAATTAAAGGAATGGATGCTGCAGAATAGGGGAGGGAATCAGCATGGGATCAGCATGGGACGTGATCCATGGGATCAAGAGATTGAAGACGGCCTGAAAAAGGGTACGGATGACGCGATGCGACATAAAGACGAGATTTGGATGGCGATCAAGGAGCGGATCCATAGCGAGCAAGCCCGGCGGCCTGCGGAAGCGGAGATTCCCTTCGCACCGCGGGAATCGAAAGGGCGCCGCCGTTCGGGACGAAGAGCGGCAGGATGGATTGCGGGAACCGCCGCTGCGGCAGCCATTGTGCTGACCGTCAGCTTCCAGACGGCACCGGTTCAGGCGTTTATTGATCAGGTGAAGGAATGGTTTGCTCCCCAGAAAACGGTCGAGCAGGAGCTTGAGGGCACGCCGGAAACAAGCGTAGATCAGCTGCATGAGGGTGCGGATTACGTCATTTACATTGATGAGAGCCGGTTTAAAATGGTTCATGAATCGGGCGTGGACCGCATTGAATTGAAGGAGAAGCCGACGGATGATCGCTATCCGGAAGTGTTCATGGAAATTTCGCAGGAGGGCATCGATCCAAAGACCGCCGCGGATCGGATCCAGGCGGAGCTGCAAGCGTATCCGAAGGTCGAGTCGAATTCGGTGGATGAACCGATTCAAGGCTGGGAAGTGCGTGCCGTTGGCGGAACCGGCGGCAAAGAGTGGGATGATCCGGTTATACGGTATTACGTATTTGATAACGGGCAGGGCGGCAGCTTTGTCGTGAAGCAGCAGTATTTCCTGGAGGCTTCCGAAGGCTTCGGTGCGCGTTTTCATAACATGATGAAGGAATTCCATATTACGACCAATACAAATGCAGAGTCTGACAGTAAGTAGATAGCTTCAGTTCATGATATAAACAAGGATAGTCCAATCGAATGATGAGAGGCTATCCTTTTTAAGTGATTAAAGATCGGTTAGAAGTGCTAGCAGATAACTATATGTTATGTTATATAACATTATCAAGGTCTAATGAATATATTGAGCACTCCCTAATTCTGGGATATATTATTTTTAATTTATTGAAAATTCCCATAAATCAAATGATAATGATGGATATCTTTAATTGGAAACGCTTTTCCTATTGCATGTTCGATTTGTTATATTAAATAACATTAAATAGAATAACTCTAACGAACACATGTTTTAATGTTATGTAATATGACATAAAAAGGAGAGTTCCATAATGAAACCAAAGTCCAAACGTCCTTTAGCGGTCTGGAGTACCGCTGCATTCACCGCTTTTGTTATTTCCTTATCTCCTCTTGGAACCTATGCGGCGGATGCTGTCACGGTGACGGAAGTGAAAGGAACGGTTAGTACGGCTGCACCCGTACAGACTCCTGCAACGCCGGGAAGGAATACGACGGTACCTCCTCTATCGGAAGCTTCTAAGCAATCGACCAAGCCGAACGTGCTGGTCATTGCGACAGGCGGGACTTTGGCAGGCCAATCGACGGATGCCACCAGTTTTCAATCTTATCGGGCGGGTACGCTGAAGATTGAAGATATGGTGGGCGAGCTTCCGAATACGGACAAGATTGCGGATATCAGCACGCTCCAGTTCGGCAACTCCGGGTCAAGCGCCTATACCATGGCGGATTTATACGATCTTTCCCGGACCGTCGACAAAGCGTTGGAGGTATACGATGGCGTCGTTGTGACGACGGGGACGGATACGATGGAAGAGATCGCGTACTTCCTCGATCTGACGGTGCAAAGCGACAAACCCGTCGTTATCACGGGTTCCATGAGACCTTGGACGGTGATTGGTTCCGATGCCCAAGCGAACCTGTACAACGCGATCAAGCTTGCCGGAAGCGGCCGTACGGAGTCCTTCGGCACGGTGCTGATGCTGAATGATACGATTCATCTGGCACGCGGCGTAACCAAGACCAATGACTACCGTACCGACACGTTCGAAACGCCTATGCTGGGCGCAGTCGGATATATCGATGACGAGAATATCCGTATCTACCGGGCTCCCCTCCGTGCAATGAAGGGGGAAGGTCAAGGCAAACCGGTGTTTGACCTGAGCAAAATCTCGAAAGGGGATCTGGCGAAGGTTGAAATTGCGATCTCCTATCAGGAAGCGGGCGGCGGTGCGATTAAAGGCTTTGTGGCAGACGGAGCCAAAGGCATCGTCACTTCCGGCACTGGTGCAGGCGGCATCTCGAAAGAGATGAGCGCGGCCCGCAAAGAAACCATCGAAAAGGGGGTGGTTTTCGTAACAACAACCCGTACAGGCTCCGGCAGCGTATACGGCGGCGGAGAGGGTATCATTTCAGGTGACAATCTTAGCCCTCAACAAGCCCGCGTTCTGCTGCTGCTCTCCTTGTCCTTTACGGATGATTTCAATACCATTAAGGGTTGGTTCGCAACCTACGGAACACCTGAAGTGTAATCATAGTTACTCTATTTGGCTACTCCTTATTCCTACTGAACCATGAAATTCCTTCCACCAATATATTTGCCGCCAGGGATAACCTGGCGGTCTTTTTTTGTTCGCAAGCACGAAGGGACAAATGGCTATTTGCGGCTGTCAGATTCAGCGGCTGAAAATAACATTCCTGCCAATCGGATTATAGCCGAGGAGTTCGGGATCAACCGGATGGTAACAGGGGCGTGAGCGTTGAGGATATTTTCATGGATTTATTGCTTTCTATGTCAGCTATTTGTATACTTTACAATAGTAAACGATTACTATAAGTGAGGGATCCTATGAAGAAGCCGACCACGATACATGATATAGCGAAGATGGCAAATGTTTCTTCGGCGACGGTTTCGCGCGTGTTAAGCAACAGCAGTTATCCTGTCAGCAAGGAGCTTAAAGAGCGCATCCAGCAAATCGCGAAGGAGTCCAATTATATTCCGAATATGCTCGGCAAACAGCTGAAGAAGAATAGCAGCAATACAATCGGAGTCATCATACCTTCTATTGTGAATCCATTCTATTCCTCCGTCATATTCGGGATCGAAGAGGTGGCTCGGCAGAATAGTTTTACGGTTATCGTATGCAATTCCCTGCAAGACCCGGCGCTGGAAGATGAATATTTAAGGACGATCATGGAGAAACAGGTCAAAGGCCTGATCATCTCCTCGATCTCCAAGGATAAGAGCCAGTTGACTCAGTTGATGAAGCTTGGACTGAACGTCATCGCCATCGATCAGAAGATCGACGAGGATAACATTAACCAGATAGAGTTCGACTATCACAAAGCCGGTTACATCGCAACCAAGCATCTGCAGGAGAAGGGGCATGAACGCATCGGTTACGTTACTTCAAAGCTGGATCGCCCAAGTCGCCGAAGCATCCATCAGGGTTATATGTCGGCGATGAAGGACGCGGGTCTCAAGCCGCTGGTGGTCGAGTCACCGACCGAAGAAGTGTATAATGCGATTACCGAATTCGATACGGGCAAGCAGCTCACGCAGAAATTGCTGGAGCATTCTTCGCCGCAGCCGACGGCGATTTTTGCATGCAACGACATGATGGCCTTCGGGGTGATCAACGAATTGTCACAGCGTGATATCCAAGTGCCGGAGCAGATTTCAGTTATGGGCTTTGATGGCATTGATGTGGGGCAAATGATTCATCCGCCGCTTACAACGATTAAGCAGCCCGATTACGAGATGGGGAAGATGGCCTGCAAAATGCTGCTGGATATGATGCAGGGCGACGACAGTCCGATGTTTGATGTTATGCTGCAGCCTAAATTGCTGGAGAGAAAATCGGTCCGGGATATCCGGGAAAACAAGTGAATACAAGGATGGTATAAAGCCCGGGCATCACTGCTCGGGCTTTATTTGTTTTCAGAATAAAAGATATCGATTACTAACTAATTACTTGTCCGTGTCTGAATCAACCAAGTGGGAAACAATTCCTGTAAAACCTCAGAATGCCTTATGCATCGCCTGAAGTCAGACTTATAAAATAAAAATAATCGATTAGAGCATAGAAAACTCTATTCAAGAAAGTGCTTACATGCTATACTCGTTACAGAAATCGATTACTATAAAAATAATGCCTTTTGGAATGAGTTGGAGCAGAAAACACGCAATCCTGTTTTTTAAACAAAAAGGAGGGTTTTCAATGTCAAAAAAGGTAAAGGTATTCACCCTGATGCTGGCGTTTATGATGATTTTCACGGCATGCTCCTCATCCGGAGGGTCAACCGACGGGGAAACTCCGCCGGGCGAACCGGGAGGCAGCAAAGACAAAGTGACGCTCAAGATTGGGCTTCCCGGCAGTTATGAGGTGACGAGTAAGGAAATTATCGATGGCTTTATTGCTTCCCATCCCCACATCAACGTTGAAATTCAAGAAGCGCCATGGGGGGACTTTACGTCCAAGATCGCCACGCAGATTGCAGGCAACACCATGCCGGACGTCTGGTTCCAAGAGAACGCCACCATACTTAGCTACGGACAGCGCGGTATAGCAGAGGATTTATCCTCTTACATTGAAGCTGATCTGAAGGCAGACGAATACATCGATGGCTTGTTCTCGGCCAAAACGCCTGAAGGCAAGATCTGGGGTGTACCTCACGGTATTAACCCGATTGCACTCGCGTATAACCAGGATGTTTTTGAGAAAGCCGGCGTGCCAGTGCCGACCGACGATTGGACCTATGACGACCTGATTGAGGCCTCCAAGAAGCTGACGATCAAAGAAGGAGACAAAACGAGCCAATTCGGATTTATCGGATCCTTTTCCATAACCAATGGCTGGTTCCCTTGGATCAAGCAGGCAGGCGGCTCTGCCCTGGACGATACCCTGACGAAATCGCGGTTTGACGATCCCAAGACTGCGGTCGGTTTACAGCAGCTGTATGATGGGCTGGACCAGGGATATTTTGCGGATATCGACTTTCTAAAAGCGAACGGCGGCGAGCTCGAAGTATTCGCAAGCGGCAAGGCTGCGATGTACTTCCTCCAATACAGCTTGCAGGTGAATATGAACGAGAGTTTTGCCGATACGAACTGGGATGTTGTCAAAATTCCGAAAGGCGTTGACGGCAAACGTTATGTTCCGATGGTAGCGAACACGTGGCTGGTCTCCTCCAGAGCGAAGCAGGAATCGAAGGATGCCGCCTGGGAGTTCCTGAAATATTACCTCGGCGATGAAGTGCAGGACATGATCGTCAAGACGGGATCCACGCTTCCCGTGAAGAAGTCGGCACTGGATCAATTGAAGAACAGCACAACCAAACCGCTGAACAAAGAGGCTTTCACGGACGGGATTAACGAAGGCGGCGTTACCCTGGATGAAAATGCTACTTGGAGCGAATGGCGCATTCTGGTGCAGCAGGTGGTCAATGAAATCATGGTAGGCAATGTCTCGGTTGAAGACGGCGTGAAAGATATTCATACCAAAGTTCAGGACGTACTGGACTCCAGTAAATAGCTTCATGGGATAAGAGCGGTGCAGTCTTGACGACGTATCGGGTTGCACCTCTCTTCCCGCTATCGAAAGGTAGGTGTGTCATGCAGAAACAAGGGTACTGGGGCTATATATTCACATTGCCGTTTGTCATTAATGTCGTGGTATTCCTCTTATTTCCGATTGTATTCTCCACATATATTTCCTTCACGGAGTGGGACTTGTTTAACGCACCGCGCTGGGTCGGGCTGGATAACTGGGTGCGTGTATTGAACAAACATGAATTCTGGGTATCCATCCGAAATGTCTTTATGTTTGCACTCATCTTCGTGCCGATTCAGACGATCATGGCGTTTGTGATCGCCTTTATGCTGAATCAGGCCATTCGGGCCAAGGGGTTGTTCCGCTTGTTCTATTTCCTGCCTGTCGTTACTCCGTGGATCGCCGGCGGCGTGGTCTGGGTGTGGATGTTCAACTACCAATACGGCGTCATCAACTGGGTGTTGGAATCCATCGGCCTTGATCCTGTGAAATGGATAGATAGCAGCAATTGGCTGATGGTCGTCTCCAGCATCGCGATTGTTCAGGTATGGAAGGGCGTTGGTCAATCCATGATCATGATCCTGGCTGGGATGCAAAATGTTCCAAAAGAGGTGCTGGAAGCCTCTCAAATCGACGGTGCCAACGGCTGGAAGCAGCTGACGAAGGTGGTGTTCCCGATGGTAACGCCGATGGTATATCTCGTCATGATTCTGTCCACCATCTCGGCGTTTCAGGCATTTGATGTGTTCCTCGGCCTGTTCGGTTCCATTACCACGGGAATTCCGGAACGGAACATGGTTCCGAACCTGCTAGTGTACCGGGATGCGTTCCTGCTCTTCAAAATGGGACCGGCATCCGCAACGGCCTGGCTGCTGTTTGTCATTATTCTAGGCTTCACCTTGTTTCAGAAGTATTTTGAGAAGAAGTGGGTGCATTATGACTAAGACTACTCACCCCTTACTTAAGGTGCTCATGTACCTGCTACTCATTGTCGGTGCGGTATTCATGGTGTTCCCATTCATATGGATGCTGTCCACATCGCTGAAAACGGTAGGCGCCATCTCGCAGATGCCGCCGCAGTTAATCCCGAATCCGATGAATTGGGATAACTATGTGACGATATGGAATAAAGTCGACTTCGGTCGATACACCCTGAACAGTTTTTTCATCGTCTCGATCGAGATGGTTGGATCCTTGATCTCCTGCGCGTTTGTGGCTTTTGGACTTGCGATGTTCACCTTCCGGCTGCGGGGGCTCATCTATATGATCATGCTGGCAACCTTAATGATTCCGTCTCAAGTGACCATGATCCCGACCTATTTCATCTGGAAGGAATTTGGCGCATTGAATTCGTATTACCCTTTGATCGTGCCCAGCTTTCTGGGCGGGGCGTTCGGTATTTTCCTGATGCATCAGTTTATCAAATCTTTGCCTAAAGAGCTGTATGAATCGGCTACGATTGATGGCTGCAGCCCGCCGGGCATATTCTTCAGAATTTATTTGCCGCTGTGCAAGCCGGCGCTGGCGGCGCTAGGGGTATTCACTTTCATGGGGGCGTGGAACAACACGCTGGGACCGCTGATTTACCTGCAAGACAAGGAATTATATACATTGCCGCTCGGCTTGCTCTACCTGAAATCGGAGAACGTCAACCAAGCGCTGCTGATGGCAGGGGCCGTCATTACGACGCTTCCAGTTGTCATCGTCTATCTGTTCGCGCAGAAGCAATTTGTTCAGGGTATCGCTTCGACAGGGATGAAGGGCTGAAGGAGGAACTTACGACATGAAGAAGTACGTACTGGTCGGCGCTGGGTCAAGAGCGCTGTATATGTTTGCTAAACCGATGGTAACCGATTGGAAGGGGAGCGTTGCCTTTGAAGGCGTGTATGATGCCAATCCGGTGCGGGCGCGCTTTCTTAGCGAGGAATGCGGGGGAGTTCCCGTATATGATGATTTCCACGGCATGCTTGCGGCTGTGAAGCCGGATGTTGTCATTGTGGCGAGCACGGATTACACGCACCATACCTATATCGTGCAAGCCTTGAGAGCCGGCTGTGATGTCATTAGCGAGAAGCCGATGACGATTGATGAAGATAAATGCCGTGAAATTTTGCAAGCGGAGCAGGATAGCGGTAAGAGGGTGACGGTTACGTTCAACCTCCGGTTTGCGCCTTATTTTGCGACCGTGAAGGAATTGCTGCTGCAAGGGGTCATCGGGGATGTCTACCATATTGATCTGGAGTGGTTTCTGGACCGCCGGCATGGAGCGGATTATTTCCGTAGATGGCATGCCGAGATGAAGAACAGCGGCGGACTGCTGGTTCACAAGTCCACGCATCACTTCGACATCATGAACTGGTGGATGAACAGCCGTCCTGTGGAGGTCCATGCCTTTGGAACGAGACGGGTGTATGGGGACGATCGGCAGGATCATGGAGAACGATGCCTTACTTGCCATCGGAAAGACGAGTGCGAGTTCTATATGGATATCGAAAAGGATCCGTTTCTTGAAAAATACTATCGCCAGGCTGAAGAAGTGGACGGATATTTCCGGGACCGGTGCCTGTTTGACAGCCGGATCGACATTTATGACACGATGTCGGTCAATGTCCGGTATGACAATAATGCGATGCTGACCTATTCCCTCGTCGCCTATAGCCCTTATGAGGGCTGGCGCGCTGCGATCAACGGCAGCAAAGGCCGGATCGAGGTCTCGAATATATACAGCAACGCGGATATGAAGCAAGGGGAAGCGAGCAGGATTCATATCTTCAGAACCGATGGCACGGAAGAGGTGGTCGAGGTCAATACATCGGCCGCCGGTCATGGCGGCGGGGATGCGAAGTTGCGCAAGGCGCTGTTCGAAGGCGGAATCGAAGATCCTCTAGGTCAACAAGCCGATAGCTCGGTAGGCGCCGAATCCCTTCTGATTGGTGCCACAGCCAATCGTTCCATTGCCGAAGCCCGGGCGATGAAACTTCCGGACGTTTCGCCGAAGTTTGTCAACGGGAGTTCACCGAGATGAACACCGTTCAGGAACTGGAGCAGTATATCTGCACATTATACGACACGAGGGATCAGTTGAAGGCGCATGTGTTTGAGCGTTCCGATGCCGCATTTGCAGCCGGGGATGTCATTCGGGATGCCATCGTCACACCCGAAGCGGCGAGAAAGCGGCAGGAGGAGATCAGGGGGGCTTTCCTGAGGTCCATCGGCGGGCTTCCTGATACGTTTACGTTTGCCAACCTGGAAAGGGAAGAAGGGACGTCATTCGTGGAGAGGATACAGCCTGGCGTTTCTTTGCCGAATGTATACACGAACAAGGCGGCAGGGCGAATCAGTAAAAAGGCAGAAGGGACTTCAGAGGGCGCGTCGCTCGTCAGGCTCCGTTCCGGGCGCGCAGCGGGAGAAACAGGTGATGATGGAGCGCAAGCCAAACATCAGCCTCCGCTTAATGCACATACGGCGGGTGTCGTTAGCGGAGACGGCTTTCAGGTAGAGAAGGTCATATTCGAGTCCAGTCCGGGGTATTATGTCACTTCGAATCTGTACCTGCCCGATCACCGGGAAGAACGTTCCGCGGCCGTCCTGTTTCTGAGCGGACACGAGCTGGGGGCGAAGCATGATGCCTATTATCAGCGCGTGATCCAGCACTTCGTTCGGGCCGGCTTGATTGTGTTGGCAATCGATCCGATCGGGCAGGGCGAGCGCCTTAGCCTTCATGATTTCGAAGATCGGAAAGGAAGCGTCATATGGGGAACGAAGGAGCATCAGCAATACGGCGTTCAGTGTCATATGCTCGGCGACAGCGTAGCCCGCTATTTCGTTCACGATGCCATGCGTGCCGTCGATTACTTATGCGAACGGCCCGATGTTGATCCGGCCCGGATCGGCGTAACGGGGAACTCCGGCGGCGGAACGCAGACGGCCATGATGATGGTTTGCGATGAACGCATTGCGGCGGCGGCTCCCGCCACATTCATCATGAACCGGCAGCTGTACATGCATGCCGGCGGCGTGCAGGATGCCGAGCAGGTATGGCCGGGTCTGTCCGGGCTGGGTTACGACCATGAGGATCTGCTTATCGCTTTTGCGCCGAAGCCGCTGATCGTGCTGGCGGCGGAGTACGATTTCTTCCCGATTGAAGGCACGCGGCGTACCGTGGAGCGAGGCAGACGCTTCTGGGAGCTGCTGGGTCAACGCGATGACCTGCAGCTTGTGACCGACGCCTCGACGCACCGCTATACGGACCGGCTGGCTGCGGCTGCGGCGGCATTTTTCGTCCGGCATCTTGAGGTGAAGGTTGCCGCCAGTCATGCAGTGAAGATAGAGGCGCTTCCGCCGGAACAACTGTGGTGCAGCCCCAGCGGTCAGCTGTACCGGGATCAGGTGGGTGCAATATCGATCCGGGACTTCAATGCCGATCGCTGCGACCAACTGGCCGCAGACCGGTCGCTGCTGCCGACGCAGCAAAGACAAGATCAAGCAAGGCAGTGGCTACAGGAGAGAATCTACGCCTCCCGCAAGCCTTGCGAATTGAACCCGCGCATCATTCGGCTGGGCGCAGTGGAGGGCCTTGAGGCCGATTATCGCCTGTGGTGGTCACAGGAAGGCATCATGAACAGCGGTTATGTATTCCGACTGGCCGGGGATATAACCGAACGAAAGCAGCCGCTGACCGTTGCGGTTTGGCGGGGAGGGACCCGGCGATTGAAGGATCACTGGGCCTGGATTCAGGAGGCCTGTCAATCCGGCCGCGCCGTACTGGTGCTGAATACGTCCGGAGTCGGTCCGCATGAGCCTTATCCGATATACGAAAAACCTGCGCATTCTTATTTTGGCGTGCTGCATAAGCTTGCCGATGATTTGATCTGGCTCGGGGACAGTCTGGCTGCGCTGCGCACGTACGATGTCCTCCGGTGCATGGAGGTCATCTCCCACTTTGATGAGTGGCAGGGGGGAGCGATCCCGTTCTATACCGTGGGTCGGGAAGGGCTTTACGTGCAGCTTGCCGCGGAGATTGATCGAAGAATCGGTGCGATCACGGCCATTCATCCTTTGAGCAGCGCAGCCGATCTGGTCAGGGCACGGCAGTTTGAGGAGGAAGAAGCGATGAGCGTTGTGTTTCCCGGCATTTTGAAGGTGCTTGATCCCTCCGAGCTGAACGAATCGGGGAGTATATCGCGGGCAACTAGAGGGAAAGGAAGTGGAAGGACATGAGTAAACCAAAACCATTAACGGTCACGCTGGTCGGAGCCGGCCTTCGCGGCATGATATACAGCGATTATGCGCTCCAGCGGCCTGAGGAGATGCAGATTGTCGCCGTTGCCGATCCGGATGAGGTGCGGCGAAGCCGCTGCCAAGCCAAGTACGGGATAGCGGATGAGCGGTGCTTTACGAGCTGGGATGAGCTTTTTGCTGGGCCCCGTCAATCGGATGCGGTCTTCATCTGCACGAGGGACCGGGACCATTATGAGCCGACGATGAAGGCGCTGGCCGCCGGGTACCATGTGCTGTTGGAAAAGCCGATGTCGCCGGAATGGCAGGAATGCATCGATATGGGTCGGCAGGCAGAAGATTGCGACCGTACATTAACGATTTGCCATGTTCTCCGTTATGCGCCTTTTTTCCAAGAGCTTAAACGTTTGATTGATGAAGGACGGATCGGTCGTCTGATGTCGATCCAGCACAATGAGAACGTCGGCTACTGGCACCAGGCGCACTCGTACGTGCGGGGATATTTCAATAACAGCGAGTCATCCAGCCCGATGATTTTGGCCAAATCCTGCCATGACTTGGACATCATGCAATGGCTGGCGGGAGGACAATGCCTGAGCGTTGCCTCCTATGGCCACCTGTCGCATTTTCGTCCGGAATCGGCTCCGCCTGGCGCGCCGAAGCGCTGCCTGGATGGATGCCCGGTATCCCATGAATGCCAGTACTATGCGCCGAATACGTATCTGATCGAGAATGCGGGTTGGAAGGGCGAGGCCGCGAGCAACGATCCGAGTTACGAAGCGCGTTACCAAGCGATGTTGGAGGGTCCTTTTGGCCGGTGCGTGTACCATTGCGATAACGATGTCGTGGATCACCAGGTCGTCAGCATGGAATTCGAGCATGACATTACGGCGGTGTTCACGATGAGCGCGTTCACGGAGAAATGCAACCGTACCATCAAGCTTATGGGGACTGAGGGCGAGATTCGGGCCACGATGGAAACCAACGAGATCGAGATCCGCCGCTTTGGCAGCGGCAAGCAGGAAATGATCCAACTCGTCGATCCGGAAGGACATGTAGGACATGGAGGCGGGGATATGCGTTTAATTGAGGATTTTGTGAAGTCGGTCAGATCCCAGGGGCAGCATAACAGCTCAACTTCTGCCCAAGCGTCGATACAGAGTCATCTGATGGCCTTTGCCGCCGAGCGTTCCCGCGTAGAGAAGCGCATGGTGAGGCTGGAGGAATTTATGAATAGCGACGTTCTGGCTTAAATTTACAACGCTGTACAACAAAGGAGGAATTATCATTATGCAATTAAACATATTGGAACATGCGGATCAAGCAGGTTTGGAGGCAGCCCGCGCTTGCGAGGCGATTCTCCGCGACACGATCGCGGAAAAAGGAAAAGCGCGCATCGTCCTGTCAACGGGCGCGTCGCAGTTTGAGTTTTTGTCGCAATTCGTGAAGCTGGATATGGAATGGGATAAGATCGAGATGTTCCATTTGGATGAATATATCGCGTTGCCGGAATCTCACCCCGCGAGCTTCCGTAAGTATTTGAAGGAGCGTTTTCTGAAATATGCGAACGTCGGCCAGGCATGGCTCATTGACGGGGAAGGAGATCCTGAGGAAACGGTGAAGCGGTTGAATGAAGAGATCGCCAAGGCTCCTGTGGATCTGGCCCTGATCGGTATTGGGGAAAATGCGCATATTGCCTTTAATGATCCGCCGGCCGATTTTGATAATGAGTCGCCTTATACCATCGTGAACCTGAGCGATACGTGCAAGAGCCAGCAGGTAAGGGAAGGCTGGTTTGCATCGAATGAGGAAGTGCCGAAGCAAGCGATAACGATGACAGTCCAACAGATTTTGAAGAGCCGCCATATCGTCTCGGTCGTGCCTCATCAGGCCAAAGCGGCTGCCATTCAGAATACCATTCAAGGCGCGGTGGACAACCGGGTGCCAGCTACCATCTTGAAGACGCATCCCAGCTGGATGCTATATCTGGATAAAGCATCGGCAGCGCCGATTTATCAATGGGCGTAGTTAGGGGGACGCCTATGTTGTGGCGTGGAAAGCTCCCGCATACCGGCGAATCGGTTGAGGTAGAGGCGGCGTTAGACGGACGGATCGCGGCTATACGCCGGTTGGGACAGAACGAAAAGACGGCGTTACCTTGGATCAGCAGCGGCTGGATCGATGTGCAGGTCAACGGCTTCGGGGGATACGACTTGAATGGGACCGTGACGTCGCCGAGCGATATTGAAGGCGTGACGCGTGCGCTGCATCGGCGAGGGGTTGCCGCATACTTGCCAACGGTTATCACGGGCAGTTATGACCGGATGCGTCAAGCATTTAGCGGGTTGTCCCGGTATGTCCAGTCCGGGGAGTTCGGAAGTGCCTCTATTGCCGGCATTCATATGGAAGGTCCATATCTATCCGGTGAAGACGGCAGTCGAGGGGCGCATCCGAGGGAGTATATCCGGAATCCGGATTGGGATGAGTTTCAGCGGCTCCAGGATGCGGCTGGCGGGCTTATCCGGATGGTGACGCTCGCGCCGGAGCGCGAAGGCTCGGTTCCTTTTATAGAGAAGGTAGTCAAGGCGGGCGTGGTTGTGGCGATCGGGCATACGATGGCTACAGGGGAGCAGATCGATCGGGCGGTGCAGGCAGGAGCGACGGTATCGACTCATCTGGGGAACGGTTCACAGACCGTTCTGCCGCGCCACCCCAACTATATCTGGCATCAGTTGGCGGACGACCGGTTATGGGCAACCTTTATACCGGACGGCCACCATCTGGCGCCCCCTGTGCTGAAAGCGATGCTGCGGGCGAAACGGGACAAATCGCTGCTTGTCAGCGATGCCGTCATGTTCGGCGGCATGGCTCCCGGACGGTACAGCAGCCTCATCGGAGGCGTGGTCGAGCTGACGGCAGACGGGCGCCTGTATACGGTAGAGAATCCGGCGATACTGGCCGGATCCGCTTCTTCGCTGGACGTTGGCATTGCGAATGCGATCCGCTATACGGATATGACGCTGGCGGAAGCGGTAAGCGCGGTCACCATCCGCCCGGCTGTAGTACTGGCTATGCCGCAATTGGGCGAGCTTACGATCGGGAATCCGGCGAACTTGACGCTGTTCGACTGCGATTCAGACGGATCGGACATGGCTATCCGGGAGACAGTTGTGGCGGGCGAGACGGTGTACGGTCCTATTTGATATGAGGGTGTAGGAGGCTGCGGGAAAATGAACAGCGTCCGCGAACAACACGTCCTGATTCTTGCAGGGGACTTGGAGAAGTGCAAAGAGTCACGCTCACCGATCGAGAAAGTCCTTTTATGGGACTTTGGGCAGCAAATCTGCTGCCCTCCAGCAGACTACAACTCTCTTTGGCCATCGTCTGGCGGAACCAATACAAAAAACCATCCTTATGCGAGCGATCATTGCGTTAGCTCGCACAGGGATGGTTTTTCTTTTGTTTTTATTTTTCAATATGCTCCACAAACCAACGGACGATATGACTCAAGCGTTTCACCCGCAGATGCGGATGGCCGCTTCGGGACAAGTTGTGATCCGCACCAGGGAAACGGATGAACTGAGTTTCCCGGCCGAGTCGCTTCAAAGCGATAAACAGCTGTTCTCCCTGTTCGATCGGGCAGCGGAGATCCTGTTCTCCGTGAAGGATGAGAAGCGGCGTATGGACGTCCTTCACGTAAGCGAGCGGGGAATGCTTCCACAGCTTCTCCAGATCGTCCCACGGATTGCCCCAGATCTGATCCTGCGTAAAGGTGTAGCCGATATCGCTGACGCCGTAGAAGGAGATCCAGTTCGATATCGAGCGCTGGGTTACCGCAGCCTGGAACCGGTCGGTATGACCGACGATCCAGTTGGTCATGAAGCCGCCGTAGCTGCCGCCGGTCACGCCAAGACGGGAAGCGTCGATATAAGTGTAGGTATTCACAACATAATCCACGGCTTCCATCAGATCCTGGTAATCCCGTCCGCCGTAATCTCCTCTAACGGTATTAACGTGTACCTGACCGTACCCGTGGCCACCCCGAGGGTTGGTGTAGAATACCGCATAGCCGGCTGCAGCAAGCAGCTGGAACTCATGCATGAACGTATGTCCGTACATGGCTTGCGGACCGCCGTGAATCTCAAGCACGGCTGGGACCTTGGTGCCTTCCGTAAAGCCGGCAGGCTTCATGATCCACCCTTGAATCGGCCAGCCGTCCGACGTCCGGAACGTAAAGGACTCCGGCGTGCTTAACGCAAGCTCGTTCCACAGCTCCTCGTTGCAGTTTGTCAGACGCTTCTCCTCGTTCTTAGCGATAGAGAAGCTGAACAGATCGCCAGGCTGCAGCGGGTCGGCAGCGGCGAACACCACGTTCTCCTCCGGTGTCAGAGCGAATTGGTACACCTCTCGTTCGCCCGATACGACCAGCTCATAGGATGAACCGTCCAGAGCAAAACGTCCAATATGAACACTGCCATCCTGGCTGAGCTGGATGTATACGGATTGGCCGTCCTTACTGAACAGCGGAGGCGTTCCGGCTCCGGCTCTCATGTCGCTGACCGCGGCGTGCCCCAGCTGAATATCCATGTCCGTGAAGAGCACGCGGGATTTTCCGCCCGATAGCGGAACCAGGTGGATTTTGGTCAGGGTGGCAAAACCGCAGCTGAGGTCGCTGGCAAGCATGAGCATATACTGCCCGTCCGGGGTGAATGCAATGGAACCGATCGAGAGGGTTCCATCCGTCAATTCGGTTACGGATCCGCTATCGAGGTCCATGACAAACACATCGCCCGTCAAACGAAAATCCGGATCCGGGAATTGCTCCGTGGCAAGGCAGGTGCTGTATGCGATGCGGGTGCCGTCCGGTGACCAGGCGAAGGCATGTATATCAAAATCTCCTTCTGTAATTTGCTTGCATTCTTCCGTTGCCGGATTTACGAGGTATAGATGATGTCGACGTTCATTCCACAATCCTGCGCCATCGGCTTTATATTTAATGCGATTAATGATTTTTTCCTCAGGGAGCTTGTTTTTGTCGTCTTTGTCTGATTCTTCGCTTTCCGTAGATTCGGCTGCTTCCGCCTCGCTTCTAACAAGTAGGCGTGCGCTATCCGGGGACCATTTAAAAGTGCTGACACCGTGCTTCATGTCGGTAACCGGCCTTGCTTCCCCGCCGTTGGCAGGCATGATCCATACCTGCGGCTTATCGCCCTTTTTGCGCAAGAAAGCAAGCTCCGACCCGTCAGGGGACCAAGCGGGTGCTGCATCCGCCTCGCCGGACGTGAAGGGAACATCCTGGTCTCCTTCTGCAGGAAGCAGGCGGATATGGGAACGGTAACCGTCGTACTTTTCGCTGACGGATTTATGTACATAGGCTATGGCTCCACTAGCTGGAGATACGACAGGGTCATTCACCCAGTGCATCCGGTACAAATCCTCTGGCGTTATGAGTCGCTTATCAGTCATGAATCATCCTCCTAATCTTCTTGTGTGAGTTAAACATCATTATCCCAGATAATGGCATGGAAATCTAGATGAAAAGTGAAAGGGGAAATGTGAACGTTTCGTACCAAATGCTAGTAAAACAGAGGGGAAATTACAATAATTCTAGATTGTAAAATGAAGCTCTAGTACTGAAAACAGCTCATTAATTTTCAACTGGTCAATTTAGAAGCGATACGGTGTGCTTTTTGTTATAATTGAGACAGGCTCTCAATTAGGAGTATGTAAAATAAAACCAACTATATATAGCTCAGGAGGAAATAAGATATGAACGTAAGTGAAGCTATCCGCACGCGCCGCAGCCTTGGCAAGGTCAAGCCTGACGCTGTACCGCAGGAATGGATTGAACAAATCGTAGAAGCGGGAACCTGGGCGCCGAACCATAAGCTCACGGAGCCGTGGAAATTCTTTGTCATGCAAGGGGAGGGCCGCGACGTGCTCGGCAACGCACTTGGTGACATTCAGGCGGCAGGTGGTGATGATACGAGTGAAGAGGCTGTAATTGCAGCACGCGAGTCAGGACGTACGAAGGCGTACCGGGCTCCGGTTGTTATCGGTGTGGCGGTCGAACCGTCCACGGACCCCAAGGTGATTGAACTTGAAGAGTACGGAGCGGTGTTTGCCGCTATTCAAAATATGCTCCTGCAAATTCATGAGCTTGGCTTGGGTGCAGTGTGGAGAACGGGCGAGCCGTGTTTCCATTCGCTGATGAATCAAGCGTTCGGATTGAAGCCTGAAGATAAAATGCTGGGTTTCCTATACATCGGATATCCGGATATGGAACCTAAGCAGGGGAAACGTCAACCGGCAGCGAACAAAACGGTATGGCTGAATAGTGCTGCAGACCTGTAGTTGATCTACCCTCCACCGCAAAAATCCGGTATAATGAACCCTAAGTTTGTCTTAAGGGTGTTACGGCATCCGGGCGATTGACACTAGGGGAGTGTACGGGAATGAAATTTCGGTTCAAGCAGTGGGATCTGGGGAGCAAGTTTATTTTTATAGCCACCTGTTTAGCGATAGCCTCTTTCTTTTTTAAATGGCTGGATATCGGCGTGGCTGCAGAGAATGGTTTTTTGCAGGGCGGCGTGTTTTTCATCGTATGTTTCATCTATCCATTTTTGAAAGTGGTCCGCGAGAAGAAGATGAACAAGCTGATTGCCTACATTTTTGCGCTGGTCGCTATATTTTTGACGATGACGTACGTGTCATCCAAAACCGTAGATTTCTTCGGCCAGACAATAAGAGGGGCGGCGGCAGGGCCGTATTTGTTCTTGGTGTCATGCGGACTGCTGAGCTTCGGTATTTTTAGACGCAGGTACTAGACTCGCTGCGCATGCTTTTGTATATGGCGTGATAGGAATGAAGGGCTGAACCCGGAGGCGACATACCTCTGACAGGGACGGCCCTTTTTCTATTTTGAGACAGATCACCACTGGGTGAGAAGGACAAAGCCGCTGATCGACACCGCGTAAATGATTAACAGCACCACGGCGTACTTTTTGGCACGGATGTTCAAGTTGAAGACGGCGGAGAGTCCGTTGTTGATTATATTTCCGATGAATAGAATGAGCATGAGCGCGAGTGCAGTGATCGCAACGATGAGCGTAGCGGTTTCCATGGGTTCGTGAATCCTCCTGTTTTAGCTGTTAATGGCGCATAAGATATATTCCATTGTAACGGACGAAGTTTAAACCCCGGTTAAATGAAGTTAAAAAATGAATGGAACCTGGCAAGTGGTGTAACGTTGAGCGGGATACTGGGATTTTGATATACTGGAGAAAGCGACTTTACAACCGCTGTATTACATCAACAGGAGGGATTTCAGAATGGCCAATCAAACTTTTACCGATGGACCTACTTTGAATGACGGCGTAAAAATGCCGTGGCTGGGTCTTGGCGTATGGAAGACCAAAGAAGGCGAAGAGGTTATTCAGTCCGTAAAATCAGCAATCGCTGCAGGGTACCGCAGCATCGATACAGCTGCCATCTACGGCAATGAAGAGGGCGTAGGGCAAGCCATTCGCGAATCCGGAGTTTCGCGGGACGAGCTGTTCATCACCACCAAGGTGTGGAATGATGACCAGGGGTATGAGAAGACGCTGCAAGCTTTTGAGACGAGCCGCAAGAAGCTCGGGCTGGATATCGTTGATTTGTATCTCGTGCATTGGCCGGGAAAAGATAAATACCTCGATACGTGGAAAGCATTGATTCATCTGCAAAAAGAAGGACTTGTGCGTTCCATCGGGGTCAGTAACTTCCAGATCCGCCACCTGCAGCATATCATCGAGGAAACGGGTGTCGTACCGGTTGTCGACCAAGTCGAATTGCATCCGCTGCTCTCCCAGAAGGAGCTGCTAGGGTATGCACGCGAGAATAATATCGTCCTGGAGGCGTGGAGTCCGTTGATGCAGGGCAATCTTGATCAACCAGTGCTCGCGCAGATCGCGGAGAAATACGGAAAAACCACGGCGCAAGTCATTCTGCGCTGGGATATTCAGAACGGTGTCATCGTCATTCCGAAATCGATTAAAGAGCATCGCATTCGCGAAAATGCGGGCATCTTCGATTTCGAGCTTTCGGCGGAGGATGTGGCAGCCATTGACGGCTTGAACCAAAACAAACGTTTTGGCTCCAATCCGGATGAAGTCCTGTTCTAAATTTCGCTTCCATATAAAAAGAGCGAGCACAACCCGGAATGAGGGAAGTGCCCGCTCTTTTTTACGTTATTTATCAGGATGGAGTTCCTCTTGCAGTTATCGTTGTTCTTCGAGCCCATCCACAGGAAACAAAGGTTCACCAATCGTACCGAGCTTTCCCTGTATTAGATCTTCGTGCAATCTTTTCAGCCAGTTCAGGTCGGTCTTGGCATGTTCATACATCCCGATCATCAGATGCTGGGCGCTGCGGGGGACGATATGTTGGTGTTCCACGTATAATTGATATGTCTGGTTCACCCGATGCTCTGTTTCCCGGATACGGGACTGCAGGATCGGGGCCAGAACGGCCGGGTCCGCGAGTCGCGAGAACGGCAGCGCAATATAGAGCGGGTGATGCACGGGCTCGATGTCCCTGAATTTTTTGAGCAGCAGCTGCTCAAAAAGCTTGCGTCCGGCATCCGTGATCCGGTAGATGGTTTTGTCCGGGCGGCTATCGCTCTGTATGGTTTCCACTGCTTCGATATATCCGCTCTCGGCAAGCCGGTCTACCGCGTAATAGAGAGAGCCCATCTGAAGCTTCGTATACTGATCCATGCCGCGATCCTTCATCTTGATCCGGATCTCGTACGGATGATGGTCTCCTTCCAGCAGCAAGCCCAGGATGGCCAGCTTCATCGACATGACATTAGGCTCCCTTAACCTTGGCAGGCACGGTCACCCGCTCGTTGCCCATCATGAGCACAAACACGAGAGCCAGTACCGCCGGCACAAGCGCCCACAAGAACGTATTCGCAATGGAATCCGCCAAGGAAGTCGTAATCTGTTCACGCACGTTCGGCGGAAGCTGCCCCATCACTTCAGGTGAAAGAACGGCATCCGCATTTAACTCGGCACCGGCCGGCGCGTTTCCTCCGGCTTCAGCAAGTCGGCTGTTAAGGCCGTTGCGCTGGATGATCCCGAAGATCGTAATCCCCACCGTCATGCCGAAGGAGCGAAGGAAGGAGTTCGTCGATGTTGCCGCGCCACGCTGTCTGGCATCAAAGTTATGGATGGAGGCCATGCTGAGCGTGGAGAACGAGAAACCGACGCCAAAGCCGGTCAGGACCATGAAGATCGTCAACAGGTAGCGCGGCGTATCCGGGCTTATCGTGCTCAGGCAGAAAATGCCTGTGATAAAGCACAAGACGGACAGAATCATGATGTTTCTAAACGAAGTCCGGGTCGTCAGCATACCGCCGCCTTGGCTGCCGAATACGCTCCCGAGCATCATCGGCATCAGAATGAGGCCCGAATTGGTTGCTGATCCACCGTACACGCCGCTAACAAAGATCGGGATGTAGATGGTTGCCACAATAAAGGTTGCTCCATAGAACAAGGCAACGATATTGCTCGAAGCAAACAGGCGTTTACGAAACATTTGGAACGAAATAATGGGTTCGGCTGCCCGGGTCTCTGCGAACAGAAACGCAATAAACAGAGCAATGAATCCCCCGAACAAGCCTAGAATTTGCGGTGAGTCCCATGCATAGGTTTGCCCGCCCAGTTCCAGACCGAACATCAGGCAGATGATTGCCCCTACAAGCGTTGCGGCTCCCGTCCAGTCAATCTTTTGCTTGGCATGGGAACGGGTCTCCTTATAGGAGGTCATGATGAAAATAAAGGATACGATCCCGATTGGAACGTTGACATAGAATATCCATTCCCAGCCGACGCTATCGGTAATAAAAGCACCCAGCAGCGGTCCCAAAATGCTGGAGGTACCGAATACGGCACCGAGCAAACCCGTCATTTTACCGCGCTTCTCCGGCGGGAACAGGTCAAACACGATGGTAAACGCAATCGGCATTAGAGCACCGCCGCCGATTCCTTGAATCGCCCGGTAAATAATAAGCTCTGTCATATTGTTGGCCATCCCGCAGAGGGCGGAACCGATCAGGAAGACAACCAGCCCGAATATAAAGAACCGTTTCCGCCCGTACATATCGGACAGCTTGCCGAAGATCGGTGTGCCGGCCATTACGGCAACCATGTAGATTGAGGTTACCCAGACGACTTGGTCAAAGCCCTGGAGATCGCGGATAATCGTCGATAAAGCCGTGGCTACAATCGTGTTATCGATGGCGGCCATGAAGATGCCGAGCAGCAGACCGGCCACGACCAATTTGATGTTGCTTTGTTGTGCATTCATGTTAAGAATACTCCTTTTCCATATTCAACTATGTACATATTATTCAAATTTGAATAATTCGGTGGTTATATTGTAGCCGGATTAACAGATGTTGGCAAGATGTTTAATGGCACTGCCTGTCTCTACATTCTGGACAAAAAAAACAAGGCCAACCCAAAGCTCACGGGATGACCTTGCAATAATAGGGAATCGGCTGCCGGGATGCCTTCGCGTCAAGACGCGCTGTTAGCTGCCTCCAGTTAATACTTAACAGTTCATCTGCGGCGATTTGGGATCCAACTGCATAAATTCGATCCGATTGCCGTCCGGGTCCCTGGCCCAGCACTGCCAGTTGAAGTCTTTTCCTTGGACCGGCGGGACGTCGAGTTTCACGCCCTGATTGCGGAGATGTTCCGCGATGCGCTCGATATGCTCCACCTCGAGGCAGAGATGGGAGAATCCGACGGGCCGTTCTACTTGCCCCGGTTTCTGTTGCCCACCGTAAAACAATTCGATAAACTGTCCGTCACGCACCTTAATGTACTCGATCCAGGGTTCACCTTGATCGTTAGGAATATCGAAAGCACGGGTGAAACCAAGAATATCACAGTAAAAATGCAGAGACTTCTCCATATCGGCGACATCGAACGCCAGATGGGCGATTCCTTTAATCATGGCAGCATTCCTCCTTGGTATGTATCAACGCTTAAGGATCAGGCGAGTTCATAAATCTATTGTAGCTTATTCTGTATACGCTTCCATATATATTTGAAAAATCGGAGGAATAAAACAATGGAGAGAAAAAGGACCGACCTGTTACGTTCGGTGAAGAACGATAAGGGGCGGTCCTTATTTGTATATTGGATAGCAGCCTACAAACACATGGATTAATGATTGCAAAATGATCGATGTAATTGTTTTCGGTGACTCCAGAAATTAGGCGTTCCTAGCGCCTCTGATGCACCGGAACTTCTTTACGCCCCTGTTTCATGGGCGACTGGCATAAAGGACAGGCCTTGCTCTCCCGATCCCGTGCGCCAGCGGCGATTCTCGCGTTGACTCGCTGCCAGCCTTTGCAATTAGCGCTGGTGCACAGCCACACGTCGACGATCTCCGTTGCAGCGGGTGCAGTCTGATGCTGTAAGCTGGGAGCGGAGCCTGAACCTGAACCTGAACCGATGCGTTGGCTCCTCTGGCTGGCAGTGCTTACAGTTGCCCGCCCAGCAGGTGAAGGCAAGGATGAGCGCTTGGCTGAGGTTGAGGTCTCTATGCGGACCGTACGCTTTGCCGTAAACGTCGATCGCGGCGTTGACCCGCCGCCCTTGCTTGGTATGCTGTTGCCTTGCTTGCTCTGCTCGTCCGTAACGAACACATCGCGGAAGAAGCGGGAAACCTCCGCTTTTCGCCCCCGATAAAAGCCAGGCGAACTGACAATCAATTCATCCCGAGCCCTAGTGATAGCGACATAAGCCAATCTGCGCTCTTCTTCCAGCGCATCCAGCGCCTTATCTTCTTTGTCCGACAGCGGACGCTGATCGTCCCTGCGCTCGGCGTCCAAAGCGGACGTATGCGGCAGAATGCCCTCGCTTGCCCCGATCAGGCATACCGAGGGAAACTCCAGCCCTTTGGATTTATGGATCGTCATTAAGCGGACAGCATCGGCATGTTCGTCCCGTTTCATGGCCGCCATTTCCTTATGAATGATGATCAGCCGATCGACAAATTCGACGAACTCAGCGATATCGCCAAAGCGTTTCGCTGAAGCCTCCAACTCATCCAGTCCTTCCTGAATGAATTCCTTATGGAGGGTGATCTCCTGCCGCTCGTCTGCCTCCAGAAACTTGTCATAGAATTGGCGCCTCATTTCCTGTACGGCCTGAAGGGGCTCCATCGCCTTTAGTCCCTTAATGAGCTTTGTGCGATCTCTAATATTCTCGATCTGGAAATCCTTGAGGCCAGGAAAGGATAGAAGATGAGATAGAGGGCCCTTCTTGGGACGCGGAGCATCCTGCTGCCGGATGAAAGCCATACCTTTGTCCCGGTTCATGTACAGCGTATGGAGCATGCCCTCCATGGCCGTGAAATTGCGTCGGTCCAGCGACAGCCGCAGATGGTCCATGAGCGGTTTGACAATCCACTGTTCGTAGAACAGATCTCCATTCTCGTAATGAATGAACGGAATCTCCCGCATCACGAGCTGTTCAAAGATAGCCCGGCTGTTGTTCGCGGTCCGGTACAGAATCGCATGATCGCGGTACTGCTTTCCGTGCTCCCGGACCTGCTCAGTAATATGGGTCAGCAGTTGCTCCGCTTCTTGGTCTGGATCGCCTGGACGAAGATACAGCGGCACGCTGCTGCTCTTGCGGGTCGAACGCAGTTGCTTGGGGCGGCGCCGTTCATTGACGCGGATAATTTCGTTCCCCAGCCCGACGATCGAGGAGAGAGAGCGGTAATTGATATCGAGCGTCACGACCTTAGCCCCGTGAAACGTCTGGTCGAATTCCAGGATGAATTCGTTGCGTGCCCCGTTGAAGCCGTAAATGGTCTGGTCATCGTCACCCACAACCATTAAATTGCGGTGCGGGGCGACGATTTTTTTGAGCAGCTCATAAGGCAGCAGTCCCGTATCCTGGAACTCGTCGACCATGACATAACGGTACCGCCTCTGAAGGGAAGCGAGCAGACCGAGATCATGGGACAGCAGACGATAGGACAAGACCAGAATATCATCAAAATCCATCTGGCCATGGTCTTCCTTCCACGCTTCATAACGGGCAAAAATTTGCCTTTGCTCGACTTCTGCAGGTGTTTTGACAGGCAGCTCGTCAAGTCCGGTCATACTCATTCGATGGGCAGACCAGAGCGATAGCAGCGTCTCAGCTTCGTAGCTATCCTGCAAGCCCATTTCCCGCAGAATGCGCTTCATAATAAATTGCTGATGTCTGGAGTTGCTCAGGATTTCCTGCTTGTAGCCACGGGTTCGCAGCAAGTACAAGAAGAAGGAGTGGAAGGTTCTGGCCGTTACTTTGGCGGCTTCGCTAGCCCGTAAGCCGGGAAGCGCCATGATGCGTTCTTTCATCTCGGCTGCCGCCTTGGATGAGAAGGTGACAAGCAGGATGGAAGACGGATCAATCTTCTTGGCCGCAATGAGGTAGCCTGTCCGGCTGACCAGCACGGAGGTCTTCCCGGAGCCGGCGCCTGCAAGCGTAAGCAGCGGTCCTTGGGTATGTCGTACAGCTTGGATTTGGGCGCGGTTCAGCAGCAGTCCCCGGGATTCCAAGCCGCGAAAAAAAGCCGCATCCGGCGCGTCATCGCTGATCAGGTCCTGGCTGTTCTCGAAGGAAGCCAGCTTGGCAAACGGAATATCCTGACGCTCTCCGCCGTATGGGCGTTTATAGAAGGGGATGGATGTCATGAAATTCACCAATCATTTCGTATTTCGATTATCGTCCTACCAGTTTACCGGATTCTCGGAGGTCTGGCAAAGCGCAGGATATGGATAAGAACCCCGGGATGCGAACACTTATGAATTCATGATGTGAATTTCAGAGGCGCACGCCAGAATTGCACTGATTTGCTTTCGACTCGTTTAGCCTGCCAGATCCGCGGATTCGAACGAAGCCGCGAGACTATATTGCTGAAGCGATGGAGAGGGACCGCCGAATCCGGGAGGAGCGGGAGAGGAAGCGGCAAATGGAGTTATGGTCACATGAGGCAAGTGCTGACAGCGCAGATCATTCATGACCTGAATCATTTATATGAATAACAAAAATCCCGGGCTCAAAATAGGGGAGTCCGGGATAGCTGTTGCCCTTATGTGATTTTGTACATCGTGAGCATGGCTTCCTGTGGTGCACGGTGCGTAGTCCGGGGGAGGCCTGGATGGCTGTTGACATTATTCATGTCAGCAAGCCTGTTGAAGTATACGGCATTCGCCAAAAGACCATCACTCGGTCCAATTCCACAGCCGCACTTCTCCGACCCGCAGGTCGCGGACCCAGGATACCTCACGCAGGGTCAACAGCTCCTTAACGGGGCCGGTAATGACAGCACCATAGAGACGAACGCCGTTCTTTTCCACGTAAGCTAACGAAGCATCTACGTCAACAAACGGAGCCACCCGGTCGGCAATCAGGTCATACTCTTGCAGCAGCCGCAGCGATTTGACGAAGTGCTCATTCCGCAATTCCCCGTCCCCATAGGTGTCTATTGAAGGGTAATGTCCGCCGCTGGACACGATTTTGCCAAACCAACCGCGTTTTTCTTCCTTATAGGAGGTAATCGTCAAATCGTCATGATGCCAGACGGGATAAGACGGAAAGCCGACAGGATCGGTGATTACTCCATTATGACCGCCGAATCGGTCATCCGGCCCGGTATCGACGGCAAACCAGACAGCCTCCATATCCCGGTTCTCGAGCTGCTTCAGCAGCTCGTCGGTCGAGAAGAAGCGGTTAAACGATACATAAGCCTCGGCCACGGTACCCTCTGGGAGTTTTTCAAGCCTGGACCAATCACCGCTCTTGGCGGAAGAGGTGCTAGCGTGCTGTTCTTTCGACTGTTCCTTGGGATCTTCTTCTTGATTTGCGGAAGAAGTCTCCGCAGAGCTATCCGGCCGGTAGAAAATCTGTGATATTCCCGAGCTGCCTTCTTTCCAGTCCATGTCGACGGACGGCAGCCCGAACAGGAAGTTCACGGTATATTCGCCGACGGTCACTCGTTCTGTCCCTACTTTCTTGTCTATATCCCCATACACTTCCTGCATGAAGAAGACTTTGCCCTGACTGTTGAGTCGAACGTCGATGTTAGGCTGGGATATCGAGATAGCGGAAGCGATGGCATCCCGATATTTATCGTTTCGGCTTGGGTCGCCGACACCGTAGAATAACGCTGTACCAATTGAGCTAAGGATGGATACAACCAGAAACACAGAAATAACCGTCAGCGTATTCGAGATTCGGGCCTTCCATTTGCCCCTGCGCACGATTCGCTTTTCTTTCTTGGGCGAGAGGCCGGTCTGATCGTCAGCGCGCTTGTGCAAAGCTCTATTAGAAATAGAGCTTGTGTTATCCATCATTTCATCCAGGTAAGCCTGGTATTCCTCCAGCTTTTCCATTTCCCGCTCTACTTCGATTTTTTCCTCGTCACTCAAATTGCCATCTGCGTAATCCTTCAGCCGCTGTTTAAATTCTTCGCTCATAGTGCCCCTTCCTTTCGTTTCATTTCCCGCAGCCGCTGCCTGGCCCGAAATAACGTGATTTTGATATGGGATAAGGTGAGGCCCATAATATCCGCCGCCTCCTGGTAGGAGAATTGATGGAAATCCACCAAGATAACCGCCTGCCGCTGCTTCTCTGGAATATCCGTCAGCATTTGCCCGATTTCTCTTTGGGCTTCTTGCTGAAGTAGGATGTTCTCCGGGGTATTGCGGTCGATCATCTGATCGAAAAAACCAGCGTCCCTCACGATGCTGCGGCTGGCCTTCCGCTGATAATCCACATAAGCGTTATGGGCAACCCGAAATAGCCATGGCTTGATTCGTTCTTCCTTCCAATCCTCAAGGAACAGGTAAGCGCGATAGAAGGTTTCCTGTACCAGGTCTTCCGCCGTATGGTGATCATAGGAGAGGGAGTACAAATAACGATAAACGTCCTTCACGTAATATTGATATATCGATTCCAGACTGTTCAGTTTCATGTCCTCCCCTCTAAGTAACACACGTTTAACCAGAGCATAAAGTTACACTTTCGGCTATAAAGAAATGAAGCAGCGATTGAGCCCCTTAGTCGCAAAAAACAAAAGCCCGCCAGATGAGCGGGCTTCCGATAGAATATGAAGTGCTGTAGAAAAGGGGGTTACCGTAAACGGTGGGACTCACGCGCCTCTGCAGTATTCGGAAATCACTTGCTATTCTTGTCTATGTAGGCCGTCAGCGTTTTGTATTGCTTGCTGTCTTTTTCGGCATAGTCCAGCGCTGTTTTTCCGGACGCGTCTTGGATGGAGGCATCCACTTTGTGCTGGTTCAGCAGCTTGTCGATGAAAAAGTCATTCTTGTGGATGACAGCCAGATGAAGCGGTGTCTGACCATCGAAATTTGGCAGGTTGTAATCAAGCTCACCAGCTTTTCCGTCCATCTGTACAAACGGGTCGTAGAGGGAGGAATCGCCGTTTAGAATCAAATAGTGCAGCAGGCCGTTGCCGGTTGCTTCGTCTTGGGAATACAACTTCGCTTCACCGGCAGCGATAACAATATAAATCTTTTGCATATTCAATTCGCCGTTCACTTCGATCAGCTTGCCAAGGTTTTTCACCAAATGGCGTTCTTGAGCAGGTGCTCCTTCGGACTCGGAAGGCGTAGTCGGGCCAACCGGGATTGCCTCTCCATTCGAGGATTTGGGAATAATCCCGATCTGATCGGCACCAACAGAGCCGACCTGATATCCAAGCGCTTCCGAGAAGTCCCGGACAGGGACATAGAGCTTGTTCTGAATGACAACGGGGGACTCGGACAGCTTGGCCTCCGAACCGTTGACCAGGATCTTGGAATGGGACGGTACGGCCTTCAGATAAACGGCAGCGCCAACAACCGTACCTGCTGTTAGTGCCACGCCGACGATTGCGCCAAGTGCAAAAGCAGGAATAGAAGAGAAACGTTTTTTCATAATATCCTCCCATGGCGGTATATGGACTTTTACACCATTATATACCAATACAGCGTTACCTCAATTGAATACTCGGATCCAACACGATAATTCGCTGTTCATTTAGCGCGGTGTGTAGCAGATCATCTTCCAGACTCGCCGCAACGCCTTGTTCATCGTTCATGCGATGATCCTGGCCTGAGCGATTCGAAGCATCCGTAAAGAAGAGTATGATGCTTACCGTCAGGACGCTTGCCACAGCGATGCTGAGAATGGTGATATACTTACGGTTTATTTTCATACCTGACACCTCTCTTGGCAGGGATATATGAAAACGAAGATATATTATAGACGTTTCGTCAGCCTGAAAGGTTCTAGAAAAATGTGAAAAAAACGCCTAAAGGCACAAGGTATAAGTGCTTTCAGGCGCAGAAGTTGCATGATGATGGAATGACAGGCTTCACGTTGAAACTTACTTACGAAGCAGTCGGGTTTTATGTGCATAGATAATCGCTTTGTCCGCGAGAAAGGCAGCGTAGAGGAGCAGGAAGACCGAATAAGGAAATCCGGTACCGTCGAGGCTCGGAACCAACCATTCGGCGGCAATAAAGTACAGCAGGGTCAACAGCACCGGGAGCTGCCGTTTCAGGTGGTATTTCCAAACCGACCAGATGACACCGGCAGTCCCGGCAAACAGCATGAGGAGACGGACGGCGTCCAATGCGGATTGCACGACCTTTCTGGCTTCCTCATTTCCGATCGCAGCCGCATATTTGGAGGTGCGGCCAGCAAATATGCTCCGGAAGAGATGAACCAAAGGGTTGCCTTCGATGTATCTCGATTCGAGCCACAGCGAGGCAAGGTTCCACGGACCGGACATATACATCAAACGATTGAAAAGCGGGATGTTCAGCCACCATGGGGACAAGATGAGTAAATAACCCGCGCTAATAAGAATGAGCCCGCCGGTTACAATTTTGACCGGACTGCGGTACTTGACCCAAAAGGCAATGAACAATACCGGGTACAGCAGCGCCTGAAGGTTGTAGCAAGCCATAAGCGCCGTAAGCGCGCCGGCAGCCGCGTACCAGCCAGCCTGCTTCAATTCAAGCGCTCCGATGACGGCGCAGACCAGAAGAAGCATTAGGGTCTGCATGGTCGTATCCGGCAGGATCAGCCGGACGGCGCCGTAAGCCGGCCAGAATAGCGCGTAGATCATGCATGACAGAAAAGCGATTCGCGTATTAAACATGTAGCGGGACAGCACAAAAACCAAGTAGACGGAAAATGCATGGAAGAGACATTGGAGCAGCTGGTAGGCAATCAGGGCAGCATCCATGCTTCCGAACAAGGCGGTAAGTCCGGCAATCATAAGCGGCACACCGGGCATGACGCTGGAGGCATGTTCTTCCAGGTCTCCACCGGGGTGGCTGATCATGGCCGCACTTTGGATATATCGTTCTTCGATTACGCTGCTTATGCTCGGGGAACGTTCATGAAGACCGGTAAGAACCAGCAGACATGACATAACCAGAACGGCAGCAATCAGTACCAGCAGCATCCTTCGCTGCACACGGTTTAACGTCCATATGGAAAACAAAGGGTCCACTCCACTCTGTATATAATCTCTAGGGTTCAAATCAGAATTTATACCCTTATATATTAAAGAATAAACGGTGAAATAAAAAGGCTCCGCCAAAACGGAGCCCATAAGTTCAAGTTACGCTGCAGCGACAAGATCTGTCCCACGATTAAAAGCCGCTGTGATACTTATCGTTACTGGATGAACGATCCTTTGACGTCCCGTCCCGCTGCTTCTCTTCCTGGCGCTCCAGCCTGGCGTCTTCCATCGGAATCGGGTCCACATGCTGTTCACTCTCAAACTTATCGAACAGGCTTTCTTGTTCCGTCGGGTATTGTTCAGGGTGATCCATGTTGCCGGGACCGTTGTGAAGCGGAAGATCCTTTTTCTTGTCAGCCACCGTTTCTCACCTCATTTTATCGTTGTGATACTACCTTTATACCTTATTTGGGGAAGTATCAAACATGAAGAGGCGATAAAGGGGAGGGGATTGGTTTCTTTAAGACGTCTCCGAACTGGCTGCAGGCTGCTGCTGCGCTTCTGCCTTAAGTCTTAAATAACGGATAAACAGCTCAACAAGCTCCGGATCGAATTGCGTGCCCGAGCAGTGGAGCAATTCTTCAATTCCCTCCTCGAAGGTTTTCGTTTGCTGGTAAGGCCGTTCCGTTGTCATCGCGTCAAACGAATCGATAATGGTCAGCATCCGGCACAGCTTGGGGATTTGGCTACCCTTGAAGCCGTGCGGATACCCACCGCCATCATATCTTTCATGGTGCAATTCGATGTAAGGAACCAGTTCCTTGAACTTCTCGTTCGTTTCTGCAATGCGTTTCCCCCAGCTGACATGCCGTTTGACGGTTTCCCATTCGCCGGCCGTGAGCTTGTCCCGTTTGTTCAAGATCCCCCAAGGAATCTCAAGCTTGCCGATATCGTGAATGAGTGCGCCGAGTACGAAATTGCGTCGCTCCACACTATCAAGCTCGAGCACTTCGCTGATATCCATGGCATAGCGGAATACCCGTTTGGAGTGTTTGAACGTATCCACATCTTTATACAAGAACAGCTTCAGCTGCTGCTCGATATCACGGACGTCTTCCGCGAAGTCGATCTCGGATTCTTTTTCGGCGCCGCTCCCGTATACATGCACATTATTCTTACCCTGCTTCTTGGCATAGTACAGCGCCTGATCGGCAAGCTCGACGAGTTGTGACTTGTCATGGATGTCAATCCGATAGGACGCAACACCAGCAGAGAATGAGAGACACCCCGAGGGAAAAATCTCGACGCCGTCAAAATAGGTATCGTTCAGTTTTTTGCGAAGCCTGTTAATGAAGGAGCGTGCTTTGTTGTCATCGTAACCCGGCATGAGAATCGTGAATTCCTCGCCGCCGAAACGGGAGGCTACCACCTCGGCCATTTCGGATTCTACCTTGAGGTAATTGCCGAGAAATCCGAGCAGCATGTCGCCTTTCAGGTGTCCGAATTGATCGTTGTATTTTTTGAAATCATCAATATCGATCATGGCCAGTGACAATGGCGTCTCATTGGTCTTGGCTTTCTTGATCTCGTCTTCCAGCAAATTTTCGAAATAACTGTGATTGTACAATCCGGTTCGTTGATCCTTGATGGCTTTCTCTTGTACCTGTTTATACATCGTGAAGAGCTGCTTGAAGGAATAGGATAGCATCACGCTGAGACCTATAAACAAGGTTAGTCCGAATACGCCGTTATGTACGATGAGTATGGAGAGAACCAGCGAAAGAATGAGCGTGCTGAGGTAAACTAGCAGTGTATCTTTCATGAAGGTTTTCAAAATATCATATAACGATCCCTTGTATAGAAGGTAGTAGTAGAAACCGACAAGGAAGACGTTGATAACAAAATAAACAACCAACGCTGCAACATACGCGCCAAATTGATTATTGTGAATAGGGCCTGCTTGTCCGCCTGCCATTTTGAAAATGAAGGAGGATCCGACGATCATCACGGTATACACGGAGAAATTAACAAAATGCTTCCAAAAGGGGATTTTTCTGTCGTAAAGCGCCATGGCAAGGGAGACGAGCAGGATGACGGACAGCGCAAAAGGTGCCCCATAGATAAAGATGCATGCCAGGTAAACAGAGGAATCCATGGACTGTAAATTACCCTCTGGCGGCAGCTGGAAGGTGAAGTAATTTAAGATGAGGGCGGCGCCTAACATCGCATAGACCCATACCCACTGTGAAGGAGTATAATGGAGAATTTCCCCTTGATGCACCAGCAGGAAGATGGAACAGCCCAGAAGAGAAAGAAAAACAAAATACAGCTGTCCCGCAAAGCCTTGAGAGAACCTAGGACGCTTAAATATGGACATAAATGATTTCTCCTCAATAAAAATCAATGGTGTATTCTCCACATTTTAAGGTATATTGCGATGCAAAACAACGAAAAAGATGTAAAAAAACAGGCTGAATTTTCCAGCCTGTTTCTTATGGAAGTCTATTATCCGAATCTGTAACCGGAAGTCAGAGCGACAACAACAGAAGCAACGATGATGGCATTCAATACGATGCGGGAATACTTGATTTTATCAGTTTTCTTCACAGTTCTCCCTCCTTTCCAGGTGGTATGATGTATGATTAATTTTGTGGTTCCACACGTTCATTGGTATCGGATTTGCGTATTAAGGTTTGAACAGGGGTATTCTTCCCGGAAGTCATTAGATGGACGATGTAGAAGAATATACCGACATTCATGATGATATCTCCGATACTGATCACCTGTGTTCTTGGGTACGGCGGGGATAACGGTATAATGTCTCCCAGGAACGGCAGGCGGGTAGAGGCGTCCATCAGATAGTGTTTGGTGATGACGGTGCTGTTGCTCAGCATGTCCACGTAATAAGGATCCAGAACGGAAGTGGCGCTCATCGATACGGGCATTCTGCCACCGTTCACTGCCATGACAAGGAAATTCAGAAAGACACCTGCCAAGATGCTGCCAAAACCTTTCTGATCCCGGTTTATCCAGAGAAAGATCATACCGGCGACGTAGATGAACATAAAGACGTAGCCGCTTGCGGCTGCCAACCAATCAGAGTTCACTTGAAAGCGGAATATCAGCAGCTGCACAATCAGGAGTATGGGGAAGATTAAGCCGCCCTTCAGACGGATCTTACTGAATTGCTGCAGTCCATGACGGAGTCCGCCACGTATCAGTCCGACAATTAATCCGAGTATAATGCCGTCAAATACCATGATAGAATTCCTACTTTCATAGTTCATTATCTCTGTAATTAATAGTTCGACAGCAAATTGGTAATTCCTTCAACAAAAATAAAATTTTATGAAAAAATTAGAAGGTCGGATAAAAAGCTTGTCCCTTCCTGTATGAATCTAATGATTTATGTATATTATAGCAGATAAAAAGGATAAATCTTCCTACTTTTTTCGTGTTTCTGTTGCAGAAAAGAGCAAATTATCGAACTTTACATACCTATGGGGGGTATAGTAAAGTTAAATGGTACAATATTATATGATAGGAGGACGACAGCATGAAACAAGTGACTTTGACAGTGGAAGGCATGTCCTGCAACCATTGCGTGAACTCGGTGGAAGGCGCGCTGAAGAATGCGGGAGCTTCTGGTAAAGTCGATCTTGCATCCAATACAGTGGCCGTAGAATACGACGAAACCAAGGTCAGCCTTGAAGCATTGAAAGAAGCGATTGAAGAGCAAGGCTACGATATCGTGTCCTAACGAAAGATTCCCTGGAACAATCCAAAGCCGCGAGCTTTGGCTAAAATAGGAGCCGGCTGCTGCTGAAGCGATCGACAGCAAGCCGGTTTTTTTGCGCTGCCAATCTCCTCCCGCGTGAACTTGCACTGCTCATGCCGAGGTTTCATAATAGATGAAACAATTCTTTCAGAGCCTAAGGAGTGGAAACTCGATGAATGATACCCTATCACTTCTGATGAACCATCGATCGATTCGTAAATATTCGGATCAGCCCGTGTCCGAGGAGCAGCTTAGGGCAGTTGTGGCAGCAGGTCAGATGGCATCAACCTCAAGCAACGTCCAGGCATACAGCGTGATTGCCGTTACCGATCCAGAGAAGAAGCAGCGGTTGGCCGCTTTAGCGGGAAATCAGGCGTATATTGTGGAATGCCCGGTATTTCTTGTGTGGTGCGCGGATCTGTATCGTTTGAAAAAAAGCACAGAGTCGCACGTGGTTGATCAAGAGACGTATGAAGATTCGACCGAGAATTTCATCGTGGCCACGGTGGATGCCGCTTTGGCTGCGCAGAATGCCGCGATCGCCGCGGAATCGCTCGGTCTTGGCATCGTGTATATAGGCGGGGTCCGCAACTCCATTGCCGAGTTCTCCGAGGCTTTGGAACTGCCGGAACTGGTCTATCCGGTATTTGGCATGTGCCTGGGCTACCCGGATCAGGAGCCGGGGCTTCGCCCTCGGCTTCCGGTGGAGGCTGTTTTGCACCGCGATAGCTATCATCGCGCGGCTACAGAGGAAGTGAAGAATTACGATCGAACCTCTTCCGAATACTTGTCCCAACGTACCCATGGCAAAAATAACACGCCGTGGTCGGCGCTTATGGCTAAACGCCTGGCAGAGCCGGTAAGGCTGCACATGAAGGACTTCCTGAAAGGGAAGGGTTTCATGGGGCGTTAGACATGAATAGAGAAAGCCGGTACGGCGCTCTCGTAAATTAATAGATAGAGGCGGGTACGGCTGCTCTCGTGGGAATACTCTTCGAGGGTACGGTGCTAGGAACTAAGCTCGGCCGCCTAACCGAACCCGGCCGCGGAACCAAGCCAGGCCGCGGAACCAAGCCAGGCCGCGGAACTAAGCCCGCCTCGGAATCAATCCCACGCCAGTGGGCTTTCGGAACCAAGCTCGGCTGGCGTGGGATTGGTGGAGTCGTAGACGCAATGCACCGTAGCTTCCAAGCCGAGCAGTGCACCGTAAGTTTGCCGTAGCTTCCAAGCCGCAAGCCGGAACGAGTTACGGCCCGGCAGTAGCAGTATCGGACAGCAGATCCATTATTTTCGCTATGGGCTCGTTTTTGCCGGATCTATCGGACACACGTTCCGTTAAGTAGGGTATAAGCCGAAATATGAGAGCCTTATTCGGTGAATAACGGACCTCATGTCCGCTACCATTCGAAAAATGGCGCTTTTGATCAAAATAAGGTCCGCTGAGTCCGCTAAAATGTGCAACTATTTTGTACATCGTGCGCAATGCTCCCTGTGCGCGATGCGTTGTTCGGGGCATGCTTGGATGACTGGTCGGCACTAAGCGTGCCGCCATGTACGACGCTGGAACGTAAGTCATAACACAGTACGGGGCTGTCCCAAAAGGTCATGAAATACGGACCAAGGGACAGCCCTTTTTCAGTGGTCTCCTTTATATGGAGATTGCTGATCAGGATCATGTGTCGGCAAATCTATCTTCTCCGCATGCTGAACCCAGTCTGATCTATTTGCCAATGCCCTGCTGACGGTATTGTCCGGGCGTGATCCCTTCAAGCTTCTTGAACATTCGATTGAAGTAGGGAGGCTGATATCCTGCAGCTTCCGCAATCTCGTGAATGCGAAGATCCGTGGTCAGCAGCAATTCTTTACAGCGGTTCATGCGTACGGTTGTCAGATAGTCTATATAATTCGTGCCCGTCATCTGCTTAAACGCTTTGCTCAGCTGGGATACGCTGACACCGGCTTCCATGGCCATGGTATCCAGGGACAGGTCTTGCATCCCGTTTTGCTCGATTTGCTCCAGTACGTTTTCGACCAGCGATTTCATGGAGCTGTTGAAATTTTTTGTTAACTGATCGAGGTAGGGTTCGATGATTTCTTTCTGGAACCAGGTCACGCAGGCCTTCGGATCCCGAAGCAGGGACAGCTGTTCCTGCAGATTGGAGAAATTGTATACCTGATATGGGTTTAAGCCAGCCTGCAGCATAGACCGGTGAACGCTTGTGATTAACCGCATGAGGCCATGGTGGACATGCCACTCCGAACCTCCCCCGGCCTGAAGCGCCGTTACGAAGCGGCTTAGGGAACGCAGCGCATCTCCCTGAAGCCCAAGATTCAAGGTGTGAATGAAATCCTGCTCCAATTCCAGCGGAAAGTCGATCCAGTCGTTTTTCTGGGAAAGCACGGTTTCTGCCTCCAGCAGCTGACTGCCTGCATCAAAGGATCGGTAATGCAGCGCCCGCTTGGCCTGTTCGAGAATATGGGGAACATCCGTCCAGGTTGAGCTTGGTCCTCCCAATACGATGGTTGCCGACATGCGGAGCGTATCGCGCAAAGCCCGCATGATCTGATCGCACAGCTCCCTCATCAAAAGCGACTGTTCATCGGCTTGATGGGAAGCCGGAACGATCAAGATGACGCCGAATGAGCCGTCGAAGAAATTGATGGGATGCATATACGCGCTTATGTCCTCTGCCAGCTCCTGGATCACGTTCAGGGCGGCATAGGTGAGAAGATGCTGATCGTTTTCCGTCAGAGGCGTCCGATCCTCCCCGTGGGTATGCTGCTGAAGCACGATGGCCGAGAACTGTTTATGGGTAATGTCAAGATCCATCTCTTGCAGCTTAAGGACGTATTCGGGCTCCGTCAGGTGGGCGGCTTGTCCACTCAAAAATTGATTGATATAAGCCTCCCTGATCGCGGGCAAGGACCGCTTCCATTGGCTTTGCAGCGTATCGTGCGAGAATCGGTACTGCTTCCACTCGTGTTCAATAAAATCAAGCTCATTGTATCGCAAGCTCGGTTTGGCCTGATCACCGCCAATCATATTCAGCATCTTGCTTATAGGACGATACATGCTCTTAGAGGCAACCCAGCTCACAGCCAGTGATGCCGCAAGCGCAAAAGCAAAGCAAATCAGAATGATATGGGTGTACGGCTTCGTTGGCGCAATGATCTTGGATTGCGGCGTGCCTGAAACATAGGTCCAATTTTGTTGCATTTTTTCAAATTGAACGGTGTTCACCAGCAACACATCTTGGTCCACCGGAACCTTCAACCGCAAATGATTCGCACTTCGGGCATTCTCCGGAAGCTTCAGCTGTTCCTGAATCGCGCTCATCGCTTTCGGCATGCTGCGGCTCATTCCCGACTCCCCGATGACGTGACCATGGTCGTCCAGCAGGAACGAGAGATTCTCGCTATTGCGAATGACGTGCAGCTTCGACGGATCAATATAGATGACGATCGCGCCATAGGGCGTATGACCGTTGAAGGGAAGTCGCATGACGAGCGCGTGGGAAGATTTATCCTTGTTAAAAGGCCGCTCCAGGTCATGGACCCAGAACATGTCCGAATCTCCTTCCATGAGCTTGTTGAAGCTTATCGCATCCTGTTCCTGATCCAGCGTCCGCAGGCCGATATCAGGCTCCATGATTTTGTTTTGCTTTTTGATATACAGATAGACCTGATCCACCAAGGGATCGGCATTCCCCACTAGGTTGAGCGTACTGAACAGCTCGTTTGTCTCCTCGACATTCGATACAAAGTCCATATCCGACAACGAAGGCTTGAAATGGGGCTTCACCACCATATTGAGGGCGTAGTGGACCAACTGGGTAAATTGCTCGTCTACTTGTCTCGCAGCGTCAACCAGGGCTTCTTCGTTCCGCTGCTGATATTGGTTAATCATATGCTGGTTGCCCACATAAAGGTAAACGGCCGTAATGGCCGAGATGGGGAGGCATGTTAACAACACGGCCAGCGCGATGCTTCTCCAATACATAATACCTTTGAAAACGGATTCATGATTCTGTTGCCTCATTACTTTAACCCCCTGTTGGCATAGACAAATCAAAGGCTTAATCAAAGCGAGCCGGTAAATGATTACTTCCTATCATAGCGAATGAGTGGATGAGTTGAAAAGATCATATCTTCCCAATTGAGGTTGGGACAACGTTATCGATTAACCGAAGCGGACGTTCATTCGTCGTGGAAAAAAAGTGCAATACAAGGAAACGAAAGGGTCCTCAATACCTTAGAGACAAAGCATTTCCCTGTGTTGTGCAGGAAGATACGGGCGATTGGAAACGGCGGAAAAAAAGTGGAATTGCAGGGAATGTTGCAAGCGTTTACATTAGAACTACATTCCGTGAACGGTATGTTGAACAAGATGACAAGGCTGAAAGTGAGGGAGTATCGATGAAAGCACAAGAAACCGTTCAGTCGGCAAAAGGAAGCGGGAGCCCCCCCATTCCCGTGAGATCCAAAACGAAGTGGGGGCGGATATGGTCGGATGTTTCGCGCGACAAATATTTGTACGTGCTGGCCTTGCCGGGTCTGATCTTTTTTATCATTTTCAAATATATTCCGATTACGAATCTCGTAATTGCCTTCCAGGAGTATTCTCCATACTTTGGGGTGCTCGGAAGCCCCTGGGTAGGGTTTGAGCATTTCACCCGGTTTTTCTCCAATCATGATTTCTGGATGCTGCTGCGTAATACGCTGGCGATCAGTTTTCTGAGCTTGATTTTCTTTTTTCCGGCACCGATCATTTTATCTTTGATGCTGAATGAAGTGCGAAACTCCTTCTATAAGCGGACCATTCAATCCCTGGTGTATATCCCCCATTTTTTATCCTGGGTATTGATCTACGGTCTAACCTACCTCATGTTCTCGCAATCGGAGGGCTTGTTTAATAAGTGGCTCATCTCCATGGATTGGGAGACAATCGATATTCTCTCCAACCCGAACTATTTCTGGGGTATGCTGACGGGACAATCCATCTGGAAGGAAGTCGGGTGGGGGACCATCATCTTTCTCGCGGCTATCGCTGGAGTAGACCCGCAATTATATGAAGCAGCCGTCATGGATGGCGCGGGCCGTATGAGACGGATGTGGCATATTACCCTGCCGGCGATGCGCAACGTGATCCTGATTCTGTTGATTCTCCGTCTGGGAACGATTCTGGATACGGGATTCGAACAGATTTATCTGATGATGAATGCACCTGTCACCAATGTAGCCGAAGTGTTCGATACCTATGTATACCGGGTGGGGATTCGGCAGGGTGAGTTCAGCTACAGTACGGCCATCGGATTGTTCAAATCGATAGTCGGCGTCATCCTGGTGGTCACGGCCAACCGGTTGGCGAGACGGTACGGTCAAGAAAGCTTGTACTAAAGGATTGGCGAAGAGACAAGGAGGAGAAAAACATGCATGAGAAAGGATGGAAAACCAGGCTGTTTGGTTTTGTGAATAACGGACTGCTGCTGATCATCGGTTTGGCAACGATATTTCCGATTTACTATACCGTTATTTTGTCGTTTACCGATCCGGTGGAATATTATCAACGAAGCTTGATATTATGGCCGCGGGTTTGGACGCTGGATGCTTACAAGCATTTACTGTCCAACGGATTGTTTGTCACCTCGATTTCCGTGAGCGTGTTCCTGGCTACGGTTGGCACGCTGCTCAGCCTGCTTGTTACCGGGGGCTTGGCTTATGCGGTGTCCCGTAAACGCCTTCGGTTTCGCAAGGCCATCATGATTATGATCCTAATCACCTTTCTCTTTACGCCGGGATTGGTGCCGCTGTATTTGGTCGTCCGCAATGTGGGACTCATTGACAGCGTCTGGTCGCTGATCTTGCCGAGCTTGACCAGCGCATGGTATGTGCTGCTCATGAAGGGATTCTTCGACAGCATTCCGGAAAGTCTGGAGGAAGCGGCGATGATCGACGGCTCGAATGATATCGGCGTATTCTGGCGAATCATTCTGCCGTTGTCGCTGCCGGCGTTGGTGGCGTTTGGATTGTTCTTTGCCGTCGGCTATTGGAATACGTACTTCAACGCACTGATGTTTATTAACGACCAGAAGATGTGGCCGCTGCAAGTATTGCTGCAAAATATGCTTGTGGACCCAACAACGATGGGATCGGGGAGCGGCGGCGGATTCGCCTTCCAAGTGAACCGTCCCGTCCCAACAGAAACGTTGAAGATGGCGGCGGTCGTGATTGCAACCGTTCCGATCATGTTAGTGTATCCATTCCTGCAGAAGCACTTCGCCAAAGGGGCGATGGTAGGCTCTGTCAAGGAATGATCCGATATACGGTCTAACTGCCATCATGATCAGTCAGACGAGATGTAAATTAAAAGGGAGGTCTAATGATGAAAAAAAAGGAAACCAAGCCGGGCAAGTCGTTTTTAAAAATGTCGGGGGTGCTGCTCTTGGCAAGCTCGCTCTTGCTTAGCGCATGCGGCAGCCGAGACGGAAGTGCACCGAGCGATAACGGAAGCGGAACAGACAACAGTGAACCAACCAGCATTACGATACAGACCCTGAATTATGCCACCGAATTCATAGACAACACCAATGTACTATGGAAAGAGCTCGAGAAACGCACCAATACCAAGCTGAATATTACGTGGCTGTCGCCGTCCACGGCCGAAGAGAAGATCAATGTCATGCTTGCATCCGGCGATCTTCCGGAGGTTACTTTCGTGGAAACGATGCAGAACCCGCAGCTGCAGAAAATGCTGAAGCAGGGCGTCTTCTGGGATCTGACGCCGTTTCTTAAAGACTATCCGAATTTGAACCGCGAAGAACTGAAGGAAATGTGGGAAATCACCAAGGTGGATGGCAAGAACATCGTCATTCCTCGTTATTATCCTAGCTATGGCGGCGGAGTGTTCCCGATGATCCGCAAGGACTGGCTGGATGCCCTTCAGCTGGAAACGCCCAAAACGCTGGATGAGTTCCATAACGTGTTAAAGGCTTTTAAGGAACAGGATCCGAATGGTAATGGACAGGCCGATGAGATTCCATATGCCGCAAATCCGGGGGCTCTCGCTTATATTTACAATATATTTAATGAAACGCAAGGGTCCTGGAAGCTTCAACCCGATAATACCCTGACTCCGATTATGACGTCGGACGAGTCAAGGGAGGCCATGCTGTGGATCAAACAGGCTTATGACGAGGGCTTGTTCCCCAAAGACTTCGCGATCATGAAGTTCTCGCAGGTGATGGATACGATGCGAAGCGCCAAGGCAGGGGTAGGGGGCATGTCCATGAACCATGCCTGGGTGACCGGCGAAGCCGTGAAAGGCGTTGACCCCAAGGCGGATCTAATGCCGCTTGCTTACTTGGAGAATGCAAACGGGGTGAAGTATACGCCTTCAGGATCGCCGTACTATGGAGTGTACCTGATTCCGAAGAAAGTGCCGGAGGCGAAAGTGAAGAAAATCCTCGAGTTTTTCGATTACGGTTATAGTCAAGAAGGCAATGAGATGCTGACCTACGGAATCGAAGGTGTCCATTATAATGTGGAGAACGGGAAGAAGGTTGCAACGCCGCAGGCCGCCGTGGATAAGACGGGTGACGGCAACTTGAACAATATGATTCACCTCGTCAGCGACGATATGGCCATTAGCGCGGTAGGGATGCCGGATGAAGTATATGAGCGGAACGTAGAGATTGTCACAGAGCGCAAGACGGTCAAGGTTCCGAATCCTTCGGGAGAGCTGTATTCGGAAGCCTATAACAAATACTATCCCGAGATTTCCAAGAAGGTGGAGGATATGCGGGTCATGGTCATCACGGGCAAAGAACCGGTTGAATCGTACGATAAACTGATTGAAACGATCAAGAGTGATCCGAAGATGAAGGAAATTACAGACGAGATGTCAAAGGCGTATCAGGAGAAGTACGTTAAATAATGGAATCCAAAACCACAATGCTGCAACTTGCATTGTGGTTTTTTGGCGTGAATAACAGGAATAGCTCCTCCATGTTATATTTCTGATGTCTAATATTAAACATCCTATAATTTTACATTAAAGCATAAAATATTACATGAGGGGAGGATATAAAGTCATGGAAACGAAGGAAGGCATAAAGTTTAATATCGAGCAAGAACGGCATAAGCTTCATAAGATGAAGCAGCGGTATCGTGATTTTAATCATCCTAAAGTCCTCGGTCAATCGATCGTGCTTGATGAGTTGATTAATCAATATAACCGATTTCTTAAAGAAAACAAGCCGATTGCGTAAACAACCGACTTAAAGCTGAATGAAGATTCTTTTTATAGATCGTAAAGTCTCGCGGCGTTCTCATAAAAAATCCTGCGAGCCTCGGATATGGACAGCCCCTGAAGCTCCGCCCATGCCGCAGCCACAGCAGCCGTCATCCGAGGATGGGTCATCTGTCCGGTGAACGGACCTTCGAACGGCCAAGGACCATCGGTTTCGGTCATGACGAGATGATCCGGATACCTACATGCCATATCCCGAATTTCTTCCTCATAGAGGATGTCAGGCGTGAAGGAAATATAGTATCCGTTACCGGCCATCCGCTGCAAGGTGTCACGGGGGCCCTTGAACCAATGGAAATGGGCACGAGTGACGCCGTATTTTTCGAGCAAATCACATGCGATATCCGCATCTTCATATACAGCGTGCAGAATCACCGGTTTATGATGCTTTTTAGCAAATGCTATAAATTGCTCCAATAGATAGGCGTAAGGGCGGTTATCCCAAGGTCGGCCCTTCGATTCAGCCTCCAGCCTGGCGTAATAGGGGAGACCCACCTCTCCTACGGCGACCATCTCATCGGCATGCTCTGCCATCCAATCCAGCAGCTCTTCGGTTTCGTTAGTGGAAGGGAGGTGCTGCTCCGGATGATAACCGAAAGCCGGCCGCACCATCGGTCCGTACTGCCTGGCCAGCTCCAGGTTTCGCTTGCAGGAAGCCAGATGCATGGAGACGGAGATAACGGATTGAACCTCATGATGACGGATATCCGCGAGAATCGCTTGTTGATCGGATAACGAATAGCTGTCCAGATGAATATGAGTATCCAACAGTGGGAAATTGGCTTCACTTTGCGTAAATGATTTCATCGTTACATAACCTCGCTTGTAAGCTTCCACGAAGCGCTTGGCTAATCATGGATGTATGTATTCCGCTGGCCTTAATCGGTCAGCGCTTATGCTGTTCTTCCCGCATGATGGCGGAAATTTCAGTTTTTAATGCGATGAAGAACGGATCCATCAGGATGTTTTCCCGGCGCGGACGGGAGAAAGGGACTTCTACCCGTTTCAAGATGGTTCCGGGCCGGGCTGACAGGATATAGATGCTGTCCGAAAGGAGCAGCGCCTCCTCGATATGATGGGTAATCATCAGCACCGAACGGCGCGTATCCTCCCAGATATCGAGCAGCCAGCGCTGCATATCACTGCGCGTCAGCGCATCCAATGCGCTGAACGGTTCATCCAGGCACATGACTTCCTGGGGACTCATCAGTGCGCGCAGAAAAGCCGCCCGCTGCTGCATTCCGCCTGAAAGGGTGTGGGGATACGCTTTTTCGAAGCCGGTGAGACCGGCCCGTTCCATCCAGCTGCGGGCATGTTCCCTGGCAGTGGCTTTCGTGGTGCCTCTCAGCTCCTCGGGAAGGAGCACATTGTCCTCCACCGTACGCCAAGGGAACAGGGCTGGCTGTTGAGGCATATAGGCGATGCGGCCTTTTTCCCCGGTCACGTCCTGACCATCCATGAGGACCGAACCCGTATCCGGAGCGGTTAATCCCCCGATGATATGGAAGAGTGTGCTCTTTCCGCTGCCTGAAGGACCGATCAAGGAGACGAATTCCCCGGGTTGTACCTGAAGCGAAAGGCCATCCAGTACATGCACTTCGCTGCGCCGGTCGCGGAAGGTTTTCCGAAGGCTGCGAACCTCGAGGGCAGGTGCTGATGAGACCGACGCAGTGGACGGGTCAGCCCCGTCCTGGAGCGGCAGGGGGATTTGATGTGTCATATCGATAAATGGCCTCCTTTCATATAAGATTCGAAATGTCTATTCACAGGGGGCTCAACCTTTTCGATTCCAGCGAATGAGCCGTTTCTCCAGCAGGGTGATCAGCAGCACCATCAGCAGGCTGAGCAAGACGATGACCAGGATGGCAACAAATACCCGATCCGTGCGGTAGCCGGATTTTTGCAGCATCATGTAGTAGCCGATTCCCCGGTCCGAGCCGATCCATTCCCCGATAACCGCCCCCATGACCGAATAGGTGGCCGCAATTCGAATCCCGGAGAAGATGGAGGGAAGGGCATGCGGCAGCTCCAGCTTGGTGAAAATTTGCCACGAGGTAGCCCCCGCCATCTGCATATAATTCATCATGGTGCGGTCGGTACGTGCGAGTCCATCCAGGGCCGCAACAGCGACAGGGAAGAAGCAGACCAGCGTAATCACGATAACCTTGGGCAGCATGCCGAAGCCGAACCAAATCATGAGAAGCGGGGCTAGGGCGATTGTCGGCACATTTTGGCTAAGAATAAGAAGCGGATAAAGGGCGGTTTTGAGAAAAGGCACCATGTGCAGTGCCAGCGAGATGATTAGACCGATTGCCGTACCGATTATAAAGCCGATCAGGGTTAATTGCAGGGTGGCCGCTGTATGCTGGAAGAGGCCGGAAGCTCCGGTAACGGCCTCATGCCCGATGGCCGTCGGTGCAGGCAAAATAAAGGGTTCAATGTCGAACACGGATACTGCCGCCTGCCATACCAGCAAAAAGAAGAGAACCGCCACAACGGGCGGCCAAACAGAACTCCACCAGCTTCTCATGGACGGTATTTCTCAGTCAGCTTATCCATACTGATGCCGCTTGGATGATGCGCGATTTTGACCTGGGATATGATGCTGGGACTGCCCGCATTCACCAGCGCCTCGTGCATGCGCTCAACGATCTTGAGCAGCTTGGAGAGCTCTCCCTCCATGGTCGTTTCGAGTGCATGAACCTCGTATTTCACGCCTGATTCCTGAATAACCTTGATCGCTTCATCTACATAAGGGATGCTGTCGGTCCCGTTTGGCGTTCTCGGTATTACTTGAATGCTCAAGAGAGTATTCGCCATATAAACTCATCCTTTCGTGCAAGCTGTATTGTAATGGAAGAGAGGCGGCCTGCTGCAAAGGCCGTCTCTCTTCTTTTATATAGAAATAACCTTATGGCTTCTCCGGTAAAAATTCATTGGTAAATGCGCTGTCAGCGTCAAGTTCCTTCTCCAGCAGCTTGCGCTCAAACATCCAGTCTGCGTACCCCGACCATACTTCGGCTTTCTGTTCGCCCCAGCGGGATGCATCATCCTGATAACGGGGGCTCAGCCATTTCTGGCTAGCTAGAACCAGTTCGGCATCCAGGTCGGGAACAGCCTTCGTCAGCAGGGCTGCCGCATCTTCGGGATGTTGAATCGCATAGTCGTATCCTTTTGAAGTCGCCCGCATGAACGCTTTGACAAGCTCAGGGTCTTCCTGGATCTGCTTCTCGTTCGTTACGATCACCGGTGTGTAATAATCAAGCTGCTTGGAGTAGTCCTTCACATAAATCATGTCAAGCGGCTCATTGCGAAGCTCGGCTTCAATACCCGTCCAAGCATAGAAAATCCAAGCAAAATCAATGTCGCGTTTGACGGCCGTAAAATAATCGGCATCGCCCATATTGACCATATTCACCTTGCTGACATCGGCGCCATCGATCTCCATGATGGACTTCATAACCGCTTCCTCCACAGGCGAGCCCCAGCCGCCATAGGATTTCCCTTCAAAATCGCCTGCCTTCAAGATGCCTTTATCCTTGGGAGCCGCAAAGCCGGATGTATTATGCTGAATGATCGCTGCGATGGAAACGAGCGGTAATCCTTGGGTTCTGGCCAGCGTTACGCCTTCCTGATAGCTGATGCCAAACGGCACATTGCCGGATGCGACCAGCGTGTCCGTTCCGCCTGCTCCCGGCTGGACGATCTGGACATTAAGCCCTTCTTCCTCATAATACCCAAGCTCCTTCGCTGCATACAGGCCGGTGTGATTCGTATTGGCGGACCAATCGAGCATCAGCTGTACGTCACGGAGCTTCCCGGAAGTCTGACTGTCCTCACCTGCGGCGCCTGTCTTCTTGTTCTCTCCGCTTGTACCGCATCCGGACGCAACCATCAGCAGGACGCAAGCGAGAAGCAGCGGAATCCATCTTCCCTTCTTCATCGTTTCTTCTCTCCTTTGAATTCTCTTTCTATTACCTCGCAACTCCACAAAAAAAACGCCCTGATGATATCAGGACGCATGACGGCGTAAGTGTATACCACGGCAAATAAAAGCTGCCGCAAACATGGGCTTCCTACGCTGGCATTACCCAGATCAGGTGTAAGGGTCAGTATCATATCGGATACACTCTCAGCCGGCCAAATTCCAGCTCCCCCGGTATTTATGAAGTTTCGATCATTACATCCGCTATTATAGTCCTAACACAGCAGACCTGTCTAGTTCGAAGAGGCGCGAACGTGACAGGTCTTTGTTAGAACACTAATGCAATGGGAGAATTAATTGATGCTATGAACCTTTCACAAGATAAAGTATTTGAATACGGCTTCTACGCAGAGGTTAGCGCTGGAAAAACTCAATCCATTCTCCTTCGGGACCGTGCACGAAGAAATAGCGGTACCCGTTCGGAAGCGTCATGATTTCCTCGTCCAAGTGAGGAACGTCAAGTCCCTGCACACGGGCATATTCCTCTTCAATGTTATCCGTGCTGACTGCAAAATGATGTACAGTTCCTTCCGAAGGAAGCGTGTCGCTGTATCCCTGAATAAGCTCGACTTCCGTCTCGTTGCTGCCGTTAAATCCTAGGAACGCCAGCTGGATGACGCCATTGGTATGGGTCAGGCGATCCTTCAATTCAAGTCCAACTACGGATGTATAGAAGGCGATTGTAGCTTCAAGGTCCCGGACAACAATACCAACATGATCCAATCGTTTCTGTGACATGGTTCAACACCCCTTCCGATTCATATAAGATATGACTGAAATATTATCATATAATTCCTATACGTCAAGTGGGTGTTATGTTGTTCGTGCACGGACTAATAAGATGATTTTTCTTTCATTTCCTCATCTTTACTTTTGGGTGGGCAAAAAGTATCATGAGAAATAGATATGTTAATTCAAAAGACCTAACACACTTAAAGTGAACCAGCTTACCTTTTGGCCGAGGAGGAATGCTTATGAGTCCAACTCCAGCAGATCATCTGTGGATTCGACTCGCCATAATATATGCATTCATTCAGATAATGATCGCTCTGTGGATGCCTGATGCTTTATCGCTTCAGCGTGTACTAGTCATTATTTCTCCTGCAGCCGCTTCCGTTTATTTAATGCGGATCCGTCGGCGTTATGAGGTTCATCTTCGCAGGTTTTGGCTTATTGTGAGTCTCGGATTGATGGGGGAGGCAGTGGCCCGAACCCTCCACGCATGCAATATCTGGTTTGGAAAAGAGAGCGCTTTCCTGTCAGTTCTAACCCATTTGTTCTGGGGGCTCGAACTTATCCTGTTCGCAAGTTCTCTCATTTATTTATTCCGGCATGTTCAGGGTTCGTTTCGGGGGCTGCGGTTTATGCTGGATATCGTGATTGTTGGCATAGCGGTCATGACGGTAGGATGGGAATATTTCATCAAGCCTGAGCTTCAGGGTCTGGCCCATGAGACAGTATGGGGAAACCTTTGGGTGGACATGCTGTATCCACTGTGCGCAATGGTACTTATTTTTTTTACAATGGTGTTGTATTTTAATACCGGACAGTTAAGGAAATGGGCGGCCATCCTGTTATGTCTTGGCGGAAGTACATTTATTGCCGGAGATGTTCTGTACATCTATCTCGTTGATCTTTTGGATATCGAGGTTCGCTCTTACCTGTATCCACTCTATACGTTATCGGTATTTTTCATTAGTTTCGCAGGCGGACATTCCGCTCCTGATACCCGTAATCCATCTGTTGGCGAGCGGGAGCCTCGTTCAACCGGAAACCTGATCGTAAGGTACCTGCTTCCCTACAGTGTGCTCGGCGGGATGTTTGCCCTTATGGCGCAGCATTTTGGAGGGTGGACTGGACTGTTTACCGGCCTTTCCCTGTGCGTTATCCTGATCCTATTCCGGCAGATTTTGATCCAGTTCGAGAACGACCGCTTGTTGGATCGACTGCATGAAAGTCTGATACAGAGTGAATCCCTGGCACATCGCGATGATCTTACGGGTCTGTATAATCGTCGTTATTTTAATGCAAGGCTGTCAAGTTCGCTGAAGGAGGCGGACCGCACAGGTTCCCGTGTAGGCTTGCTGTATATGGATATGAACCGTTTCAAACGAGTCAATGACCGATACGGCCACCGTGCCGGCGATTTGTTGATACGAAAGGTTGCAGACCGGCTTCAATCACTCGAATCCAAGGGAGTTTTGGTTTCCCGTTTAGGTGGAGACGAATTCACCGTCATGATCCATCCAGCAGGCGATGATCAGGAGCTGATCTGGATGGCGGAGGAGATCTGGACGATGCTTAGTGAGCCGTACGAGCTGGAAGGGCATGAGGTCCGAACCACGCCGAGTATCGGTATTGCGGTTTATCCAGATCATGCCAGAAATGACCAGGAGCTGATTGGTCGTGCGGATGCAGCGATGTATGCGGCGAAGGAACGGAACGCCCCCTGGCATTTTGATGTAGAGCGGACGATGCTGCTGCAGCTTTTGGATCAAAAGGTGAGTAGATGAATGTATGACCATAGTATCGACAATAGGTTGTTAAAAGCAATATAAGTCGATTTTTGTAGAATTTGGAGCAATCATTGCACGAATCTTGCGCATTTCTCTTAAAATAGGTCATAACTTCGATATAAAATCCATAAAATGCAAAGAAATCATATTCAAAATGCCGATAAGAAGCATAGTGAGAGCTAGCTTGCCAAGGAGGACGAACATGATTTGCGACAATTGCAGCACCTTTGAACCGATTGAGGACCAGGGGACCATTCATATGAAGCCTGCAAGTGGTGAGCTTATTCAGTTGCTGGCAGTGAACGGCTACACGGTACAAGAGAACAATGAGGGTTGTGCTGTGAACTACAAGGTACGTGCGGACCTGATCTCTATGATGAAGTGTCTGCAGCCCCTTCCGCTGAAGATTCGTCAAGAGCTGTCCTTCTGTGTTACCGGTGGAGAAGCTCCGCAAATCCGGCATTCGTGGACTCCTATGCAGAAGTTCGAACTGCAGATGGAGCATTACGATATGGTGAGTATCATTTTACATAAGCAGTTTACGAGCTACATGCAGCCCATCGTGGATACATCCGAGCAGATCGTGGCCTACGAATTTCTCCTTCGTCCGGTAGAGTGGGGAGCCAGGTTCCAGCCGTATGAGCTGTTTGAGACAGCCCGTAAAACCGGATTGCATGCATTTCTGGACCGGGCAGCACGAACCAGTGCCATTGAGACCAGTGCCGAGTGGCTTCCTATCGGCGTGAAGCGATTCGTGAACTTCCTGCCATCCTCCATATATGATGCGGAGATGTGTCTAAGCCACACCTTTAATACCATAGACAGGCTCCATCTGGATCCGAGGGATTTCGTATTTGAGGTCGTGGAAACCGAGAAGATTGATGATGTTAAGCATTTGCAATCGATTTTCGAGGTTTATCGCAGTCATGGAATCTCGGTAGCCATGGATGACGTAGGAGCAGGGTATTCCACATTGGAACAGATGATTAAGCTTAAGCCGGATTATGTGAAAATCGACCGGAGTCTGATCGACCATTGCGATCGTAATCCCGCCCAGCAGAAGCAGCTCAAAATGATCACCAACATGGCTCATGATTTTGGGGCCATGGTGCTGGCTGAAGGCATTGAGAGACGGGAGGAGTTTCATTTTTGCCGAGAAATCGGGATCGAGCTCTCGCAGGGGTATTTGTTTGGGAAGCCATCTGAACGGCCTCCGCGTGACCTCATTCTCAACTAATCTATTCATAGCATACATAATCGGCAATTCCCCCGCCATCTTGATGCGGAGCTTTGGCATCTGGTTGCCGCAGCCTTCGGCTGAGTTCGGACAATACAGATGCTTGGGATGGATGAAGATGGGTCCTTCAAGAAGGAGTAATGATGTCTGAAGGAGCCCGCTTTCTGTAAAAACAAGAGCCCTGGAGTGTTCTCCAGGGCTCTTGTTTTTACATAGTTCGGGGTAGCCATTGATTGAACAAGCATGCTTGTTATCTTGCGGCTGTTACCTCTCCAAATCCGCTGATACTGTATTCCTTGCCATTCACGTTCAGGACAGCCGGCGTATCCGTTTCGTTCACGATGATGGTTTCCTTGCCTTTGACGTTGACCTTCAGGCGGGACCCGCGGAACATCACCTTGAAGGAGAAGGAAGACCAGTGGCCTGGAATGAATGGATTCAAATGCAATACGCCGTCCTTCACGCGCAAACCGCCGAAGCCATGCACAACGGACATCCAGGTTCCCGCCATGCTGGTTGTATGACAGCCGTCCTCGGTATCGTTGTTGTAGTTGTCCAGATCCAGGCGAGCTGTACGGAGGTACATCTCGTACGCCTTCTCCTGGTACCCAAGCTCGCACGCGAGAATGGAGTGTACGCATGGCGAGAGGGAGGACTCGTGTACCGTGAACGGTTCATAGAAGTCGAAGTTGCGTTTTTTCGTAGCCAAGTCGTACTGATCGCCAAGGAAGAACAACCCTTGCAGCACGTCAGCCTGCTTAATGTATACCGAACGCAGAATGCGGTCCCAGGACCAGTTCTGATTCAGGGGCAGGTGGACTGGGTCCAGTTCCTTCACCGGAACAAGCTCCTTGTTGAGGAATCCGTCCTGCTGCAGGAATACGCCGAGCTCCTCATCTACCGGGTAGTACATTTTGCTGATGATATCCTGCCATTTGGTCGTTTCGACATCCTGGAGTCCAAGCTTCGCCGTAAGCTCGGCATAGCGGGAATTCTCATTCTCTTTCAAATATTCGAGCACGTCGAGCGTGTATTCCATCGTCCAGCTGGCAATCCGGTTTGTGTACCAGTTGTTGTTCACGTTGTTCTCATACTCGTTCGGACCGGTAACGCCGAGCATCATATACTGATCCTTCGCCGGCACGTAATTCACGCGCTCTTCCCAGAAACGGGAGATTTCCACGAGCACTTCCAGACCGTATTGGCCGAGGTAAGAGAAGTCGCCGGTATAGTTGACATAGTTGTAGATGGCATAGGCAATCGCCCCGTTACGGTGAATTTCCTCAAAGGTAATCTCCCATTCGTTATGACACTCTTCGCCGTTCATCGTCACCATAGGATAGAGAGCGCCTTTGGTAAAGCCGAGCTTCTTGGCGTTTTCCTTCGCTTTTTCCAGGTGCTTATAACGATAAATCAGCAAGTTGCGCGAGATGCTGGCATCCGCGGTGCTCAAGTAGAACGGCAGGCAATACGCCTCGGTATCCCAGTAGGTACTGCCGCCGTATTTTTCCCCGGTGAAGCCCTTCGGCCCGATATTCAGACGGTCGTCTTCGCCGCTGTAGGTTTGGTTCAGCTGGAAGATGTTAAAACGAATCGCTTGTTGGGCTGCTACATCGCCTTCAATGACGATATCACTTTCCTTCCATTTATCGCCCCATGCATCGGCCTGTTCCTTCAGCAGCAACTCAAATCCGGTCCGGGCCGCCGGCTCCAGCACAGCACGTGCAGCATCCACCAATTCGCCGAATCCATGATTGCGGGAAGTAACATTAGCCACATATTTATAGATGGTGATGACTTCACCTTCAGACACGGGTATGCCCACGCGGTTCCCCGTATATTTCTCTTTCTCCACCAGTTCCGCTTGAAGTTCCAGCTTCTCGTCGTTCTTTAAAATAGCATAAGACATGACGGAGGTTACATGGAAATCGAGCTTCTTGGTTTTTACAGTCAATGCGGCCGAACCTTGCGCAGCTTCCTTGAATACTTCAAGCCAGAATTTCTCGTCATAGTTGGAGTCCTTGTTCTTCACATCGCCATCGAGATAAGGGGTAATCGTAAGCTCACCACTGAAATTGAGTGGGGTAACTGCATAACGGATGGCACCAATCTCATGGCGTACAATGCTGACAAAACGAACAGCTTCAACCTTGAGTTCTTTGCCGTCTTCCATGACAGCGGTGAAGCTGCGGGAGAGGAAGCCTTCCTTCATATTCAGCTCACGCACAAAATTCTTCACCGTGCTCTTAGCCAGATCAAGCGGCGCGCCGTCGATTTCAATGCCGATGCCAATCCAGTTGGTGCTGTTCAGCACTTTGGCGAAATATTCAGGATAACCGTTCTTCCACCAGCCTACACGGGTTTTATCCGGGTAATACACGCCGGCCATATAACTGCCTTGCAGGGAGGAGCCGCTGTAGGATTCCTCGAAGTTGGCGCGCTGGCCCATAAATCCATTCCCGATACTGAAGATACTCTCCGAGATCTCATGCGTGTGAGGATCAAAGCCCTCCTCAATAATTGACCATTCATCAAGCTTTAAATATTGTTTCACAATCATCGGCTCCTTTGTTTTTAGGAAAAATGGTTGCAGATCTATATGGGAGATGAAACTACCGGATGGCGTAAGCATGTGTACACATTCGCTTACAACTCCTGTAGACGATCCACTGTGAATCCTTCCAGGGAGGGAAGAACGATGTTGGCCCGCCCCAAGGTTTCAGGGGAACCGATGCCGACGCTGCGCATTCCCGCGCGCGTGGCAGCTTCGATACCGGCTTCAGCATCCTCGAATACGACGCAGGCGTCAGGCCGGGCGCCAAGCTCATGAGCGCCCATCGTAAATACCTCTGGATCCGGTTTCGCTTGGGCAGTCTTCGTTCCATCGATAATGGCGTCGAAGTAAGGCGTGAGGCCGGTATTGTTCAGGATCAGCATGGCGTTTTTGCTGGCGGAGCCCAGCGCAACCTTGATGCCGCGGTCCTTCAGCGCTTGGATAAATTCGAGGGCTCCAGGCAAAATCTCGGATTCATCCATGTTGGAAATATACTCGACATACCAGGCGTTCTTCTTCTCGGCCAGTGCCAGCTTGGCGGCCTCATCCAGCTTCACTCCGCCAACCTCGAGCAGAATATCGAGGGAGGCCATGCGGCTTACTCCCTTCAGGCGTTCATTGTCCTGCTCCGTGAATTCAAAGCCGAGTTCCCCGGCAAGACGCTTCCAGGCAATGTAGTGATACTTGGCGGTATCCACCAGAACGCCGTCAAGATCAAATAAACAAGCGGATATGGATGACATGAACATCCTCCTTAACGAATTAGTGCAAACGTTTGAACCAAGCTGCAAAAATAAAGGAAGCACCACGATGCTTCTTTATTTTGAAATACTTCGTGTATCTTCCGCGATTCGATCCGGACCTTAAGATTTCGGCAGCGAAAACATCGAGGATTCGCGGATCATCAACCGGTGCGGAATGATATAACGGTGCGGCAGTATCGTGTTGTCATCGTTTCGAATGGTCTGGATCAGCGCTTGGGAAGCGGTATAACCCAGGTTATAAATCCCGATGTCCACACTGCTCAGCGGCGGGGTCGATAGTTCGGTCAAAGAGATATTGTTGAAACTGATAATGGATACATCTTCGGGTACCTTATACCCCAGCTCGTGCAGTCCCCGAAGCACGCCGAAAGATACAATATCATCAACAATGACAAGCGCCGTCGGACGTTCAGGCAGGTTCATGAAAAAGGACATGGCGCGATAGCCGCTCTCCTGAAGGAACTCGCCTTCCACAATCCACTCTTTTCTCATCTCCAGACCCGCATCGGCAAGCGCTTTGCCATAGCCTTTCATCCGGTCCTGAGATACGATCAGGTTAGGCGGGCCGCTGACAAAGCCGATCCGTTGATGTCCAAGGGAGATCAGATGCTTGGTTGCATCATAGGCAGCCTGCACATTATCGGTATCGACGGATAACAGATCCGGGTATTTCTCGCTCCGGCCGACAAGCACGAACGGATAGTTGTTGGACTTGAGAAAATCAACCACCTTATCGTCCTGCCTGGAGTATAGCAAAATGGCGCCGTCGACGCGGCGACCGTTAAGCAGCCGGGATACGGCTTCGACTTCTTCCTTCTCGTTGCCGCCCGAACTGAGAACGACGTCGTATCCGGAGCGGTTCGCTTGGGTTACGATACCGCGGATCAGTTCCATGAAGAATAAGTTGAGGAACAATTCTTCCGCAGGTTTCGGCAGAATGACACATATGCTTTCCGTCGTTTTGGAAACAAGGCTCTTGGCCATAATATTGGGATGGTAGCCCATTTCCTCCATGATCTCTTTCACCTTACGCGAGGTTTCGCGGCTGATTCTAGGATGATTGGAAAGCACCCGCGAGACGGTGGAGGGGGATACGCCCGCTCGTTTTGCGACATCTTTAATCGTTACAGACATAATAGGACCTCCAGTGGAACCGTTTGCGTTTTTTTGAAAATAAGAAAGCGACTACTGGAGTTCTCTCTTGCTTCAGAAGAGTAACTTCCGCTAATCGCGGACCGTTCTGCTTTATTTAATTGTGGGTCTGTCAGGCCCTGAGTATACATGATACCTATTGATCTAAAGCCATATTGATCCGGTAAGTTAAACGGTTTCACACTGCTATATTAACGTTAATCGATAGGCTTGTAAATACGTATCCAAGTCAGTCCAGCGCAATTATTTCACAAATGCATCAAAAAAGAAGCAAGGGTTAGAAAACTGGAGAAAGGCCGGTATTATGGCCAGAAAAGTCCGGAAAACAACTTAAAACGGCATTGTGCAAACGATTTAACAAAACAAAGAAGTGAGTTATGATATGGATGGATAAAAATGGGCCGCCTATCGGCGGAACAAGATGGAATTCAAGTTGTGCCATGAAATGTAACCGTTTTACTGGAAAACACTAGTGGTTTTGAATACAAACGTTTGCGCTTTCTCGGAATGCTGTAGAGATATGAAGAGATACATTTGAATACATAAATGCAGTAACTGGATGAACTTCTGCTGCTGCAGCGAACAGGAGGTAAATAATGTGATACGTTTTACATGGGGAAAACGCAGAGCTCTGCCTATATGGCTTGCCGCCATTACGCTTACCGGAAGTCTGCTGGCAGGCTGTAGCGGTACAGCGGCTCCACAGCAAGAGGAGGCCAAGCCGCCAGCGGCGCCGGAAACGAAAGAGTCGGATCCGAAAGTTCCTGCAACAGTGAAGACAGAGGAGGTGGATGAGCAGCCCTCCGACGTCTATTATGAAATTTTCGTGCGCTCATTCTATGATTCCGATGGGGATGGGATCGGTGATTTACAAGGCGTCATTGAGAAGCTGGATTATCTGAATGACGGAAATCCGGACACTACTGACGATCTTGGCGTGACGGGGATTTGGTTGATGCCGATCAATCCTTCGCCAAGCTATCACGGCTATGACGTGACCGACTATCGTTCCATCCATCCGGAGTACGGGACGCTTGATGACTTCAAAACGCTGCTTGCTGAAGCGGATAAGCGCGGGATCAAAATTATTATGGATTTGGTAGTCAATCACACAAGCACGGAGCATGTCTGGTTTAAGCAGGCTGCGAAAGACAAAGCTTCGGCGACCCGCGATTGGTACATCTGGGCCGAGGATCAAGGGAAGACCCCTTCGGGGGCCAGCGCGGCCGGCAGCGGCTCGCCTTGGCATGAGATGAACGGTGCCCATTACATGGGCACGTTCTGGGGCGGAATGCCCGATCTAAACTTCGATCATCCCAAGGTCCGCGAGGAGATGAAGGATATCGGGAAGTTCTGGCTGGAGCTCGGTGTCGATGGATTCCGGATCGATGCAGCCAAACATATTTATGAGGATCTGATGTCCGATAAGGGCGAGGCAACCACGGCCAAGAATACGGCCTGGTGGCAGGAATTCCGCGCCAGCATGAATGAGGTGAACCCGGACGCTTATATCGTAGGTGAGATTTGGGATAATTCCGCAGCGGTCATTGCCCCGTATCTCGATAAAGCGTTTGATTCCGGGTTCAATTTTAGCCTGGGTGAGAGCATCATCGGTGCTGCGATGAACGAGAAGGATAACAACCTGGCCTTCACCCTGGAGCGGACTTATGGTTTGTTCAGCCAGGTATCAGGCGGCCAGTTTACGGATGCCGCATTCTTGACGAATCATGACATGAACCGTGTCATGTCGCAGCTGAAGGGCGATGAGAACCACGCCAAGATGGCCGCCGGCATTCTGTTGACCATGCCGGGCAATCCATTTATCTATTACGGAGAAGAGATCGGGATGAAGGGTGCGAAGCCGGACGAACAAATCCGCGAGCCGATGATCTGGTCCAATACGGGCAACGATAAGAGACAGACGACCTGGGAGCCGCTTAAGCATAACCGGGGTGATCAGGTACAGGGCGTGGAGCAGCAGACGGGCGACCCGGATTCTCTGTTATCCCGGTACCGCACGTTGATCCGTTGGCGGAATGATATGCCTGCGCTGAACAGCGGCACGATTGAATCCTATACTTCCGGCAATGGGCTGGTGATGGCTTATATCCGCCGTACCCAGGACAACAAAGCCCTTGTTGTCCATAACCTGTCAGGCGAAGAGCAGACGGTCGATTTGGCGGCAAAGAGCGGGGAATCGCCATTCCAATCCTTGTCGAAAACAACGGATGATAGAGCGACATTAAACGGCAGCAGCTTAACGCTGCCGCCTTATACGACCGTCATATTGGAGTAGGTCGCAGCTTGTCTATTGCAGTGGAACACCCAAAGACCCCGAGCCCCTTGGAAGGAGGTGTGCTCGGGGTCTTTTTGACCGTTAGGATGCCCTCCGAATGAGCCTGGAAGGCGTAAATGTCTAGGTTTGAAACTGCCGTAAATATCTGGCTGTTAGGGAATGCGGGTTCTTCAGCAGATCGGCCGGTTTGCCAGAGAACAGGATATTCCCGCCGTCTTGCCCCGCGCCGGGTCCCATGTCAATAATCCAATCGGCCTGGCTGATGATATCCAGATTATGCTCGATCACAATGACCGTGCTGTTCTGACGGACAAGGCGGTTGATGATGGACATTAACCGCTCGCAATCGGACAGATGGAGGCCTGTCGAGGGTTCGTCAAGCACATAAATTTCACCTTTCTTATCAAGCTCTGCCGCCAGCTTCACCCGCTGCCGTTCCCCTCCCGACAGCGTGCTTAAGGGCTGACCGAGCGTCAAGTAGCCCAGTCCAACATGCTGAATACGCTGAAGCGCGGATACGATGCCCTTTTCCGCAAAATAATCCAGCGCTTCGTCGGTGGTCATAGCGAGTACGTCACTGATGTTTTTACCGCGAAGTTGATAGCGCAGAACGTCATCATGAAAGCGGCGGCCTCGGCAGGCTTCGCAAACGGTAACCAGGCTGTCCATAAAAGCCAGATCCATCGTAATCGTGCCGGAGCCGTTGCACACCGGACAAGCCCCCTTGGCATTAAAGCTGAACAGGGATGGGCTTACCTGATTCTCGTCGGCGAACAGCTTGCGAATGGCATCAAAAATGCCGGTAAACGTAGCAATATTGGAGCGGTTGGATGCCTGAATCATGTCCTGATTAATAATGATGGCCTCCGGATAAACGTTCGGCAGCACCTGGTTAATGAGCGTGCTTTTGCCTGACCCGGCAACGCCTGTTACCACCGTCAGCACCCCGGCTGGAATGCTCACAGACACCTGCTTCAGATTGTGAAGGGAGGCGTCCTCAATGTGCAGCCATCCGGCCGGCTCCCGGACCGAGGACTTTAACCGGGCGCGTTGACTGAGATATTTACCTGTCAGTGTGTTGGCGTGCTGCAACCCTTCCGGATCCCCCTCATACACGATCGTACCGCCAGCGGAGCCGGCTCGGGGTCCCATATCTACAATATGATCCGCAATCCGGATGACGTCGGGATCATGCTCCACGATGATGACCGTGTTTCCCTTATCCCGAAGCTGTCGCAGCAGGCGGTTCATGTTGTGCACATCGTGCGGATGCAGGCCGATGCTGGGCTCGTCAAAAATATACGTTAAATCCGTCAAGCTGCTCCCCAGCTGGCGGACCATTTTGATGCGCTGGGACTCGCCGCCGGACAGGGTCGAGGTTTCCCGATCCATCGTCAGGTAGCCGATCCCGACCAGAAGCAGCTGCTCCAGCCGAGTTATGCAGGTTTCCACGATGGTTTCTGCCGCCGGATCCTGGATTGTGTGCAAAAAGGCGATCAACTCATTGACCTGCATCCGTGCACAGTCGGCGATGGAGGTTCCGTTGATTTTGCAGGAGAGCACCTCCTGATTCAGTCTTCCGCCGTGGCATAACGGGCAGGCGGTCTCGGCCACCACTTGATCGATGGCTTCCCTATATGTCCTCGCATCCCGTGAATCCTTACTCAGGAATGTCCGCTCGAATCGGGGGATAATGCCTTCATAATACGAGGTGGGCGGCCATTCCTCCGTCGGGTTCGGCGGTTTAAAGCCGGTTTTGTACAGCAGCGTGTCCCATTCTTCCTCGCTGTAATCCTTCAGCTTCTTATCATTATCAAACAGGCCTGTGGCGACATAACGCTTCCAGCGGAACTCCCCCGGCCGGAATGTCGGGAACCGGATGGGGCCTTCGTTCAGCGATTTCTCCTTATCGATCAAGTTCTCGATCCGAAAGCTGTTCACTTTGCCCAGTCCCTCGCAATGAGGGCACATGCCTTGCGGGTTGTTAAAGGAAAATACGTCCGAATATCCGACGAAGGGCCGGCCGATCCGGGAGAATAACAAGCGCAGCAAGGAATGGATATCGGTGATGGTTCCCACGGTTGAACGGGCATTGCCGCCGATTCTTTTCTGATTGACTACGATCGCGACCGACAGGTTCTCAACCGAATCGACCTCAGGCTGCCCGTAATGCGGGAGGCGATGACGGATAAAGCTGGAATACGTCTCATTCAGCTGACGCTGGGATTCCGTGGCAATCGTATCGAAGACCATGGCGGATTTGCCGGAACCGGACACGCCGGTGAATACCGTGATTTGTTTTTTGGGAATGGTCAGGCTCACGTTACGCAGGTTTTTGTTTCGGGCACCGTTTACCTTGATGAACTGTTCTATGTGGTTGCACATCATGAGGGCTCCTTTCTTGTATCGTTTTGACCTGGACACAGCAATAGCATATCTTATAAACATGACAATTCTTGTCTAGTTATTGCGTGTGAGGTGGGTATTATGTCAAAAGCGAAACAGCTTATGGATGTCATCATGTATGTCAATGCCAAAAGGAGTTTTACCGCTCAGGAAGTGGCCGATGAATTCGGCGTTTCCGTTCGCACGGCGCACCGATATCTTACCGAAATCAGCGATATGGGCGTTCCCTTATATACGGAGCAAGGTCGGCACGGGGGATACCGTACATTGAAGAGTCGCGTTCTTCCGCCGATCTTATTCGATGAAGATGAAGTGTTTGCTATATTTTTTGCCTTTCAAGCCTTGAAACGTTATACCTCGTTACCGTTTGAGCTGAATATCGACTCCGCCTCCCGCAAGCTGCTGGCCGGATTTCCGGAGGATACCAAAATGATGATCAGCCGTCTGGAATCGGTGCTGACGTTCTGGAGTCCAAGCAGAACCGCAGGGTCCCCTTATCTAAAAGATGTCATTGAAGCCGCTCTTCATCAGCGGGCTGTTCGGATCAGCTATCGTTCCAAATCGGGCACGAGCGACCGGGAAGTGCTGCCGATCGGCATTTATGCTCAGGATGGTTTATGGTATATGCCCGCGGTGGAACGCGAGAAGGAGGGTGTGCGTGTGTTCCGCATGGACCGGATGGAATCCTTAGCCCTAACCGATCACACCTATGAGGTGGACTTTAGCATGCAAGAATGGCTCGAGGACTATCCCATTCGGGAGCCGGTTCGATTATATGCCGAGCTGACAAGAGAAGGGGCGAGACAGTGCGAGAGCATTCCGTGGCTGGAGAACGAGGTGGTCATGCAAGATGAGCACCGGGGCATTGTGGACACCATCGTAGATCGCAATGATTTTGAATATGTCGCTCAGGTCTTCCTGCGTTTGGGTATGGAGGCGAAAGTCATTGAACCTCAGGAGATCGTGGATATGCTGAGGGAGAAGGCAAGGCAGCTGAGCCTGCATTACGGAGTGGCGGATACATAGGTGCCAGTGTCACCTAAGGGCCGTAAGATCAAGTGGCGTGAAATGTTTGGAGTGAGATTCAGAGAAGGTTGATGAAGGATCAAGGTAGGTTAGCGAATCAGATGCCTGCACGCTTGGTATCCCATGATACAATGACAAATGATGGATCAATATATACATAAATAGATACGGGAGTTTATTTCTCTTAAAGGATCTAGGGAACCCCTTCACAGGGGATATGAATATTGGCACGAGAAAGGAAGATGGATCATGAGCGCATGCATTCTATATATCGAGGACGACCGGGAGATCGGCGGGTGGGTCAGTGAATTTCTCAGGGATAAGGGCTATGAGGTGCGGTGGCTGCTGACTGGAGAGAAGGCCGTAGAGGAAGCGGCTCCGTGTGCGGTCGTTGTTCTGGATGTCATGCTCCCGGGGCTTGACGGTTTTACAATAGGGCAGCGCCTCAAAAAAGCCTATCCTGGACTGCCTATCCTGATGCTGTCGGCCCGCACCTCTATTGACGATAAGCTGCAGGGGCTTGAGTTTGCCGATGATTACTTAACGAAGCCTTTTCACCCGGACGAGCTGGCTGCCCGCCTGGAGGTGCTTCTGCGCCGGTCTGTCGTGAAATCAGCGGAGCCCATGAGAGTAAAGCACTTATCCGTATATGAAGCCGAGAATCGGATCGTGAACGAAGATACCGGCGAGGAGACGCTGCTGACCGGCAAGCAGTATCAAATCTTTATGTACCTGCTCCAGCACCAGGGGCGTGTCATGACCAAGGAGCAAATTTACGAATCGGTTTGGGGAGAGTCTTATATCGATGGGGACAAGACGCTCATGGTCCATATCCGGTATCTGCGCGAGAAGCTGGAACGGGATCCCGCCAACCCGGAGATTATTGAGACGGTTCGCGGGCTTGGTTATCGGGTGAGAGCATGAGATGGAGAAGGAAGCAGGGCAGGTTCCGCAATTCGTTGACCAACCGTTATCTGCTGTTAATCTCAATGGCGATGATCTTCATGCCGATCATGTTTCCGTTAGCGTCGATTTTTTACTGGTTCGTGAATGATACGTTCTCGGATCGGCCGCCGGCCCCTGTCGGGAAGTATACCAGCGGTGCCGTGTTAGAGAAAATGTGGCATGCGGAAGCAGCCGGATTAAGCGGAGCCTCACCGAAGGTTATTGAGCAGAAGCTGAATTCGATACGGCAGGAGTATCCGGAAATCTCCATGTTCTGGGTGGACGGCAGCAATGAGACCAGGCTGCAGCTGCCTGTACAGTCTAACATTCCCGAGGTATGGAGCGCGCCCTATACCGTGCAGTTTATGAAAAACTCCCTGGATAGCGACCCGTTCACATCCGTCGCTTTTATCGGGGGAGAGGGATCGGGAGAAGGCTTTATGGTCATGCAGCTGCCGAGAAAATATATCAGCGTCCAGCAGCCCATTGCCAGTGAAACGGCGCTGTACGGCCTGTTCATGGCCTTGATGTCCGGCCTGTTCATTCTGGTCTCCTGGCTGTTCTTTGTGCGTATCCGCAAGCGGCTGCTGCGACTTCGCTTTGCCATGACGTCACCTCATACGGTGACAGGCATTCCGCAGCCGGTTACCTTAACCAAGCATGACGAGATTGGGCAGCTGGAGGCGGGCTATAACGATATGGTCATCCAATTAGAGGAAGGTCAGCGCCGCCAGCGCGAGGAAGAGGAGCTGCGCAAGTCGCTGATTGCCAATCTATCTCATGATCTGAGAACCCCCTTGACGGTGATTCGAAGCCATATTTTCTCCATGGAGCGGGAGCCGCTGAGCGAGAAGGGGAAGGCATCGTTGTCCCTCATCGAATCGAAAATTGCGGATTTAGGCGGGCTGATCGACAACCTGTTGTCCTACAACCTGCTCACCAGCGGCAGAGTGCAGCTGAGCATGGAGCCGACCGACGTTCTGCGAATCGTCAAGGAAAGCGCAGCGGCCTGGTACCCCGTATGGGAGAAGGCGGGGATCGAACCCGATATCCAGGTGCGTGACGAGCCACTAAGCTGGAACGTGGACGTGCTGTGGTTCCGAAGGCTTCTTGATAATCTGTTCCAAAATGTCGTCCGCCATGCCAAATCCGGGAAGTACATCGGAATACACACCGAGGAGAGAGAGGGGCTTGAGGGCGTGCTTGTCATTTCGGATCACGGACCGGGAATCGAAAGCGACTCCGGCAACAAAGGAACAGGCATCGGCCTGGCCATCGTGGATCACCTGACAAGGGAAATGGGACTTGGATGCCAAGTGGAAAGCTCGGATGAGGGAACGAGGATCCGCATCTGGAAGCGGTGAAGAATCAAGGGCTGGGTTATCAAACATTATCTCTGGGATGATTACATCTAGATCGAATATATAGAAAGAGGAACCGGCATTTTTACCGGTTCCTCTTTTTTGCTGTCTATAACAGAGACGGGGCACCCTCCCTGTAGGGCGTCCTCATACAATTGTTTTGCTCGAGTTTCACGAGCTCGTTAGGTGAACTGGGGTCATTAGAAAGGCAAGCTATACAGTTGCTAGACTGAGAGAGAGCCATTTCGAAATCCAAATGAACTAGAACATTCATATTCATAGTTAACCGCGTTCTAATCGTAACTGTTAATTAGGCTGCGACAGGTACGAGTTCTCAAGCTTTGTCAGTCGGCAGGAGCAGATGCAGGCTCTATCATTCGTATTAGTTTATGTGAAGGAACCCCTTGCACTCTTGCAGATACACCAGCGGAGGGGACGGAATCGTTGCTGGAGAAGCGAAGCGTTCACCTTTAAAACCGGGAAACCACCGCTGGGTAAATTCCAGTTTCCCGGTTTTAACAGCGATCGGAAGAACGATCCGGCCACGCAGCGCCTTAGCTGCACGAACTCACTCTACGAGTCTGCCGACTTTTTTAAAGAAAATTTAAACTTGAGGTCGACCGGCATTTAACCTTGGACATGTAGGATTTATACCTGAGGTGATGAACGTGACGGAACTCGTCATTCAAACAAAAGGCTTATATAAAATATACAAAAAGCGCGCAGCCGTTGTGGATTTGAATCTGGAGATCGCCCGCGGTGACATTTATGGCTTCCTCGGACCGAACGGTGCCGGGAAAACAACGACCATCCGCATGCTGCTCGGACTCATTCAACCAACGCGTGGCGCGATTCATTTGTTCGGCAAGGATTTGAAACGCGAAAAAATGGACATTTTGCGCCGGACCGGATCGCTCGTGGAATACCCATCCTATTACGGCCATTTAACGGCCATAGAGAACCTGGAAGCCATTCGCCGGATTACCGGCGGGCCGAAGTCCCGCATCTCGGAAGTGCTGGAAATCGTCTCCTTGACGAAGGAAGCCAAGCGTCCGGTCAAGGGGTACTCCCTTGGGATGAAGCAGCGGCTTGGCATTGCAGCCGCCTTGCTGAACAATCCGGAGCTGCTCATTCTGGACGAGCCGACCAACGGTCTGGATCCATCCGGTATTCATGAAATCCGGGAGCTGATCAAGAATATGCCGCGCCAATACGGAATAACCGTGCTGGTATCCAGTCACCTGCTGGGCGAGGTCGAGCAAATGGCTGATAAAGTCGGCATCATCCGTGAGGGACGCATGGTGTTCCAGGATACGATCAGCAACCTGGTATCCACGGCGTCCAGCGGCTTCCGTCTATCGGTGTCCGAGCCGGAGTTAGCGCTCGGATTGGCGCTGGACCTGGGCTGTGAAGGAGTTCTGCGTAATCAGATGCTGGAGCTGGAAAGCATGCAGGACGCCAAGATCGCGCTGCTCGTGAAGCGGCTGGTGGAGAATCAGCATGCGGTGTACCGAGTGGAAGAACAGCGGAAGTCGCTCGAGGATATCTTCATGCAGATCGTAGGGGAGGGAAGCCGGGTATGATGTTCCGTGCGCTTTCCGCCGATTGGCTGAAAATCCGGGGCAAAGGCATTTGGTTTCTAGCTGCGCTCGGTCCCATCGGGCTGGCAGCGATGCAAGGGCTGAACTTCGGACTTCGATATGATTACCTGATGAAATCCTACGCGGCCGATCCATGGGGCGGGCTGCTGGAGAACGTACTGTTTTTCGTGCCGATTGCCCTCTTTCTTGGGATCACGCTGGTCTGCTCGCTGATGGCCAACGTGGAGCATCAGCTGAGCTCGTGGAAACAGCTGCTCGCATTGCCTATTTCCAGAACGGCAGTATTCAGTGCCAAGTTCGTCCAGGCCTTCCTAATTCTATGCGTATCCTGTCTCCTTCTGTCGATTAGTACTGCCGTGCTCGGCATCATACTGGGGATGGGCGCAGATCAAATGCCGTATCTAGATCTGCTGCGCATCGGTTTTGTACAATTAATTGCTGCGCTTCCCATGCTGGCCTTTCAGCTGTGGCTCTCATTGACGCTCAAGAACCAGGGGATCGCGGTCGGAATCGGGATTACCGCCTCCGTTGTATCGATGTTTGCCCTGCAGTTCCCCGATTGGATGCCGCTAAAGTGGCCGCTTCTGGCTTATTTGGGCCCGGGAGAAGTCAAGGTCATCGGAGCGGGTTTGCTGCTGGGTGCAGTGATCACATGTGCCGGCTTGATTCATTTTAACCGAAAGGATGTGGACTAAGATGGCATCCTGTATAAGAGCGGTGTCCGCAGAGTGGCTTAAGCTGTCAAAATCCAAATTGTGGCCGCAGATTTTCCTGTGTGCGATCCTGGTCATGCTGGTGGGCATATTAAATGGAAAGCCTGAGGAGCTGGCACCATGGGAGCATTTGATCAGCATTATGATCATCCTGCATGCGATGCTGCTGCTCCCGATTCTGACGGGGATTTTTAGTGCCATGGTGTGCCGGTATGAGCATACGGGCGGGGGGTGGAAGCAGCTGCTCGTCCTGCCGGTTTCACGCGGCGCCGTCTATTTTGCGAAATTCTCGGTGGTAGCCATGCTGCTCGCCGTGGTGCAGTTATTGTTCCTGGGAGCCGTCCTGGGGGCAGGTTTGATCCATAAGGTGGAAACTCCGATTCCGTGGGAAATGCTGCTGCGCTGCGTGCTGGGCGGATGGGTTGCCTGTTTGCCGCTGGCCGCGCTGCAGCTTGGAGTCTCCACAGCTTGGAGCAGCTTTGCTGCTCCGCTGGCATTGAATGTGGTCTTTACTATACCGAACATGCTGATAGCCAACTCGCAGACATATGCCCCTTACTATCCGTGGACACAGCCGTTTCTTGCGATGATGCCGGCGGGTCAAGCCGATTTCGGTGCATTCAACCTACCGTTTCAGAGTCTCATGACCGTCGTGGTTGGCGGGTTTCTTCTGTTCTTTCTCGCGGGCTTCATCTATTTTCAGCGGAAAGAAGTGTAATCCAGAACGAGAAAATCCGGCTGTTTTCATGCAAAAAGAGCTGCCCCGGGCCCTTATGGCCTGCTGGAGCAGCTCTTTTTCTATATTTTCTAAAGTGTCACTAACCCGTGATTACGTAATCGAGGCAATTCTACCCACGTATATGGCGTGTCGGCTGCCTTTAATCCATACTCGATAATCGTGATGACAGCAATAGTTTCCGCTGAGTTGACGGCTGGCTTGCCCGATTCGAAGAAGTTCACCAGATTCTCAATGAACAAGGCGAAGAAATTCGAATTGGCGGTGACCTGGGTGAAGCTCCCGGCGTCATTTTTTATCCCTAAGGTAAATGGGCAGTTCTCCCCAAGATGATTCACGGTGGCTTGACGCCCATCCCCAAAATCGATCAGCAGGGCGGGGGAGTCAGGCGTTCCGATGTACATCACCCTCTTCGGGCTGGCCCCCATCAGGCTAACGATCGGCTCGATCTGATGGATCGAGTAATTGGCGAATCCACCGGGGCCCCAACTGCTGATGGTTTGGATATCGCTCCGGTTCAGCTCCGTATATTCGCTCGCAAAACGAAGGGCCGACGTTGAATACATCGGCGTTCCATGCTGTGCCGCCAGATCGAACAGGCGGATAGCCGTGTCCCGGTCAGGCGCGAACGTTTTATCAATATAGGTTGGTTTGCCGGATTGCAGCGGAAGCTGGGACAGCTCCTCATGGAATTCCGGGTTATCCGGGGACAGCACGATCAGGTAATCGCTGCGCTCCACCACCTCTTCGATCGTGGGCAGCAGCTCAATTCCATTCTCCTTGCTCCAGGCTTCGTTAGTGAGCCCGTTCTCTTTGTCTCTTTTGCCGTAGGCGTACACGACCTTCATGGCACTTTCCGTAGCCTGTTCAATCCAGCCAGGATATTTATTCGCATGGAATTGGTCCAGATGCAGGTCGATGAATCCGATTTTTTTCATGATAAAAGGTCCTCCCTGGCGTTCAAACTATAGGTTAAAGGCTGTTCTGGGCAACGGGCTGCAGCGAAACCTCTTCGCCTTGGTCGGACGAGTCGTAAATCGCCTGGATGATCTGGGAGGAGAGGATGACCGTATCGATATGCGAAGGCTGCTTCTCCCCGGTTTGAATGCAGCGGATGAATCCGTCGATTTCATTCTGGAACATGCTGCCGAGATTGAATTTCGGCGTGGTTTCGATCAATGCGCCGTCCTCCGTAGTGTAGAAGGTGAAGTCTGAGCCGTACTTCAGCCGGATGCCGCCTTTGTCGCCGAGGAAGTCGATGAACATTTCTTCGGCGCCAATATTTTGCGCCCATGCACCGTTCAGGGAAATGGTCGGGCCTTCGGTGCGGACGAGAGCCGTGACAAAATCATCGACGTCATATGTGCCGTCATATTTCGGTGGACCTGCCCACATGTTGAGGAAGGTGTAATTCTCCATATCTTTGCCCAGCTTGCAGTAGGCCTGCCCGGAGACGGTCTTCGGTTTCGGATCGCCCGTACAGTACATCACGACATCGAGGAAGTGAACGCCCCAATCGATCAGCGCGCCGCCGCCAGCGATGGCCTTGGTCGTGAAGGCGCCGCCGAGTCCCGGGATCGAGCGGTGGGAACGGAAGCTGGCATATACGTGATACAGCTCGCCAAGATCGCCGTTTTGGATCATTTTTCTGATTCTGTTTACGCTTTCATTGTAGCGGTTGACCACCCCGATATTAAGCGTCTTGCCCGTTTCGTGCTGAACCTTCTGCATTTCCAGCGCTTCCGGGTAGGTGCGGGCTGCCGGCTTTTCGCATAATACATGCTTGCCTGCGCGTAAACAATCGATGGCGATGGAGGCATGGACGTCATTCGGCGTACAGATGGATACGGCATCGACCTCAGGATCATTCAGAATTTGTTGGTAATCCTCAATGGCTTGACCGCATTCGTATTTGGCGACGGCGGTTTCGGCCCGGTCCTTGACGATATCGCAAAAGTATTTGATCTCGGCGTCTTCGTTGGCCATATAGGCGGGAATATGGGCACTGTTCGCAATCGTGCCGCAGCCAATCACGGCAATTGTAATTTTGTTCATCGGTTCTCCTCCAAAGTCGTGGATTGATGATGCAGGGATTACATGAGCCTGACACTTGATTCTTCGTTATTGCTTGCCCCGAGTATAGCATGGGAACGATCGCTTCGATTTCACTATCGTGTTTATTTATTGGATTATCGTACCGGGGTGTTAGTCCACCGTTTTAAAAGCATTCTTTTTATAGTATGCGGGAGTCGTCCCCGTATATTTCTTGAAAATGCGGCAGAAATAGGGAAGCTCGTTAAATCCGACCTTGAAGCACACGTCGGTTACCGTGAGTTCAGGCTCCGTGAGCAGCCGCATGGCCATCCGTATCCGGTAGTTGGCCAAGTATTGGCTGAAGGTCCGGCCTGTAACCTCCTTGAATCGGCGGCAAAAATTAGTCCGGGACATCATCGTCCGGGCACACAGATTCTCCAGCCATAGGGGCTGGTCGTAATGGTCATGAATATACTGGACTGATTCCAGGATGGGCTCCCGGTACTGGTCGCTACCGACGGATGTATGCTTCCCTTGCTCGGCATACTCGCGGTTCACGATCGCCAGCAGCTTCAGCAGATTGGCTTTCAGCAAAATATCAAAGAATGGGCCCCGGCTTCCGTATTCGGCCAGCATTTCGGTGAGGAGCTCTTTCACGGCGAGGTCGCTGCTGCCGGTCAAGGTGATTTTGAGCGGGACGCGGTCTTCGGTCGTTACAAAAGGCTTGATGAAGGAAAGGTCGAACAGCTGCGCCTCGGTCGGCGTCTCATTCAGTCGTTCATTAATGAAGGCCGGCATGAATTCGCACCCCAGCACCTCCAGCTCTTTGCCCGGTATCATCTCCACGCGATGGACGCTATAAGGTGGAAGCACGAATATGTTGCCTTGGACCATCCGGTATTTTTGACCATAGAGCGTATGGATGAATTCACCTTTGCTGACATACCAGATCTGAAGATAATCGTGCATATGGTCGGACAAACTCCCGAACTTTTCGGTAATTCGGTACATTTTGCAGGGCAGGCCATTCGTCATTTCCAGCTCCGATGTAAAGTAGGCGATTCCTCTTCGGGTACACTCGGCGATATCCGGTGCCAACCAGTGAATAGCCATGATTCATTACCTCCTCATGCGCGTGTTGATCCTGTTATTAACAGCATAACTGATTAAGGACATGAAGGAAGAGAAAAAGTAGAAAAAGTTAATCGAATTCAAGGCGTTCAGGAGAGGAACGATGTTACAAGGAGATTAATTGGTGGGGACGGTACGTTGTATTAGGCTAGGCTCATTTCTAAAGATCAAATCCTCTTTCGCGTGCGAAGATCAAGTTTCGTGTTGCAAAGAGCCGAGGCGTCCTGAAACACAGGTGCAACCTCGGCTCTTTTTTGTTACGGGCAAAACTCCTTCAGCATCTGCTCCTTCACTTCATCAATGGGGAAGTGCTGGGGATACGTGGATATCATCAGCATAATCCCCTGCAGAGTAGAAGAAAAGTACAAGGAGCGCTTGTGCGGGTCGGGAACTCCGAGGCTTTCGAATATACGGCATTGAATCTCAAACTGTCGTGCAGCCTCTTCCACAAGACGCCTGCTGTAGGGGAACAACTCTTGATCCGCTTCGGGTTGGGTTTGAAGATGCAAGTAAAACCGGAATACTTCCGGCTGCTGATAGACGTTGTCGATGGCTTGCTCCAGAATAAATTTCAGCTGCTCTGCAGGTGCTTGGAGTGAAGCGGCATTCTCTATGACTTCCGCAACGCCTGCGATTCGCTCCTCAACCATGGCGGCCAGTAGTCCTTCCTTGCCTGAAAAATAGTTATAAAGCAGCCCTTTGGATATCCCGGCTTGCTTGGCGACATCACTAATGGAAGTGGCATGGTAGCCCTGATGGATAAACAAATCCATGGCGGCTTCTAAAATTTTGTCTTTTGCTATCTGGCGTATGCGCTCGTTCTCGCTGGGTGTGCGTGGCATGAAATCTTCATTCCTTCACAAATTTAGTGATATGGCGGGATAACTCCTCCGGATGCGTTAATGTGACCATGTGATCCGCTCCCGCGATGGTGGCAAAATCAATGCTCGGAACCCTCCGAAATTGTTCTCCTACCTGCTGGTTATCAGGCAGTTCATGATCTCCTATGATAAACAGCGTTTTGGCCGAGATTTCCTGTAATCGCTCCATCGCCGACGGCTCCGGCCAAATCGAGTCAAAGGTAGACCAGGTAAACGTACGTTCAAAATGGTGCCGAAGCATATGGATCATAAGCTCCCGCTCGGGACGGTTTCTTGTAATTTCATAAGAGGGCGGCTCTATGCACAGCTCGATCATTTTCTCGATGTCAGGGGCAGCAGCGCTTACCCGGAGCATGTAAGTTTGCATTTCCTCAGAATAAGGAAACCCGGACAGGGCTGGTGCAATGACAATCAGTTCCGATACTCTTTCAGGATAATGGATCGCGAACTCCGTGGCAATCCGGCCGCCCATAGAATGACCGATAACCGCAGCTTGCGAAATATTCAGATGATCAAGAAGAGACAACAGATCTTCAACATAGTTTGGCGGCTGAACGGGAGAGGGAGATCGTCCGGCTCCGCGGCCGTCAAAGGCAATCACATAAAAGTTCTCAGATAAGAGAGGGACAAGATAGCCCCAATCCCGCATATCCGCTCCACCGCTGTGAACAAGGATGACAGGCTTACCGTTGCCGTGAACTTCGTAGTGCAGATCCAATAGAATACCCTCCAATCGATTTCCAATCATTTGGAACACTTGATAAGGCTTATTTTATTATTGAATGAACGTTTAGTCAATTTAAAATTCAATATGAATCCTCCTACATCCGAGTTGATGATTGGATGCTCTAACAAGGCAGATTAGCTAGCCATACGGGTGGTGTTATATCACACCTGCGGTCATTTGGAAAGACTGTCAGATATAATAAAATGAAGGGCTGTCTTATCAGAGCGAACGTGATCATGCAGCTACATATTTGTAGTAACCGCTTGTACGTTATGCTCTAATGACTAACCCTTCACTTTCATAATCGATTTAAGGCCTGTCATAAAAGAGCAGGCATCATGAGTTCCGTTTTTTCGTGCGGTATGCCGACAGCAAAGCAGGCCAGTCGGTCTGAATAACATCAATTTTTTTATCTATCAATCGACCCCAGCCATGATCCGGACTTTGCATAAGGGAGGTATCATCGTCCAATCTGGCAAACAGCATCGTAACATCATCCAGATTGATTGCATTCGCCCACACGAATAGGTTCAGGTTATGCAACCTTTCAATCACTTCATCCTGAAACAATGGGTGTGCTTCCGTATCGGCGATTAGCTCCATGCCAACCAAATTGATATGTGGATACTGCAAGACGGTGTCGATCTGCTCCATGGTATGGACAATGGGCATAAACATATATTTTGTCGGGTAATCATTCAAAAACTGCAAATGCTCTTCTGTTACTGGCCCTTTTAATAGAATTTGGTCTGTCATATCGGATTGATCCAATAACTCCAGCACTTCTGGCCATATATCCCAGCCTCTGTCGATATTTATCAAAGTATCGCCTTTAAAATAGGAAAGGACGTCCTTCAAAGTCTCAACTTTATAGCTGGTTTGGTGGTAGATGCTATTAAAATAGGTTAGACTTTCTATCTCTTGTGAACTCATCGTTTTAATGTTTTCCGTTCTGTGCAGCAGCTTTCGTTCCTGTCCGTCATGAAACGTATATAATTTCCCGTCTGTTGATTTGATGACATCGACTTCCAGCATATCGCCGCCTTGCTTGAGGGCGACTTTATAGGCAGGGATCGTATTTTCAATAATGTTGCCACCCGAGCTGCCTCTGTGCACCGCAATTAAGACGCCATGAGCATCTAGCTTTCTTTGCAGCAAATGATTGATTTCACCATACTCATACTTACCTATCATATGCGTATCTACCTCGCTCCTGATGTTGAATATCGACATCGTACATTAAATATTGGAACGTGTCAATCTTAATGATTGTTTTCGGTGAGCCTGATTTGAGCTAGAATGTAAGAGAATATCGTAAGGAGGTCTGCGGGGAATATGCCAACCATAAAGGATATTGCAAAGGAAGCGGGAGTTTCTCATGGAACAGCATCCAATGTATTAAATGGGAAGGGCAATGTCAGCGTCAAAAAAATTCAATTGGTTGAAGAAGCTGCGAGAAAATTAGGATACAAAATGAACTATAAAGCGAAATCGTTGCGTTCAGGAGCGACCCATTCTGTTTCCATTATCATTCCCAGCATCGAATCCGATATTTATATTCAATTGTACAAAGGCTTGGATAAAACACTGACAACCTTGGGTTATCGCACCCATCTATACATTACTTATGATCAGCCCCATAACGAAAAAAAAATTATCAAGGAAATCGCGGAGGAGCGGGTGACGGGCATTGTGTCCATATCCTGCCTGGATGATGCCAATGCATATTATGAGGAGATCCAAATCCCGCGTGAACATATCATTTTCGTGAATCGGGAAGTTCAAAATGCGGAGAAGTTTATTTCTTTTGATTTTCAGAAAGCCGGAACGGACATCCGTTCCTATATCCGAACCAATGGATACACGACCGTGGGCATATTTGCGGATGATCATAAATATTCTTGTGAGCGTTGGTTTGTGGAGGCGATTCTTCAGGATTTGAAAGAGATCGATACGAAGGTGCTTCATGTTCCTCTGAACCAATCGTATCGCAAATCGTTTGAGTTTTTTGAGAAAGAACTGCCGGAAATCATCATTACTACAAGTTTAAGCAGGGCTTCGCTTCTTAAGAATGCGCAGTTTTGGGGAAGCTTACAGAAACTTCCTGAAATCGTATGTCTAGGTGCGACTTCATCTACTTATATGGATTCTTTCACGGTTTATCGTCAAAATTATCATCTGTTAGGTCACAACATTGCGAATTTAATGATTCAGCAAGTTAAACATGAACGAGAGATTGACTCTAAAATCATGGTGGAAAACGACGGAATTGCAAGCTGGGAGCATGTCATCCAGCAAGCGGATCAAAAGACACTTACGATCCTTACGATCCCCAGTCCAACTACGGATGCGCTGCATAAGCTGCTGCCTCACTTTACCAAAAACACTGAAATTAAAGTACACTTGGCTATCCATTCATATGAGGAAATTTATCAAATATTAACGGATCCGAACAACGATAGTCATTATGACATTATCCGTATGGATATGGCCTGGCTGTCATGGTTCGGTAAAGAAATATTTCGACCCTTGCTGGGCCTGAATGATGATTTGGACCGGTTGATACAATCATTCCCACCGCATATGCGCGACAATTACTCCCAAATCGAAGGGGTACCCTATGCGATACCGTTTGATCCTAGTATTCAGATGCTTTTCTATCGGACAGATTTATTTGAGGACCCCAAAATTAAACGGATGTATTATGAGGCCAATAAAAAGCAATTAAGTCTTCCTCAAGATTTTGATGCTTATAATGAATTGGTGCGATTTTTCTCGAAATCTCATTTCAGTCATTCGCCAACCGAGTATGGCACCAGCATGACATTGGGCAGAGCTGAGATTGTTGCTGTAGAATTTCTGACGAGGTATTATGCGGCAAATGGAAAACTGGTTGATGAGAACGGCGTGCACTTAAATACAAAAATCGCGGCCAAAGCTCTTCAAAGTTACCTGGACACGATGGAGGCAGCGCAGTTATTGGATGAGTCATGGTGGGGAGAGGCTGTAAACAGCTTTGCCAGAGGCGAAACGGCCATGGTCATCGGCTTTATGAACCATGTATCACGGATCGCGCATAGTGAAATTGGCAATTTTATAGGTTCGGCATCTGTACCGGGAGAAAAGCCCCTTCTGGGCGGCGGAGTCATAGGTATATCCAGGAATGCTATAAACGTTCAGGAAGCAGTAGCTTTATTGCAATGGGTCAATAGGCTTGAAGTGGCGGAGCAAATCAGTTTGCTCGGCGGAACATCAGCCAATTCCCTGGTGTGCAATAATCAAGCGGTTCGTACATTATACCCTTGGCTGCATGAAGCCCATAATATGAATGAAAAGGGTGTCCGCGATACCAAGTTTCTGAACGGAGGCGGCTTTAACACGAAGAAGATGGAGCAGATCATTGGCCGTGCCATTGAAGATATGTTGAAAGGTCCGGGAGATATCGGCGAGACCATAGACCGCATAAATTCGGAATTACGTGCTTTCACGCTTGAATTTTAATAATGGGATTCCTTTCATGCGAACCGCCCTCAAAAGGGGCGGTTTTTTTGAGATTAAAGCGTACTATGTCAAATAAGCGAAGCGTAAGCAATTCTTTAATCGCACTTATATATTTTGGGGTCCCCGCAAAGTATTTGGAATAATCATCGAAGCATAGGCTCCACTTTGCGGGGCTATTTTGCTTTATTGTAAATGCGATGTATAGCTTGTGTAAAAGATGTGTTAAATCATTTCTGGCGTATTGACGCACTCTGAGAGTCAAAATATAATAAACTTGAACAAAAATTGATACGTTCCAATTTTGAGGGGGCTGATGGTTTATGAATAAGACAAACGCAAAAAAAATGAGGTTCGCTATCATTGCAATGGGATTGATCACTAGCCTTTTGACTGGCTGTATGGGCAATGGCACAGCAGATTCTGGCAATAAAGCAGAGGGTGGAAAGAAAGCTCTTGTTGTTTATTCAAATTCAGCATCGGACGGGAGAGGGGACTGGCTAAAAGAGAAAGCGGCAGAGCAAGGCTTTGCCATTGAAATCGTTGAAGGTGGGGGCGGTGAAATTGTAAACCGTTTGGTTGCCGAAAAAAACAACCCGATTGCAGATGTCGTCTTTGGACTCAATACAGTAGATTATGAAAATTTCAAAGAAGAGGGCCTGCTTGAGCAGTACAAGCCGGTCTGGGCATCGGAGGTTTCGGACGGGCTGAATGATCCGGATGGCTACTATCATGCCCTGGTGAAACAAGCGATCTTCCTGATCTACAACTCGGAGATGTATGACGTGAACACAGCCCCGAAGGATTGGACTGATCTATGGAACAACGATCAATTCCATAACAAGTATGCTGCTCCTTCCAGCTTTGGCGGAGGCACGACAAGAGCGGTACTTGCAGGAATATTGGTCCGTCATCAGGACCCGAATGGGAAATACGGCATTTCGGAAGCGGGCTGGAACGAAGTGAAGAGTTATTTGCAGTATGGATTTTATGCTGCGGAAGGTGAGGATTTTTACGCCAACCTGGCGAGCGGAAAGTCTCCACTCGGTCCGATGTGGTCAAGCGGCATCGCGGAACGCGAGAAGCAATATGGAGTGAAAGCCGGAATTGTCAGACCGGAGATCGGCGTACCTTATGTGGTTGAGCAAGTTGGTATTATCAAAGGAACTAAAAATCTTGAAACAGCGCAACAATTCATTGACTGGTTTGGCAGCGCGGAAGTACAAGGCGAATGGTCAAAAACGTTCTCTTCCATGCCTGCAAATGCCAAAGCACTGGAGCATGCGCCGCAAGAGATCAAAGATATGGAGGCATCCTTAAAGCCGCAAGATATCGATTGGTCGTTCGTTGCCAAAAACATCAATCAATGGGTGGAGAAAATTGAGCTTGAGCTAGTACCATAATAAGTTGGAAATACGGCATCTCTCTGCAATCTGGTTTTTCATATACCGTCGAAACAACCGGATTGGTCGGATAGATGCCTTGTTTTTTCCGCAAAGAGGATGTGAACGCGATGATTGAATTTAGAGATGTTGAAGTGAAGTATGGCGATTATACCGCATTGCACCATATTAATCTAAAGATCGAAGAAGGTGAATTTTTCACACTGTTAGGTCCTTCCGGATGTGGCAAGACGACAACGCTGCGGAGTCTGGTCGGTTTTGTGAGCCCGTCACGCGGGGATATTTATGTGAATGGACGCAATGTGACAAGCCTGCCCGTGGAAAAAAGAGAAATCAGCATGGTCTTTCAAAATTATGCGCTGTTCCCGACGCTCAATGTGTATGAGAACATTGCATTTGGTTTGAAAGTAAGAAAAACATCCAAGCAACAAATCGATGCGGAAGTAAAGGATATCGCAAGGAAGGTCGATTTATCCGATCAGCAGTTAATGAAAAAAGTATCTGAGTTATCCGGCGGACAGCAGCAACGGGTTGCAATTGCAAGAGCGCTTGTGTTGAAGCCAAGTATTCTTGTGTTGGATGAACCACTCTCCAATTTGGACGCAAGCTTGCGCGTACAATTACGAAATGAATTGAAGAAGCTGCAGAAGAAGTTTGGCATCACTTCCATTTATGTTACGCATGATCAGGAAGAAGCGTTGACACTATCCGACCGAATTGCTGTATTTCATAACGGGGCTATTGAACAGGTTGGAACACCTTTTGAAATATATAATAAATCGGCTACAGAATTTGTCTGCAATTTTATTGGCGATATTAACAAACTGGATACAACCATTGTAGATAAGATACAACGTCAATCGGGTGTTCCTCTTGATATGACGAAGGAGGGATATTTACGAACCGAAAGAGTGCATACGTCTCTAAAAACAGTTGAATCCGGCTTTGCTCACTTAAAAGCAAAAGTTGTAGATATCGATTATTACGGTCTGTTCACGAAATATACGTTTGATGTGGACGGGTCGACCATTCGAAATATTGAAAAAGAAGACGGCATGATCAAACATGAACTGGGTGACGATGTTGATTTATTTATTAACGCCGCTGACATTTTGCAGTATTAGGAGACGATAATTTCTTATGTTAAACATAACAAAGTGGAAGAATGCGTTGTTTTCCGGCAAAACGACGGCAGTTGTCATTGGAGTGTGCTTGGCATGGTTTGTTGTTGCCTTTTTACTCTACCCTAACCTTAACCTGCTCAAATCGGTGTTTTTTTCAGACGGCGGATTTTCATTGGAGCCCTTTCAGAAATTGCTTGGTTCAGAGAGAGCGCTGAGAAGTCTGCTGAACAGCTTTGTCTTGGCGATCTCTTTGGTGATTACCGTTAATGTTATTGGCATTTTCCTGGTGCTTGTCGTTGATTACTTTGATATTAAGGGAGCAAGAATCCTGCGTTTGGGCTATTTTACTACGCTCATATACGGCGGGGTTGTGCTGGTATCAGGTTACAAATTCATATACGGGGAGCAGGGGATTATTACAAAAGCGTTGATGGGGGTATTCCCTGATTTCAATCCTTCATGGTTTCAGGGCTACGGTGCTGTTTTGTTTGTCATGACGTTTGCGGTGACTTCAAATCACATCATATTTCTGTCCAACGCCATCAAGAAATTGGATTATCAAACGATTGAAGCGGCCAAAAATATGGGAGCATCCACATTCTATATTTTAAGAAGAATCGTACTGCCCGTATTAAAACCGACCCTGTTTGCTATTACGATCCTGCTGTTCCTGACAGGACTTGGTGCCACCTCTGCGCCATTAATCGTAGGGGGAAGGAACTTCCAAACGATAACGCCGATGATCCTGTCTTTTGCACAAAGCGTTACATCCAGAGACATGGCATCCCTACTGGCCATTATTCTCGGGGTATCTACCTTAATTTTATTGACCTTAATGAGGAAAATTGAAAAGAATGGTAACTTCATATCGATCTCCAAAGTGAAATCGGAGATCAAGAAGCAGAAGATTAACAACAGGTTTGTAAATATAATCGTTCATATGACAGCGTATCTGTTGTTTGTTATCTATGTATTTCCCGTTGTGCTTATCATAATCTTTTCCTTCACGGATGCATATAGCATTTCAAATGCAACGTTATCCTGGAATCGTTTCACACTGGACAACTATACTATGCTGTTCACCCAGGCCGATGCTTATAAACCGTATCTGGTAAGTATGCTCTATTCGGCGATGGCAGCCATTCTGGTCGTAATTCTGGCGCTGGTCGTCTCACGTATCCTTCATAAATACAATAATAAGTTGTCGGCCGCTTTGGAATATTCCATGTTGATTCCATGGCTGCTGCCTTCAACACTGATTGCACTTGGGTTGATTATTACGTATGATACTCCGCGGTTCATTATGGGCAACAACGTGTTGACGGGAACCATGTGGGTACTGCTTATCGCTTATGTCATTGTACAGATTCCATTTACGTTACGTATGCTCAAAGCTGCGTTCTTCACGATTGACAGTTCACTGGAGGATGCGTCCAAAAGCTTGGGTGCAAGCACATTCTACACCTTCAGAAGAGTATTGCTTCCGATCATCTTGCCATCGACATTAGCAGTGCTCGCACTGAACTTCAATGGACAGCTAGCCGATTATGATCTGACCGTCTTCCTGTATCACCCGCTGCTCCAACCGCTCGGCATCGTGATCAAGAATAGTACGGATGCTCAGGCATCTGGTGATATGCGGGCGCTCGTACTTGTTTACTCTGTCGTGCTGATGGCCATCTCAGCGGTTACGCTATATCTTGTTTATGGCAGAAAACCAAAGCATTAATTACAAAACTCCCTTTGATCAACCAAGCTCGGATTAAATACGTGCCTGGTAGTAGTCGAAGGGAGTTTTGATAAAGAAAAACGTATATCGACGTACATCCATGAAGACAGACGGCGGTTAGCTGTAATTTTTCTTGCGATATCAGGAAGGACATGCTTCGAAAGTTGATACCTTAAAAAAATCCTATAAGGCAACACTGCTCCCTGTGCGTACGATCCGTGGTTCGGGGCATGCTTGGATGGCTGTCGGTGATATTGCTTTTGTTATCTCCGTAAATACCTGCATACGACCCGTGCGAATCCGGCTGTGAATTAATTCACTTTTATTGATTGTGAATTATGTTACAATCAATAAAATTAAAATTTACGGATTAGGAGGAACGGACAATGGCTCGTTATTTTAACGGTAAAGAAGTGGAACTGTTGGCTCCTGCCGGAACATTCGAGATATTCAAAACCGTCATTGACGCAAACTGCGATGCCGTATATTTCGGGGGACCATCCCTAAATATGCGCATGATGCGCAAGGGCTATAACTTAAGTTATGAGGAAGTCAGAGAAGCTGTTCAATTGGCCCATGAGCGCGGTAAACGCGCCTACATTACAGTGAACAACCTGATGGATGAAGAGGACCTGGAGGAAGCGAAGCGTTACTTCGCCTTTTTGAACGAGGTTGGCCCGGATGCTATTATTGCGCAGGATCTGGCCGTGTTTCCCCTGATTCAAGAGATGAACTATACGAATATTCCGGTTCACTCCTCGGTCATGATGAACGTGCACAATCTAGAGATGATTGAAGCCGTCAAAGCATTGGGCGTTTCCCGTATCGTGGCTTCCCGCGAGATGGACCTGAAAACGGCGGAGGTGCTGCACGCTAAGAGCGGCATGGAGTTCGAGTACTTCGTGCACGGCGATATGTGCACCGTTCACGGTGCGAACTGCCTGTACAGCTCCATGCTGTTTGGCAACAGCTCCAACCGGGGACGATGCATGAAGCCTTGCCGCTGGGATTATCGGGTGAAAAAAGATGGATACCTCTATCCTACCGAGTACCCGCTTGCTGCAAAAGATATGTATATGTACGAGCATATTCCGGAGCTGGTCAAGTCCGGCATTACCAGCTTCAAAATTGAAGGACGCATGAGAGATACCGAATTTTTGCTGATGGTTGTTAATGCTTACGGAGATGCCATCGATCGTTACATTGCGGATCCGATAGGCTTTAACCGCGAAGCCGGGGCAGATACGCTGCATAAAAACCGGAAGCGTGATTTCACGACAGCTTATGCCTTTGGCAAGCCGGGACTGGAGTTCATCAATCACCGTTATGAAGGAACAGGCAAGTTTTACAGTACGGGGAAGGTGTTCAGCACGCCTACCGCGGAACGCGAGATGAAGGAGGAACGGGTGCTTCAGGTGAAGGAATCGCTGCATCAAGCGAAGCGGGAGCAGCCGAGCACGTCGATTCCGCAAATTACGGTGCATGTCAACACGGTAGAGCAGGCCCGTGCGGCAATCGAAGAAGGGGCGAACGTCATCTACCTGACAGGTGACGTGTTCCAACCGGATCTGCCATTCGGCCGTGAAGATATCGAAGCTTTGACAGCGGATAAAGGGAACACCGAAATTATTCTTGGCATGCCCCGCATGATGAATGAACTTCATATGGAGCAGTATTATCAATTCCTCAGTGCAGGCAAGGAGCATAACCATTATGGTCTGGATGGCTTGCTTGCGTCCAACATCGGTGCCATGCACAAGTTTCAATCCCTAGGGCTGCCAATGATTGCCGATTTCAGCCTGAATATATACAACCATATGGCGGCTTCGTTCTATCAGAAGCATTTTGGCATATCCAGAATCAATCCGTCCCTTGAGCTTCAGCTCCATGATTTGACGAAATTGCTGCGTCATCCGGAAATTCCAATCGAGTTCATCGTTCATGGCTCGCCAATCGTCATGTATCTTGAGCATGACTTATACGCCAATGCGGCCGAGTTCGAGCCTATTGCGGAAGAGGATAACAAGTTTGTGGATAACCGTCATCTCGTGCTGCTGACGGACAAAGGGGAGAACCCCGTATACCGGGATGCTGCAGGGCGTAATCACTTGGCACTGTCGAAAGAGCTGTGCAATATGCCGTTCTTGAAGGAGCTGCACGAAGCTGGCGTGAATCATTTCCGCATTGAAGGAAAGACGTATACGACGGAGCAGCTTCGCGGCCTGGTGCGGATATATCGCCAAGCTGCCCTGAATCTGGATTCATGCAGCAGGCTGTATGCAGACATGACACCGATCTATGCCGGTTATACACTGGGTTCGCTCCAATTCGGCCATACCCTGCAGCTTGAGCTGACCGAAGTATGAGATGAGCTCCGAAACGGAGAATGAAGATGAGCCCGCATATGGCTATCATTTTTGATATATTTTCACGGAACATAGGAGAAACGAGATCAATTCAAAGAGGTGAATATCCATGACGCATGCAGATCCGACGTATATCGGTCCCGAAGCTATCGTGGCAAAACGTAGGGAGTACGGCTACCCCTGCACGGCTAATTTCTACAAAGAGCCGCCTCAGATCGTCAGCGGCAAGATGCATAAACTTTACGGCCATGATGGCAAAGCGTATGCCGACTTCTTCACGGGGGTGTCGGTTGTCGCTTGCGGTCACTGCAATGATGCCATTACTGCCCGTACGATCGAGCAACTGCAGAAGCTGCAGCATACGTCGACCATCTACCTTACCCAGCCGATGGTGGATTTGGCTGAGCGGTTGGCAAACGGCATTTTGCCTGGCAATCTAAAGCGTTCGTTCTTCGTGAACAGCGGTTCCGAAGCGAATGAAGGCGCACTCCTTCTCGCACGTTTGCACACGAAACGCCGCAACTTCCTGGCGCTGGAATACGGCCTTCATGGCCGCACTTTCCTGACCATGAACGTGACCGGCATCCCGATGTGGCGTACCGATGATTTCCTGGACCAGGATGTGACTACGTTTATTCCGCGTCCTTATGATCCTGCCATGGATCAGGATGCTGCCGCTCGCCGCTCCCTGGATGCGTTGGCGAGTGTGCTCGCTGCGAAAGGAGACACCTTCGCCGCAATGATCGTAGAGCCGATCCAAGGCAACGGGGGAATGATCGTACCGCCGGATTGGTATTTCCATGAGCTGAAGATGATGCTGGAGGAGCATGGGGTTCTTCTGATTGTCGATGAAATCCAGACAGGCTGCGGCCGTACCGGACGCATGTTCGCGATCGAGCATTACGGCATCGTGCCCGACATTCTGACCATGGCGAAGGCACTAGGCAATGGCGTGCCCATCGGCGCTTTCTCCACGACGGATGAGATTGCCGCCAGTCTAAACCGACCATCCGCCTCCACTTTCGGCGGCAACCCGGTGTCATCGGCCACGGCGCTTGCCGTATTGGATTACATCGAGCAGGAAGCTTTGGTCGAACGTTCTCTGCGTGTCGGCGGACGGCTCATCGATGGTTTGAGGGAGCTGCAGGGCCGATACGAGCTGATCGCCGATGTCCGAGGCAAGGGCTTTATGGCCGGGGCCGAAATCCGGGGAGCGACAGACGAGGAAAGCGCAGCATGGACGGATATCATTCTGGAGCGCATGAAGGAAGAAGGATTCATTATCGGCAAAAATGGCATCGGCCGAAACGTGCTGGCGTTCCAGCCGGCCATGATGATTCCGGAGGAAGATATCGTGGCCATGCTCAGCGCCTTGGACGAAGTGCTGGCTGGGTTATCCCAATTCGTAAACGAATGAGGTTGGATCCGGATGCAAATGATCAATAAAGTCGTTCATAAGACCAAAATGTTCGGAGAACTGGTCATGTTCTCCCACACGCTGTTCTCGCTGCCCTTTGCGATCATTTCCATGATCTGGGCCGCGGGCGGCGTACCGTCATGGCATGTCATGCTGTGGTCGTTGATTGCGCTGGTTGCCGCACGCAATGGGGCCAATGCCTTCAATCGTATCGCCGATTTGAAGTTCGACGCCGCGAACCCGCGAACGGCGAACCGCCATATGCCGAGAAAACTTCTGCTGCCTCGCGAAGTGTACGTGTTTGTCATCGTTAACTTTGCCATCTTCATACTCGCGGCAGGGATGCTGAACCAGCTCTGCTTGTGGCTCTCACCGGCAGCGATTATACTGATCTGCTCGTACTCGTACACGAAGCGCTTCACCTGGCTGTGCCATCTGTACCTGGGCTTCACGATTGCTTCGGCTCCGATCGGGGCTTGGTTTGCCGTAACGGGGCAATTTGCCTTCATTCCGTTTATCATCGGTACCGTTGTGATGCTGTGGATCGCGGGCTTTGATATCATTTACGCAACACAGGATATCGAATTCGATCGCAGCACCGGCTTGTGGAGCATTCCCCGCACGTTTGGGTTAGAGGGCGGACTGCTCATTTCCAGAATGCTGCATGGGATTATGGTCATCCTGCTGGTTTCCCTTTACTTTATCCAAGGCTTGGGCTGGCTCTACTTGACGGGAATTGCTGTCTCGGTGATACTGCTTGCCGTGGAGCATCGCATCATCAAGCCTTCCAGCCGCAGGCGGATGCATCTGGCATCCTATAACCTGAATCAGGTGATTAGTTTGACGATTCTGCTCTTTACCTTGGCCGACCAATTTTTGCTCGGATAAAAAAACTCCCTTCGACTGCCAGCCCGCATACACGGGCCATATGGCACTCAAAGGGAGTTTGATTTTTATTGACCGGCCTTTAAGATGGCAAAGCCATAGGCGGGCAGCTTCACGGTCAACTGGCCTTGCTTCGCACTAAGGCCTTCGCCGTTCCACAGGTTCGTCCACTGATGATCCAGCACAGGGACGGTCATTGTGTTGCCCGCCTTGTCGTTGTTGACGGCAATGAGGATCGTTTCGTTGTCGTCCTCGCGCAGGTACGACATTTTACCGCCGTTCTTCTCGGCCTTCAAGAATTTGAAGGTTCCCGTACGGAGAGCGGAATGCTCTTTGCGGAGCTTAATCAGCGTTTGATAGAAATGGAACAGGTCCTTATCATGCTTGGACTCATCCCATTCCATGCATTTGCGGCAGCCCGGATCGTGCCCGCCGTCCATGCCGATTTCGTCGCCGTAATAGATACAAGGCGTGCCGAAATACGTGAACTGGAACATCGCGGCAAGTTTCATCAAGCGTTTGTCGCCGTTCGCCTGCGTTAACAGTCTTGCAGTGTCATGGCTGTCCAGCAGGTTGAACATCACTTCGCTGGCTTGTCTTGGGTAACCGGCAAGCTGTTTGCCAAGCATGAAGGAGAATTTCTCGGCATCGGCGGTACGATTGATGAAGAAGTCCAGTACGGCATTCGTGAACGGGTAGTTCATGACAGCGTCAAACTGGTCGCCTTCCAGCCAGATGGAGGATTCATGCCACACCTCGCCAAGGATGTAAGCATCCGGGTTGGCTTTTTTCACGACTTGACGGAATTCGCGCCAGAAGCTGTGCCCTACCTCGTTGGCTACATCCAAGCGCCAACCGTCGATACCCGTTTCCTTGATCCAGTACTCGGCTGCCTTGAGCAAGTAAGCTCGAACTTCTGGGTTCTCCGTGTTCAGTTTCGGCATCAGCGGCTCGAATGCAAAGGTATCGTAAGTTGGGATGCCATCCACCACTTCCAGCGGCAGGGAGCGAACGTAGAACCAATCCTTATATTTGGAGTTCATACCGTTCTTCTGCACGTCAACGAATGGCGCAAACGTTCTGCCGGAATGATTGAAGACTGCATCCAGCAAGACTCGGATTCCGCGTGCATGGCACAGATCGACGAGTTTCTTCAGCGTGTCCTTGTCGCCGAACTGCGGATCGATTTCCATATAGTCTTCGGTATCGTATTTATGGTTTGTTGTTGCCGTGAACAGCGGAGTGAAATAAATCGCGTTAACGCCGAGCTCGCTTAGATAATCGAGATGGTCGATAACCCCCTGAAGATCACCGCCGAAGAAGTTTTTCGGCGTCGGTTCGGCACTGCCCCAAGGCAAAGCGCCTACCGGGTCGTTGCTTGTATCCCCATTCGCGAAGCGTTCCGGGAAGATTTGATAGAAGATCGCATCTTTGACCCATGTAGGCGGGTGGAAAACGTCATCCGGATTGATGAACGGGTATTCGAACAGGCGGTCCGGATTGGCCGGCGGCTCCGTCAGGAAGTCATATTCGGTCATCCAGCGTTTCTCGTCGCCCTGCTGGAGCAGGAAGCCGTATTTCAAGCGGCGGTAAGGAGGGGTTGCCTCGCACTCCCAATAATCGAACATTTCATCCGAGGACAGCTTGGTCATCGGAATGTATTCCATCGTCTGATCCCACAGGTACTTGTCGCCTGCGAGGGCGTACACTTCGGTAATGTCGTCTTTTTTGGTGCGGATTCTGAGATGGATGGTCGTACCGTTATAGGCATAGGACCAGTTTTTACGCGGACGGTGATAGATGGCTTCCAAGAACATCGATAATTCCTCCTTAAGTAAGTGAAATTAAAAAAAGGCACAGCCAGGACTATGAATAGCCGAGGTTGTACCTTTGTAAGATAACATTGCCTTTAAATTATGAGGTTTGGATCTGGATGACTATGAATTCATTCGTTATTTAAAAATATACCATGTGCTCTTGGCGTATACAAGCCCTATAACGAAGTTGCTAATGCTATGCAGCAGCGAGCAGCAGGATGCAGATTTTCAAGCGGGATTCTGCCGGCGGGGCAGGTCGTAAGGAAAGAGCGGGCGTTTGTTGTATAATATAAGGACAAGGATAAGCCTGACAGTGCAGATACGTATTATAGGAGGACAGTCACATGCAATACGACGATCAGATGAAAAACCGGATCAAGCGGATTGAAGGACAGCTTCGCGGCATTTTGAAGATGATGGAAGAGAATAAGGACTGCAGGGAGGTCATCACGCAATTATCCGCTTCGCGTACGGCAATCGACCGGACCATTGGCGTTGTTGTCAGCTCCAACCTGGTGGATTGTGTACGGCAGGCCGAAGCGAACGGTGAGGATACGGAGAAGCTTGTGCAGGATGCCGTTAATCTGCTCGTGAAGAGCAGGTAAACGTTTGAATAGCAGGCAGGGTGAAGGTCTGGATGAACCGCTCCCCTCAGGTATCCGACTCATGATGGAACCACTTCAATTTTAGCGGAACCCTCGAATTAAAATGTACCCGAACGCAAAAGGATCACCGGTCGTTAACGGGTCTGGCGCTAAGGCTAGGAAATTTGTAAACGGACAAAATGGGTAAAGATAAGATGACGGTTTTTCTTAAAGGAGGGTACTCAGATGTCTGTGAACGAACAAATAATACTAGCCAAAAGGCCGCAAGGCATGCCGGATGAGTCGGATTTTACCTTTGAGGAGCAGCCTTTGCCCGTTCCGCAAGCTGGAGAAGTCCTGGTACGGACCGTATACTTGTCGGTGGATCCGTATATGCGGGGCAGAATGAGTGATGCCAAAAGTTACGCGAAGCCCTACGAGGTAGGACAGGTTATCGCTGGAGGCGCAGTAGGGCAGGTGATGGAATCGACGGACCCGACCTATCGGGAAGGCGATTTTGTTGCAGGAACATGGGGCTGGCAGCGCTTTGCCGCCGTGCGGACCGGAACGCTGCGTAAGGTCAACCCGGATCTGGCACCCGTATCGACCGCCTTGGGTGTGCTGGGGATGACCGGTTTGACTGCCTATTTCGGACTGCTGGATATCGGTCAGCCGAAGGAAGGCGAGACGGTGGTGATATCGGGTGCCGCAGGCGCCGTAGGCATGATTGTCGGGCAGATTGCCAAGATCAAAGGAACCCGGGTGATCGGTATTGCCGGTTCTGAAGAGAAAACCAAGTACCTGACGGAGAAGCTGGGGTTTGATGCAGCGATCAATTACCGGACCGAAGATCTGGCATCGGCTTTAGCGGAAGCTTGCCCGAATGGGGTGGACGTCTATTTTGACAATGTCGGCGGTGAGGTTTCCGATGCGGTGCTGCGTCTTATCAACAAAAATGCACGGATTCCGATTTGCGGCCAAATCGCACTCTATAACCTGGAGAAACCCGATACGGGTCCGAGAATCCAGAGTCTGCTGCTGACCAATACGGCACTGATGAAGGGCTTCTTGGTCGGCGACTACGCCAGTCGGTACAATGAGGCATTGCATGAACTGGCCGAATGGCTGAGGGATGGTAAAATTCAGTACGCCGAACATATCGTCGACGGTTTCGAGCAGACTATTGAGGCGTTTCTGGGGCTCTTCTCCGGGGAGAATCTCGGGAAGCAGCTGGTGAAGGTAAGCGAAGAGCAAAGCTAGTCTTTTGACAGACAAAAAATAAAAGAGTGTCGAATTTACGCACTTCGCAAGCCTCCTCATACGGGAGCTCTGCGAGCGGAAGGGTCATAGCCTTCCGGCTTGCGTGATCATCGGCACTCTTTTTTTTGCGCAGAAACGAAGTGGTCGCCTTTGCCCCCGGATTTTAACCATGATATGAATGTATCGAGAAATCTGGGGGCAACAGCGATTCGGAAGAATAATCCGCATTCGTAGTGATGCTTAGGCTAAGAATCTTTAATTCAACTTATATAGTTAACGATGGAACATGTCCGCTATATAGCCGCTTCTGGTGTCGTAAATTGCTGATACTGGCGATACATCGAAATGCGCCAGTGGACAATCATGCCGTAAGCCAGCATGAAGAACAACGCCGCGGTCTGCGGGATGGAAATATGCTGCTCGATATATCCGTGGAGCAGAAGCCGGATTGCCAGTAGGCCGAGCAGAATGTAAATAAAGCTTTTCGATTTCTGCATGAAAATCTGGCCATCGACCTTCTCGAATTTGGTGCTGCGAATCAGTGGATAGGAGAAGATGAACCAGCCTACCAGAAAGGCAATACCCGCCCACCATATGGGGATGCGTACTTGCGGCTCAACGAACATCAGAAACCCGGTGCTCATGGCAACGGGAGGGATGATGATCTTCTTGACGGTGACGGGTCGGTGACTCGCTTTCATTCGAATGAAAATAACGGTCAGTGCCATAACCAGCATCACAATCGTAGAGCCTATCTGAAGAATTGGGGAATCGAAATTAACCACAATTCAGAACCTCTTTCCATAAATAAAATGACATGACAATGTGCTGCCTTCTGATTATAGCACATTCTGATGCCAGGCAAAATCAGGCAGGTGCGGGAGGAGCAGCGCTGTTAGCGCCGGCTGTCTTTAAGATTGGAGTCCATCGATGAAAATCCGGATCATGAAATTGAGGCTTTCGTCTACATCCAAATCCATGGCGAATTGACCCCCACGTTCCAGAGATGAGAAGCCATGGCACAGGCTGCGAAGTGTCCGCACAGCATGCAGCGCCTCCGGCTCACTGAGCTGGTAAGGAGCTAAGATTTGGAGCAGAAGCTCGACAATCTGATTGCCTATTTGCTGCGTCTCCTGCTGTTCCGGACGGAGAGGCTGCAATGCGGCTTCGTATAATCCGGGGTGAGATCTGGCAAAGTCAACATAGGTAAGGCATACATAACGCAGGGCATCTTCGCCTGACCGACCGGCGACAGCGTTCAGCAGCCGATCATGCAATGTCTGGAGGCCATACAGCATCAGGGCGGCATGCAGACCGGGCAGTCCGTCTACGTGGTTATACAGGGAAGGCGACCGAACGCCCAGCTTACCTGCAAGTGCGGCCAAGGTTACGGTATGAAGCCCATCCTGATCCGCTAGTTCGGAAGCGGTTTGAAGCAGTTGAAGCCGGTCGATTCCGGGTCTCGGACTCATTTTGCATTCCTCCTCATAATAGATTCCGCATGCGCAACGGCCTGCTGCATGGGAGCCGCCGGATTCTTTAGCATCCGTCCATGGCCGACAGCCAGAACGGCGGGCTTCCGTGCGGTTAGCATTTTGGCGCTTTCCAGAGCAAGATCCTTGCTCCAGGTTGCCATGGCAGGGAAGGGAAACCAGGGCTTGAACACACCGGATACGGCTAATCCGCCCCGTGTCTGCCAAGCATCGCCGGCAATCAGGATACCGCTGCGCTCATCAAGGAATGCCATATGCCCCGGCGTATGTCCGGGAGTGGCGATGGCCTTGAGCGAACCAACGGATTCCCCGTCACCCAGAAGCACATCCGGAACGGTGGTTATGTTTTTGGGAATATCTCCGCGAATCGGAGTTTGCAGCTCTCCAGGTTGGAGCTCGGCATTTCCCTTTAGCAGCAGTGCATCACGCCGCGAGATGTAAACCGAAGCATTCGGAAGCTCTTTCTTTAACCCGTCGAGCGCCCCGACATGGTCGCCGTGAGCATGGGTCAGCACGATCCGGGTGATGGGCTTTCCTATAGCGGAGGCCGCTTGAAGAATTCCCTTTTGGGAAAATGACATACCTGTATCAATCAGCGTAACCCCGTCGTTTTCTTCTACAAGATAGACATTTATMGGGAAAAGACGAGGAAGAAAAGAAATTTGAGTTACGTGTTCAATCGTTGTTATTAACATAATACAATTCCCCTCTCATTCAAAACTAATATTATTAGTATAATAACTAATAATATTAGTTTTATCAAGCCTGAATTTTAACATTTTCATGAATAGGCTCGTTTAACCCCTAAAATTTTTATAAATTTACCAAATTTTGAGTGCAATTTTCATCATTTTGAGTTACCATAAAGATAGATATACGGAAAAAATTGTAGATTATTGAGATAAAGGGTGAGGGGCGGACGACATGGATATTTTCAAACGCATCGTACTTCTGATGGTGATGTATGCCTTCTCCGCGGTACTTCTGTATGTAGCCAGTCAGCACACGCCATATCTGCTTCCTGTCATCTGGCTTTCTGCGCTTATGCTGCTGTTATGCGGCATCGGATATCTAGGATACCATTACTTCTTTAAAGGACGCAGAAAACGAAGTTAATCGAGAGATACGTTCAAGTCTGCCTGCCAGGGCGGACTTTTTTTGTGTGGAAAATAAAAAAACCGTTTGAATCGCTTCGCAGTCTTATATACAGAGATGAATACAAACGAGGTAGGTCGGAGGGGAAGGGTAATCGGATGATGGAAAATAAAGAGCTTGCGGCTGCTGCCTGCAGAGGGGACGAGGAAGCGTTCTATGCACTCGTTACGGAGCACCGAAGGCGCCTATACGGAATTGCGTACAGTTATTTGCATAACGAGAGTGACGCACTGGAGGTATTGCAGGAGACGGTATGCCGGGCGTGGATGAAGTGCCGGAAGCTGAAGCATCCAGAGGCATTTGTTCCTTGGCTCATTCGGATCCTGATTAACTGCTGCGTGGATGAGCAAAAACGAAAAAAGCGCATGGTTCCGGTTGAAGAAGTTCACAGCCGGGAGACGGCTGCCGAGATGGTCAGCGATAGCAAGCTGGATCTGGAGCGTGGGCTCAGCCGCATGAAGCCTAAATACCGCCATGTGCTGATTTTGAAATATTATCAGGACATGACGATTAGTGATATCGCCAAGATTCTCGATGTTCCGGAGGGTACAGTCAAAACCCGGCTGTATCAAGGATTAAAGATGCTTCGGCAAAAAATCGAGCCAGGAGGTGCCATATTCCATGTTTGAGAAGGAAGAGCGAATGCTGAAGGAGATGAATAGGGACGCGGAGATCAGCGCAGCTGTTGTATCCGATGAAGCATTGGACGCGGCGGTGCGAAGCGGGATGCGAAGAGGACGGCGCACGCAGCGGGGCCGGGCACGAATGGCTACCGTCTCTGCCGTGCTTGTAACGATAGCGGCTGCGCTGCTGTTCGTGGTATGGAGCGGGAACGAAGGGCTGGTGAATCCCCAAAAGCAAATGGCGGCTCAAGGGCCGTATCCGCCATTGACCGGGTTTGATTTCGGAGAAGATATTACGCTGAATACAGCCAACAAACACGGCATGATTCAGCCGGTGAATCAATCGGTGACCAAGGGGGATTATACGGTAACAGTGAACGGGATACTTGTAGGCTCCCAGCAGATGGAGGTGTTCTATACGGTCCAAAACCATGCGGAGAATCCTGCAGACTTAAAGAGGGTGGAGATGAAGCGCCGGGAATCCAGCGAATCGCTGCCTTATAGTATCGGGTCGTCGGGTGGAACTGAGATTAAGCCCGGCAAACTGTTCCGTTCCCGATCAGACATTCAGATGGGCGAGAATCACCCTATACCTGAGGAACTGACGTTATCTTTTAGGATCGCCCCCTATTCGACGAATACGGTTTATGAATCCGCTACAGAGAACGAGCAGATGCTCGATATTAACGTATCCGTTGATATGGAGACCGTTCAGAAGTATACCAGCACCATTCCGCTCAACAAAATGCTGCAGATTGAGAGCCAGAGGTTCTATTTGAAAGAAGCTGTGTTGTCTCCTGTCGGAATCGTCTTGAAAGCGAACGTCCCGTCCAGTAATACGATGAAGGTAACCGGCTTATGGGATGTATATTTGGAAGCTGTGGTTAACGGCGAGAAGATCAGATTGAACAGTGATTCCGCATTCTTACCCGGTGCCGGGGGAGGGGATATGACTTACTTCTTCGACAGCAATATATTGGAGAAGCCAGAATCAATCACGCTGAAAGCAAGCGGATTCCAGGCGGTGGACCCCTCGAAGATGAAACTCGTGGTGGATACGGATAAGAAAGAGATCATCCGTTCACCGGACGGCGACCTTCGGTTCGGAGAGTACACGGGCCATACCCTGACATTTGAATACGAAGAACAGACTGACCGGCATATGGGCAGTGTGTCAATTGAGCCGGAGTTTGTGGATGGAGAGGGGAAAAAGCATAGGATCAATGAAGATGCTGGGGGGCTCAGTTCCTCGTCCCGATCCTCTTCGGATACCGAAGTAAGCCTCATCACACAGTATATCCACCTTAAACCCGGGGATTACCCGCAGCCGCTGACGTTTACGTTAAGCAGCTACCCTGGTGTCATGGAGCAGGCATTCGAGGTGCCGATTCAATAAATTTAGAGATGCTGAAAGCTCATCAGGATAACCACAACGCCGAATGCGATGGTCATTTTGCCGGCGCGAATAAGGAACCGCCCCCGACCATGTTGGCCGGAGGACGGTTCCTTTTTTCATTTATGATATCTTGTATCATGGGATTGATTACACGATTCCCTATGCTCGGTAGAGGAGCTGCCTTCAGGTCCCTTAGCATCCAGGAGTTCAATAAGCGCTTTGGGCACCCCGTTAAGCAGCAGCCACTCACGAAGCGTTTCGATGGCGCGGATATGGCCATTTCCTTCATCCCGCCAAGTCAGCAGCTCGACGACCTTGATGACGAGGAGCATCAGTTCCATTTTGTCATGCTCGGTTTGATCCGCGCGGATTTTTTGGAATACGGCTTCTTTCTCCCAATCCAGCAGGATCTCTTCCCCAATGGTTGGTCTCATGAGTGAATAGCTGTAATCGCACTGCGGGCAGAGTACCGTGGTGAACTGTTCTGATTTGAACGTAACCCCGATATCCGCTTGGCACTGACGGCAGTGAAATTGGACTTCAATTGCTGAGTTTGTTTCCATGACTATGATGCCTCCTTCGAAGAGAAAGGTATCTACTTATACCCATTAGTCGGTAACTATGACCCATCTTCCGATGAAAGAGGCCTATGAAACATGAAGAAGGAACCGCCAAATAGAGACGATTCCTTGAGGATCCAAGCCCAAAATCAGCGTTTCCTTCTATGCGTACTTTTAACATGGGTTAGCACATTATAGAGGAAAGCGAGAATGCCCAGCGTTACCAGAACGCCGCCAACAGCAATGACCGGCTCTACCGATTCCATACCGCTTACCAGCAGTGCGAGACCGATCATCATGACAGGCAGACCGATATTGTGCAGCCAGAAATGCACTTTGCCTGCGGTGGATTCTCCGGCTGCGGGGAACAGAACATAAATAACACCTGCAAGAGCCAGGGATGCCCAGCCCAGAAGGTTGACGTGTGTGTGAACTGAGGCGTAATCGTAGCTGTGGGAGATCGACATGTACATGCCGAGCAATATCCCCAGTACGAAGTATACAGCGGCGATCTTGATTAATTTAACACCCATATAACCCCTCCTCTTATGGATTACTACTATGATATATGTCAGCTTTGGTGAAGTAGACCAAGAGGGAGGAAGATTTAATGAAGAACGACGTTTTATAGCCAGCAAAAAAGAAACCGTGAACTCCCTCGCCGGGAAATTCACGGTTCATTTGTACGCATTCGTTATGCCAGTGACTTATTCAAGCTCCAGCACATCATAGATCAGCCATTTGCCTTCGGCTTTCTTGAGCCAGTAAAGAGAGGTCGAACGGATGATTTCACCGTCTGCATCATCGCTTTCTTTGGCATAAACAACGGCGTCTTCCCCTTGGAAAAAGACCGTCCGAATCTCCTCGGACTTGATGTTGAAATTTACCTCATCAAAGATGCCTTCCGCAATGCTGGTTCGGAATATCTCGTGGTAGGCTGATTCCGGATGAATAACCGACATAAGCAGTGGACCATCCTCCTCATTGAAGCCCTTGGACTGGGTATCAATGGTAGCCACGATGGCTGTTTGATCCGCTGCTGGCACTTCTGGACGAGCTTCCAGCAGTTCATCTCCGACCAGATATTCCGTCTCGTAATGGACCAGATCATAGATTTTCCATGCTCCCGAAGCATCTTTCTTCAAGAGATTTTCATAATGGAGTGTAGCATCCCAAGCAAAAGGTCCGCCGGTGCGGTCGAGGGTCACGCTGGTGTAGGCATGGATTGACGTTCCGGCTACGGTTACTTCCCATACATCAGCAGATACATGCAGATCGTTCTTAAATTGGTTCTGATAATATTGTTGCATTTCCGCAAAAACAGGAGATTTCGGATGGAAGGCGCTCATGACAGCATCCAGTTTCTTGGCACTTCCAGCTTCTTCAATTGTATGGTAAAGCTTCTTTACCTCATCGGTGGCTTTATCAATTGCACCCTCACGGTCGATCTTGATGGTACGTGCCTTGGAATCCCACTTCACGGGGAGTCCGGTGGCTTCAGCTACGAAACGAAGGGGAACCAGCGTGTTGCCGCCATCGGTGAATGGGGCAATCTGAAGCGTGGTTGTTGCACCATTGACATAAGCGGTTTTCTGTCCGATGGTCATCTGCAGCTTCTGATCGAGGTATGTACCCGTTACCTGTTTATTCGTGCTGTTCCAATTGACTTTATAATCCAAGGCCTGGAACAGAGGGCGGAATTGCACGAAGGTGACTCCATTCTTCATAATAGGCGCTGCCTGAAATTTGATTTCCTGGTTATCGAGGTAGACCCGGATATTCCCTTGATTCTTTGCCGGAGCGGCTTGTGTCGCACTTGCGAACAGAAACAGGAAAGCGATCGTCAGTAGGCTGATTTTTTTCTTCAATTGGCTGTCATCTCCTTCAACGAATGATAGAATAGAGTGGTAATTGTGGTAATCGTACATGATAAAACCAATGCTAGCAATACATTTCTTTATGAGTAATAATTGGTAGAGCAACGCGGGACGGCTTGCCGGATTGAATTGAAAAAAGGCGGTAAGCGCGGAGCCCTGATGGGTAATACATAATAAGAATTAGACCGGTTCACCGGATCATTCATTAGACAAAGGAGTGGATCACATGACAGCAGGACAGGAACTGATATTTTACATAGGAACCTATGGTTCGGAGGAAGAGAATCGAATTCATTGGGGGGCGATGGATCGAGGTACGGGCGAGCTGCGTATCTTAGGTGGTACGGCTGGAATAGAAAACCCTACCTATCTGGATTTCGATGATTCGATCTCTGTATTGTATGCAGCGAGCGAGAAGGGCGAAAGCGATGTGTCGGCTTATTCGGCCAATCTGGTCACCGGTGAATTAACGCTGCTGAACGTTCAGTCTACCGGCTCGTCCGGTGCATGTCATGTATCCCGTACATCGGACGGGAAGTATCTGCTTACGACAGGGTATAGTGATGGACATATATCGGTGCTGGCATTAGAAGAAGACGGCCGGGTTGGAGAGCTGGCCTCCAAGATCAAGCACAGCGGACGCGGTCTTCACGATGACCGTCAATCCGAAGCGCATCCGCATTCAATATTTGAAGACCCCGTCAGCAAGTATATCGTGGTCAGTGACCTGGGCATGGATGATGTGAACCTGTATCGGCTGGAGGAAGGCAAGCTGGTGACCCACCGCGAGATCAGTTTGCCGCCAGGCTCGGGTCCGAGGCTTGTGTCTTTTCATCCATCAGGCAAGTGGGTGTATGGCACGAATGAGCTGAACAGCACGGTAACGGCTTACGCAAACGATGGAACATTTGGAGATTTGAAAATATTGCAGCACATATCGACCTTACCAGAAGACGTCGTGATGGATAACAACACATCTGCCCATCTGCTGGTATCTCCATGCGGTCGTTATCTGTACGCCTCCAACCGGGGCCATGACAGCATCGCTCAATATGTAATCGACCAGGAGACCGGTACGCTCCGTGCCGTCAACTGGGTGTCTTCCGGTGGTAAAACGCCGCGCCACTTCAATATCATGCCGGACGGCTTCCTGCTGACGGCGAATCAGGACAATGGTTTGATCGCAAGTTATCGGATCGATCCGGACACGGGCAACCTGGTTTCTACGGGTTATACACTAGAAGTTACGCGCCCGGTATGTATCTGTCCCGTGGAGAAGGCGAAAGCTAATAAACGTTAACGTATATAAAGAAGAAGCAGCTCGAAGACCCGAAAATGGGACTTGAGCTGCTTCTTTTGTTAAGCGTCCTGCCGGCAGCACTGGACTAGAACACGGTGTTCAATCTCCAACTAGCGAGGAAGCTGGCTGCAAGGTTATAGAAATTCATTGGTTTAAAGATTCATTCCATGAATCATTAATGCGCAAAGATATGATTGCCGATCTGCAGCACTTGTGGTCTGGACCAGATCCATTTGCTGGTCGCTGTTTTAGGATTGAAATAATAAAGGGATTCATATGTCGGATCCCAGCCGCGAACGGCATCCAGCGCGGCAAGATAGGCGGTCCGGTCCGGGGTCAGCCAGTATTGTCCGTCATCCACGGCCGTAAAGGCCCCTTTTTGAAAGACGACGCCCCGAATGTCATTCGGAAATTCGCTGGATTGAATGCGGTTCATGACAACAGCCCCAACGGCAACCTGTCCTTTGTAAGGCTCACCGCGGGCTTCGCTGTAAATGACTTTGGCCATGATGTCCATTTCGGATTGATTTAACGTATATTTTTTCAGCTGTCTCCAGGTTTGCGCTCCGGTAATTCCATCGGCTGGCACACCGTATTCTTTTTGAAAACGGATAACGGCTGCTTTCGTGTTTGCGCCATATTTGCCATCCAGCGGCAACGTGTAGAAGTCCAGCGTTTTTAGGCGATATTGAAGGTCCCATACATCCCCGTTTTCACTGCCTGGTTTTAACAGCGGAGCGGCCTCCGTCGTTTGGGCGAATGCAGGCAGGAACAGAAGAATACTTAGGAAAAGAGTAAATATTATTTTCCATGTTGGCTTTCTTATGGTGATCAACTCCTTTGGGATAGAATTATAAGGTTGGAAACGGGTTCATACAACCATCAGTAAATGGAAATCCGCGCCGTGAATGCGTTCGCTGCACCAAAAATGGTTCTATGGTCCGTGTGGTCCTAAACTTCAAATTTGCCTAAAAAAAGGTTTGACAGCTGGAGATGGACTTATTACAATAACAACATAACATACTAAACAGGTAGGAATTATAATATATTGTTCTCACCGTATCGACGGAGGAACGCTCGAAGACTAAGAGCAGGCACGGTTGCAAACCGGCTTGACTCTGTTCTGATGAGCTTTCCTCCGTCTTTTTTTGCCATACGGCCTGTTTAGTAGAGAATAATAGGGGGAGTGATCCATATGAAAAAGGTGTTGAAGCAAGGGGTTCTCATCGGATTAACAGTGATGCTGACGGCGGCACTTACAGCTTGCGGTGCAGAGAAAACAGAGACAGTCGCAACCGCCAATGGAGACGCGCCTGCTTCGGGTTCAAGCAAGCCGAGCGTGGAACTGCTCAATGTTTCTTACGATCCGACCCGAGAGTTATATGACCAATACAATAAAGCATTTGCGGCGCATTGGGAGAAGGAACAAGGCCAGAAGGTAACATTTAAGCAATCGCACGGGGGTTCAGGCAAGCAAAGCCGTTCGGTTATCGACGGTTTGGAGGCGGATGTGGTGACACTGGCCCTCGGATACGATATCGATGCGATCCGTCAGGCCGGATTGATCAATGAAGGCTGGGAGAGCAAGTTTGAGCATAACAGTGCGCCTTATACCTCAACCATCGTTTTCCTCGTCCGCAAAGGCAACCCGAAAGGCATCAAGGATTGGCCGGACCTGATCAAGGAGGGCGTGGAGGTGATCACGCCGAACCCACAGACCTCCGGCGGTGCTCGGTGGAACTACCTGGCGGCGTGGGGGTACGCACTCAAGGTTAACAATAACGATGAAGCGAAGGCACAGGAATTTGTGAAAGAGCTGTTCACCCACGTACCGGTGCTGGACAGCGGAGCCCGCGGTGCGACAACCACTTTTGTAGAACGCGGAATCGGGGACGTGCTGTTGGCTTGGGAGAATGAAGCTTATCTCTCGATTAACGAGCTGGGACCCGACAAATTCGAGATCGTGAATCCGTCCGTCAGTATTTTGGCGGAGCCTCCGGTTGCCGTTGTGGATAAGAACGTTGACAAACGTGGGACCCGCGAGGTAGCGGAAGCCTACCTGCAATATCTTTACAGTGAAGAGGGGCAGACGATTGCGGCTGAGAACTACTACCGTCCAACGCTTGCCAGCGTGGCTGACAAGTACAAGGAGAAATTCCCGGCTATCGAATTGTTTACGCTCAAGGATGTGTTTGGAACATGGGAAGAGACACAAACGAAGCATTTCAATGACGGCGGCATCTTTAATCAGATTTACGTGCCAGGCAGCTGATCGGCATAACCGCCGAAGGCAGGAAAGGATGAGTGGATATGGCAGTACTCCCCGTACAGAAGCAAAGCAGAAACAATCGCAGCGTACTCCCGGGTTTTGGAATCGGCATGGGACTGACCGTCCTTTATATGAGCTTGGTTGTGCTCGTGCCGCTGTCGGCGCTGCTTCTCAATCAAACCGGACTAACCTGGGAGAAGTTCTGGTCGGTTGCAACCGATCCGAGGGTACTGGCCTCCTACCGGGTTAGTCTGACGACAGCGGCGCTGGCCGCATTCGCGGATACGATATTGGGGCTGCTGCTGGCTTGGGTGCTGGTGCGGTATGATTTCCCCGGCAAAAAATTGTGGGATGCCCTGATCGATTTGCCCTTCGCCCTGCCAACGGCAGTAGCGGGGGTGGCTTTAACCGCGATCTATTCCGCTAACGGCTGGATTGGATCGCTGCTGGAGCCGCTGGGGATCAAGGCGGCATTTTCTTCCTTAGGCATCACGCTGGCCCTCATGTTCATCGGCATACCGTTCGTTGTGCGGACGGTACAGCCGGTGCTGGAGGACGCGGAGCGGGATACGGAAGAGGCGGCTGCAACGCTCGGGGCACGCCGATGGCGCACGTTTTGCACCATCATTCTGCCGACCTTGATTCCGCCGCTGCTGACCGGATTTGCGCTTGCTTTTGCCAGAGGCATCGGTGAATATGGCTCCGTGGTTTTCATATCGGGGAATATGCCGATGAAGACGGAGATTGCGCCGCTGTTAATCATGACGAAGCTGGAGCAGTTTGATTATGCCGGCGCGACGGCGGTTGCCTTGATCTTGCTGCTCATCTCTTTCGCACTGCTGCTCGGCATCAATATACTACAACATTGGACACGGAAAACCGCCCGTTAAGGAGGGGATACTAATGGCTGGAACTGTACCTGCCGCTCCTGCAGCGAAACGAAACACGCCGTCCTCTCTGGCGGCTGCGGAGAAGCCGTGGGTGAAATGGACATTCATAAGCTTGGCTGGGCTTGTGCTGCTGTGGCTTATTGTGCTGCCTCTGATTACGGTGATGTCGGAGGCGCTTAAGAAGGGCTGGGAGGTCTATGTAGCCGCCTTATCCGATCCTGATGCTCTGTCTGCGCTTCAGCTGACTTTACTGGTGGCGGCTATTGCGGTACCGCTGAATTCGATATTCGGCGTTATTGCAGCATGGACCATAACGAAGTTTCGTTTTAAAGGCAAAAATCTGTTGATTACACTGCTGGATCTGCCGTTTGCGGTATCGCCTGTGATCGGGGGGTTAATCTTCGTGCTGATCTTCGGTCGGCAGGGATGGTTTGGCCCTTGGCTTGAAAGCCATGATATCAAGATTATTTTTGCCGTGCCCGGCATTGTTCTGGCTACATTATTTGTCACGTTTCCTTTTGTGGCCAAGGAGCTGATCCCGCTGATGGAAGACCAAGGGACGAAGGAAGAGGAGGCGGCAGTAACGCTGGGCGCCAAGGGCTGGCAAATATTCTGGAGGGTCACCCTGCCCAATATCAAGTGGGGGCTATTGTACGGCATCATTCTGTGCAACGCCAGAGCGATGGGCGAGTTTGGGGCCGTGTCCGTTGTATCCGGCCATATCCGCGGCGAGACCAATACGCTGCCCCTTCATGTCGAAATTTTGTACAATGAGTATCAGTTTTCGGCATCGTTCGCGGTGGCCTCATTATTGCTGTTATTAGCCGTCGTAACCCTGCTGCTGAAAAATTGGTTTACGCGAAAAAATGCCCATTGACAGTCGTTTCCAACCCATGCTAATGTTAATTCATACTATGTAGGTTGGAAAAGAATGAATAATGCACGCGTGCAGGTAAAATGTCACTTCGACTTGTGGGGATGAGTAAATATATTTGGGCTTTGCCCGGTGAGGAGGCGTATCCATGGCTAAACCTTTAAAAGTGGATGAAATGTGGCTCGAACGCATAGCCAGCCTGCTGAACGACATGGAATTCGGTTCGCTGCAAATTGTAGTGCATGAGGGTCAAATCGTTCAGATGGAACGAACGGAGCGCAAGCGTTTCGAGAATACGGCCTCCGGAGCGGTCAAAACGTCAGGACCGTCCCGGGCATCCGGCCAACAACGAAGAACGAATGCAAGATGATCCCTAAAGGGTTATCGAGTACCGAGAGAAGAATTTCCTTAGATGCCATAAGCACACTTTACCCAGTAGACTTTGGGGAACACCCTGAGTGTTAACCGATGTAGACTATAGGAGTGTGCTTCGGTAATCATACGGAAATTCTTTTTTTTGTATGAACACAGGGATCCAGGATTGTGGTAGGTAAGACCGTAATATCGGGTAATGACTGCCTGCCGCACAAGGATTGTGAAGATATAATAACAGCCCGGCCGTTGAATTCGGCACGGGCTGTATCTCGTAATATTCATGTCGTTGCTATCTTATCTGGATCGCAGAGGGCTGTTAGTGATCTCTGGATCGCAGGAACCTCCCGTCTCATTAAGAGGGTCATTCTCTCCCGTAGGATGAAGGAATTGTTCCATTAGTTCCGGGTGTCCGGCATAGGGCCGTTCACGGCGCTTGCGGGTGGCTGTAACCCGGAAACCCGCCAGATACAGCAAGCATTGGGTAGCCAAAACGTATGGTGAGGCCTCGTTCCAGATCAGATTAAACAGGGCTGAAGCTACAATCAGCAGATGCAGTATGGTATAGATCACACCATGCGTTCTTCTTCTGGAATCCATCAATAGTCGGTAGAAGGAGATTGTGGCAATCATGTTGGAGAGCCATAAGCACCATACCTCGGGGTTTGTCCAGGCAGGGGATTGCCTTAGTTCCTGGACGAGAATCATCGTCCATAGGATCGCGGCACCCAGTGAAAGGGCAGGTACGGCAGGTTTCAAGAGCAGCCACAATCCCATACCCCAACCGGGTTTCTCGAGCCGCCCAACCAGTTCGTCGCGCTCCTTCATAAGTCTGTTGATCTCGCGGTCCAGCAGCTTGTGAAGCGTTGTTAATCTGGATTCATCACGATCGCTAAGAAAGGTATCAATCTGTTCGTGGAGCTCCCGCGTCAACAGGTCAGCGGATTTGCATTCCTGCAGAAGCCGGATCAACAGGTCGTCGGGGACAGCCGTTCGGGTCGGTCGATTGATGAGGGTTCCCAGAGGTCCGGCCAGTCTGGTATAAATCGTCAAGGACTGACGAATGCGAGCGAGTGAATCCTTCCGTGCACCCAATAGCCGGGATGCACTGTATATGTACAGGCCCGAAAATATTGCAGTGGCAAGAAGCACGGCCACGAGCGTGTCCAGTGAGCCCAAGATATCAACCATCCATTCCGTAAGGGACAAGCGGACCCCTCCTTCAATATTCTACCTTTCACTATTGCACAACAAGGGAGGGATTTCAAGCCGATTCGGTAACAGGCAGCTAGGGAGAGCATAGGGGGTTGCGTATAACGTTACGTCATATCCTATAGTCATCTTAGGAGGGGATTGAAGTGAAACGAAAAAAAGGATGGGTGATCTTAGGTAGCATTCTCATTGCGATACTAGCTATACTGACGGTAATAGGCTTTCTATTCAGAGATGACGGGTCGTTAAGCGGTTTTGTTACAGAGGATGGGCAGAAGGAATATGCGGTGGCTTATGATGAGGCGATGAATCACTTACCAGAACCGGTTGAATCGATTAAGGTTAATACCGATTTTGGCGTGGTGCAGCTCTACAAGTTCCGGGAGAGCGATACACCGTATAAAACACCCTTGTTGCTGCTTCCCGGAAAAGGATCTGCTACACCCATGTGGGAGGCCAATCTAAGCGGTTTTTTAGAACACCGGCCTGTATATACCCTTGATTTGATAGGAGAGCCGGGTTTAAGCACAGAAACCAGACGGATTGAAACTGCTGCGGACCAAGCAGCATGGTTAGGGCAAGTGCTGGATCAGCTGCCGGAATCAGAGATCCACCTGTTAGGGCTGTCGTTCGGCGGGTGGAGTGCGGCGAATGTGGCGCTCAAGCATCCTGAGAAGATTCAATCGCTCATATTGCTGGACCCTGTCTATGTGTTTGGCCCCATTCCACTGAAAATGATACTGGTATCCATTCCGGCGTCTGTGCCCATGGTACCCAAACCGATCCGGGAGAAAATGCTCAGCTATATATCCGGCGGGGCTGAAGTTGATGACAGCGACCCGACCGCCAAATTAATCGAAACCGGTATGCGGACATTCAAGAGCAAGCTGCCCATGCCGGAAGCCATCAAGCCTGAACGATTAGCTGAGCTGACGATACCGGTGCTCGGTATTTTAGCTGGACAATCGACGATGCACCATGCCGAAAAGTCGTATCAAACGGGGATGGATTCCCTGAAAGACCCTAATAGCGAGATGGTCGTATTTGAAGATGCCTCGCATGCAATTAACGGGGAATACCCTAAAGAGTTACTGGAAACGATAGAAGCTTTTTTAGCAAAAGTCGAGTAAGGGACGGGAAGGGATGGGTTCATGGGAAGAAAATATTCCGTAAAAGAAATCAGTCAATTGTCGGGAATAACTCCGCGAACCATTCAGTATTACGATAATGAAGGGATTCTTAAGGCGGAACGAGATGAGCTGGGGCATAGAGTATATTATGATAAACAGCTGTATGTACTTGAACAGATTATGTTCTATAGAGCCATTGGTTTCTCTATAAGAAGGATCAAAGAACAATTGATCGTGGGCACCGAGGAGCAGGATATCGAGAACATTCTAGATTACCAGGCATCGGTCCTCTATTCACAGAAAGAGAGTATCCAGGCCAAGCTTGACGGATTGCATGTCGCAAAGGAAATGATGAAAGAAGGTTACAACGTACCCTGGGAGCTGTTAGCCCATCTCATGCGTTCGTTGAATGAGGTCGATATGTCGGCTTGGAAAGAATACGAATTTTCGGAGGAAGACTGGCGGCTATTTCAAAAGGTATTTAACTCTGAGCAGGCGGCATTGGATTTTTACAATACGTTCCGAAAAATATCGCTGCAAGCTGCAGCTTATAAGGCTTCAAACGTTCCGATCGAGTCCCGTTTAGCCAGGACCTTGGCCCAAGAATGGCATCGGATGGTTCAACGTGTGACACATGGCGATGAACAGATTCATGCTGCCTTCTTAGCAGTCGATAGAAATCGGGATCAATGGAACGCTGGAGAGCGTCAGCTTGTAATGGAAGCAGAACAATATTTGCAGGACGTCTTGAAGCGCTATCCTGATCGTGAATGAGCTGCATTGCAGCTCGGGTTCTGCTTCCTATGCATGAAGCTTAAATCGTATTCTACTGTTTACATGGCTAATCGGTTTTTTTCTTGGCAAACAATTTTTCCTCAAGGCAACATAAGAGACCGAGCCGCATATAGTATATGAATAAGACGGTAGCATCGAAAGAGAGGGAGGGGCCGGGGTGATGGAAGTGCAGGTAAAAAAAGCGCCGCTGCAACGCGCGAAATTGACGGTCGGTTATGTACTGCTTCTCATGTTGACGGTTTAAGAGCGATCAGGCCTTTACCCGGATGGAGAGGATGAGTTCCTTCATCTAAAAATATAAAGATGGCGCCAGAGGAAACACCCTCTTGAAACGCCATCTTTTTTATTCCTATTATGAAATAATCTCGATGTTATCGATCGGAGTCATGTAATGCCTTCCAGTACCTGTAGTCATGAATGGCGAACCCGGAGAACGAAGGGTGCTTCTCCGCTTTGATACATACTTTGGACAACTGCTCTTCCATATAGGACGTGCCTTCCTCAAAAAAGGTAATATAAGCTCCCTCATTGCTCGATTTGGTCTCTACGGCAATCAGGGCTTCCTTGCCAAGTTCATCGGCTTCCTTAAGCTCGGCAGCAGCGACGCTGTAAATGTTATCTGCCTGATCACGATAGGCCATAATGACAACCTGGTCGAACTGCTGGATCATCCACCGACTGATCGACATCGACTGATCCGGCAGCTGGTAGCCATGCAGCCAGAATGTCATGTCAGAACCGATGGGTAGATTCATTGTGTGCGCTTCATGGACCAGATAGCGGACGCTCGCTTGCCATTGCTTTACCAAGGAGGGCTGGTTTGTTTTCCACTCGGCCAGCACATGTGGTTCGATATCGACATGAATGCCGGTGAAGCGCTCATTCGGAGCAGCGGAAGCCTGATATGCAGCGGTCCATTGAATGAAAGTTTCTAATCGATGACGCTCCGTTTCCAGCGCCCAGTTAGGCGCGCCGCCAAGGGCATGAACCTCGATCCCCTGTTCACCTGCTTGGCGGATAAAGCTGCGGTAATATTCGGGCCGAACATCACGGTTCATCTGCAGATAGAGCACATTGACGCCTTGACTGGTGGCGAAATTCAGAATGTCATCAGCCGAATCTTGAATCTGCGGGGTATCCCAGAACCAGGTTGCCTTCTGGCGGGATTCGGCTGCAGCCGCATCAGGCTGAAGGGAGAAGCTGCTTAGCAGCAGACTGCTTGCGAGACAGAGGGCCAGCAAGTGGACGTATTTTATTTTCATTGTATGGATAATCTCCTTTGCATTACGATAACGTCATAGAAAAACGACAAATTCCAGCAAACACACGACCTTAGTAATGCGAATTAAGTCATTATGCAATAATATATATTCATAAAAATGCATCTATGTATTCTATCGGTGAAAATAATATTGTGATACATAGGTCTAAAGATCTATTGTTTTGAGGAAAAATGAACGAGTGGAGTTTGAAGAGGTCTGTAAGGGGATAAGTAAATAGGAGGTGCGACAGCCCGGAACGGCTATAGTTGGCACTAGGTGTTTATAATACTACTTAAGATTCAGTAAAGAGCCATTCATCACCAGGGGTGATATAGTATAATTTCTAAGCGAAGGAGCGATGAACATGAAGGTAGCATTAATTGGAGCAAGCGGAACGATCGGGAGACGAATTACGGAGGAAGCGCTGCGCCGGGGGCACGAAGTCATGGCGGTATTGCGTAATCCGGATCGATTGGATTCAGAGCATGAACGATTAAAGAAAGTCAAAGCGGATGTCATGGATCCTTCATCATTAGAAGAGGCGATTCAAGGGCATGATGCTGTCATTAGCGCTTTTGGTCCGAAGTTCGGCCAGGAAGAGGAGCTCGTTGCAGCCGCACGCACGATTGTAGAGGGAACGAGACGCGGCGGCGTTACCCGTCTATTGATCGTTGGCGGTGCTGGCAGCTTGATTGCCGATAGCGGCGTACCGCTTATGGACACCCCGGAATTTCCGGAGGAGATCAGGCCGCTTGCCCGTGCGCATGCGGATGCTTACAACCTGTATAAGGAAAGCGATCTGGAATGGACGTATATCAGTCCGGCGGCGATCATCGAGCCGGGGAAACGCACCGGACAGTTCCGGATCGGCATGGATCGCCTGGTGACCGATGATAGTGGAAGCAGCCGAATTTCGGTTGAAGATTTCGCGGTAGCCGTGATCGACGAGCTGGATGATCCGCAGTTTATTCAGTCCCGTTTTACTGTTGCTTATTAATAGAGGGGCATCCTGAGTCGACGGAACGTTTGTGTAGGATATATCGAAGCAAAGGGGAGAGCTTGGATGTATGTTGTAACGTCTGAACAGATGAGGGCACTCGACAACCATACGATTCATCGAATCGGTATTCCGGCGATTGCGCTGATGGAGAATGCGGGTAGGGCAATTGCCGAGGAAGTTCTGAAGCTGTGCCTAGAGCATGATAAGTGAGCCGTTCGCATTCCGCAACAGCCGCTCGGACAGCTGGACATGCTCATGCATTGATGCGGGAGGATGGGCGGTATGAACAGCGGGTATCCATATCATATCATTCGGCAGCGGTGGAGCCCCCATCCGCCGGGAATGACCGGGTTCTGGAGATGAGCCGCCCGTCGCCTGTCGTAGACGGGGAGGTTCCACTGCCCACCGCGCTCGCGGCGCAGGAGCACTGGCTCATTTTGGTGGGCAAGGGCAATAACGGCGGCGACGGCGTGGTCGCCGCCCGGCATTTGCGTGACGCCGGCGTACGCGTCACGCTGCTCTACGCCGCCGAGCCGTCGGCGCTTGCCGGCGAGGCGGCGGTACAGCGGGAAGCCGCAGCAGCGCTCGGCATCCCGGCTCTTGTCCACGGCAATGCTGCCGTGGACTATGGCGCGTTCACCGGCATCGTGGACGTGCTGCTCGGCACGGGCGCGTCGGGCGCGCCCAGCGGCGCTTACGCCGCGCTCATCCAGGCCGCCAATGCAGCGGCCTGCCCATCGTGTCCGCGGATATTCCGAGCGGACTGGACGCCGATACCGGCGCGCGGCACGAGCCGTGCATCTCGGCCGGGGTGACGGTATGCCTCGCCTTCCTGAAGCGAGGCTTGGTGCAGTACCCCGGCGCCGAGGCGGCAGGCCGGGTGGTGGTCCGCTCCATCGGCATCGCTGTACCGAACGCAAACAAAGGAATCTTTTTGAATACATAAAACCAATGCTATATTCATAACTTTTCTTTCATTTAAAACCTCAAAAAAGCTTAGGAACAACTCCTAAGCCTTTCTATTATTGAGTAATGCTTGATTGAAATCAGATTTTTTTAATAGCTAATTTAAACAAACTCCATTCTGAAAAATATAAATCAAAATGGAGTTTAACCTTTTTTATTTAGTATTAGATTTTTAATAAAGTTTGATTATTTTTGTACTCCTTATTTCACTAAAGCCGTTAGATTTGAGAGTCTAAGTATTATTGGACTCAATAAAAGCATTTTTAGCAACCATAAGAAACTCTTTTACAGCCGGAGATGCTTCAGAAATTGCAGAACAAGCTAATGCAACATATAGGTAACTTGTTAAATTAAGTTTTCTTATCTCGATGTTTTGTTGACTTTTTAAAAATAACTCTGTACCGATGGTAACGCCAAGCCCTTCTTGTACCATACTAGCAATGGTAGTGCAATCGCGTACTTCAAAACGGATAGATGGTTTGATTTGTGATTCTTTAAATAACTCCTCTATATGTGATTGGTACATTCCAGTTGGCATAATAAAAGGCTCTTTCTCTAAATCGTGCATATCTATCGTTTCTTTATGAAGGAATTTGTGCTCGGGATGAAAAGCTACAACCATATAGTCTTTCATGAGAGGAACTAGATCAAAGTTAGGATTTGCCTTCCCTTTTACAACAAACCCAATGTCTATAATTCCAGATTGTAACCATTCCGTAATCTCTTCATATGTCCCTTCATAAAACTTAAATTCTATTTTAGGATGTTTTTTCTGAAATTTCGCAAGCAATTTAGGTAATAAGCAGGAAGAAGCGCTCGCAAAAGTACCAATACGAATGGTACCCGTTTCTAAGTTCGTTGCTAATGCAACTTCTTGGTTAATTGCATCAATTCTTTTCAACAATTCTCTTATATGTGGTAGTGTTCTTTGTCCTATTTCTGTGAGTGCTATTCCCTTTCTACGGTCCCTAATCAATAATGGGGCTCCTAATTCTGTTTCCAAACTGGAAATAGCATGACTAACAGCTGATTGAGTCATACTTAATTTTTCAGCGGCTTTTGTAAAACTTCCTAACTCTATTACTTTAGATAAAATCTCGAAGCGAACGATGCTCATGAGTAATAACTCATCTCCATTATCAAAAATATCAATTTTACTTATGTTAACATGGCATTTAAAATAAATTCTACCCAAGAAATACCTAAGGAGATGTAAACGTTGGTAAAGAACATCAATCAATTTATTATTATTCTCTTAGCTTTAGGAGCCTTTGTTACAGGAACGGCAGAGTTTGTTGTTTCTGGAATATTAGAAACCATTTCTTTCGATTTAGAGGTATCAATCTCAACTGCAGGACAACTAATAACCATTTATTCGTTATCGTATGCAGTTGGTGCATTCGCACTGGTTTCGTTAACCGCCAAGTTTGAACGTAAAAAAGTATTATTATATGCTATTTTTACTTTTATTTTAGGGAATCTTGTAGCGTTTATTAGTAATGATTATATTATACTAATGTTGTCAAGAATCATTATGGCAATGAGTGGTGGGCTTTACATTGTTGTTGCAACAAACTATGCTGCTCAAATAGCTACAGTAGATAAACGTGGTAGTGCCATGGCAACGATTATCACTGGCTTTACCGTTTCATTAGTACTTGGTGTACCTATAGGGACATTTTTAGCTGCTTATTTAGATTGGCGTAATATTTTTCTAATTATTGCTTTCGTTACAGTACCTCTTTTACTTTTACTTTATAAATTATTACCTAGTATAAAAGGTAATAAGCCCGTACCATTAAAAAAACAGATACAAATTATAAAGGATAAACGGGTCATCACTGCATTAACAACAACTATCCTTTGGATATTAGGATACACCATGGTGTTTGCTTATATCTCTCCGTTGTTAAGTAATTCTGCAGGCTTTTCAATAGAGATGACTAGTATCGCCTTATTTGTTTTAGGCACGTTTTCTTTTATTGGCTCACGTTTTGGTGGATATGCTGTAGACAAATGGGGGCCAAATCAAACGATATCTATTAGTTTATTCGTTCATGCAGTTACTTTACTTGTATTAACATTTACACAGCATTCGATAATATACTTATTTATAACGTTAGCATTTTGGGGAGTAGTGTCTTGGACAGTAACACCTGCCAAGCAATTTTATTTGATTTCACTAAAACCACAATCATCTGAAACTGTACTCAGTTTTAATACAGCATTAATGAACATCGGGATGGTGATAGGCTCTGCTTTAGGAGGTATCATTATAAAGTATACTAACATTATAAATTTGAGTTGGATTGGTAGTTTATTTGTTATTCTTGCTCTCGTTTTTATCAAATACTCTTTTCACTTAAACAACTCTGATTCACGGAATATTGAAATGAAACTACAAACTAGTCAAGAGGAATGACACTTGAATAAAAGTTGCGTAAACAATTAAGGAGTGATTATATATGACTTTAGAGAATTTAAATAAATGGGCGTTTTTCTACTTTTCTCCCGAATTTTCCCCTAAAGAAAATACTGTCATTAACCGTAATGCAATGGGAACATGTGAAATGATAACAATTGGTTTTGATCCTAACGCTAAAAAAGATGGAAGTATTATTGAGATGGCTAAAAAGTTAAAAATGGAAGGTGTCCAATTCATTGAACTATGCGGTGGTTTTGGCCCTACTTGGGTTACTAAAATTAACGAAGCTTTAGATTATGAGATTCCAGTGGGGACCGTAACTTATGGACCCGAATTCAGAAAACAACTATATGATATTATGAATTAAATTAAGCTCCACTACTTATGATGAAATTATGGCAATAGTAAAGGAGGGATTTCATAATTTCACCACTACTTACAGCCAATAAAGCAAAGATTAAGTGTTGAACTCCATATAATGACCGTAAACACAAAAAGCCCAGTTGGCTGACATTACACAACTCTTCACAAATTAGAGTTTCTTTATATGGATGAAAAATCAATATATAGATCCCACGTTTGCATCAATTGAGTGATTGCTTTGTCGATATTTTCATATGGAACAGCATCCCATGCTTGTGTAGATATACCTTGAAGAAATGTATCAAAAAGTACAATCAACATGGAAATATCTGTTGAATCAGGCAACTCCCCATTGGCTACAGCCCGTTCAATACAGTCTTTTAACCAACCACGGCGCCTTTCTCGTTCCTTGACCAGCATCTCTGTGATGTGTTTTTGCTCAGGAGAACAGTTAACGGCTGTCAGAACCAGTAGGCAACCTAAAGGATGAGATTTGTCCGTCTGCAGCCGCGCTTGGCGTGTGGCTGCACGGCCGTGCCGGCGAGCGAGCCGCGCGGCATCGGGGACATCCTGCCTCGGTCATCGCCGGGGATGTCATCGCAGCACGTTGAAGCGAAGAGCAAGGGAAGGGCCCTCGGAGGGCCCTTTTTGCATGGAAGGAGCTATGGGCACTTGAATCAGATCACCCAGCACAAGAGGGGAACGGCCAAGGCAAAGAACGGGGTGGCCAGAGAATTGCTGGAGAACGTATGCTTTCCCCACAAGAAGAGCAGCAGTGTCAAGGCTCCCGCTGCTGCGCGAAGCCAGAGCTGCTCCGGATTCCCGCCTGTGGATAAGGCGAAGAACAGAAAACCGACCGCTCCGTACACGGCGGCTTGTTTACCCTTATGCAGGGAAGGTAGGAACGAGAGAATGGCATCCGCTGCAAGAGACGCGGTCAGCGCGTAACCGTATACCCAGTGCTCTTGCGGCATATAGAGGCCTAACCATTCCGAAGCTTGATCAGCGCTGGAAGGCCACACCCAATCAAGCAGGCTCAGCAGCAGCACAACGATGCCGGCACTGGCGAGCTTGTTTAATGCATAAAACCCCATGTCCATCCGGGCAGACCGTTTGGGAATTTCGGTGTTCATTGTACACATCCTCTGCTCGTTATTCATAGAATTCTCAGATGCTTGCGACATCCATGCTAGCTGGTTACCATCTGCCCTCCGTTGACGTGAATAGCCTGACCCGTGACAAAAGATGAGCAGATGGATGACGCCAGGTAAACATAGGCGGGTGCCAGCTCGTAGGGCTGTGCGGCCCGCTTCATCGGTGATTTCGTTCCGAATACGGCGACCTCTTCAGCGGAGAAGCTGGATGGGATGAGTGGCGTCCAGACTGAGCCGGGAGCGACGGAATTGACGCGGATGCCTTGATCGACCAGCGAAAGGGCCAGGGATCGGGTAAGGGAAACAATGGCGCCTTTGGTTGAGGAATAGTCGATGAGCTCCTTTAAACCGTCATAGGCGGTAATGGAGGCCGTGTTGATGATCGACGCCCCGGATTTCATGTGGGGCAGCGCGGCCTGGATCATGAAGAAGAAGGGGAAGATATTCGTTTGATAGGTGTGATGGAGCTGTTCTTCCGTGATGTCCAAGATGCTGCGCTGCACATACTGGACGCCATGGTTGTTCACGAGAACATCCAGCTTGCCGAAGCAGGCTATCGTTTCGTTAACCACGGCTTCGCAGTTTTTTTGTATCGCAGATCAATCTTCATTAAGAGGCATCGTCTGCCGAACGATTCAATCCGTTGTTTCGTCACCTCCGCATCCGAAGTCTCATATAAGTATGGGATGACCAGATCGGCACCTTCCTTGGCGAAGGCAATGGCGGCCGCTTTGCCGATACCGCTGTCCCCCCCGGTCACAATGGCGATTTTGCCATCCAGTTTACCGCTGCCTCGGTACGCGGGATCTTCGCTGATCGGACGCGGAGACATTAGACTCTCCAGGCCCGGCTGGCAGTGTTGATGCTGTGGAGGGAAAGCGATGGGCTGTTCCTTGCATTCGGTTTTGGAGCCTACGTAGGGAATGGGCTGTGGGGGATTCATTTCAGTCCTCCTTTTAGGTTGTTATCGTTGAACGTCGATGCTTTATCTCTATGCATTCGCCTAGTCCGGGGTGCCGTTTGTGAACAGAATAGGTGAAAGGTCGTGCTTTTACGTGTCGGCGCTATTGGGAATGGATGAAGAAGAGTGGCTGATCGCGGAATGGCGATCCAGCGCCGCTTTCGCTGCATCGCTATGAAGTATATGAACGGGATCATCACATTACCCAGGAAGTTTGGGGAGGAAATGGGCGTAGTGGTTCGCGAAATGCCAAGGTTCAATTGCCGGTGCTGCTGCATTGACAAAAGCGCGGACACATTGATACGATGATATTAATTCTGACAAATTTGCTCTGATTTATATTGGTAAACATCGGATTTAAGAGCGACTGCTTATGGAAGACTTTGCGGTTCTTTGTAAAGTCCTCCTTTTCTGAAATGTTGGCTATGGCCGTCTGACTTTAAGTCGAGAGGATCTTACATAGCGATCGTATGAATGGATGAGATGGCGACACTATAAGATAAGCCGAGGTGAATGATTATGGCGAAAGCTGTTATTATTAACGGGAGTCCCACAGCCGGATCCCGATTGAATGCGATTATGGAGTATGCGGAGCAGGCATTGACTGCTGCGAATTTCGAGGTTAGCCGGATCGATGTGGCCGGGCTCCCGCCTGAGGATTTGATTCATACCAAGTTTGAGAGTGAACATATTGTCAAAGCGAACGGGCTTGTGGCCGAGGCTGATGCCGTGATTGTGGCAAGTCCGGTTTATAAAGCTTCGTTTACGGGCGTTCTGAAAACATTTTTAGACCTGATTCCGCAAAAAGGATTGGCCGGCAAAATCGTGCTTCCGATGTTCATCGGCGGCAGTCTCGCGCATCTGCTGGCGATTGATTATTCGCTTAAGCCCGTGCTTTCTTCGATCGGAGCCCGTCATATTCTAGGAGGCGTGTACGCGGTGGATGCCCAAGTGGCACGTACTGAAGATGGCGGATTCGATGTAGCGGAAGTTCTTCAGGAACGTTTGGCCTCCGCAATGGAGGAGTTAATTGAAGAAACCCGTTACCGGGCAGAACGTGTTTAAGAATGCCCGAGTGAACGACAGGGATATAAAACCGATAGAGATCATATGGAGGGATACCATTTGCAAAAGCTAGTGTTTTTTGTCGGCGTGGCCGGTACAGGCAAGACAACCGTAGCCAAGAAGCTTGCAGTCCGTATACCGGCTGCATTTCTCGATCGCGATACGGTGGGGGGACGCTTTGTTGAAAAATTCCTGGAAAGTAACGGACTGGATCCGAACGATCGCGACTCTTCCTTTTATAAAGAGAACCTGCGTGATCTGGAATATGACACGACCAAGGACATTTGCATCGAGAACCTGGGTGCCGGACAAAATGTCTTTATGATTTCTCCGTTTACCGCCGAGCTCAAGAATCGCGAATGGATTGAAGAAGTCATCGCATCGGCTGGATTAACGAAGAGCGACGTTGACGTGAAGGTCATCGTGGTCGCCCTCAAAGACATGGATTTGCAGAAGGAACGGATCGTTGACCGACAGACCGAGCGGGATCAGTGGAAACTGGATCATTGGGACGACTTCAAGAAGCGCGTCGATTTCGTTCCGGAAGTGAACTGGGACATTCCTCAGACGTCCATTAAGGTATTCGATAACAGCGGCGATCTGACGGAAGAGAAGGTCGAGGAGCTCTATCAATTTATCGTAAGCGAATAGCATATCGGAACAACCGCATTCGATATAATATAAAAAAGTGCGTCATTCCAGGTGCCAATGAGCCCTGTTATGGCGCATTTTTTGAGTATCGATGAGGCAACAAACAACTCCAGGGAATGCCCTCCTGTTTACGCGTAGGCGCAAACAGGCTGCACGTGTTCATTCTTCAGGGAAATGTCCTATGCTTATGCTCATATATATCGAGCGATGATCCTGAATTGGAACCATTGCTGGAATAATATATAGTAGACTAGTAATTATAGGTTTCACAATCAAGGAGGGGAAGCGCTTGGATAACGCTGCTATGCTTGCCTATCTGCGAAGCGTTGTGTTAATGAGGGACCGTGTCCCGTCATTTCATGAATATCCTTTTAATTTGCCGGCGGTTGCGGCTTTGGACGGACTCCATTTTCATCCGAAGGTCACTTATATCGTGGGCGAGAATGGTATGGGCAAATCCACGCTGCTGGAGGCGATCGCCACGGCCCTTGGGTTTAATCCGGAAGGAGGAACGATGAACTTCTCGTTCTCAACCGAGGAGACGCATTCCAAGCTTCATGAATATATACGAACCGTTCGAGGCGTACGCAAACCGCGTGACGGGTTTTTCTTTCGGGCGGAGAGCTATTATAATGTCGCCAGCGAGGTAGATGCGTTGGAGCGGGAACGCCCTGGGCTTTATGATTCCTACGGCGGCAAATCGCTTCACCAGCAATCGCATGGAGAATCGTTTTTCGCCACTTTTTTGAACCGGTTTTGGGGGAATGGCCTGTACATTATGGACGAGCCGGAAGCGGCGTTGTCCCCGTTTCGCCAAATGGCGCTGCTCAGACGCATCCATGACCTGGTCCAGGAAGATTCGCAGTTCATTATTTCCACGCATTCGCCTATTGTTATGGCCTATCCGGATTCCGTCATCTATAAGCTGACTTCCGAAGGGGTGGAAGAGTCGAGCTTGGAGGAAACGGATCATTATATGATTACGAAGGAATTTGTGAATCGCCGGGAAGCGATGCTTCATGAATTGTTTGCAGACGATGAAGAATAGCCATATATCAAGTGTGAAGGGTTCCGAAGGCGTTAGTTGGCCTTACCGGGCCCCTTTTTTGTATAGCAGCGGGGATTTAGACTAGGCGAATCGTTATGAAGGGCATACCTTGGGGAGTTTTTCTGGAAGGGTGTCTTCTTTAGGGATTCAGGCGGCTCAAATCCCCGCAGTAAACTTCGAATAATCTAAGTAGTTTAGTGATAAAACATGAATTAAAAGGGAAATTCGGAAATGAAAACATGAAAATGGTGTTTACAAGTTAGAATCATTGAACTAAAATAAGATCGAGGTGAAATGCTCTGGAGAACGGAAGAGAAGCAAGCGTGGAGAGACTCATGGATATGTACCGTGAGTTATCGGATAAAATGACGAGGCATCGCGTCGTATCTTTTTTGAGTCACTTGAGAAAGAACGATTTAACGATGAATCAATATAAGATTTTAAGTTTGATCGAGCAGCAGGGTCCTCTGCTTCCCAACCGGTTGGCTGAGCATATGGAGCTTAAGGCTGCAACAATCACGTATTTGGTGGACGCTCTGGGACAGCGGGGATTGGTGGTTCGAACGCCCAATCCCAGTGATGGACGAAGCCATTATGTCAATCTTACGGCAGAAGGCCGGCAGCTTGTGCTCGATGCGCGCAGCGAGGGGGATTATGCCGTCATGGAATCCTTCAAGCAGCTGGATGAGGATGAAGCGGATAACCTGTATATTTTACTGCGATTGCTTGGCAAAAAATTATTTCCATAACCCTAGGACTGTACTCTTCGAATCCCGCCTCCAGCTCTGTTAATCAGATCCGGGCGGGGTTACTTTGTTTAGGAGGCTTCATGTGAATACACAAGATAAATCTTCATTTTGGCTTATTATGAGCGCTATCTTTTTCGGTAACTTTCTGGCGGTGCTCAGCATCACCACCATCAATGTGGCCTTTCCGGTTGTGATGGAGCAGTTCGATGCCACGCTGAGCACCACCCAATGGCTGATGGCCGGGTACCTGCTCGCCACGGGAATTGTGGCTCCCATCGTAGGCTACATGGGGGACCAGCTCAGTTATAAGAGGCTGTTTGTCCTGGCATTGATGGGTTTTACACTCTCGTCGCTATTATGCGTCGTAGCCTGGAATATCGAGACCTTGATTGCGTTCCGGATTACGCAAGGTGTGTTCGGCGGGATGATTATCCCGATTACGATGACGATCATCTACCAGGTATTTCCCCGGGAACGGCAAGCCTATGCCATGGGGCTATGGAGCCTGGCCTCCATGCTGGCACCAGTGATTGGGCCGACACTTGGCGGATGGCTGGTGCAATATTTTGGCTGGAAATCGATTTTCATTCTAAATATTCCGATCGGCCTGATCTCGATTGTCATCGTAAGCAAATTCATTCCTTTTTACCGACTGACCGGGAAGAAATCGTTTGATTTCCTCGGATTCTTGACAGTGGTGGCAGGCAGTTCTCTTTTGTTGCTTTCCTTCAGCCATGGTAACGACTGGGGTTGGGGATCCTGGAAGACCCTGTCTCTACTCATCTCCGGAGTCTTACTGCTGCTGTTCTTCGTTAAGTGGGAGCTGCGGATTTCATCCCCGTTATTGCAGCTTAAAGTATTCAAATTCCCCCGATTCCGGTACAGCTTGATCCTGAACTGCATCGTGACAATATCCCTGTATACGGGAACCTTGCTGGTGCCGCTCTATTTGCAGACTGTGCTGAAGCTGTCCCCGATGGATACCGGCCTGATCATGCTGCCGGGCGCGATTGTCATGGCAGCAGCGTCGCCGCTTATCGGTAAATTTTATGATCGGATCGGCCCATTCCGGCTGGTGATCACGGGAGTTCTCATCATTGTGGCAGCCACGCTCGCTTTCAGCGGAATCGGCACCAACACCTCGGTTATGTACATTTCCTTGCTGCAGCTGGTTCGCTGCCTTGGCATTGCTTTATGCAATATGCCGTTAACGAACGCAGCAATGAGTGCGGTGTCCAGCGAATATTCAGGTCACGCATCGTCCATCACGAACTGGGCACGACAAGGGCTTGCTTCATTATCGATCGGCATATTCAGCGCACTGGTGGTATCCAGAACATCCTATTACATGGGAGCGGGGGTTTCGACCCAGCGTGCCGCAACAACGATGGGCATTGATGATGTGTTTATGATCGGAACGATGGTGGCTGTTATTGCCATACCTCTTACATTTTTGTTACGGGTCAAAAAGAAAAAATCGGTCCACCCTGTCGCCCTCTGACCCAGCGTTCATCGGCCATGCTGGAGAAGATGATCCTTCGGGCTGTTTAAGCTTAGCGCAAGACAGGGTAACTCGAAAGGTATCAAGCGATTGAACGGGGTTTGTTGAACTGCATCATTGGCGTCATGCACAACCTCAAGTTATAGTCAAATAGGACGTTAACCGATGAGAGGGCAGCTGAAGGGCTGCTCTCTTTTTTTGCTATACACCCGTCAATGGATTGGACGAATTATGACAACGCTGTTCTTTTATTGAATTCGCGGTCTGTGGTAGGGTGAAGTATACGAATGTGCAGGTGGTAGGAGGAGCTTATGAAATTTATACGGAAGCTGTGGATTTTCGGTTATCAGCAGGCCTTGTCCTGCATATTTCCAGTGATTATCTTCGGCGCGCTGGGACTGACCAAGGTGATTGAAATTCCCGGTTTGGCGCGGTATGATCTCATCCTTCTCATATGTGTACTGGCACAAATCGGGATGTTGGTGAGCAAGCTGGAGACATGGGATGAGCTGAAGGTCATCTGTGTCTTTCACATCATCGGTTTGATGCTGGAGCTGTATAAAGTGCATATGGGCTCATGGTCTTACCCGGAGGAGGGCTGGAGCAAAATCGGCGGCGTCCCGCTGTACAGCGGCTTTATGTACGCCAGCGTAGCCAGTTATATATGCCAGGCATGGCGCCGAATGAATTTGCGCATCACCGGCTGGCCGCTGCCTGTGCTGACCGTGCTGATCAGCGCAGCGATCTATGCCAACTTCTTCACCCATCACTACGTGTGGGATGCACGCTGGCTTCTCACGGCATTGTTGTTCGTGGTTTTTGGCAGAACCATGGTGTATTTTGATGTGGACGGAAAAACCCTGCGGATGCCGCTGGTGCTGTCGTTTCTGCTAATTGGCTTTTTCATCTGGATCGCTGAGAATATTTCTACGTTTCTTGGGGCTTGGACCTATCCGGGTCAGGAGCGGACATGGAGCATTGTGCATATCGGCAAAATCAGCTCGTGGTTTCTGCTGGTGGTGATCAGTGTCATTATTGTGGCTCAGCTGAAGCATCTGAAACAGGGCAGAGGACCGGCCAAAGACAATCCGAAGGGAACGGTCATGTAAATCCAGTTTAGCGAATTTGACCATTCATTCGAAATCATGTATTCTATGGCTAATTAAGGTATGGAAGACTAACGTTGCGACTCGAGCTGTAAGGCGAGAGACTTTGTATGAACATAGATGTTTGGAACAGATGAACCGCGCGAAGCAGAAGGGAGGAGTATTCACATGAAAAAAAGATCATTGGCGTCTTTGGCAAAAGGCATGGGATACTCCACCGCTGTTTTCTTTGATCCGTCCGATAATGGGAGAAGTGTGTCCAAAATCGGATATTCAGCGATCAAGGATCCTTCCATTCGGTAACCGGATGAGGATGCAGTGGAATTAACACCACAGGTCGCTTGCTTGTGGTTGCATAGATCGGCATGTACACCACAGGTGCGCTGTGGTGTTTTTTTGTGTTTCTAATGCTTCAAACAAAGGAGAGGATACCATGTTTATGCAAGGGAAACAGATTTATGTCAAGTCGGTAGAGGAATCGGATGTAGAGGCACTGCTGAAGCTCGAGAAGGATAACCGGGACTTTTTTCAGCGGTTCACGGGCTTAAGGGAAGAGAGCTTCTACACCCATCAGGGTCAGCTTGAGCGGATCCGAAAGGCCATAGAAGCCAGTAAGGCAGATCAAGGGTATGTTTATGTGATTGGACTGCAGGACACCGGAGCGACTATCGGCGAGATTATGCTGACCGAAGTGGTGCGGGGGAATCTGCAGAGCTGCTGGATCGGTTACTTTCTGGACCAAGACCACAACGGAAAGGGCTATATGACCGAAGCGGTTCAATTGATTGTGAAGTTTGCCTTTCAGGAATTGAAGTTTCACAGAATTGAGGCGGGTGTGATGCCGCACAACCTGGGCTCGATCCAAGTGCTTTTGAAAGCTGGATTCCATAAAGAAGGCATTGCCCGGAAAAACGTGAAAATCAACGGGACATGGGAAGACCATCAGACGCTGGCTATTTTGAATGAAGCCGATGAGGAACAGCCGTCTCCAATTCAGCGGTACAATCCGCCAGGTATCGCCCCACCGATCGGGCCTTATACCCATGTAACCCAAGGTTCCGAGAGGGGCTGAGTTGTTGGTCTTCTCCGGTCAGGTGGGAACCGATAGGGAGGGGAACTTGCCGGAAGATATGAAGCAGCAGGTGGAGAATACCTTGACGAACATTGAGAGGTTATTGGCAACGGAAGCGATGTCGGCGGATCATATCGTCAAAATCAACATTTGGGCGGTTCAGGAGGTCGACTGGGATCACTTCCACCAGGTATGGGAGAAATTCCACGGGGGGAAGGCGCCGGCAATGACGATGGCCTACGTACCGGCACTGGCGATGCCGTCCATTCAGGTAGAGATCGAGGTATGGGCAGCGAAGGGGTAAAACGACCAGGAGGATAGATCGAATCTTCAGCTCCTTGGTTTATTCAACAAAATTAGCTGCTGATCAAGCAAAGAAGTGATGGTTTTTAAAGGCAACCACGCAATAACAAGCGTCAAAATCTTTGTTCATTGTTGACAGACATATATTGGGTATGTATATTGTAGTTACCGACTATTTAGTCGGTAACTACAATGAGAGATGGGTGCATGTCATGGAAAAAAAATATGGCCTTCAACCGCCGATACCATTCAGCTTCAAATCTGTAGCAGGGTTCATCGTTATTTTTATTATTTGGCAAGGCGGCACTTTATTATGGTTAAATCTTGTTAATGCTTTGATTCCCGCTACTCGCTCAGGATTACCTAGTTTAATCACACTTTATTTGTCTTTTTTATTCCTTATTCTCGGCATCTTCCTTGTCACCAAATATTTCTTCAAAATTCGTTTTAGAACATTTTTGTTTGAAGGTAAAAGGCCCGATTTCCGAAAGTTTGCGATTTATTTCTTGTGGTATTTTATGGCGCTTATTTTGTATTTGCTTGTCGATATCGTCGTGCATCCTCAAGCTTTTACGCTTCATTTTGACCCGCTTCCATGGTTGGGTGTACTCATTGTTACCGCTCCTTTGATTTTGGTTCAAAGTGCTGCTGAAGAGATTTTGTTCCGAGGTTATATGTACCGTATGTTTAGATCATTAAGAGGCGGTGTATTCTGGTCCATTTTCATCACTTCCCTAATTTTTGCCCTGATCCATGGTTTTAACCCCGAAATGCTAAACTACGGGATTTTTGGACCGTTGTATTACCTGCTGGGGGCATTCTTTCTGGGAATCGTTGCCTACCACACCAATGGTCTGGCTGCTCCCATCGGGATCCATTTTGCCACGAACATTTTTAATACATCCATTTGGGGATATGGATCATCGACGCTGGAAAACATGGGGTTGCAAAGCATTGTATACCGCCACACGCTAGATATGCCGTTTGCATTCTTTGGGATTTTTGCTATCGTTATCTCATATGGTGCTTTTCAATTTTTCAAGTATAAAAGGAACCGTTCATAAGGTTCCAGGAGGAGCTTTATGACCAGAAGACGATTGCCGGCAGAAGAAGCAAAAACGATTATTTTAAACCATGCCAAGTTGTTATTTATCGAAAAAGGTTATGATCGAGCTACAATGGACGACTTATGTGCATCGACACAGATGAGTAAGGGCAATTTGTATCATCATTTTAAAAATAAAGAGGTACTCTTTCTCCAATTGCTTACCCAGCATGCCGAAGACATGTCACAAAAGTGGCTTCGTTCGGCCGAGCAATCCACGTCTCCCAGCGAACAGTTGCTTGAAATGGCTGATTTATTCGGACGAGATTGTGAAAGTCCCTTAATCCAAGCACTCGAAGAGTATGCTAAAACACTTTCAAGCGAATCCGAAGCATTGGCTACATTGAGAGAGATCACAGAAGTAGCCTATCGTGCGATTAGACAAGTGCTGCAAAAAGGGATCGAGCAAGGCGTTTTTATTAATGAAGATATCGAAACGTTGAGTTTTGGTGTGATGTCCACATTAGCTGGAGCAACGCAGCTCTGCCTAACGATGCCAAAATTAAGCGGGGACGAATATGCAGCCCTGCATGTCAATGCGATCAAGCTGCTTTTAAAGGGAATATCGATTGATGATCCCAACTGAAAAAAGAGAACACACTTGCTGAAAAATATTCATTGCTCGGACAATCGATGGTCGATAGATGTGCATCGTAGGCTTTCTTTACCCAGGCGATCTACTAGGCACTTCCCCCATCGATCCGGGTACAGCTTTTTTAGCAGCCTTCGGCTCTGCCTGGCGAATTCATCCGGAGCGGTGTCTTCAATGACGTGGCTGTTTCTAAACCGCTCCTTTTTCTCCTGATGAAACTTCGTGAGATTCCAAGAAAAGCGCATGTTTTATGCTTGACGTAATGAAATGTAATAGTTATTATAGATCTGCAAAGTCCTTAATTGAGGTGATGTTGAATGAAGTACTCCAAGGCTACCGATTATGCCCTCCATACGATGCTCTTTCTTACTGCGGCGACGCCCCAAAAACCAATAGGTGTACAGCAGTTGGCGGAGCGACAAAGTGTCTCTCCAACCTATTTGTCCAAAATACTGACAAAGTTGGTGAAGGCGGGCATGATTGAATCGATAACGGGGGTGAATGGCGGCTATCGACTCAAACGAAATTGGGAAAATATTTCGTTCCTAGATATTATTCATGCGATTGAAGGTTCGGCTTCCTTTTTCGATTGCAGTTTCGAGCATGGACCAGGATGCCCGATTCAAAAGGTGGTGTTATCGGCAGAAGAGAAGATGGAAGAACAGTTGAGAAATCAGAAAATGTCGGATCTTGTGCGGGAACATAATATAGTCATATGACACTTCTTTTTTTTAAGCCAATTAGTGACAACAAGTGTCTTTAAAATCTACAATATCGATTTATAACTAACCGGGGTGACTGTCCTACATGAGCCGCGATTTGGATCAAGAAGCGGCCGTGCCGCCGGATGTGTCTGCCGATCGCATCATGAAACTTGTGATGGACCAAAAGGCGTACCTTGGCGAACAGCATGAAGGACGAGAGTGACCCTGGCAAACGGGAAGGAGAGGAGACCATGAATATGAAAGCAATTGCGCTTGGACAATACGAGGGAGCGAAATATCATCCTTTTACGAATATTGATCACGAATTACAAACCATATTTGAACATATGGACATGGACGTTGAATGTACGGATGATTACGCCGTGCTTCAGGAGGATAAGCTGGAGGGCTATGATCTGTTTATATCGTACGCGGATTTTTCGGATCTGGAGATACCCGAAGATCAGGTACAAGCGCTCATATCCTATGTGAGAAACGGCGGAGGACTGCTAGTTATCCACAACGGTATCTCGCTGCAGCAAAGCAAAGAACTGGAAAAGTTAATCGGCGGCAGGGTTACGGGACATCCGGAATATACGTCACTGCCAGTTCGATATAATCAAGGGAGTCACCCTATTGTGGAGAACTTAAGCGATTTTACGATAGATGAAGAACCGTTTCGGTTCGAGCTGAGTCCGCATGAATCGGCGGTTATACTTGCCGAATATGTGCATGATGGCCAGCGGTGGCCTGCTGCGTGGGCACACACATATGGCTCTGGCCGCGTGGTATATCTGATGCCGGGGCATCATCTTCCATCTTTCCAGGTAGAATCCGTGCGTAAGCTGATTCGGAATAGCGGAATGTGGGCTGCCCAGGGGAGTGTAGAGTAGACATTCGACACACTAATTTTATGTAAACGTGCACCACTATTAAAGTGGTATTTTTTTATTGCGCTACGCATGGCGATTAACTAGGTGGTGAAATCCACAATTTAACCCATACGTATCTTATTTTCAAAAAGGGAGCGAGAAGATGGATGTATTCGAAAGCCAGTATGAATTGATCCAACGTACAAGGGAATCATTATTTAGTTATTGCGAAACTATGTCCCCCACAGATTATGTTAAAGAAGTTGAAACCTTAGGCGGAGTTTCTATTCGCAGTCTGCATGCTCATGTAGCCGATTGTTATAGGGTATGGTTGGGGAGTCGTGCCCTTGGTCAATCACTTCCCAAAATAAAACCAGAATTCGTTGACAATGTACAGGAAATGCGTGAAGTTTTTAAGAAAACGGATGCCCTGGTTCATGAATTTCTGAATGAATTTAAAAACAAATGGGACCCTACCATTCCAGCATCCTGGCAGAGTAGCAGCGTAGAGTTAACCGAATTATGGCTTTTTACGCACACCATCACCCACGAATTTCATCATAGGGGGCAAATTGTAAAAATGGGCAGGCAACTCGGGTATATCCCGCCGAAAATGAACCTCGTTAAACCTTAGTGATCGTCATAGAAATACTTTCGGAAATGAAATCGAAAAAAATATTACTTTTAAGATGCCCGATTCAAAAGGTGGTGTTATCGGCAGAAGAAGAGATGGAAGAACAGTCGAGAAATCAGAAAATGACTGATCTTGTGTGAGAACTGAATATAGTTACATAACAAGCAATTCTTTTTTTGACTAATTAAAGACAACTGATATCTTTAAAGTCTATAATATTGGATTATTACGAGGAGAGTGGAGAATATGCAAGCAGCGACGCCAGAAGCACAGCATAATGCGGTGCAAAAATATAAAGTTATTCCAATCATGGTTTCCTTACTATTAAGCGGATTTATTGGGATGTTTAACGAGACAGCTTTAAACGTAGTGCTCAGCGATTTAATCAACCAGTTTCATATCACCGCCGCAACCGCCCAATGGCTGACAACAGGTTACTTACTGACCCTCGGCATATTGGTTCCGATATCCGGGTTGTTTCTCCAATGGTTTTCAACCAGACAATTGTTCACGGCTTCGCTCTTATTGGCTTTACTCGGCACAGCGGTGGCGACCGTTTCCACGGGATTTGAGTTGCTCATGATTGCACGAGTCATTCAAGCTGCGGGCGTAGCGGTCATCCTGCCGCTGATGTTTCACACAGTGCTTGTCATTGTTCCACCTAAGAGGCGGGGGACGACCTACGGGCTGATCGGGCTTGTCCTTGTGGTTGCTCCTGCTGTCGGCCCTACCCTTTCCGGTCTGTTGATCGAGCAGCTTAGCTGGAACTGGATTTTCGGATTGACCCTTCCCGTTTTGGCGTTTTCTCTTCTGTTTGGAATGCGATATATGCAAAATATATCGACGATTACCAAGCCGAAAATAGATATCTATTCGCTTATCTTATCCACGCTTGGCTTCGGCGGAATTGTATTTGCTTTTAGCAGTGCAGGGGAAGGAGAAGGAGGATTTGGAGCGCCCAAGGTCGTGATTCCGATGATTGTCGGCATATTGGCGATTATGATATTTGCGGTACGGCAATTGCGAATGAAGCAGCCTATGATGGATTTGAGGGCATTCAAACAGCCTATGTTTACGGTTGGCACTGTTATGCTTATGATTGCCGTAATGGTGATGATGGCAGCCATGATTATGTTGCCCTTGTATTTGATCAGAGGCCTCGGCCTTAACGCTTTTTCGGCCGGACTTGTTTTGTTGACCGGGGGGATTGTGAACGCGATCACGCAACCGATTATGGGCAGAATATTCGATAAATTTGGGCCGAGATGGGTTGTTCCCGCGGGTATGGCCTTGATATCCGTCGTTCTCTGGTTTATCTCAGGAATTACGGCAACGACGACAATAACCCAAATCATTGTGCTTCACACCTTTTTGATGATCGGGATCTCCATGGTCTGGATGCCTTCGCAGGCGAATGGACTGAACCAATTGCCTCCTTCACTTTACCCGCACGGTAGCGCAATTATGAATACGGTCCAGCAGGTGGCGGGTGCGATCGGCATAGCGGTTGCGGTAAGTATCATGTCTGTGGGCATGAGCAGCTTTCTGAAGCAAACGGCAGACCAGGCGGACCCTGCTAACGCCGCGCTTGCTTTGACAGAAGGGATACAACATGTTTTTGATATTGCTGTTGTCGTTGCGATTGTAGGTTTCATCTTTTCTCTATTCATGAAGCGTGTTCACATATTGGAGCAGAAATAATCCTCAATATTTGAAATTTGAAAATCAACCAGCGCGGCCAGCAGTTTCAGCGGCATGGAACCGATCACGTACAGAAATGTCACCTTCATAAATGATGACACATTATTGTATTTCATTTTATTGTAGCCGATCATATGATATAAAAAACCTCCGAGATCCCTGGTAAGGGAATCCCGGAGGTTTGTGTATTTGGAGAGGTTTTTATAGATCGTCAAAACCGTTGTCGTCGCCAACTTTGCCGTAGTTACGGGATTTAGCTTCGAAGAAGTCGGTCTTCGTCGCGTTAAGGGCTTCATCGGAGAAAGGCTTGATCCATGGCATGCAGTTAACGTCCACACCTTCGTAAGCTTTTTCCAGACCCATCATGGTGATGCGACGGTTCGCGATGTACTTGATGTAATCGCCCAATTCGTTCAGATCGATGCCGCGCACATTGCTGAGCGTGTAGTGGGCCCAGTTGGTTTCGAGCTCGACGGCACGGTCAATGGTGCGGTACAGGTAGTCGATGTTCTCTTTGGAGTTCAGCTCAGGGAAATCCTTGAGCAGCTGCTTGAACACTTCGGCGAAGAAGTAGCAGTGCTGGTTCTCATCACGCTGAATATAGGAGATCATCTGGCTGGTTGCCATCATCTTCTGGTCACGAGCGAGGTTGTAGAAGAAGGCAAATGTACTGTAGAAGAAGATGCCTTCCAGGATCAGGTCCGCGACCATCGCTTCGAAGAAGGATTGCGGCGACGGATTGTCACGGAAGTTCTGATAAATGTTCGAGATGAACTGGTTGCGTTCCAGAAGTACCGGGTCATGCTTCCAGTATTCGAAGATGTCCTTCTGCTCTTGCTCCGATACGATGGAGGATAGCACGTAGGAATAGGATTGGTTGTGAACCACCTCTTGCTGACCGATGATAGCCGAGATGGCTTCGAGTGACGAATCAGTGAAGTAACGCTTCACGTCACTGACAAACATCGTCTGCATGGAATCCAGAACAGCGAGCAGGGAGATGTTGATCTTGAAGGTGCGCTGCTCTTCAGGGTCCAGGCGCGGGAACTGCTGCGCATCCTTGGACATCGGAATCTCGTCCGCGATCCAGTGGTTCAGCAGCAGGACTTTGTACAGCTTATACATATGAGGCATCCGAATGTCGTTCCAGTTCAAGATCCCGGAGCATTCACCTTCAATGACGCGAGTGGAGCGGTTGGGTGCTTCGGTATTAAATATCTTTTGCATTTGCATGCCGTTTTTCTCTCCTTGTATATCATAGTAGGGCGGAAGGTTGAAGGGACCTGCGAGCCTATTCGAGGGACGGGTATCCACTCTCCAGCCGCTGTTGTCCGCCCTTTGCTTGAATGTATTTTTAAGGTTGCAAAGGGCTCCCAAAGGCGGACGTAAACTCTTCCGATTGGATCCCCTTACCCTTGTAGTCTTTTATTAGAAAGCATATTCAACATTGCTTACAGCCGTTCGATGTGAGCCAAACATGCAGCGATTCCCAAGGGGAGAGCGATCCCAGCAGGCAGTAACTCACCAATCGCACGAAGTAACTCATTAGCTTTCGCGCTAAATTCCAGCGTTCCCGAAGGGAGAAAGCGCTCCTAGCCACTAAAGTAACGTAGAAGCGCCTCATTCAGAACCTAAGCACCTTGCGGGTGTCCAGAGGGCAGAGCCCTTGGGGCCCTCCCTTGGAAGGGAGGGTTTGGGTGGGTTCGAAATTAAAGGTTAGCTAGCACAGCTTTCGCACTCTTCAATCGTCAGCGCACGGCTGCGTACATAATAAGTGGACTTGATGCCGGCTTTCCAGGCATGCAGGTGCAGCTCCAGGAATTCCGAAGCCCGGATATCAGGGCGGACGTACAGGTTAAAGCTTTGCGCTTGGTCAACGTGACGCTGACGGGCGGCAGCCATTTTGATGGACCAATGCTGGTCGATCAAGAAAGCCGTTTTATAGTACCAGATCGTTTTTTCGGACAGATCCGGAGCCGGGTTAGCCACTTTGTAAGTGGTTTTTTCTTCATAAGACAGAAGTTCGTACAATGGATCGATGCTCGCTGTGGAACCCGCGATGATCGATGTGGAGCCGTTCGGCGCGATGGCAAACAGCCATGCGTTACGGACCCCGCTTTCTTGTACTTCTTGCTGCAATTCGCGCCATTGTTCGGTGGTTACGAACTTGCCTTCATGCTCGCCGTCGGTGTAACCGCGGAACGTGAAGTACTCGCCGCTCTCCCAGTCGGAGCCTTTGAATTTCGGATAGTGGCCTTTTTCCTTGGCCAACTCCATGCTGGATTTAACGAGCAGGTAGTTGATGTGCTCATACAGGTTGTCGTTATATGCAACGGCTTCGTCGGATTCCCAGCGGATGCCTTCCAGCGCCAGCAAGTGATGCAGACCGAAGGTGCCGAGACCGACCGCACGGTATTGGCTGTTGGTATATTGAGCTTGCAGAACTTCAATATTGTTAATGTCGATAACGTTATCCAGCATGCGAACCTGGATCGGAACGAGACGCTCCAGCACACCAGCAGGTACAGCACGAGCCAAGTGGATGGAGTTCAGGTTGCAGACAACGAAATCGCCAGGGATTTTGGAAATTACGATCCGGGTTTGGCCGTCTTTCGTAACCAGTTCCTCTTGCTCAACAACTGTCGGAGATTGGTTCTGCATGATCTCGGTGCACAGGTTGGAAGAGTAGATCATGCCATGCGCAGAGTTCGGGTTCGCACGGTTGACCGTGTCGCGGTAGAACATGTACGGTGTACCCGTTTCAAGCTGGGATTTCATGATGCGCTTCATAATGTCGATAGCCTGTACCGTAATGCGCGGCAGCAGCGGGCTCGCCACGGCTTCAGCATACTTTTGACGGAATTCGCCTTCGCCTTGTCCTTGATCATAGAAGTCTTCCAGGCCCAGCGGACGGCCGTTCTCGTCTTTCCAGCCCATGATTTTCTTCACTTCATGTGGACAGAAGAGGCTCCACTCTTCACGTGCTTCTACAGCTTCCATGAACAGGTCAGGCAGACATACGCCGTGGAACACGTCATGTGCTCTCATGCGCTCGTCACCGTTGTTCAGCTTCAGATCCAGGAAGGACAGAATGTCTTTGTGGAACACATCCAGGTAAACCGCGATAGCGCCTTTACGAGTTCCCAATTGGTCAACGCTAACAGCGGTGTTGTTCAACTGGCGAATCCAAGGGATAACGCCGGAGCTGGTGTTTTTGTGACCGCGAATGTCAGAGCCGCGTGCACGAACTTTACCGAGGTACACCCCGATGCCGCCGCCCATTTTGCTGAGACGGGCGATATCCGTATTGGAATCGAAGATTCCTTCCAGGGAGTCGTCCACGGTATCGATGAAGCAGCTGGAAAGCTGGCCGGCTACTTTTTTACCTGCGTTAGACATGGTCGGCGTAGCGGCCGTCATATACAGGTTACTCATGGCCCAGTAGGCTTCTTTGACAAGGTCAAGACGCTTGTCAGCTGGCTCGTTGTGCATGAGGAACATCGCGATGACCATGTACCGTTCTTGCGGAAGTTCCATGACGCGACCGTCAAAGTCGTTTGCCAGGTAACGCTCAGCCAGTGTCAACAGCCCGATGTAATCAAACAGCAGGTCGCGGCTTGGATCGATGCATTCGCCGAGTTCTTCGATTTGTTCTTTGGTGTAGCTGGTCAGAAGATCCTCGCGATAAATGCCTTTCTGTACAAGCTCTGTAATGAGCGGGTAGAAGGCACCGTATGGTTCTTCCGGGTATGCTTTGTATCGGCGGTTGGTGGCCGCTTTTTTATATAAAGAGGTCAGAAACGAACGCGCAGCTGCAAACTTCCAATCCGGCTCCTCTTTGGTTACAAGCTCAAGGGCGGACATCGTGAAGGCGTTGCTGATTTCTTCGCCGGTAACTTGCTCACCGCGCAATTTGGCATTGACGCCGCGAAGCAGGCGCTCTTTATCGAGCATGTCCAATCCTTTTAGAGTCCGGTCGGCATAGACGGAGAGACGAATTTCATCAAAGGCGAGCTGACGGTTGTTCGGTTTAACTACGAGCTGGGGCATGAATAAATTCCTCGCTTTCTTCGGGGGAAATATGAAAAAGGACATCAAAAAAACATTTTCTAAAACCCGCGGGCAGGCTTGAAAATGTCCGTGCGCTGTGATTCGAAAATGACGTTTGCCATAAGCCCATGAATGGGCATGATGTTATGTACAGACGCAAGCTTAACGAACACTTACCTAAAACCCCGTAGGTTGGTGTCTGCTGCATATAGGCAGGTCTCCTGACTTGAGCTACTTTCCTCGGCATTGCCTCCCCTGAGACCTTGATCCGGTTCCTCGGTGGCATATGTCGTATGTGGATGGCTGATAGATCATAAACAGCCTTAGGCCCTTACAGTGGCGGGACCGTGATGGATTTACACCATGCTTCCCTATTAAGCCGGACTGCCTTATAGGTTGATCCGGCACCTACACACACTATATTTGGTTGTTGTTAATCTAATTTAACCCAATATATTGTGTTTGTAAACTATATTCTTAAAATTGAACGCAAAAAGAATTATAGCAAACGAGCGGCCATTGTGCCAGTTAAGAAACTGCCAAAAGGCCATAACATTTCCTGAATTGTGACCAAATGCGACCTTTTCTGCGCAGATACCACGTATATTATCGTTTTGACAAAATAGGATATATTCGTACGGATGAAACGAGGAAGATACACCATATCTTGTATGAAGTTACAGACAGACGGACTTTGATATGGAGGGTCAGAATTGATATGATAACTGTATCCGGGAGTTTAACGCATTCGGAAGCATTCCATATTAATGAGATGCAACGAGGGAGGTATTCAGGATGGCTATAGCGGAGGTAACGGTGATTCCGATCGGAACCGCAACAACGAGCTTGAGTTCTTATGTTGCCGAGATGCAGCGTATATTGAAACAACAGGATGGAATATCCTATGAGCTAACTTCGATGAGCACCATCATCGAGGGAGAGCTTAACATGATCTGGCGGGCGATTGAGGCTTTGCATGAAGCGCCTTTTCTGTCCGGTGCGAAGCGCGTATCGACTTCCGTGAAGATCGACGACCGCAGGGATCAAGTCTCCTCGAGCAAACAGAAGATCCAGTCCGTGCAGGAGAAATTAGGCGGGTAATACCGCCAGTTACGGAGGATATTTCCGTAAGAATAGGACTTGCATTTTGCTGCTGAAGTATTATAATAATTTTTGTTGTTTCGTGAGGAATATCATCGAACCACATTTGCTGGTGTAGCTCAGGGGTAGAGCAACGCACTCGTAATGCGTAGGTCGGGGGTTCAATTCCCTTCACCAGCATCTTTATAAAGTCAATAATGGCGCGGCTTTCCGGTGAGATGGGGGCTGCGCCGTTTTTTTGGGTGCAAACCAATTGCAAACCTTTAGTTTGTTAAAGTGGTTTATTGTCATCATCATCCCCAAGAATGGACCCTCCTAAACTTCTCAAAGCAGCCTCCTGCAATCCTGGTAAAACGTGCGAGTAAGTATCTAATGTTATTGTTATAGATGAGTGGCCTAAGCGTTCTTGGACAATTTTAGCATGGACACCACGTTTTAGAAGAATTGATGCGTGAGTGTGTCGCAGGTCATGAAATCTTATTTTGGGCAGGTCGAGTTTGTCCAATATTTTATAGTACTCTCGGGATAGATTTCGAGGACTTACTGGCGTACCGATATGTGTCTGAATGACCAATCCATGATCGTTATAGATAGGTCGGTTTTCATTTTTTTCTCTTTCTTGTTCAGACTGGTGTTGCCTTAGTAATTCAATAGTGTCAGGAAATAAGGCAACCGACCTTTCGCCACTAGCTGTTTTCGGTTCGTGAAATTCATAACCGGAATGAGCCTTCGTATATGCCTGTCTGATTGAAAGCTTGCCAGCATTTAGATCTACATCCTTCCATCTCAGCCCAAGTATTTCACCAATACGCATTCCAGTGGACGCCGCTAGATCAAAGACAACGTGAAAACGGTTAGTTTTTGCTGATTCTAAAAAGACTTTTAATTGTGCTTCATTCCATACTTCAAACTTCACTTTTTTAACTCTCGGTGGAGTCACCGCATTGGCTACGTTTTTTGATATATCACCAAAACCAATGCCTTCATCTAGAGCATCTTTAATAAGCCCATGAAGCTTTTTAATTGAATTCGCAGATATTGTATTTAATAGCTTTTGATTATAGAGATCGTTTAGATGTCTAGGTTTAAGGTGAAACACTTTTACTTTTCCGAGATGTGGAATTAAGTGAGTATTTATTAACCAAGAATACGATTTCCATGTTCCAGGGCGGACTTGGTTTTTTTTATTTGTAAGCCAATTAGTCATAAACTCAGACACAGTTTCTTCAGATTCTTCAATAAATACGCCGTCGTTAATTTCTTTTATTTTTTCGATCATAGCCCGTTCAGCGTCTTTTTCTTTGTCATATCCGGAAAACCATTTCTGCCTTCTTTCCCCGTTTTCGTCTCGTCCGATATCTAGGACAAAACACCACTTCTTACCTCTTTTTCTTACGTGACCTTTCATGTTTGCTCCTCCTTCTTAAATTAATTTAGTTTGATTTACATTTAATAGGCAACACCGCCTTTCATGGGGAATGTATGTTCTTGTTTGGGCGTGACGAAATAAGCCTCTACCGATAAGTCTTAATAGAAGCTATGAAATTTTGTAGGGATTTGACATCTGAGTAAAAATTGTTCCCTCGTTTCAAAAGGTTCTGGTCTATTATTTCCAACAAGAAGATGAACTGCAAAATAATTGGCTTCCCGTTCTATTCGATCAATTGAAAACAATGTATTCGATTTCAAAAAGGGTGTGCTTATGTTCGGATGAAATATGTAGTGCCCTAACTCATGGGCTATAGTATGACGAGTGTTCTCTTCGTTGAGTCGATGATTGATATGTATGATCGGAATACGCTTGTAAAAATGAAAGTATCCCCAAATATCACCTAATTCTTCATAAATGACTTCAACCTTCATATTTGATGTTATTTTATGAGGATCATTAGTTTGATGAGATTTAATAATCTTCTCCACTTTACGATCTATTATTATGTTCATTTGTGAAGCCCCCAAATAGATTAGTCCCGATATTTTTTAGGAGTGAACTTCTTTTTTGCTATTTGTTTAGCAACACGTAACGAATTTTCAAATGAAATTCTTAATAATTCTCGATCGTTCTCATCCATTTCAAGTGGTTCTCCAAGGTATGAGATACCACTATCCCCCTCTAATTTCTTCATCATTCTTTCAAGCTCTTTTGCTATATCTGCTTCATCCTTCTCAGTAAGTACATAATAACTACTTTTTTCATTTTCAGAATCAACCTCACCTTGTGTGAAGTAATCAACCTTTTTGTCAAAGTAATTGGCGATTAATTGAAGTGAATCTATTTGGGGATTCTTAGTTGTTTTATTCAAAATCTTGGTGAGTGTAGTGTACGGGACTCCCGTTTCTTTAGAAAGTTTGTAGGCGCTTATTCCTTTTTCATTCATTAGACCTTGAATTCTTTCTGCTATCCCCAATTTTAACAACCTCCACTATAACCTAATTCGGATATAACCTAATAAGGGGATAATAAAACAGAATAGGGAGATAAGTCAAGTATAAAAGAGAAATCAAAAGTAAATCAGGTATTATATGACCGTAAAGGGTTATAACTAGGCTTTACTATGACCGTAAAGGGTTATAATATGTGATCAAGGAGGTGGTAAACATGGGGCTGAAGATTGAAGGGAATATACAGAACCTGCTCAATGAGAAGGGATGGACAATTTATCAACTAGGAAAAGAAAGCGGAGTTTCCCTAACTGTATTGTATGGTCTGGGCTCAAAAAAACAAGGCCCAAAAATAGAAACCCTTGTTAAGATTGCCGATGCTTTGGGGGTTACATTGGATGAACTTGTGAGAGAGTAAGCAGCTTAGGAGGGGTACTATTGTCAAATCATGAAGAGTTACTAACCATTCCTCAATTGGCGGATCGTCTAAAAATTAGCAAAAGAAAAGCTTATGAATTAAAGCACAGAACCGGATTCCCGTCGTACAACGTAGGTCAAAGGCAAACAAGAGTGATTTGGTCTGAAGTTGATAGATGGATGAGGGCAAATTGCCTGAAATGAGGTGACTAAATGAGCAAGGTAAGGGACCTGATAGCCGATGAGGTTATCGACTACTGCGCTAATGAGTTATGCGGTAAGGAAATCTACTTCGGTCAACCCGCTTGGAAAATCGATTTTGAGCTTGTTTGCTCCGCACCGTGTCTGATTAAGAAGCTCGGCGCAGTAACAGTAATTGCCGGAAGGGGGTGAAACAGGAAGGTGAACAAGAGGTTACGGATCCGCAGCTGTAAAAACCTGATGGAGCTGATCGAGACAACAAAGTCTTCGCTGCTCCGGGAAGTGTACCGCCGACAATATATCAGCCTGGCTTCACGTCTTAAAAAGAAAAATGCAGCTTGAACGGGGTAGGAGCCGTCAAACTGCAAATCATTCAACTAGTTAAGGTCAGTTTAACACTGGTCGGAAGGAGAAGCAATATGAAAGCTACAGGAATTGTTCGCCGGATCGATGATCTGGGGCGCGTTGTGATCCCTAAAGAGCTGCGCCGCACGTTTGGAATCGCAGAAGGGGACCCGATGGAGTTTTACACTGAGGCTGACAAGATCATCATCAGTAGATATGCACCTGGTTGCTTTATCTGTGGGGAGTCAGAGCCTACAAAATTAAAAGAATTCCAATCAAAACTAATCTGTACTGATTGCATTAAATCGGTCGTTGAGCATTATAGTCAACACCCTGCTAGCAATTAATAATTCAATTATCAGGAGGACTTATACATGCCCGTACAAATTACGATTAACGGCGATAACGCCGCACAAGCCATAGAAGAGTTTGCTACATTGTCCGCTGCATTCGGCGGGCCAGCTGCTCCGTCTGCTACCGTTTCTGAAGAACCGAAGTCACGTCAACGGAAAACCTCTACTGTCAAGAAAGATGAAAGCAAAAATGTAGATGTCGGTCAGAAAATTGACGTTGACGCCATTGAGAAGGAAATCGAGGAAGAAGCTGAAGATGGTCGATCGACTGAAGAAGAGGAAATTCCAAGCGTGGTGGATCTCCGGGCTAAGGCTCAAGAAGTCGGCAAGGATCCGAAGAAGAAGCCAGCCATCAAAGAACTGCTGGGCAAGTTTGAAAGTGCGTCGATCTCGGATGTACCAGAAGAGAAGCGAATCGCCTTCATGGAAGAGCTGGAGAATCTTCTATGACGCAGCCAGCACATGCTGAACGGGCCCATGCCTTATTGGGTGCGTCCAAGGCGGATCAGTGGATAAACTGTCCGCCCAGCGCCCGGCTGCAGGAGAGCATCCCCGATAAACGTAGCGAGTTCGCCGATGAGGGGACCGCGGCCCATGAGCTGTCCGAGCTGATCCTACGCCGGAGACTAACCCCTTGTAATGCGACCGAACGTAAACGGCTTGATAAGGCCATTGAAAAATTCAAGAAAACCAACTCCTATTACGGACCGGAAATGGAAGACGCAGTGGCTGCCTATGTGGATGTTGTAGAGGAACGCTTCATGGCGGCCAAGACTCGAACGAAGGATGCAGTGATACTTTTCGAAGAGCGTGTGGATTTCTCGGAATGGGTTCCGGATGGATACGGTACCGGTGACGTTGTGATTATCTCGGACTGGATGCTTGATGTCATTGACCTCAAATATGGTAAGGGCGTTCCGGTCAGCGCGATCGGTAACCCTCAGCTCCGGCTGTACGGTCTGGGCGCCTGGTCGAATTGGAATTATCTCTATTCGATCAAAGAAGTCAGTATGACAATTGTTCAGCCACGACTGGATAGCGTCAGTACAGATACGCTTCCGCTTGGTGAGCTAATTGAATGGGCCGAGGTCGTTGTTAAGCCTGCAGCTGCGCTGGCAGACGCTGGGGAAGGTGAATTCGAGCCCGGTAGCCATTGCCGATGGTGCAAAGTGAAAGGGAACTGCCGTGCGCGTGCTGATGAGAATATGAAGGCTCTTGCGTATGAATTTCAGGATCCGGCTCTTTTATCCATGGACGAAATCGGCTCGGTTTTATTTGTAGCTGAGCAATTGAAAGTGTGGGCAAAGGACGTTGAGGAATACGCCTTCGATCAGGCTAAAGCTGGCGCGAAGATCCCATCGTGGAAACTAGTTGAAGGCAGGAGCAACCGAGCCATTACCGATAAGGTTGCTGCTCGTAAAGCATTAGAAACTGCTGAGCTTGAAGCTGAAAAGTATCTCAAGCCGCAGGAGCTGCTTGGCATTGGTGATCTGGAGAAGAAGATCGGCAAAAAGGAGCTTGCTTCCTTGTTGGACGGTCTAATCGTGAAGCCTCCAGGTAAACCGGTACTGGTGCCGGAGACTGATAAGCGGCCGGAGCTGAATAGCGTGGATCAAGATTTTGCAAATGAGGATTTCTCGGATGCTATGTAGTAACTGTCGGCATTTAAGGTCAAAGAGTGTTGGTTACATCTCAACTGTTTACTACTGCGGCCTCAGAAAAGGGCAAATCGGGGTTCATCCTTGGAAAGAAAAGCCCCATCCTCGGTGTCCGCTTAAAAATAAAACAATTAAAGGAGTTCGAACAAATATGGCAATCGATAATCAATCAACCAAAGTAATCACAGGAATGGTACGTCTTTCTTATACTCACGTTTTTGAACCGCAATCTATCGATGGTGGAGATGAGAAATACAGCACGGCGATCTTGATCCCGAAGTCAGATAAGGAAACACTTCGCAAGATCAAAGCTGCTGTCGATGCTGCAAAGGAGCTTGGAAAGAGTAAATGGGGCGGCAAGATCCCGGCAAACTGTAAGACACCGCTGCGTGACGGTGACGAGGAACGGCCAGATGATGAAGCGTATGCCGGTCATTACTTCCTGAATGCTTCGAGCAAAAACAAGCCTGGGATTGCTAAGCCGATCGGTAAGGATGGCAACGGTAAAACCAAATTCCAAGAGATCACGGATACAACTGAAGTATACTCCGGCTGCTACGCCAAAGTGAGTTTGAACTTCTATCCATTCGATGCTAAAGGAAACCGTGGCGTTGCTGCAGGGCTGAACAACCTCGTTAAAGTGCAAGATGGAGATTTCCTGGGCGGACGAAGCAGCCTGAATGATGACTTTGCAAGTGAGGACTTCGATGACATTGTGGACATCAGTGACGATGACGATTACTTGAACTAATCAATTTACTTCTTTGGAGGGGCTTGGGATACAGGCCCCTTTTTATAACCGCAAAATCTCAAATCGGAGGGACTAATCCATGCAATACAAATATGCAGTAGTGAAAATCGCTGACATTGATACACTGCTACTCGAAGTAGATCGAAAGAAGATGTACCAGCTCCTTAACATAATAAACGATGAAAGAGAGTTGTTGGGTAAAGGCATTAATTCATACATCGTCGTTAACACGGATGAACCTTATGCTACTGAGATTGTTGAAATTCTAAAGCGTAATGGGCATTGGGGAACAGAACGTAATGAGCTGCCTGAAGGATTGACCATTAGCCGATTGGTTGAAGAAGCACATCGTAATGCAGTCGAAAAGGGCTGGTGGGACGAAGACTGCAGTTTTGGGGAAATCATTTCTCTGATTCACTCGGAAGCATCAGAAGCTCTGGAGGATTACCGGAACGGTCGGGATATTACCGAAGTTTGGTATGAAAATAAAGAATTAAAAACAAGAATGAATGACCCTATTACCCCGAATTGCAAACCCTGCGGCATCCCGTCAGAGTTGGCTGACATCGTGATCAGAGTATTCGATGTATGCGGACGGCACGGTATCGACCTGGAGACTGCAATCAGGGAGAAGATGGCATACAACGCAACACGGCCACAGCGTCACGGTGGGAAGAAGCTATGACGCTTCTCCAAATTGACCTTGAAACATACAGCAGCCTTGATATTAAAAAATCGGGCGTCTATCCCTACGTTGAGGCTCCTGACTTTGAAATTCTTCTGTTCGGTTTTGCTTTCGATAATGATCCGGTGACGGTTATCGATCTGATGGACTTTGAGGCAATTCCAAGCGATGTGATCAAAGCCTTGAAGATGGATGTGATCAAAACCGCCTTCAATGCTAACTTCGAACGAACTGCGCTGGCGAAATACATGGGCTATCTGATGCCGCCAGAACAATGGCGCTGTTCAAGTGTTCATGCTCTGACCTTGGGGCTGCCTGGAGATCTGGCCGGAGTTGCCAAGGTGCTGAAAGTGGATGAACAGAAAGACAGTGCTGGTAAGGCGCTGATTAAATATTTTTCTACGCCATGCAAGCCGACCAAGGTCAACGGTGGGCGGACCCGTAACCTCCCATATCATGACCCGGAGAAGTGGCAGCAGTACAAGGAGTATAACCGGCAAGACGTTGAAGCCGAACGGGCCGTTCGAAAGATGATCGAGAAATACGAGATATCCGAATTTGAACATAAGCTCTGGGCTTTGGATCAGAAGATCAATGATAACGGGATACAGCTTCATCCGGAGCTAGATACTCGGGCCATCGAATGTGATGAAGCCTTTAAGATTCGAACGGTTCAGGAGGCCAAGGAGCTCACTGGTCTGGACAATCCGAATAGCCCGGCGCAGTTGAAGGCCTGGCTGGAGGAAGAGGAAGGGATCCAGATCGACGGCTTAACCAAAGACACTATACCGGGTCTGATCAAAGAAGCGAAGAGCGAAAAGGTTAAAACGATGCTGAAGCTCCGGCAGCAGCTGTCCAAAACATCGGTGAAGAAGTTCGAAGCCATGCAGCGCGCACGCTGCCAGGACGGCCGGGTTAGGGGATTACTACAGTTCTATGGAGCTAACCGGACCGGGCGCTGGGCAGGAAGGCTGGTGCAAGTGCAGAATCTCCCGCAGAACAAATTGCCGGACTTGGATCTCGCAAGGGATCTACTTTTATCCGGAGATTATGAGCTGCTGGAAATGCTGTTTGGCGCTCCGCCATTTGTCCTGTCTCAGTTGATCCGGACGGCCTTCATTCCTTCGCCGGGATGTCGCTTTATCGTTTCAGACTTCTCTGCGATCGAGGCGCGGGTGATAGCCTGGCTGGCGGGTGAGACCTGGCGGCTGGAGGTATTCAAGACCCATGGCAAGATTTACGAAGCCTCGGCGGCGCAGATGTTCCACTTGACCCTTGAAGAGATCACCAAGGACTTACGCCAAAAAGGGAAGATCTCGGAGCTTGCATTGGGTTATGGTGGCGCTGTTGGCGCTCTGGAGCAGATGGGGGCTCTTAAAATGGGGCTCACTCCGGATGAGCTGCCGCCACTAGTTAAAACATGGCGTGCAGCTAATAAGAAGATTACTCAGCTCTGGTGGGATGTGGACAGGGCCGCTATGACGGCAGTCCAAGAGCGAAGAACGATCAAGCTGCAGTATGGTCTGACATTTTACTGCGAAGGCGGCTATCTGTTTATCCGGCTGCCATCTGGTCGCCGTTTGGCCTATGTAAACCCACGGATTGTTGATGGGAAATTTGATAAGCCGGCACTTGTCTATGACGGTGTGGACCAGACAAAGAAGACATGGGGCAAGATTGACACTTACGGACCGAAGCTAGTCGAGAACATTGTGCAGGCGATCAGCCGGGACTGTCTGGCCGTGAGCATGCTTCGCTTGGATGCTGCAGGCTTTGAGACTCGGATGCATGTCCATGATGAGGTCATAGTCGATGAGCCTTACGACAATGGCAGGGACTCGTTAAACGAGATAACTGAAATTATGGGGCAGCCGATCGAATGGGCGCCGGGACTTCCACTTCGTGCCGAAGCCTTTGAGACGGACTTTTATAAGAAGGATTGATGGAATCATGTATGATTTTGATCCTTATTTTCAAGATATCCCTTGGGATTTGATATATGACGATAACGGTGAGCTGATCGGCGAGGTCTATATGGCCTTACCGGTACCATCACCCAGGAGGTGTAAAGCGGTATGGGACACTACTTCTACATTACCCCTGAAGAATACGCCATTGCCGAAAAGAACGGGATAAGCTCCATGTTGCTCGATTGGCGGCTTCGAACGGCAGGATGGCCGAAGGAAAGGGCTTTATCAGAACCACCTCGTAAGATGAACGTCCGTAAACACTGGATTGCCTTGGCGGAAAGTAACGGGATTAAGCGGCAGACTTTCAATAGACGCTTGGAGTATGGATGGGATCCTGAACGGGCAGCAACAGAACCTGTTGCGGATAAGTACGCACGTCAGAAGCTTTGTCTCTATGCTAAATCGTTTCAAGGCAAATACTCGGATGAAATCATGGCGACGGCAGCGAGTAACGGGATAAGTCGGGAAAACTTCTACGCGAGAGTACGCCGCGGATGGTCTCAGGAAGAGGCAGCAACAAGGCCGCTTATCTCCTATGCAGATAACGGGCGGAGAAGCATTCAGAAGATGAAAGAGCGTTATGGCGATATAAATAACCCTGTATTTCGAAAGAGAGGTTAGTGGGATATGAATTACGTCGTGTGTTCAGCGTGCGGCACTTATGAATATAGACACTCATACGCAGCTTGTAGTGGATGTGAGTCGGATGAAGACTACGAAGAAGATTCGGAGCTCGAAGAATGACAAAGCCGAATCCAATGGATGAGATTCTGAAAATCTCAGATCAGCTACCCATGGTTGTCCTGGAGGACATTAATAAGCGAATAGGCGATTGGCTGGCGATGGGCGGTCAGTATACGGATCCCTATATTGAGCAGCAGTTAAGATTTGCAAGAAGGTTTGTGAAATAGAACGTAATAGGGGTGGCATCATGCAGGAACTGGACATTAGCTTCGGCAAGCACCGGGCTGATACGAACTGGAAAACTGAATATTTGACCTGGGATGAGTTCGTGGACCGGCTGCGGAAGGTCCGGCGGACAGCAGAGACGATGGCCCAGTATGACAAGATGAACAATGTCTCCCGCGGTAAGGTGAAGGATGGGCCCGCTTTTGTTGGCGGGCTTGTCCGCACCGGGCGCCGGAAAAAGGAGAATGTCGATAGCCGGAGCTTGATTACTTTGGATGTCGATCGCGGAGACGAGGATTTTATATTTTCGGCTGAACTTGTGCTGGGAGGGACGGCCTATGTTATCTATTCCACGCATAGCCATCGGCCGGAGAAACCGAAATACCGCCTGATCATTCCGGTGGATCGGAACATGAGCCCGGATGAGTACGCAGCCGTCAGCCGTAAACTGTCGGAGCATATCGGCATGGAGTATTTTGACAAGACCACGTTTGACGTCCACCGGCTTATGTACCTGCCGAGCTGCAGCAAGGACGCGGATCCGGTCTTGGAAGTTTTCGAGGGGGAACCGCTCTCTGTGGATCGGATCCTCGATGAGTATTCCGATTGGCATGACGTCATGATCTGGCCGCGGCACCCGGAAGATAAATCTCCTGCTCAGCTAGCAGCCAAGAGAGCGCAGGATCCTCGGGAGAAGTTCGGGACCATAGGCCTCTTCTGTAGGGCATTCACCATTGAAGAAGGCATTGAAACTTTTCTATCAGATGTTTACGAAAAGGGTTCGATGCCGGACCGGTACACATACACCAAGGGCTCGAGCGGTAACGGTCTGGAAGTCTATCCGGATCAGGATCTCGCTTTCTCCCATCAGGACAGCGATCCGATCGCAGACGGACGTACTTATAATCTTTTTGACCTTGTACGAGTTCATAAATTCGGCCATCTGGACGAACGGGTGAAAGAGCATACGCCTGACGTTAAGAAGCCGAGTCACATGGCTATGGAGCAATGGGCAATACAACGACCGGAGGTTAAACGTCTGGCCGCTATTGAGAAGCAAGCAGATTTCGCCGAGATGGCTGCCGCGTTCGATGATGAGGACAGCAGCCCTGACGATCCGGAGGATGACAGCTGGACGGAAAAGCTTGAGAGGCACCATAAAAGCGGTGAGCTACTGCCGACTGCCGGGAATGTGGAATTGATCCTAACGTATGGCTTATGGCATGGAACACTTGCGTATGACGCTTTCGGTAATACGGAGGTTATCCGGAGCCCGCTGCCGTGGCGTGAACAGGAACGTCTTGGGCGGTCATATGAGCCTTGGCTGGGTGCAGATGATAAACGGCTCCAGCATTGGTTTGCCAAGGTTCACGGAATCAACTCGGCCAAGACCATACAGAATGCATTCACAGAGGTGGTGCATCGGAATACGTTCCATCCAATCAAGGCTTATGTGGAGAGTACCGTATGGGATGGCATGCCCCGGGCTGAACGGATTTTTATCGATTACCTGGGTGCAGCTGATATCCATTACACCAAACAAGTTACGCGGAAGATGCTGCTGGCAGCCGTCGCAAGGCTTTATCGTCCAGGATGTAAGTTTGACCAGATGCTGGTCCTAGTCGGGCCACAGGGGGCCGGGAAAAGCTCCCTGCTGGCGAAGCTTGGCCGTGAATGGTTCTCTGACTCCTTACGGACATTTGAGAATAAGGAAGCCGGCGAACACCTGCAGAGCGGCTGGATCTTCGAGATCGGCGAGCTGTCGGCCATGAAAAAGACTGAGGTTGAAGAGGTCAAGGCGTTTTTATCCAAAACAGAAGACCGGTACCGGGTGGCCTATGACCGTCAAGTCTCGGAGTTCCCGCGGAAGTGCGTCTTCTTCGGGACGACGAATACAAGGGATTTCCTCCGGGATGCGACCGGGAACCGTCGTTTTTGGCCCATCGAGATATTTCCGGATCGTGCTTCATTGAGTCATTGGGATCATTTAACAGAGGAAGAAGTGAGCCAAATATGGGCCGAGGTTGTGAGCTGGTTTAAGGCGGGGGAAACCTTGGAACTGGATAGCGAGGCCCGCATGGAGGCGGAACGACAACAAGCTGCACATATGGAGATGGATCCAAGAGAAGGCATTATTCAGGAATGGCTTGATATGCCATTAGAGGATGAGATGGGGCGACCTACCGAAGATCTGCGTGACCGAGTCTGTGCAGCCCAGATATGGACGGAGTGCCTTGGTAAAAAGCGCGGTGATATGCGTACCTGGGAGGCAAAAGAAATAATGGACATCATGCGTAATATCCCAGGGTGGGCTGAACGAAAAGGAAAAGCCAAGCTTCCCGGTTATGGTGTACAAAGGGTTTTTGAACGGTTGCCGTAAAGGGTTGCCGGAGAGGTTGCCGGGTTGCCGTGACCCGTTTCCGAGGTTGCCGAAGATTTGCCGAGAAGTGAATTTTACAGCAACCACGGAAACCCCAATCGTACCAAGGGTTGAAGGGCTATCGTTGCCAGAGTTGCCGTAAATTCTACTATTTTAATAATAATATTAATTAACCCATATAGGGGATACGGAAATATAACTTAAACGCGTAAAAACGCAGTACGTGCGTGTAGGGGGCAATTTGGCAACCTAACGAAAGGAGTAAATATGAGAGAGTCTGCACTGGAACGCCGTTTGGTCCGTGAAGTCAAACGGATCGGCGGGGAAGCGCCAAAGTGGGTAAGCCCAGGAAATCGAGGAGTACCGGACCGGATTGTCCTTCTTCCTAACGGTCAAACAATATATGTCGAGATGAAAGCACCGGGTAAGCAACTGGAGCCCTTACAGGAACGTTGGAAGAGAAAGCTGCTTAGCCTGGGTCACAGACATTATAAAATTGATTCGAACGAGGACATTGACCGGTTTATAGACGAGGTGAGAGTCAAATGAAGTTTAAACCGCACCAATATCAGGAGTATGCTACCCAGCGGATCCTGGACACACCCTTCATTGCGCTACTGCTTGAGATGGGGCTAGGCAAAACCGTTAGCACCCTGACTGCCATGGATTTATTGCTGAATGATTATTTCGAGGCTGGTCGTGTTTTGGTTATTGCACCCTTGCGGGTAGCAGATGACACTTGGGCCCGAGAGATTGAGAAGTGGGACCATTTGAGGCATCTCCGGATCAGTAAGGTTTTAGGGAGCGCCGCAGTTCGACGCAAAGCCTTGAAAGCAGAGGCTGATATCTATGTGATCAACCGGGAGAATGTGGAGTGGCTTGTCAGCGAGTACGGCAGCCAATGGCCGTTTGATACCGTGGTGATCGATGAGCTTTCCAGCTTCAAGAACCCACAGGCCAAACGATTCAAGGCCCTTCGCCGGGTCCGGCCAATGATGAAGCGTGTGATCGGCCTGACAGGTACGCCAGCCCCGAACAGTCTTATGGATCTATGGGCGCCGATGTATCTGATCGATCAAGGGGAACGACTAGGTAAGACGATAACCGGTTATCGCGATCGTTATTTTACACCCGGTAGTCGTAGCGGCCACGTGGTTTATGAGTGGAAAGCCAAACAGGAAGCAGAGGAACGGGTATATGAGGCCATTTCTGATATTGCCGTCAGCATGAAAGCAGAGGATTGGCTGGAACTGCCTGAACGGATTGATCGGACGATCCAGATCTCTTTAAGCCCGAAAGCGCGGGAGCTGTACAAGAAACTGGAGAAGGAGTTACTACTTCCGTTCTTGGATGCTGATGTCGTGGCCAACACTGCGGCCGTCCTGTCAAATAAACTGTTGCAGATGGCTAGTGGCGCTGTGTACGACGAGGACAAGGGCGTTAAGTTGATTCATGAAGCCAAACTGGACGCCTTGGAAGATGTGATCGAGGCAGCCAACGGCAAGCCGGTTATGGTGTTTTACAATTTCAAGCATAGCCTGTCACGGATTCAAGAGCGGTTCCCGCAAGCGAGAATCCTACGGAAAGGTAAAGACGGGAATGAGGATATCCGGGCTTGGAATAATGACGAGATACCGCTGGTGCTTTTGCATCCAAAGTCAGCCGGTCACGGCCTGAACCTACAAGATTCAAGCTGTCGGACGGTTGTCTGGTTTGATCAGATATGGAGCCTGGAAGAAGACCAGCAGGCTAATGCAAGGGTCCACCGACAAGGTGTTAGGCACAACATCGTGGTTATCCGCTTGGTAGCCGAGGGCACAATGGACGAGGACGCCGTGGCAGCATTGGAGCGCAAGGCCGCCGGGCAAGATGCCTTGATGGAAGCCGTTAAAGCCAGAATAGAAAGGATGAAGGCATCATGACAATAGAACAACAGGTGATAGAGCAGCTTTCCCAATATCGCCAAAAGAAAGCCCGCATACAGGCACTATCGACGTATAGCGTGGGTGCCGGAATCACGGTATCCCGACTGAATGAGGATGACCAGTTGCAGGAGCTGCACCGCAAATTGAGAGGGCTGCCGTCGTATATGTATCTATCCGGATACGAGCAAAAATTGGAGAGTGTAGCCCATACCTATATGACCTGGTATCCTGCCGGTGTAAAGGCACAGAAGCAAGCCGTACCTGTTCAAGTCATGGACCCTGAAGACACAGATCTGCTGCAGGAGCTGCGACGAAAGATTCAAAAGGTGATCGAGGCGAGAGGATATGATATCCGGAATGGAATCGAGGAGATTATGGAGCGTCTGACCGAGTTGCAAGATCTACAGGCAGAAGTGAACCGGATCGATGCGGTGTTGGATGCCCTGGAACAGTATAAACCGGATTATGCGAAGCTGCTGCGGATACACTTGATTGATGGGATATCGTGGGATAAAGCCAGCAAGGAAATGAATATATCCAAGGACGTGTTCTACCGCTGGAGAAAGAAGGCTTTGACGGAGTACGAAAAATTAGCGAATTAATTGCGAACAGAACGAGAACAAACGTCTGATTTTCCGTGTTAATATGATATTGTGCCCTTCATGTAAGGAGGCGGTCAAGCGGCCGTCTCTTTTATAACCGGATGTAGTGTAGCTGGGTAGCACGCTTGCCTTGGGAGTAAGTAGTGTGGGTTCAAATCCTGCCGTTCGGATTATTCGTTAACCTTTTATTCGTTATCTCCCCTTCTTGCCGTCTCGGATCGAGGCGGTCTTTTATTCTTTTCAAGCTAGAGAGGAATTTGGATAAATATGTCGAAGCTATTAGGGAATAAGGAGGCGAGTGATTTGAATGTGGATAAATTTGGAATTACCATTTATTTTAGTGATGAAAAAAGTATAAATCTATCTTACAAAGATAGAGAAGAACTTGATGATGCGCTTAATAAGATAGAGACATCAAAGTGGTTTCGTGTAAAGGATAATTACGGCGAAATGATAATTCATTCGAGTAATATCAATTACATACGAGTTATTGAGTATGCAAGCTCTGTAAACGATGAAGATGATGACTTTATTGAACAGGGCGAAAATAAAGGCTTTTGGTAGAAAAAAGCATCCTAGCGGGTGCTTTTTTGTTTTTTCATTTTGCCGTCTCGGATCTAGGCGGTATTTTCTTTGCAGGAAATATATCCCTTGATGTCGAAGTTTGATATCTGGAGGAGGTGTGGGTGTCGTGACGGGCTATGTCGTTCTATATACTACAACCGTTGGTTTAGAGAGCTTTATTCTAACTGGAAGTTGCCATGCAAATATTAAACCGGCCGAGATTTGGAACCAACAGATTATTGTTCCTCGGGAAGGGATTAAACCTTTTGTATTAGACGAAGACGATCAGCTAGTAGGTCATATCAAAGTCGATGTTAGAAGTTTATAATAATTAAAGAACAACTTGAGGTGGCTTTTGCATAACGCCTCAGGTAGAGAAACAAATGTACGGGAGTTAGGTGACCAGATGAGGATATCGCAAGTGTACAATGTAAGTCTATTAAGTCTGATTAAACAACATGAAGAAGGGCTAACCCTCGAAGAAATCAAAAAGACATGGCTAGGTGATGGGATTGCCCCCGGAGCGATTGATAAGGATTTAGACATCCTTTTGAGTATGGGGGAAATCAAATTAACTGAAAATGGAAAGTATGTTTAAGCATCCTTTAGGGATGCTTTTTCGTTGTGTTCGAGTCAAAAGAAAAGACCCGCCATAATGACGGGTCATTTACGGTTGTACTTGGCAACTTCATCTTTGAGGTTTAAAACCTCTGACTTCCAAAATAAGCGTTCCCGGTTCGTCTCTTTGACCGGCACGAGTCTTTCCCGCTTAACGAAGGAATGAAGGTTCTGACGAGTGCAGCCCAGAATCTCAATAGCTTCGGCTGTGCTAATGAGCTCTTGAGCTATCCAGGCAGTCAGTTGTTCTTTGGATTCAAATTCAAGCATAATGTCACCACTTTGCAATAAGGATGGCTATGGCTGTCAGGCTTATCAAAATCGATAATACACTGATAATCATCGTTGCTTTATTCATCTTGGAGACGTTCATACGATCAGCTCCTTTGTGGTATAATCGAGTTAAGAAGAACGACACCTTATATTTCACCCACCCTTTCAGGAAGCCCTTTGCAGGGCCTCCCTTCCGGGTTGTCTGATTAGCGAACCAGCGTGGTGATGAGGGTGATGATCGAACCCATCAAACTTATGATTGCCGTCATAAGTAAGATTTTAGCCGTTCGTTCATCGCGTCGTTCTTCTTTTCTCGTTTTTGACATCTTGTTCACCTCCTTGTCTATATTATACCATTTTATATTTACGTACGTCAATAAATATTTCTGTTTAAGTCGCTTTCTTAGCGGCTTTTTCTTTTTGGAAAAAGCAAAGTATCGAGACGAGCTATTAGCACAACTGAATAGGGAAGGGGTGAAAGACATGATTATCGATATGGAAATGGTGGCGAATGAATTACTTGAGGTGTTGAGTCGAAACAAAATCACTTACAGCAATATGGAGTATGTATTTGAGCGCACTAAGGAGATAGCGCACTCAAATACGATTAATCAACCTTTAAAATTTTCAACAAACGATAAACCTTCATAGCTTAACCGCGGGTTATTTTTTGAAAACATTACATGATTACCTGCTGCACGCCTGAGTGTGAGTCCATTGATAAATCCCAGTTCAATAGCCCTTTCAAGAGCGTCAACAGCATCCGTTTCATCGATATTCAAATTAGCGAAGAAATCGGACTCGCCATTTTGGATATTATTGAGGATCGCATGCATAGCCTTATCAAAATCTTTGGTCGACTTAAACAAGAAAAAACACCTCCTTTCGAACCACTACTTTCGACATAAAAAGAGGGAATTCCTTCCTGTGGGTCGAAGTATGCTGGCGAGAGGAGGTGGAATGTATGTTCAGGGTTAAGACATTTGAAAGTACCAATCTTGCAACACTAGAACAATACGTCAACGAATTCTTAGCTGAATTTGATAGTGGTAATAAGGCAAACATTGGGGTAACGTATGTTGCAGTTCCTTTAGCTATTAGTACCCATACAGAATATGGCGTGTACTCTGAGGTTAATTATACTGCGATGGTATCTTACACCAATAAAGATTAATTATCAAAATCAAGCATCCTTCGGGGTGCTTTTTTCTATGTTACAAAACCAACACAACGCCGGGGGTGGTGATCGTGTAAATGGCGGAATTGCATAAGCTGGCCGAGCAGGATTATTTGCTAGGCATGAAATATCAAGAGATTGCTGACAAACACGGCGTCTCAATTAACACCGTCAAGAGCTGGAAGCAGCGGCATGGTTGGTCCCGTGAAAAGGGTGCACACAAACCGAAAAGGGTGCACACAAACAAAGGCGGAGCGCCCAAGGGCAATAAGAACGCTGTAGGGAATCGCGGTGGACCTGGTGGCCCTCCAGGAAACGATAAGGCCGTTACGCATGGATTCTTCCAGAAGTATCTGCCGGCGGAATCGCTGGAGATTATGGAGCAGCTGCAGATAAGGGAGCCACTGGACATCGTATGGGATAACATCATGATCCAGTACACGGCGATCATCCGAGCCCAGCAGATTATGTACGTTAAGGATCGGAAAGACGTGACGACGACCAAGATCGAGGAGAAGGGCGGCAACGTTTGGGGTGAGCGCTGGGAAGTTCAGCAGGCTTGGGACAAGCAAGCCACATTCCTTCAGGCGCAGAGCCGAGCCATGGGTACGCTTCAAAGCCTAATCAAGCAATATGACGAGTTCCTGAAGACGGATCTAGCGACCGAAGAACAGGAGCTGCGGATCGCCAGGCTGAAAGGTGAGATCGCTTTGCTTGAACAGAAGGCTACGAAGGATGACGACAAACCTATTGAAATTGTCATCAAGCGTAAAGGTGATTCCAGTGATTGAAAAAGAAGTAAACCCACACTTTGAAGACTTTCTATTTGACTGGTCAACGAAATTTCAATTCCTAGTGGGTGGCTATGGATCATCGAAGAGTTATCACGTAGCCCTGAAGCTCATCCTAAAATTACTGAGTGAGAAGCGTACGGCCTTGGTAGTTCGGGAGGTGTATGATACTCACAGGGATTCAACATATTCTTTGCTTGAAGAAATCGTTATTGATTTGGGATTGGATCATAAGATTAAGTGTTTAACATCCCCTATGCAGCTACGTTTTCCAAACGGTAGCAAGATTATATTTAAAGGGATGGATAAGCCGACTAAGCTGAAATCCATTAACAACATTTCAATTGTTTGGCTGGAAGAGTGCTCTGAAATCAAGTATGCAGGATTCAAGGAGCTTCTAGGACGGTTACGGCACCCGAAGTTAGAGCTTCACATGCTGTTGTCTACAAACCCTGTGGGAGAAGATAACTGGTCGTTTACTCACTTCTTCAAAGATGACTTGAACAAACGTTTTATACTGGATGATCATGAGTTATACGAAAAACGAACAATCATAACGAATGATACCTATTATCATCACTCAACAGCAGATGATAATTTATTTTTGCCTGAAAGCTACATCCAGCAACTAGACGAACTGAAAGACTATGATCCAGACCTTTACCGGATAGCCCGTAAAGGTCATTTTGGCATTAATGGAATTAGAGTACTGCCGCAATTTGAAGAGTGGCCTCATGAAAAGGTCATAGATGCAATAGAGGCTATAAGGCAACCTATTCAACGTGTGGGGATGGACTTCGGCTTTGAAGACTCTTATAACGCTATTGTTCGTATGGCAATAGACCATAAGGCAAAGATCCTTTATATCTACTGGCAGTATTACAAGAATAAAATGACTGATGACTTAACAGCGGTGGAAATAAGTGAGTTTAAGGAGTCGCAGGAATTGATTATCGCTGATAGTGCGGAGCCTAAGACAATCCAATATTATAAGCAAATAGGCTTTCGTATGAAGGGTGCTAAAAAGTTTCAAGGTTCCAGGCTTGCAAACACCAAAAAGGTGAAGAGATTCAAAAAGATCATTTGTTCGTCCAATTGCCCGGATGTGATACGAGAATTGAAGTATTTGACTTACGAAGTAGATAAAAACGGGAATATCATACCTGATGAATTCAAAATAGATCCACATACATTCTCAGCAGTTTGGTATGGATTAGATGGGTATGAGGTTTCTGATCTTAAAGGCGGGAGTATTTCATTCGACTAAGAAAGGAGGAAGCAAATGTTTTTTCATGGATCTACCGCAACGGATTCGATACTGGCCAACCTTACACTTAACGCCCCGATGGGCATGGACCAGATTATCTACAGCGCCGTAAAAGACTGGTTAAAATCAGATGAGCGTGCATGGATGATCACGGGAGAGCGGTATTATCGAGATTACCCGGATATTGTATTCCGCAAGAAGTACACCATAGGCGCTGACGGTAAGCCCGTTATAGTGGATAATGTGGCGAATAACAAGCTGGTCAACAACTTCACTAAAAAGCTAGTGGATCAAAAGGTGGGATATCTACTTTCTAAGCCCTTGACCGTTCAAACGGAAAATACACAGTATGAGGAGCTGCTGACCGACACTTTTTTCGAGAAGGAGTTTCAGCGATTACTGCAGCGTGTGGGTAAAGAGTCCATCCAAAAAGGGAAGGCCTGGATCCATGTTTACTACAATGAGAACGGCGAGTTCAAACTGAAGCGCATCCCGAGTCACGAAGTCATTCCGCTATGGAAGGATGCGGACCATACGGAATTAGATGCGGTCATACGAGTATATTCGTACACCACATATGAAGCCCAGAACCGTAAAGAAGTCACCAAGGTTGAGTATTGGGATCAGTCAGGCGTCAAGCGGCTCGTCTATCAGGATGATCAGGTGGTTCCCGATCTCGCGACATACGGCAATGGATGGGCAACCGCACACTTTACGCTTATGAATCCAGACGAGACGGAGGCACCGTTTAACTGGACGAAAGTTCCGTTCATCTGCTTCAAGTACAACGCTGAGGAGCTCCCGCTTCTGCATCAAATTAAATCACTCATCGACGACTATGATAAGCAGAAATCGGATAATTCGAACAACCTAGAAGATACGCCTAATAGCATCATGGTGCTGAAGAATTATGACGGGGTGGATCTGGGCGAGTTCCGGGAGAAGTTGACGCTTTACCGTGCGGTGAAGGTTACAGATGATGGGGGCGTGGATAAACTCGATGTAACGATCAATACCGAAGCACACACCAAACACCAGGACCAGAACCGCCGAGACATTTACGAGTTTGGCCGAGGCGTAGATACCCAGGCCAACAACTTCGGCGGGGATCCGTCAGGCATCGCGCTCAAGTTCCTATATGCGGATCTGGACATGGATTGCAATCTGATCGAAACCGAATATCAATGGGCATTTGAGCAGCTGCTATGGTTTATCGATGTCCATTTAGCCAATTCCGGTCAAGGTGACTTCTCAAATGAGAAAGTCACTTTTATTTTTAACAGGGATATTGTGATCAACGAAACCGAAGCAGTTGAGAATGCCCAGAAGAGCGTGGGGATCCTCTCTGATGAGACGGTCACGGCAAACCATCCATGGACAACAAATACCAAAGATGAGATGGATCGAAAGGCAAACGAAGAGGCAGCTGCTCAAGCGAAATTTGACCAGGGGCAATATGATGAACTGCCTACTGAAGATGATGAATCATGAAGTCGCAGGAATATTGGCGCAAACGCTCCGAGCAGGTTGCCCATAGGCAGTTTGAAAAAGCTGATCGTTACGAGGCGGGGCTAAGGCGACAATATGAATTAGCCCAAAAATCCATCCAACGGGATCTGGAATCCTTTTACGCACGGTTCGCTGAAAACAATGAGGTCAGTATGGCCGAGGCGAAGCGACTTCTGACAGCTGGTGAACTGGCCGAGTTCAAAATGACGTTAAGCGAATTCCGGATGAAGGCCAAGAACAACGCAGACGGCCAGTGGACCAAAGAGCTAGATAACGTCTATTACCGGACCCGTGTTACCCGTTTGGAGGCGTTACAGCTTCAGGTGAGGCAACAGGTCGAAATGTTGGCCGCAAGCCAGAAGGCGGGCACTGGGAAGCTGCTGGGTGATATTTATGAGGACACTTATCACCGCACCCTCTTCGAAATCAACAAGGGTGGTAAAGGGATCCTGGCCTCGTTTGCTCGTGCCGATAAGGAAGCCGTGCAGGAGGTCATCAGCCGGCCATGGTATGGGAAGAACTATAGCTCCCGGATCTGGGACGACCGCGATAAGCTGCTTCGAGAACTCCGAACAGCTTTATCACAATCCTTCATTCGAGGCGACAGTGCCAAAAAGGTCAGCGCGCTGCTGGCGAAGAGGATGGGCGTAGCGACTTCTACCGCTGAAAGGCTAATTCAAACTGAAAGCGCCCATATCATCAACGAAGCAACCGCCGAAGGTTATAAGAATAGCGGCGTCGTCCAGCAGTATGAGATATTGGCAACGCTCGATAAGCGGACCAGCGAAATCTGCCGCGTCATGGACGGCAAAGTGTTCAACTTGAGTGAGCGTGAAGTCAGCGTAAACTATCCACCGTTCCATGCCCGCTGCAGGACCACGGTTACGGCCTATTTTGATGACGAAGTGGATCCAGGCAAACGGATCGCCAAGGACTCCACCGGTCAGCGGATTTATATTTCCGGTGACATGAAGTATGAAGATTGGAAGAAGGAGTATATCGACTCGCCAAACACCCAGAAAAAGGATATACTCAAGGCAGATGACCAATTTAAGTCGATCATGGACAGAACCGATGCAACGCCGGAATACAAGAAGGTTCTGACAGATCGGTTCAGCGCGGGTTCAGATGTAGCCAAACGTGTTTTCACCGAGTATGTTCTGGGCAACGTGATCAAGGATTCCCGCTTCAAGCAAGGAGCCCATTACTCGCCGGTTTCCCAGGTCGTAAATATGGACTTTGCGGATGACCTAAAGAATCCTAGGGGAAGCGGAGCGACCTATTTCCATGAGCTAGGCCATTATGTTGATAATATGGCGGCGATCAAGTTAAAAGGTGCGACGTATGATGGCGTATCTCATATAGATCTGAAGGGTATCGACGCGAAGGACTTCAAGAAGACTGTTCTTCGAGACGTCCAGGATTATATGCAGAACTACACCAAAAATAAAGGCGTGGATTTGAGACAAGCACAGCTTGAGATTTCCATGATTCTAGGACAGGGCGATGGTGCGCTTCATTCAGCGATTTCAGATATTTACGGTGGGGTGACACGGAGAAGAGTCCAAGGGAAGTACGGTCACAGCCCGAAGTATTGGCAGCAGCTGCCTAACGCAATTGAAAAAGAGGCGTTTGCACACATGTTTGAAGCTAGTTTTGACCCTAGCGGTAAGCGGGCAGAATTGATGAGGGAGTTTCTTCCGAAGTCATTTGCTCTATTTCAACAAATACTGGAGGAGATCTGATGGTCATCGTGACAGATGAACTGTGGGCCAAGATGCAGGAGTTTGAAAAGAAATTTCCAGACTCATGCGTACCGCTGGAGATGATCCCAGGTAGTGAGACAACGGAAGGCCTGATTCAGAAGATCGACAAATGTCTGGAAGCCGGCGAGGATCTACTACCGAAGGAATACGGATGGAAGTTTGATGGCAGCGAATTATACTGATAAGCACTCTCGAATTTATGAGGGTGCTTTTTTATGCCCAAAAACCATATTTAGGAGGCGTTCTGATGGGAGCTAAAATTTATGAGAAGCGTATTACGGTACAGGCGATTCAGTTTCAGGGGCTGGACACGGCGCATATCACTGAAATCATCGCGTTTGTAGGGATGCCCATTTCGGTTGAATTCGGAACTTATGGTGTGCGCTTGCGTGTGATTCGTAGCAACTTTGACGTTATCGAAGCTTATCAAGGAGATTACATTGTCAAAGATACAGCGGGAGTTTTGAAACGAATGGACAAGGTAAGCTTTGAAGCTGAATACAAAGAGGTTACACCGTAGCAGGGCTGTGAATGAGACTTTCGCAGCCCTTTTATATTGCCCACTTTAAAGGTTCGGGGTAAAACTGAACGGAAGCCGAGTGCTGGCGGGTTACCAGTCAAAAAACCTAATCGGGAGCGTGTTGAGAATGCCAGATTTGAAAGAAGTATTGGGAGAAGAACTGTATAAACAGGTTGTTGAAAAGGCTGGGGATAAACATAAAATTGCTGTCGTTTCAGACGGCCAATGGTTCCCGAAAGAAAAATTCGACGAGGCGAACACAGCGAAGAAAGCGGCAGAGGATGCCTTGAAGGATCGGGATAATCAGTTGGCCGAATTGAAGAAATCTGCAGGGGATAACGAAGCGCTCAAGGAGCAGATCAGCAAGCTTCAGAACGACAACAAGACAGCAGCAGACCAGTATACCAAAGATATGCAGGATCTGAAACTGGCGACAGCCTTGAAGCTTACGCTTGCCGGGGAGGCACATGACCCTGATCTGGTTGCGGGGCTTCTGGACAAAGACAGGATTGAACTGAATGAGGACGGCAGCATTAAAGACGGCTTGGACGATCAACTTAAGGGTCTTCGTGAATCGAAGGCTTTTTTGTTTACCGAAAAGCCAAAAGGTCCGAAGTTCAAAGGTATCCAGCCACCAGAAGGCAGCGAGCCAAACCGGGAGCAATCGCCGCAGATGGCTGAGCTTACAGCACAATACCAAAAGGCGGTAGAGTCCAAAAATTTCACGCAACAAATCGCACTGAAAAATCAAATGTTCGAGCTGCAAAAAGCCGAAGAGAAAGGATGAATTTTAAATGCCAAACGTACCAGGTCAAGGTAATACTTTTAATCTTCCAAACTATGCGGGAGAGCTGTTCACAGCGGATGCGGAGAACACGCCGTTTCTTTCCGCTATTGGTGGTATGACCGGAGGTCTTCAAACCCAGAATTTCGAGTTTGCGACTTCTTCGTTGTATGTATACCCTACTGCTGAACAGCCGGCTATCTCAGAACAAGCTTCTGTGACAGCTCCGCAAGCTATCTCGTATGCTCGAGATCAAAACAAGAATGTTACTCAAATCTTTCATGAAAGCGTGTCTCTTACGTACGCCAAGCAATCCAATTCAGGGCGCTTGAGTGGTCTTAATACGCAGGGCCAAGTGAACAATGCGCCTAGTGAAAAAGACTTCCAAATCGCCAGACAACTCGGAAAAATTGCCCGTGACGTTGAATGGACATTCCTCAATGGTGAATACCAACTAGCCACGAAAGTTGATGAGGCAAACAAAACCCGTGGTATGTATCAAGCAGCAGGCACGGCTATTGATGCAGCAGGCGCCGACTTGAAACGCGACATCCTACAGAGTCTGTGGAGAGAGATGTACAGTAACGGTGCTGTGTTCTCCAATATGGTGCTGTGGACGAATGCTTATCTGAAACAGATCATCACCGACCTGTATTCCTATGCTCCTACGGATCGTAATGTAGGCGGTGTGAATATCAAGCAGATCGAAACCGACTTTGGCAACATCGGTATTATGTTGAATCGTTTTAACCCTACTTCTGGCATTCTTGTTGCTGAGATGTCGGTTATTGCACCTGTCTTCCAGCCGGTCCCTGGAAAGGGTAACTTCTTCTATGAGGAACTGAGCAAAAAAGGAGCAGCGGATGACGGCCAAATCTTCGGCCAGATCGGTCTGGATCACGGCCCAGCATTCATGCACGGCAAAATTGAAAATCTAGCGACAGCCTAATAAGGAGGACAGGGAGCTATGGATTTAAAAGATGTAATTGCTCAAGCAGTCGGATTGCAACCTGAGTTGCGCCGGCTGCTTATTGATATTGTGAAAAATGCGGAGTCGGGCGGTCCGGTTAAGGTTGCATGGGTAGACATTACAGGGAAACCAGCAACTTTCGCCCCACAAATCGGAACGACAGCAACAACAGCTGCAGCGGGTAACCATACTCATGCTGTGGCAGCAATCACGGGGTTACAGACGGCGCTTGACGCAAAGCCAAACAAGGCGGCTGCACAAGCTAACAGCACGGCTACCGATATAGCTGGTTTGGTGACAGACTTTAATGCGCTGTTGGCAAAGCTCCGAACTGCGGGAATCATTACCAATTAAGGAGGATGAACATATATGAAATTCGTTGCAAAACCAAAATTGATTGTACTGGATAAAAAGAATGGTCACCCGATTGCGCGTTTTGATGAAAAAGGGGTATTTGAAACTAAAGATGCAGGCATCGCCAAAAAACTGAAGGCTGCAGGGTATCAAGGCGACGGCGAGGTTGACGAGAAGGAAGAAAATAAAGGCTCAGCTACGCCTGGCAAAGACCCCTCTGCTTCCGACGATCCTAATAATCAGGTGAATCCTGATGATCCCAAGTAATCCTGAAGATCAACAGACTATATGGGCGATCATCAAGGGACGTTTGCAGCTTCAAGATGACGCCCTAAAAGGGCTTGTCGTTTCTTATATTCGTGAAATCGGATATCGCATCATGCATTACTGCAATCTTGAGGAGATCCCAGAAGAATTATCCTTCACCTGGGCAGCTATGTCGCTTGATGCGGCCAGGGTGGATTTACCGAATGTGGATGAGATCAGTGACGGAGCTGGCGGGGGCGATAACATCAAGATTGGTGACACCTCGATTTCCCCTGCCAGTTCTTCCGCGGGTGTTACCAACACGACCAAGATGTCCCTTGATCAAGTGGTTTTGAATTATCGCATGGATCTGAATCGGTTCCGAAAATTGAGGTGGTAAGCGATGAATTTGCGGCAGTATCGCAGAAAGCTGGAGAAGACCTACACGGATCGGGCTATCATTCAGCGATACGAGGATTACGAGGTGGATTCCGAAACCAAGCAGCGATTAATCACAAAATACCAGGATGAACCTTGCAGGGTCTCACAGACTGGCCTTGCTCGGAACGGACAAACCGAAGCCGAGAACCAGATTGATTATGACGCCAAGTTGTTCATCGCGCCGGAAGTCGAAATCCTGCAAGGCGATGAACTAGAAGTCACCCGCAACGGCCGGAAATATCATTTCACGGCCGGCGAACCGTTTCCGCCTTATTCGACCCACCAGGAAGTCAATTTAACCCGGAAGGATCGAGCCTGATGCCGAGATGGGGAAGCTTTGATTTTGACGACCTGGAGCGCATGGCGAAAGCATTTAAGAAGGCGCTGGATGAACGGGTGATTGATCGCTTCATTCAGGACTTTTTGCTGGAGATGGCCTATCGTGCCGAGCGAAAGATCAAGAAGCGTACGCCAGTGGATTCAGGGGAGCTCCGGAGGAATTGGCGAGTAGGCCGAGTAGAGCGGCGCGGCGATTCTTATGTTGTTGAGATATTCAATAATACCGAATATGCTTCCTTTGTTGAAAACGGCCATCGGAACCGCGATAAAACCGAATGGGTGGAAGGACGGTTCATGATGACCATCTCCATGAAGCAGCTCGAAAAGGAGTTGCCGGTTTATCTGGAACGCAGGCAAGGGGAGCTGCTGAAACAAATAATGAACGGCCGTGGGCCAAGTCGATGAGGTGATTCTATGGATGCAGACCAATTGACACATGCCGTCATGAATAAGCTGAAGATAACCTTCGGCTGGAAAGTATATGGTAAAAGAAGGCAGGGCCTAAAGGAGCCCTGCTTTATTGTGTTGCTTCTGAATGCAGACCATGGCCGGATCCAGGGCAGGCGCTATGGACAAAACCATTATTTCAACGTGCATTACTTCTCAGCCACGAATGAGGACTTCATTTCGGTCGCTAGCCAACTGCTGGACGTCCTGGAGTGGATCGAGATCGACGGCATGAAGTTTAGGGGAACCGGCATGAACTTTGAGGTTATCGATGACGTGCTGCATTTCTTTGTTGATTACAACTACCACGTCATGCGAGCCAAAGAGCCTGGAATTAAAATGAAACAAATGGAACAGGAGGGGCGCTTGAAATGAGTACAAAAGAGAGTAAGGCACAGACGCAACCAGAGCCGCGTTACACCAAGGAGCAGCTGGTAGAAGCCAAACGGTTTACCACGTCAGAAAAAGACATCCTTACGGGCCTGCTGTCGCCAGACAAGACGTATACGCTGGACGAGGTAGCAGCCGTAATCAAATCATTCAAAGAGAGGAAGGTGTAGGGCATGGCAGGAGGAACATGGAAAACGCAAAACAAGGACCGTGCTGGTGTGTATATCGTCTTTGAAACGACCGAGCAAACGTTGGGTACCCTTGGTGAGCGCGGCGTCGCATCATTGCCGTTGTCGCTATCCTGGGGGCCGTCCAAACAAGTCATTACTGTAGAGGCAGGTGCCGATACAAAAGGCGTCCTGGGATACGACATTTCGGCTCCCGAGCTGTTGCCACTGCGGGAAGCGCTGAAACGGGCCAGCAAAGTCTTGCTGTATCGATTAAATGCCGGTACCGCCGCGACAGCTACGAATACAGGGCTGACGGTGACAGCGAAACACGGAGGGCTCCGTGGGAATGACATTCGGATTATCGTTCAGAACAACATCGATGACCCAGCGAAATTCGATATCATTACGCTGCTTGCCGGCGAGGTGATGGATACGCAGATCGTGGCCGAAATCGAGGAGCTGGTCGAAAACAATTGGGTCAAATTCAGCGGCACCGGCGCGCCGGATGTTACCGCAGGCCTGAACCTGACCGGGGGCGCAGACGGCACCGTAACCAATGGAGACCATACGGATTATCTGACCAAGATCGAGGGATATGATTTCAACACCATCGGTCTTCTGAGTTCGGACGCCACACTGAAGCCGGTATACACGGCTGCCATCAAACGGATGCGGGATCAAGAAGGCAAAAAAGTGCAGGTGGTCATGTCTGATTATGCGGCAGCCGATTATGAGGGCGTGATAAGCGTCAAAAACGGCGTCATCCTCTCAGATGGTACCGTCCTGGACAAAGTGAAGGCGGTCGCATGGGTGGCCGGGGCTACGGCGGGAGCTGCTGCAGATGAGTCCCTGACGTATTCCGCCTATGACGATGCCGTGGATGTGGATGTCCGCTACACGAACAGCGAGATCGAAGCGGCACTGAGAGGTGGCGAGTTCGTATTCATCCACGCTTACGGCCGCGCCGTCGTAGAGCAGGACATTAATACATTCCGAAGCTTCACAGCGACCAAGGGCCGGGAGCGCTCCAAGAATCGGGTGCTTCGTGTACTGGACAGTCTTGCGAACGACCTGAAACGTATATTTCAACTGTATTACATCGGCAAGGTAGACAATAACGTGGATGGACGGGCGCTGTTTAGAAAAGAGATCGTCACCTACATCGATACACTCGTAGGGATCGGCGCAGTTCAGAACTTTGACGCCCAGACAGACGTCACGGTACAGCAAGGAAAGACAGCTGACAGTGTGTATGTTGAACTCCGCGTGCAGCCGGTGGATGCGATCGAAAAAATCTATATGCGGGTATTTGTCCGATAAGGAGGGTTAAAGCATGGGAGGATTTTTGAAGGCCCAGGATACTATCTCCGGCCAGGAAGGCCGGGCCTACGCTACAATCGAGAACAGGGTTCATGAAATGTTCTACGTTAAGACGCTGGAGGCTACGGTAGAAAAGAATAAATCGGAAGTGAAAACGTTGGGCCGCCGTGGTGTCCAGCACAAAGCTACAGGATGGAACGGTACCGGGACGATGACGATTTTTTATATGACGACTTTGTTTCGTCAGCTCATGTACGATTACATGAAAACAGGTCGGGATGCCTTTTTCGACATCACAATCACCAACGAAGACCCATCGTCTAGCATCGGTGCTCAGACCGTAACACTCAAAGGCGTAAACCTAGACAGTGTGGTCATGGCATCACTTGATACAGAATCGGAGGCGCTGGAGGAAGAGGTTAGCTTTACGTTTGATGACGTTGATCTGGGTCAGTCGTTCCAGGAGCCAGTCCTAGGCACGTAATTATCTAAAAATCTAACAAATAGAAAAGGAGAATAACTATGTCTGATATGTCTATGTTTTTTGCAGATAATGCCGCATTGGAGGTAACGGAGGATTTCACTGTATCGGGGCGCTTTAAGGACGCGGAAGGAAAGCCGGTCAAATGGAAGCTCCGCAGCATCACAGAAGAGAAGAACGCCGAGATCCGAAAGGCAGCCACTCGGAAGGTAAAGGGTAAAAATGGGGTATACCTGCCGGAGATCGATCCGAACGATTACGTTGCTCGGGTAACAACCAGTTGCGTCGTCTTCCCGGATCTGCAGAACGCGGATTTGCAAAAGTCCTACAGTGTGACAGGTGCGGAGGCACTTCTTCGTAAAATGCTGCTGCCTGGAGAATACGCTGCGCTGACCGAACGAGCTCAAGCCATGAACGGTTTTGACCGTGATGTTAACGAGCTGGTGGACGAGGTAAAAAACTAATCAAGGAGGGCGATGGTGACGCGAACTATGCGTACTACGCCCTCCATGAGTTGCACATCCTTCCACACCAGCTTATGGCGATGTCAGTCCGGGAACGGGCTGCCATCTACGCTATGATTTCAATCCGGATCGAGAAGGAAAAGGAAGAGGCCAAAAAGCTCAAAGCTAAAAAGCGGTAGACCCAAGCCTGTAAAATTTGGTAGAATGATTGGGAAATATGACCTATTCAGGGGGACGGTTTATGAAAAAGTCATTGGGCTTATTGGCATTGTTAATGTTATTTCTGGTCGCAGTTGTTGGTTGTGGCTCGGCTGAGTCGGAGAATAAGGATCTGACGCTCGACAAATTTATTAAGGCCTATCAAGATGAAGGTGTAGAGGTGGATCCAGAAGAGAAGCCAAAGCTTCAAAGCACAGAAGCGATTGATGGTGTATTATTCTATGTTGATAAGCAAAAGGTAGCCATCTATGAATATGAATCTTCTAAGGATATAGAAGGCGAGATTGCTATTTTCGATGTGATGAAGGATTGGCCGAGAAATGGTTTATTCATATTAGAGACAAAAAATGATAAAGCGATTCAGATTTTTGAAAATGTGAAGTAAAGTATCGACGCTCTCATAGTTGGGAGCGTCTTTTATTTTTCTTGGAAGGAGGTATGTCATGGCGACGGTATCCTCTACGCTCAAGATGTTTGACTCAATGACAGGGCCTTTGAAGAACATTACGAATGCCCTTAACATCGTAATCAGTACGATGGAGCAAATGCAGCGGGCTACGAATCGGAACGCTAATATCGACCGTCAGTTGGCTGCTGCAAAAAACCAAATTGCATCTGCTGAAAGCCGGATTACTGAAGCGATCGAAGATTCTACAAGGCGGCAAGATCGATTTAATGATTCCGTGCGAAGGGGTCAAAGGGAGACAGGGCGACTGGCCAGGACGATCAAGGGGGCTGTTGCTGCATATCTTACGTTTCATGGCGCTCAGCAACTCGGCGGCGCAACGATCGGAGGGGCGATGAAACAGCAGGAAATGCTGAACACCTTTACCTCCAGATCGGGTAATGACGCCCTTGGTAGGGCGATATATAACCAAACGGTTCAACAGGCCCTCAAGTACGGCCAAGACGTTGACGCGAGCTTGCTAGGGAGTATGTCATTTATGTCGGCAACAATGGATCCAAAGCAGTTAACAGACATTAATAAACTAGCTATGCGCCTTGCAAAGCTGAATCCGACTGAGGGTCTTGAAGGGGCAGCGTTTTCACTGAAGGAACTCCTGAGTGGCGACTATACGTCCATCTCGGAACGCTTTAATATCTCTCGAAGCATGCTCAAAGACAGTGAGGCTCGGCTAGCCGGGATGAGAGGCGATGTTGACGGATTCATCAAGGGCATGGATAAAATGCTGGATCAGCAAAACCTGACCGAAGAAGCATTTGAGAAAATGCTTGATTCCCCTGCCGCAAAGTGGAATCGAATTCTCCAAACCTTCAAGTTTAACATGGCGTCCGCGGGTGAATCTGGACTGCAGTCCCTAGCTCCTCTATTTGACAAGATCAATGCCGGTTTCGAGTCCGGAGAATTCCAGAAAACGTTTGATATGTTGTCATGGGCCATAGGGGGAGCAGTCCGGTCACTCTTATGGTTTTTAGATATGGCGACCCAGGTATTCACGTTCATGAGGACCAACTGGCCGCTGTTGCAGCCTATTGTATACGGATTGATTGGAGCGCTTGGATCATTGGCCTTAATCATGGCTATAAACAAGGTGGGTATGATCGTAGGTGCCGTTGCGACCGGCATTCAAACCGCTGCTTTATTTGTTCAAGCTGCTGCTGTAAACGGCCTAAAGTTTGCATGGGCCGGATTGAATACGGTGATGAAAGCTAATATCTATATTCTTATCATCACGAGCATAATTGCATTGATTACTTGGCTTTATAACCTATGGCAAACGAACGATCAATTTGCCGCCGCCTTCATGCGGGCATGGAATGCGATCTTAAACTTCTTTGACCAGATCCCTGTGTTCTTCTTACGGATTGGAGTCGGTATATCGAATGCTTTTCATGACGCAAAGGTTGAATCTTTGAAAGCAATTGATTCTTTGGTTAACGGAGCTATAGACAAGTTGAATAATATGATTGCAAAGCTCAATGAATTAAGATTTGTTTCTATCGACTTCATCGACGGCGTCACATTTTCTGCCGAAGCCCAAATCCAAGCCGAAGCGGCACGCCAAGCAGGAGAAGCTAAGATAACGGCAGCTCAACAGAAGGCTCAGGGGAAAGCAGCTGAACGAGAGGCTAAGATCGAGAAGTGGCTGGATGACCGTGCGGCCAAACGGGCTAAGGCGCAAGCAGAAGCAGAGAAGAAGCAGAAGGGTGCAGGTCAAGGCGGCGACTATGTAGTACCAGAAATGAAGATGCCTAAATCGAATGACATTGATAAAGTCGGCAAGGTAAAGCAGGTAGACAAGGTTAAGGGTAAGGTGGACATCAGTAGCGAGGATTTGAAGATTATGCGGAATATCGCCGAGATGAAGAATATTCAGTATTTCACCACCTTGACGCCTACTGTCAATCTGAAGACGGGCAATATCAACAACAGCGGTGACTTGGATTCGATCGTAACGAAAATTACAACTCGACTTGAGGATCAAGTCGCGGCCAGCGCCAAAGGGGTGTACAACTGATGGCGGATTACAGCATCGAGCTGAGCTTTAATAACCGAGCGGTGGTATTTCAAATTCCGGTCCTTCCGGAAGAAATCGAGATCGAGGGCGAAGGTGATGGGGAAGAGCACAACGTCGCCGGCCTTGGCTGGATCAATGCGATCGATGCGCCAAAGCTCAAGGAAATTACATTCAGCGGCGTGTTTCCCGCAGATATGTCAGACGCTATTCCATCTAAAGGGTTTGACGCCCCCGCTGACTACATTCGCCGGATTGAGGACTGGATGAACAAGAAGAAGCCGATCCGGTTTATTTATATTAGCCAGGGCTTGAAGATCAACATACCGGTATCCATCGAGGAGTTCAACTATAAAGAAGTCGGCGGAGCGCCTGGAGACTTCGAATACACGTTGTCCCTTAAGGAATATGTTTTTTATTCGGCCAAAAAAGTGACGATCGCGAAGACGTCCGCCGCATCTGCCGGCAAGAAGAAGCAAGCCGCAGCCACCAAGCCAAAACGGCCAGACGAACGAGCCAAGCCAAAAACGGTCAAGGTTAAAAGCGGTGATTCGCTTTGGACAATCGCGAAGGCGAATCTTGGAGACGGCAGCCGGTATAAGGAGCTCATGAAACTGAACAATATCACGGAGGCCCAGGCGAAAAAATTGAAGGTCGGAACCGTGATTAAGCTTCCGGGGTGATGAAATGAAAATCGTGATCGATAACAAGGATGGGAACGTCTGGGACGTATCGAATGTGGTTAAGGATATCCGATATTCTACGTCCCGGATCGGGAAGGCCTCTTCATTGGAGTTTACCCTGGTTGATAGCGGCATTTACCAGGATAAGAAATTCAATTATCAAAACGGGGATATCGTTCAGTTTACCGACGGAACAAACAAAGTGTTCATGGGCTACATCTTCAAATTCGAGATGAGCAGGAACGGAGAGGCGAAGATACTGGCCTATGATCAGCTTCGCTACCTGAACGCGAATCATACTTATGTGCTGACAAACGTGACCGCGACCCAGATCATCCAGCGGATCGCCAAAGACTTCAACCTGAAGACCGGAAAGCTAGCCGATACTAAGTACAAGATCCCAAACTTCCTGCAGGATGATCAAACCCTGATGGATATGGTCTGTTGGGCCTTGGATACAACGCTGATCAAGTACAGCACTAACTTCGTTTTTTACGATGACTTCGGGCAGCTGACTTTAGAAAACATTACACAGATGAAGTACGGCTTTGTCATAGGAGAAGGCAGCCTGATGACAGACTTCACCTATTCGAAATCCATCGACGAAGATACCTATAACCATATCGTGTTGTATCGGGATAACGAGAAGTCTGGTAAACGGGAAACCTTTAAGATCGAGGACAGCAGCCGCATTAAAAAATGGGGGAAGCTTCAGCTGTATCAAAGCGTTAACGAGGACATGAACAAGGCTCAAATAAATGACCTATTGACCCGCTTGATCACGGCCAAGAACCGGGAAACAAGGAAGCTGAAAATCGAGGCGGTTGGTGACTTCCGGCTGCGTGCTGGAATGTACGTCAATATTCAGATTCAGCGCTTCGGGATAAATAAATTCTTTTTGGTTGATGAATGCACACACAGCGTATCTGGTTCAGTCCATACGATGTCGCTGGATTTAAGGATGGTGTAAGAATGCTGGACATCATAAAAAAAGCGGCCTTGGATGCGGTAAATACCGGTAATCCTGTCGCCGTACAAATAGGAACAGTGGAAGCGATAAGCCCCTTGGAGATTAGCCTAGATCAAAGGCTAACACTCTCGGAGGCTTTTTTAATTGTACCGGAATCCTTGACACGCTACGAGATCGATCTACATCACACACATGAATACACGGATGACACCGGCACCGGATCTAGCACGAAGATAACCGAGCCCTCTCTCCCGGTGAAGCCCATCGTCATACGCAAGGGACTAACCGTGGGTGACGCAGTGATCATGCTCCGGGTGCAGGGCGGGCAGAAGTATTTAGTGCTGGATAAGGCGGTGAGTGAATGATACCTCAAAGCGATGTAGAAATGACCGAAGAGGAATTGGAGCCGGTCCCGTTACCAAGCAGAACCTACAGTTTCGATTGGAACAATGGCAGGGTTAGCAGCCGCAAAGTGGATGGGATAGAGGCAGTTAAGCAGACGGTGTTTAAGATCCTTTCGACCCGGCGTTTTGAACATCTCATATACAGCGGTGACTACGGGAATGAGATGGATTTAAGCGCCGTTCGTGGCCGCGCGGTGTTTGAATCCGAGGTAGAACGTTGGGTTCGGGAAGCTTTAACACAGGATGACCGGATATCGGCTGTTACAGGATTCCGCTTCAATTACCAGCTAGACACCGCTTTGGTCCAATTCACCGTTGAAACCGAGTTCGGGGCTTATCAAGAGGAACGGGAGGTGTAACCATGTACGAGCATCAAACATACGAAGCCATTTTAGAACGAATGCTGGACCGGGTGCCGGAGGGAATCGACAAGCGGGAAGGTAGCATTATTTATGACGCTTTGGCTCCGGCAGCCGCCGAGCTGGCACAAGTCTATATGGAGCTGGATTTTAATTATGCCTTGTCCTATGCGGATACGGCTACCGGCGAGGACTTGGCCCGAAGAACAGCGGAGTTTGGCGTCAACCGGGAGCCAGCAACAAAAGCAAGGTGCGAGGGGAGATTCTACAACGCTGCAAATCAATTGTTTGACATTCCAGTTGGCAGCCGGTTTGCCATAGAGGATATCAACTATGTTGCAATATCCAAAATTCGTACAGGGGTTTTTTTGCTGGAGTGCGAAACGGCGGGCGTGGTGGGGAATCAGAAGTTCGGTGCCATGCTACCGGTAGACTACATTAATGGCCTTTCTCGGGCGGTCCTTGAAGAGATTCTTGTACCCGGTGCAGATGAGGAAAGCGACGAAGATTTAAGGGCTAGATACTATCAAACGGTTAACGAACCAGATTTCGGCGGGAACGTCTCGGATTATAGGAAAACAATTAACGGGCTGGATGGTGTCGGAGCGACGAAGGTATCCCCGGTTTGGAAGGGAGGCGGCACCGTCAAATGCACGATCATTGGAGCGGATTGGAAAACACCGTCCTCTGTGCTGCTGGAACAAGCACAGACTACAGTTGATCCTATCGTTAATAGCGGGCTGGGATACGGCACAGCACCTATTGGGCATCGGGTGACGATTACAGGGGTAACAACATCCCTTATCGACATTGTTACTACCGTTACCCTTGAGCCAGGTACGAGTCAGGGGCAGGTGCAGGGACCCATAGAAGAAGTCATTACGGATTATCTGATGGGTCAACGGAAAAGCTGGGCGACTCAAGATCAAATTATCATCCGGGTAGCTCTAATAGAGGCGGCCATCTTGACTGTGCCGGGTGTAATCGACATTGCCAACACGACCTTAAACGGTGCAGCCGCGAACGTCATCTTGGGAGAAGAGGAAATCCCGGGTATAGGGACGGTGACGGTTCATGTCTGATCGCATTTTGCCATATCTCCCGGAGTATTATCAGGAATTTCTTGAATTCAAGGAGCTGGACCAAACCGAAGATATAGAGCTGGATCAACTGGAAACGGCCGTTCAGCAGCTATTCGATGACCAATTTGTTATGCGGGCAAGCCTTCAGGCGATTAAACGGCGGGAGCTGATGTTGGGTATTCAGGCCAATCCTACGACCGAGACGATAGACTTCCGACGTCAAAGGATTCTGAACCGATACCAAACTAAGCCCCCGTTCACCGTTCGATGGTTACAAGAGCAGCTTGATAGACTTGTGGGCCAAGGGATGACCATTGTATCCGTGGACGTGGATAACTTCATCCTGTACGTGACGACAAACATCGAGAATGCCAACGTGTTCAGGGAAGTTCAACACACCATACAAACGATCAAGCCCGCCAACATGGTCTATCAACAAAACACTTCCTTAAATGATGTGATTGACCTAAAAGAACGAATCGTTAAGCAGGATATCACATGGAATTATAAATTGGATGGGTCGTGGAAACTGGGAGAAAAACCATTTGCTACTTTAGGCACGGAGGTGTTAATTAAATGATCTCATCCCAAGTCTTAAACGATGTTGCTGAGTACGTCGATTCGAGAGTAAGCAAGGTGGTCCTTAACGGGACGTACGAGATTACAGATTTTGAAGTTAAGCAGGTAACCGGATCAATGATGGCCCTTAACTATATCGTGCCAGCAAGTAGCATTTCCTTGGTAACTCAAATAGATTTAACGGGTGAAGCAGGGGAGCTCATCTCTTCAAATCCTGTTTACTTGCCTGTTTCATCAGACACACTCATATTACAAACAATAGAGGTTAAGGAGGGGAACTAACTGATGGCAAAAACTGACTGGACCATTAAAGATAGTGTACTTCCCAAAGATATGAATCAGATCGGACAGGAGATCAATGACTTGGGAATGAGTGCTACGGTGTGGCTTGGGACTACGGAGGGGTCAAGCGCGGCATACACCGTAACAAGCAGTAAGGTGTCGAGTTTATTTGAGGGTTTGCGTGTGTCCTTCCGCGCTCATATAGCCAGCGGCTCAAACCCTACATTGCAAATTAACAGCCTTGGTGCAGTACCAATAAAAAAACCTAATGGTCGTGTGGCTAAACTTGATGCAAACGGAGTCTACACGCTTGTTTTCGATGGCACAGCTTTTATCTTACAGGGTGAAGGGGGTGAATACGGAACGGCTACAGCGGCCGACGTATTAGCACCTAAAACGATAGGGACAGAAAACGGGATAGTGACCGGAACAATTCCGAGAATTGACCGAGCGATAAAATTCGGAAGTTGGAAAAACCCGTCTGGAGGGAAAGTAGTAAACGCATATACCAATCAAGGCGACGGTTTCCCGGCTGGATACATTGATCCGAACAGCGAACTTACAATCGAAATATTTGATAATAATTTGGTGCCGGGGAATATCCGGGGCGGTACGACTGTGCTTGGTGTTCAAGGAGATACAAGGGTAGTGGATACGTGGACGACTAGCGCAGAAGCGGCAACAGCGGCGGACATATTGACCACTAAAAAGGCATTTGTGAATGGGGCGGCTATTGCCGGAACAATGCCTAACCGAAGCGCCGAAAACAACCATATGCCAGGACTTGCCAAAGATGTTTTCCCCGGAGATCGGTATTTCATTCAACCACCTCATGGCTACTACAACGGGCAAACGTGGGTAGCTGCAGCCGAACCGAATCTAACCGCAAATAACATTCGCGCCGGGGTTAGTGTTGGGGGCTTGGTAGGTACGTTAGTTGAGGGCAAGCCTTTTGCGTCAGGAAGCGCTATTGTGAAGGGACCTATGGAAATTGGTACGGAGCTCGGCGGGAGGCAAAACACCGCATATATAGAAGTTAACGGACTTGCCTTTGTTCCGAAAAGAATTGTTGTCCATAATGGTGCCTATGTTTCGGCGATACATGTCGCGGAGATTGGCATAACTGGAATTATACAAAATCATTGGAATCTCCTTTACGGAAATTATTTTGCACAGGTCTTCAGTGGCACATACTTTACAATTCCGGTGTCATCCAAAAATACCGCCATTATCGGTAGTACAGTGTATTGGGAGGTGTATGGCTAATGAATATAGGGGCTAAAATTTATTTTGATAAGAGTACGGGCGATGTAATAGAAAACACTGGTGAGCGCACCGGAGGTGTTGTTGAGACGACGCGCGAACAAGACTTCGAAGCATATACATCTTTATCCAAGCGCGTACCGGAAACGGTCGGAATGATACAACTTGAGTATGGGGCATATGAAAAAGACTACGATGCAGGCGGACGAATAACACGGGTTGACTTGGAGACTCTTAAACCGCTGTTTACCTATCCTGATCCGGCAAAATAAATATTATTGATGTTTTATGCCCACGGGTGGTCCGGGGGCTATTTAACTTGAGAGGATGAAGTGAATGGATAAGATTAAATCTTTTATTATCGCAGCCGGTGCCGCATTGGTACCGGCTTTTGATTTCTTGTATGGCGGGGGGGATGCGGTGGCCGCCATCATGGTTACTCTTCTGTTCTTCGTTATTATGGATTGGATTAGCGGAGTGAGAGCCGCAAAGAAAGACTTTACCTATGCAAGCCGCTACGGTTTGGATGGTGTTATTCGAACATTTTTTATTCTCTTACTTCCTGCAGGTGGTCATCTGCTTGATGTCGTGCTGTCGTTACCTGGCGTAATTTTTGGTGCCCTAGCATTTGGTACTTTATATCACATTGTACAAAGTATGACGGCTAACAGTATCCGAGCAGGATGGGGCGACTTTCTGCCGCTGCCGGTACTCAATGCAATTATCGAATGGGTCAAGAGTGAGCTGGACAAAAAGATTAAACGGGCCGAGTCAAGAAAGGAGCGTGATGTGCAGTGAGCCGTAAAATATCACAAGCAGGCGTCAAGCTTATTAAAGACTTTGAAGGATGTCGTTTAACAGCGTACAAGCCAGTGTCCACGGAAAAATACTGGACAATAGGCTGGGGGCATTACGGCCCTGACGTCAAGGTAGGCATGACCATTACACAAGCACAGGCTGACAGCATGCTGATTGCTGATCTTGCCAAATACGAGGCATACGTAAACAACGAGGCTTACGCCCCGGTGACGGCCAAACTGAACCAAAACCAATTTGATGCGCTAGTTTCGTTTTGCTACAACTGTGGTGCGGGGAACCTTAAAAAGCTTTGCGCCGGCCGGACAATCGAACAGATCGCACAAAACATCACGGCATATAACAAAGCAGGTGGCAAAGTGCTGAACGGTCTGGTACGCAGACGTCAAGCTGAGTTGGAACTATTTAATCAGTCGGGTAAGGAGGCCGAGCCTGTGAGCGACAAGGTTAATGTCATTGTGAACGGGAAAAAGATCAAAGACGGTAAGCTCGAAAACGGTGTAACCTATGTCCCTCTGCGGGCTGTTGGTGAGGCGCTTGGTGCAAAGATTGGATGGGATAAGGGTACCAAGACAGCCACGCTCGACATGAAGGTATAAATCAATTTTGAGTGGCAATATCATAATGAGTAATGTTTCTCCCTGATGAACATTACTCATTTCCACTTACTATGAGGGTAAAGATGGAGAAAGAACCCCGCGGCTTCGGCTTGCGGGGTTCTTTTAGTTTCAAGACGTTATTGATTTTTTAAGGAATTAGGAATGTGTTGTTTCAGACTCCTTACTAATCGATGACTCAGCCTCGCTCGAAATTTTATCAGCAAAGCTTATAATTTCTTCTTGTTTCTTTCCTTCGATCGTCATTGTTAATTCTTTTAAAATCTTGATTGCTGTTGTCGTATTTTTATTTGACGATTCCCCTGTGTAAATGAAAGTGATTAAGTCTAAATCCTCACGATCGACACCAAACAATTTTCTCTGTCTGCTTCTTGACATTAATTTTTCGAAATTATAGATCCATTCCTTTGCTATCGTTGGTGCTTGGGCGCTGCCCTTAGGGGTATAGTCAAAGGAAAATGTCTTGATTATCTTATATCTATCTTTCGCTTTGTAAGCATAATCTAATTGAATCTCTTGTGGTCCTATATCTACCAATATGTTACGATCTACATTCTTGAAGGAGTCTTTCGTTCTTAAGATTCTATTCATTAATATTTTTACTTCATCCTCAGTAATTCTCGAGCGCTTTTTTCCTTCAAAATATACATATGTTCTAAACAAATCAGATAAGTCTTGTTCATAATTTTCGGTGCTAATCAAGTAAGTTGGAGAAAATTGAATTTGATTTGCATAATAAAAAGTATTTTTTTCGATGAAATTAATATCATCCAAATCTTCATCGGATGGTCCTGAAATGGTGCTTTTTACGAAACTCTCTTTGATTCCTTCCAGCACTACCTTGAAAAAGTTAACATCGATTTCATCATCAAAGGCATGAACTCTTTTGAAATTTTTTGTGAATTTCACATCAATGTATCTTAATTCTGGTGAGTGAAAAATCATTCCGATGTTAATAAATTCTTCGCGTATTTCATCCGGAACATATCTTATTATAGAGTATTTAAATAGGTAACTCATTTCAGACCCCTCCTTTCCAATTCGGCATGTGTGGTTTAAGTAATGGCAATACCTCTTCAATTCGCTCTTTGCGATCTACAAGGTATTTGTGTAAGGCCATTTTATCCTCTTCAAGTAGCATCCATTCTGAGGGTACACTGTTTATAATATGCCAAATGTGTTCAGATGTCATACATTTTAATTTATCTAAAATGGATTTAAAAGGGCTAAAACCTGTGACATATGGAATCAATCTCCTGTATATAAATCCCGATGGGTTGATTATTCTGAATGGTTCTCCAATCCGAATATTCAACTGTTGCGATTCCCAGATTGTTCCTAAATCAAACACATGTGTGTGATCAAGAATAATTATCATCTTCTCGTTCATATCAAATAACAGGTTCCCACCATTACTATCTCTGTCGTTATTGCATATAAAAAGGTCGAAAATAAACAATTCAGAAAGTACATGAATATTTTTAGCATAATCAAGCATTGCACCTAACGACCCAGAATCCTCAATGGGTAATGCTTTCTTGATTTTTCTCGTACCAAAGTGTATTCCTGGTTTAATCTCCTCGCCAACATAACCACTTAACTTTTCTCCATACAAGTCGTGGAAATCATCACTGGTCTTTATTAATACTGGTTTCGGCACGGGGAGGCTAAGGTGGGTCGCTAATTCTGAACAAATATATTCATTTATAACCGCTTTAATTCCTTGTGGATTTTGCTGGAACTTAACTGCGTAAGTATCACCATCGTCACAAACAATATAATATGGCCGTGTAGAACCGATTTTAATGGGTGTTGCAATTCTACTGGCTTTAACTAATTCCATGTAGTTGCCTCCGAGAATTAAATGGTAAGAAGCACTACAAGATTATACCAGAGTCTTAGGTATCGATTAAGTCTTTTTTTACCAGTATTGCATCATGCTACAAGCATTAAACATAAAAACATCGTATATATAGGAAAGAATCCTTGTTTTGATCAGTCATATCCTTATAATATAACACGAACGTACGTTTGCCAAGAAAGGATGATAAATATCATGCTGCCCGATCCTGAGCGTAAACTACTTCGAATATTGATCAATTACCCGAGCCCATTACATAAAAGTCGTATGCCTGATTTTAAACGGTTAGAGGTGATGACTGGACGGAGGCGACCGGATTTACTGAGAGGGCTCCAATACTTGGAGGACGAAGGATTTATAGTATGGCCGGATAAGTCCATGACAGACGGGATCCAGATCATCAAGACAGAGGTTCTGGAGAAGTCACCGCCTAGGAAGGGTAACATAGACTACTGGACAAAATACTGAAGACAACTCAAAGCCTGTCGGCGTTATGCTGGCAGGTCTTTTAAGTTTCTATATAATCCCATTCAATGATATACTGAAAGTAGAGGAAGTTTAGGCATGAATTAAAAAAAGACGGAACAGTAGAAGCTGATTCAGCCACTCAATTCCGTCTTTTTTTGCAAACAAAATTGCAAACGCGCTTACATTAATTTAAGTGAATCTAAGTTAACTTATAGTTTGACTAAGGATGCAAAAACCCTTGATTCATAAGGATTTTTGTTCTTAGGTGCACTTACGGAAATCCAGTTCTACAAACTCGTAATGCGTAGGTCGGGGGTTCAATTCCCTTCACCAGCATCTTTATAAAGTCAATAATGGCGCGGTTTTCCGGCATTCGGGAACCGGGCCATTTTTGTTATTTATTTTGTTCTTCTACCATTTTTCTACCCTTTAGTCTGATGAAATGTTATTTTCACCGTCGATAGGATCACTTTTGTTCTCGATCAAAGCGTCAAATTCCTTGCCGAGTATAGAATCGCCAATATTATTCAGGACAGCTTCCTGAAGGTTGGGGAGAACATGTGAATATGTATCTAGGGTAACATTAATTGAACTATGACCGAGTCTCTCCTGGACAATTTTAGGGTGGATGCCGGCCTTCAACAGTAGTGTAGCGTGCGTATGTCTGAGATCATGGAATCGAATACGCGGGAAGTCAGGAACTTCCTTTTGGATCCTCTCGATGAGACGGTAGAAATTACGCATTAGATTACGAGGACTTACTGGAGTTCCAGCGCTGGTTTGAATAACCAACCCCGAATCTTTATAGAGTTTATTATTACATCTTTCATATTCCTGTTTATCTAAGTGATCTCTGAGAAGTTCTACAGTGTTGGCGAAAAGTGCGATCGATCGTACGCTACTATCATTTTTGGTATCGTCAAAGTCGTGACCTTTTTCTGCAAGAGTGTAAGCTTGGCGGACGGAAACCATTTTCCTTGAAAGGTCGGTATCTACCCTGCGTACGGCTAGGATTTCACTTTGCCTCATGCCCGTTGATGCAGCCAATTCGAAGGCCGTGTAATACTGGTCAGTCTTTGCTGCATCAAGGAACAACTTCAGCTGCTGCTCGTTCCAAACTTCAAATTTTTTCTTTTTTCCTTGGGGAAGGTTTACGTATTGAGCGACATTCTGTATACCAAGCCCCAAATAACTGCTCGATTAAGTGCATCCAAGATGATGACATGTACTTTTTTTATGGATCCTACTGCGAGCTTTGGAAGTAGGGTTTTATGATATAAGTCATGGAAGTGTTGAGGTTTTAGCTTCAGAAAATGTATAGTCTGATAATCCGCCTAAACAGGCGGATTTTTAATTTGTATCTGCACAACAAAAGAGCCTCATCAGATTTGATTCAACAGTGCCGTGGCAACAGCCGCGTTGGCTTGAGCTTGTACGCCAGCGCTAACGATACCACCAACCATTCCCCCAACCCGTGCCAAAGACCCCTTACCTTCAGTCATTCCGATGTCTAATGCCTTGCCAGAAATCGAAGCCATCACACGCGCCAGGGCTGGGTAGTTTTTGATTTGGGCTTCCACAGCTGCTTTTTGCGCTTCGGTTGTCTCCTTAAGATTGGTAATCTGAGCCTTAGCAGACTCGACCGAAGCCGTGATCATGTTCCTCTCAACACCGATCTGATCTTCAACATACCCGATGTTTTCAATCCGGAGCCGGCCTTCTTTGTCCATATGCGCTTGCAAGCCAGGATATTGTTTCGCGAGTGTATTGGTGACTGTAACAAGCTCTTGTTTCTGAGCTTCATCCAGCTTTTGAACCCCATTGAGTTCTTTGTAGCGTTTCAGCGTTTTCTCCATTTCGAGAATCTTGCTATTCTTCGCAGCAACGTCTTGCAATTACGGTGTCCTTGGGCGTAAAGAAGCGTCTGGAATCCGAATATGAGGGCGTACAGGCTCTTCTGACACGTAGCAGGGATGTATTCTATGAGCTGTAAGATAGGACGACTGTCGCCAACAAAGCCAGTATGGATCTTCTCGTTTCCATCCATTGTAACGCCGGAGGTGGCGCTGGTGGCTTCGAGTCTTTCCGGTATACCAATGCTTCAGCTGCCTCACGGTCCCTACAAAATGTGCTCCACACCGAGCTCATGGCAGCCTTGAAGCCGTTTGGTGTAATCGATCGCGGCCAGAAAGCGGCGAACCTGCACATGTGCCGTGAATCTAAAATGCCGGCAGTCTTGACCGAGAACCTGTTTATCGATGTGGCAACACATGCAGCAAAGCTTAAGCGGCAAGAGGTCATTGACAGTTTGATTTTCGGGCATGTCGCTGGGATCGCGAAATACTGGGGATTGAAGAAGAAGGAGGCTGTAACTACTGTGAGCGATAAGGTGACTGTTATTGTGGATGGAAAGACGATCAAGGATGGAAAGCTTGAAGGGGGTACGGTCTATGTTCCGCTTCGGGCCGTTGGAGAAGCGATAGGGGCTAAGATCGGATGGGATAACCAGACAAAGACGGCTAAACTGGATACGTAAGGGTGAATCAGCCAAAGGAGATAACGCACATTGGCGACCCTTTGGCTTACATGCTGACTGGGTCTTTTTTTTAATTTATATGGACATTAGCCTTGTCAATAGTCAAGAACCTGAATACCTTATGGCATAACCCTAATAAAGGAGGAAACGTCTTGAGTGAAGTAAGACACGGTCATCATTGTCATCACGGTTACCATAATCCAGTTGGAGCAATATTGGTTCTATTTATCCTTTTGGTTATAATAACTAGTGCTTTCTGTGGTTGGATATAATTTCTCGCCAAGATGACTTGATTTATGGATGGTTTCACACAGAAAAAGAACTTCGTTAGCTTAGGCTGGCGAGGTTTTTTTTTGTTAAAGCATATTGGCCCTGACATTGCATGAGATTTTGAATATTTTATATTGATAACGTAGAAAAGGAGGAGACCTCATGGGCGAAGTTGGTTACGATGGAGGATACGGCGGTAAAAACTCAGTCGGAGCGGTTCTTGTTCTCTTTATCTTGTTGGTTATCATTTTAGGTTCTTTCTGGGTTTAATTTCTCCAGTTTAAGCAAAGACCCTACCTGCAATTAGGTGGGGTTTCTTCACATGAATAAAATGTTGATTTTTTGCTATTTGATTTGTTCTTGAATGTAAGAAGGAGAATATAATAAACAAGGAATGTACTCACCGATAAGAGGACATTCTCCACCTTTTTGCACTCCGCTGGCATAGGCTGGCGGGGGAATTTCATCTTTGTGCTACATTCCCCTAGTCTCACATAAATAAGACGTTGAATAATATGCCGCATAGCTCCTAACACACGTGGCAAGGTTTGGTTACGGAGAAGCTAAATTTTCAAACTGAGCCTGTGTTAGCAGTGTCATCAATGTAAGTATTCTTCCGACTTAAGGCTAAGTGGTTTCTGTTCCCTGGACTACCCTCAAGTTGAGCCGGACGCGTCATCTGATTATGTGAGTGGGCAAAAATTTACTCCGTTGGTAGAAACCAGCGGGGTCTTTTTTTGCACATATTCTATTGTACTGGAATAAACTGCTTTAGAGATCGTGCATTCCTCCTTTTTGCATAGAACTCAATATTGGAACCGTTGCTTCCGTTGAGGAAAATCCCCTTAGCTTAGGCTGGTGGGGGTTTTAATTGTTCTACTAGCAGAGTAGACTGATTATTAATTAAACGGAAGTTATTTACAACATATCTCAATTGACTTTAATCGTCTTAATACCAACAGTAACACTGTGGTGTAATCCGATGGCATCGGTAATAGACCCCGCTGGCTTGGCGGGGTCCTTTTGTTTTCACTTGATTGTTTCAGCGATTCTAATCATCTCTCTTACAGTTAATTGATCACTATTCATTTCATAATAAACCTCTCCTCTAATCCACCTAATCATCCATCCAGCGTCCCTGCTAATCCATGCATCATAATAATAAGTGGTATTTTTAACTATAGTAGTCTTTGTACTGGTCGTAGAGTGTATTGGCTTTTTGTTTTCTTGTGAAATACTCATTATATAATCGCCTTTTGGGTTTAGGTATATTAAGACAACAGAGTTCTCGAATGATTTTTGATGCCATTTCCATTCTTTTGGAATATCAGGAAACTTGGGTTGTATTTTGAAAGGTGTTTGCTTCGATTCGAGTTCGGTTATCTTTGGTGCTGCACAATCTACACTGTAATCAGCAAAAATCATTATCATACATATGACTCACATGCTTTATTTCATCTAATGGCACCCAGACTGGCCCATAAACACTCCGCATCTTTAAGCGATCTGTACAAGAATCTGGTATACCTTGTAATACTGCGCCATCAATAAGGTATATCGTCACGCTTTGCTTCTTCTGTATGGCTATTTTTAGTTCTTTATCCCACATTTGATTGATCACTCACCCATGACTAAAGTAATGATGTCAGTATATCAATGGGGGGTGAAATTTACTATAATGCATTTGGGCATAAGTAGATTTAATCTGAAAAATACCCCATTCCCTTATGATGTTAGTAAATGGGGTTACCTATGTACCTCTTCGGGCTGTTGGTGAGGCGTTTGGTGCAAAGATTGGGTGGGATAAGGCTACCAAGACAGCCACACTCGTCACGAAGGTATAAATCATTGTTGAACGGCTATACTCATATTGAGTGATGTATCCCCAATTCACTCCCTCTATATGGCTTAATCGCTGGCTGGGTTTTGTTTATCTTTATTACGCGTCTTCATCCAATCAAATAGTGACCGTGTTTGTTCCAGTGTGTAAAAATTCTTGAAGAATTCAATACTGATTGCCATGTCGGACATATCCAAATATTCTTGAAGTAAATCCTCTGTAACATAAAAACAAAATTCTCCATATACGTTACCAGCTGGCATAGGCTGACGGGGTTTTTTTTTGTCCTTAAGTACATACGCCTTGTCATCTAAATGAGAAATTGAATATCTTATGACCATACCGCAGAAAAGGAGGAAAACACATGAGTGAGGTTGGAAATTACGGTGGATACGGTGGTCATGGTTCAATTGGGGCAGTATTGGTTCTGTTTATCTTGTTGGTGATAATTGTTAGTGCTTTCTGTGGTTGGGTATAACAAACTCGTCAAGGCTTTTTTGCACGTTTTTTAATGTCATGAAATAAACTATCAGAAGAGTCTTGCACTCATCCTCTGCATGAACTCTGCTTCCGGAAACCTTTTCTATGTGTGGGAGAGCCCCCCCGCTGACTAATACTGGCAGGGGGCTCTTTATATTTGAAGGCTGATGATCAAACGTTCATATTATTAATTGAAGGATCTGAGCTCGTGTTTAACCAGCTAATGCATACATTACAGTGTGAAAGAACTGGCAGGGTTCTTTTTTTTTTGCATTTGTGTTTTTCCTCAGAATCTTGATCAGACAGGATTGCCTGAATGGAACATAATGTGACGACATACCGATACATGTACATAGGGAGCGAGTAGTCATACCTCGATGCTTCCTGACTCGCTGAAATAAATCCTGCGCTTCTTTTAGTCAGAAATTAAGAAGACTCTACCGTATATGTGCTGGTAGAGCATCTTTAAAATTTTTTTCTCATATGCCTTAGTCAACAAATAAGAAACCGAATACCATATGACATACCAAAAAAAAGGAGGGAAAAACATGAGTGAAGTTGGCTATGAGTATGGAAAAGGCGGATACGGTGGTTTTCATTCAATTGGTGCAATCCTGGTCCTTTTTATCTTACTGGTGATAATCACTAAATCCTTCTGGGTATAATACTTCCAGCATAACAAAGACCCTACCTGTATAATGCTGGTGGGGTCTTTTCACATGAAAGAGATAATTTGTTAATTGTTCATTTGGGATGTAGAGGCACATACTAATAAAATTTATCATACATTAAGAAAGTATAACGGTAAGGGATTAAGTCTATATACAACGAAAGGAAGTGATGTATGTATTCTTTAATTAAAAATTTCGAATTAATGAATGTAGACTCAGAAGCTCGAATAATAATCGCTGATCTGAAGGAAATAAAACAGAAAAGTGAGGTCTACACAGATAAAATAGCAGAAGAAATTACCGGAAAAGTTGTGACAATTACCGGTAATTACTCACGGATATTCATTGATTTAAAACGTGAAAATGATGGTGCTAATACAGGGTATTAGATGATGACTTCTTCATTCTCCCCTGTGGTCAAATCATCATAAGCAATATAAAGTCCAATAGCGGAAGCAATTACTACCAATATAGCTGCAATAAATGCCAATTGTTTTACTGTTGCTTTATTCGATCTCACACCATATCTCTTAGCTGATTGGCTCAATAATACCAACCTCCTATTTAGCACCGATACAATAGGATATGATTTAGAAATCAAAATGTTGTTAGGTATATAAGCATTAAAACGGATAGAATCTAGAGTGTCTTTTTAACAACACAAGTTAAGCCCTACTGATCACTTATCAGTAGGGCTTTATCTATACTGAAAAACCTAAACAATAAACTCTGTAAACACTGGACTCCGTAGCATTCCCGATCTCGTCCAATTACACATCTTCACACGCGCTCTAATTCGCGGCTCAACGTAGACGAAATTGCGATCCTCTCCGGTAATTAACGGCTTTACAACGTTATAAAAAGCCTTCTTATGCGTAGGATTTGCGCCTGGCTCGATAATACCGGCTGGGCGCATTCTTGCGTTGTCTAGCGCAGGCACGGCCGCCAGTTTTCAACAGGAATATATGCGAAATTAGCAACACCATCGTTATGCTCACTGCTAGCCATTAAGTAAGTCAAAAAGGAGCAGTTCTCTCTCAACAACTGCTCCGTTTATATAAATTCAACTATTTTGAGTGATCCTTTCTTAAAAAGATTCCGTAATCAAGAATTATTTGTATAGTCTTTGGACCAATGTTCTTCTTTTCTCGTGCAATTTGAGATTCATCGAACAGCATACAACGCACTCGTAATGCGTAGGTCGGGGGTTCAATTCCCTTCACCAGCATCTTTACAAAGTCAATAATGGCGCGGTTTTCCGAGTTTTTTCAGAACCACGCCATTTTTGTTTAATAACCTACACTTCTAACATTCTTCTAACCTTTAGTCGAGTAAAGTGGATTTTTAGTCCAGCCTAGACGTTCCTGAACGATTTTATGGTGTATACCTGCTTTTAGAAGAAGTGTAGCGTGGGTATGGCGGAGATCGTGAAATCGAATCCTCGGAAATTCCGGGTGTTCCTTAATAATGCTGTCAAGAATGCTATAGTAATCCTCATGAGGTTTCGCGGTCCAAGAGGGGTACCCAAGCTTGTTTGTACGACTAAACCCGAATCTGTGTAGAATTTGTTTGTTTCTTTCTCTATCCGCTGTTTTTCAAAATGGTCATGAAGCATTTGTACAGTGTTAGCAAATAGAGCGATTGATCGAATGCGGCTATCATTTTTTGTATCATCAAAGTCATGTCCAACCTCAGCAATTGTATATGCCTGTCTTACAAATATGCTTCTGATGTTTAAGTCTGCATCAATACGTCTTAAAGCAAGGATCTCACTCTGCCTCATGCCGGTAGATGCCGCGAGCTCGAAAGCAACGTAATACTGATTATGAGCTGCTGTATCCAAGAAAATTTTTAGTTGTTTTTCATTCCACACTTCAAACTTTGCCTTTTTCCCTTGGGGAAGATCGACTGATCTTGCTACGTTTTGGACTATCTCACCCCAGGTCACGGCTCGATCTAAAGCGTCCATAATGATTACATGGGCCTTTTTAATGGATCCAACTGCTAATTTCGGTAACAGCGTTTTATGATAAAAATCGTGGAAGTGTTTTGGTTTTAATTTTGTCATCTGCACCTTTCACTAGCTTAAGCTAGTGGGGTTCTTTTTTGTCTCCAAGAAGTATATTCGCCCTGACATTCCATGAAATTTTGAATACTTTGTATCGTACTAAAAAAGGGGAGGGGACAACATGAGCGAAGTCGGTTATGAAAGAACTGGGGGATACGGAGTTAATAATTCAGTCGGGGCAATTCTTGTTCTCTTTATTTTGTTGGTGATCATTACAAGTGCCTTCGTATAAGACTCCCCGAATAACAAAGACACTACCTGCAAATCCTGGTGGGGTTCTTTCACATAAACGAAATTTTAATTAATAGTTGAGTTCCGTTAATACTGGCGTTCGCAACATCCCCGATTTGAACCAGTTTCTATATTTCACCCGCCCCTGGATCATCGGATTCAAATAAACGAATTTTTTATCCTCACCTGTGACAAGGAATTGACTCTTCGAATAAAACTCTTTCCTGGTTGCCTTTGTAACATATTCGACAATCCCAGCCGACCAAAGACCACCAGACTCATTCTGAACCGCGGCAAGTAATCCGAATTCGTTTTTTCGATACCCGGTTATGATCACGTTAGTATACGACCAATTAATAACCTTCTGCCAGGCTGGTGATCGGCTGCTTACATATAGACTATTCTTTCGTTTGCCGACCATCCCTTCAAGTTTTCGGTTCACCATCTGTTCAAATAAAGCTTCGCCTGCGCCTTCCACGAAGGGAATGACGCCAAATTGCTGATTTGGCATTTTTATGCCGGCAAGGATCTCTTTGCGCTGCAGCAGTGGCATCTTCCGAAGGTCTTGCCCTTTGTATTGCAATATGCCGAACACAACAAACGTAACTGGAGAAGATATGGTCAGCTGCTTGATGCATTGGTCCTTACTTGCTTTAAACCGGACCATAACTTCCTCAAAGTCCACGCCGTCGGGACCGGCACATGCTACTTCACCATCCAGAAGGATGTCATCATCAAACGGAACCAAGAGTTCAGGGTATTGTTGTGTACATTCCGTCTCATGACAAGTATAAAGCCGGATCCGGCCGGACTGTTGGGAAAACAGGAGCCTGTGCCCGTCAATCTTTGGTTATAATTATAACGTTCAAGGATATGCTGATCAGGCGGTAAGTTATGTCATAACAGATAGCGGCGCTGATTTTTGGGCTCAATACTTAAGTATAACGAAATAGGATATCCCTAAATAAAACGCCTATTTTTTATCTGGAATGGTTCCGGTTTGTTTGATACAAGTTATTCGTCCACCCCCATGGTGTGCATTTGACATATAGATATGACTATACACACAGTTATAAAGTCTAAGAGAAGGTGGCGAAAATGAAGGGTGGCAGCTGAACGAAAGTACAAATGTTTAAAGGCAAAAAGAAAGTACAAATGTTTAAAGGCAAAAAGAAAATACAAATGTACCAAAAGAATTAAAAAAACAGTTTTTCTTAAGAAACTCCTTTGTAAAAGGTGCATATCAAAGTGGTGTTTATTAAATAGAAGAAAGCAAAATCTTCAAGCTCTAATTAACCAGAAAGCCTTACAAGCTGCAATACAGGAAGCTAAATCCAAAATGAAAGCTGAGTTAGCTAAATTGTGTGAAATGCAGAAATCCCTAAGCCAGCCAGGTATTCAAGGGATTTCAGGTCCGCCAGGGCAACAAGGACCACAAGGAGAAAGAGGGTTGGATGGATCACAAGGTCCTCAAGGACCGTCAGGGCAACAAGGACCACAAGGAGAAAGAGGGCTTGATGGATCACAAGGTCCTCAAGGACCGCCAGGGCAACAAGGACCACAAGGAGAAAGAGGGCTTGATGGATCACAGGGTCCTCAAGGACCGCCAGGGCAACAAGGACCACAAGGAGAAAGAGGGCTTGATGGATCACAAGGTCCTCAAGGACCGCCAGGGCAACAAGGACCACAAGGAGAAAGAGGGCTTGATGGATCACAAGGTCCTCAAGGACTGCCAGGGCAACAAGGACCACAAGGAGAAAGAGGGCTTGATGGATCACAAGGTCCTCAAGGACCACAAGGAGAAAGAGGGCTTGATGGCCCACAAGGACCACAAGGCCCTCCTGGAGAAGTAGTCATTCCTGAAGTTACTGTCACTACTGCAATTAACCGTTATTTTTATGAACCAGAAACAGATCTGGATCTAACTATGTCAGCTATGATTCCAGCCGGTCAATTCACGAACGATATGGGAGCCCCCGTGGTGGAATTCTCGGCCCTTGGCCCAAACAGCTTTAACAATCTTTATATAAATGGAATTCTTCAGCTCAGTAACTCGTACGATGTAAATTCGCTCAGCTTATTTTTTCCAGCCCAAAGTAGCACAATCTATGCAGGTACTCCGATCGTTTTAGAAACAGTAGAGTTAACGGCTAATGTTATTGTCTAACAATTTTTGGTAGTATGCCTGCACAATCCCTGAACTCTTGCATTAAATGTATAAGAGGATCAGGCATGCTTTCAAAGATTTCAGCTTGAGTTTCAGCATGATCCTCAACAAAGAAGGGAGGCGATGAAAATGCCAATAGTACCACCGTATCAAAACAGTAGAAGATTCACTTCTACAGTTGGTGCTGGAACGGGAACAGGAGCAACATTCGCAATTGCAGCCACAGCGTTTACTAATGATGCAGGAACAGCTGCCACGGTATTTCCGAGTACGTTCAACTATTACAACCTTTATGTGAATGGTATAATGCAAACGGCTGATGTTTCTTCTGTTACAACAACGACGATTACCATCCCTGGCGGCGATGCGTTAGATCCCGGAACACCTCTTGTAGTTCAATTCGTTGTCTCTTAAATGTTGGTATATTTGCTCTTATCCAAAAGCCCTGCTCTGTTTTTAAAGGAGCAGGGCTTTTTCTAAATTCAAAAGGGGATGATCTTCCCAGATAGTGCTTTCTGAAACAAAATGCACTATTACATTGTGGCTGTTCGATGAGTATGAAGGTAGAGAAAAGCAATGGATAAAGATTGATGAAATTGTTTCTGCTCACTAGAAAATTGCCCGCTAGCATTTAGCTGACGGGCCTCAGTCTTCTAACAGAACTTCTAACAGAACTTCTAACAAATCTTCTAACGGCCAAGAAATACTTCAAGAACCTTAAACGGATCTAGGCTTATAAAAACCAATAACTAAAAGGCTTCCGGAACCCAGTAGAACCTTACCGAAATCTACAGTGTCGCACTCGTAATGCGTAGGTCGGGGGTTCAATTCCCTTCACCAGCATCTTTACAAAGTCAATAATGGCGCGGTTTTCCGAGTTTTTTCGGAACCGCGCCATTTTTGTTTAATAACCTACACTTCTAACATTCTTCTAACCTTTAGTCGAGTAAAGTGGGTTTTTAGTCCTCGATTTGGTTCCCTAAGATTGAGTCACCGATTGTATTAAGAACAGCTTCTTGTAAGTTGGGTAGTACGTGGGAATACGTATCTAAGGTTACATTAATAGAAGAATGGCCTAGATGTTCCTGAACGATATCAGTTTTATACTCATCAGCTTCGGAGAGCATTCAGCTTGATTCAGGATGACGACTCGAGGAAAGCTGTAGACTATAGATATATGTAAGGTTATTCATATAAAGAGACGATGCTGTTCTTTCGGCATGGTCTGAGTGACAGCACTATTCGTCGGAAGATAGCTGAGAGCACAGAGAGCATGGCCAACACGCTTAAGCTCATGGGGTTCTTTGATCAAGATAATGTGGAATTTTGAAAGGGGAAATACAGCGGCTAACTGAGATGTCAGAACCCCAGTTTGCCGCTGTTTTAATTTTAAAGGTTCTATCCTTTATTTTACCTAGCAGACATGGCATCTGCTTTGGTTTCTTGAACCGTGCCATATGGATGCTCTGGAGGAGCATAGATCACATATACTTTTAGTGGTACATTCCCCATATTGGTCACATTGTGCCATTTTCCAGCCGGTATCATGATTGCATAGTCATCATAGGCCATTTCTTGAAAATCCAAGTTATCTTTACTATCACCCATTTGAACAAGTCCTTTACCTTGTTCAATTCGTATGAATTGATCAGTTGTAGGATGAACTTCTAAACCAATGTCATCTCCAACATTAATGCTCATTAGTGTCACTTGAAAGTGCTTTCCTGTCCATAAGGCGGTTCGGTAAGTATTGTTTTGTTTAGCTGCTTGATCAATATTCAACACAAGAGGCCTTTGTCCATAATCAGTTAATTTCATATTTTCATCATAACGATGCCAATTGTTATTGTTCCAACTCGAATAACTAAAATTCAAATTATCGCTCCAAGGTTGGTTATTCCAGTAGTTATGCGCAGGATTATACCCTTGGTAAGGGTGGCATGGATAACGGTACATATTCAATCTCCTCTTCATGGTTTCGTAATTTTCTATCTATCCTATGCAGTAGCCTATATAGAGGAGACAACAATGGGCTGGAGCCTATGGCTTATAACAATATTATCGACCGTTTTTTGGAAATGATATTTTTTCCTTTAAAACGGCTCTTAACAAGATATCTGGTCGCTGGGATGAAGGAGCGCTTTTCCTGGTTATTGGAAGAGTCATCCAGGGTATCCCCCGGCCAAGTAGGATATGAAAATCGAAGGAAAAAAACAATTATTGTTAAACTTTCTTGTCTATTCGTCTAATAAGTCCAATATCGTACCAGCATTAATAAAAATTGCCTGCCGGCTTTTAGCCAGCGAGCCGTAGTCTTCTACCAGAACTTCTACCAAATTTTCTACCCAAATCAGGAACCATTGATCAGCTCAGCAGTAGCAATTCAAAAATGTCTGGAAGATGAGACCATCATAAAAGCAAGCAGGAGCGCTTCAAGCGCCGGGAATCGTCCCGGCGCTTGCGCATACCTCTAACTATTGTAAGAAATCTTTCTTGTTCAGCGCATGATCGACGATACGAATTTCGCTGATCCATCCGTTAAATACGCCGTCCAGCTTATTGGCATATTGGCTCGCGCCGATGATCCACGGTTTGCCGGTCGTGGCGATGCCCTGCGGCTTTGTGTCGGGATTGCGCAATACTTCTACGCCGTCGATATACATCTTTGTCGATTGTCCGTTGTTTACCAGCGCGATATGATGCCAGCTGTCGTCCATTTCCCACGACCAACTTGTTTGCTCGCTTCCGTAATTGAGCGGGAAGGACGCCCATTGAATCTCCCGTAAGCTTGACACAGCTAACGTTGCTAGCGGAGCGTCGGCGTCACCTTCTTTCTTGCCGACGTCTTGTCCGGTGCCGTACCGTCCCAGAATGCCCATCCAGGAATGTTTGTCGGCATCAAAGTCAGGCCCGAGCTTCACGACCGCTTCAATCGTATATCCGTTCGGGAATGTTAGTGCATTGATAGGCGCTTGATCGGATGTTTTCAAATACGAGCCTTTCTTTTGTGACTTGTTATTGAAGAAGCGAATGCCCGAATTACTTTGCGGATTTTGCGCATTTCCTTTGTACCAGATCAGATCGCCTGGTTTGGCGTCGCCTTCGTCGATACGGTACAAATCGTTCCCTTTGCCGGAAAGATCTTTGACCGCTGCTCCCTTGCCTGCCACAGCTTGCCCTTCAGCGGCCGAACGGTTGTCCATTTGCCAGTAAGCGACCGTACCTTCTACTTTCGGCACTTCTTTCTTGACGGAAATGATGGGCTGAAATCCGGAGAACCGTTCTTCAAAATCCATCGCGACTGTAAAATCGTTAAAATCGTCTACTAATTTCTCCTCATCAAACGCGGTTCTTTGTTTCTCCGGCATTCCCATGACCCATGGGGAGAAGGAGGATGTATGAATGCGGTTCTTGTCCATATCGAATTCAAGCGTTCGTAACATTCCGTTGCCGCCGTGAAAGGCGCTCTGATAATCAACGACCATCATAACGACGTCGTGACCTTTGTTGTTTTTCTTGACCGTATGAGCATAGCCATGATGATGACCGTTTACGGTGAGGAAGATTTGATCGTTTTTCGCGATCAGCTTGTCCCATAGTAATTGCCCGTGATCTGTCATGACGGCTGATTTTTTGTCGTTGGAAATGTTCAGCAGTTGGTGGGTGAACACCATGACCGGGTACGTTGGATGTTTGTCGATTGCTTTTTGCGCCCACTTCAACGTCTCTTCGGACGCTCTCCAATCCAGGAAGAGTGCCATGTACTTTTTCCCGGACCCTTCAAAAATATAGTAGGAATTAAATCCGTCCTCCGAATGGCCGGTAAAACCCGGGATGTTCTTCATCCGGTCTGTCGAAAAATAGTTCAAAAACGGTTCCTTGGCCAAATCCCGTTCGTTGTCGTATTGCTGCGAGTTGAGCACATCATGGTTTCCTGCCAAAAAACCGTATGAAAGCTTGGCTTTATCGAGTACTTTCATCGCCTCGTCGGCGTTGCGCCATTCGTATTCTTCATCGGCACGATCGACCAAATCGCCTAAATGTGCAGTGAACACAATATTTTCTTTTTTCGCGTTTTTTGCGATCCAATTCGTTTGCGACAGCCAAAGCTCGTTTTTGTAACGCGCATACTTTTGCGTATCCGGCAGTATGGCCATTTTGAAGCTATTGTCGCTATCTGGTGAAGTGGCCGGACTTGCGGACGCTTGAAAGCCCGACAGCAGCCCCGCAATCATCGTCGCTGGCAACAGCAGCGCGAGCAATTTCTTGAATTTCTTTTTCATTCTGTCATATCCCTTCATCGATGTAATGTGATAGGGACATTGTACGGAATGTGTGTTACCGGGATGTTAGGAAAGAAACGGATTTATGTAAAGTAGGGTGATGGTCTGTGCTGATTAAGTTGCCGTTAGCGGTCAACTGCCGGTCGCTTCAAGCGTGGAACAGTGGGCAGTACAACGATCATGGGAATCGGCGAGCACTTGGCCGCTAAGCTATATAAGGAGGAGTTCAAAGAGTCATAAGGAGAATGCCTAACACTAGAAAAAGGGCTCCTAGAACGATCCAGAGAAGCCCACTGGATTTGATATATTGAATGTAGTCCGAACTTGGCTCAGCCTCGTGGTTTACTTTCCAACTCTTATAAAACGAACCCCATGTGGGTTTGCGTATTCTCAATAGACCACGTATTAGAAAAACAACAGCGAACAGGATAAATGTAAACCCAGACATATAACCAGCCCCTCATCAATGGCTTAATGAAAAAGTTAAATGCGAGTAATACATATTACAAGTTAGAAAAAAGTAGATAACCCTACAAGAGCTAAAATAATACCAAAACCAACAACAAATACTCCGAGAAACTGCATTTTTAATATATCATTATCATCTATTTCATGGTATTCATCCCGATTCATGCGGATTGCCATTTCTTCAGGATTTCTGAATATTAATAGACCAAGCCAGATATTAATGGCACCGACGAACATGGTAAACATAGAATCTACCCCTTAACAGACAATACGCAAATCCCAATTTTAAGTTCCATTAAATGTAAAATACAGGGTTCGTATCTAAACTCAAAAGGTGACTAGAAACCGATCTAGGCCGCACAATATAGGCACAAGCAAACACCGAATGTGCTAAACAGGAGTATCTTATATATATACTCGTCCTTGCAGTAGGACTTACAGTTGCTTGCCTAATATAACCATTGAAACATTAGTTGGAAGCAATTGCTGCAGTTGCCTTCGCTGTAATGGATCACCGGGCTATTCAACAACCTACAAAGGCGGTGAATGATCGTGAAAAAGGTTTGGATTGACGCAGGGCATGGCGGGAAGGATTCTGGAGCAACCGGAAACGACCTGCAGGAGAAGGAAATCGTATTAGCGGTGTCTCTTGCTGTGAAGAAACGATTGGAAGCGGAATATGGCGATGTCCAAGTACTACTCTCCCGATCCTCAGATGTGTTCCTTGAATTGGCTGAACGGACCCATAAGGCAAACGCTGCTGGCGCCGATATCCTAGTTAGCATCCATTGTAACGCGGGTGGCGGTGCTGGGGGCTTTGAGTCATATCGATATACCTCGGCAAGCTCGGCTTCGGTAAAATTGCAGAACGTTATGCACACGGAAATCATGAGTACCATTAAATCCTTCGGTGTCATCGATCGGGGGCAGAAGGCCGCTAATCTGCATATGGTCCGTGAATCTAAGATGCCTGCTGTCTTAACCGAAAACCTGTTTATCGATGTGGCGGCAGATGCAGCCAAGCTTAAACGGCAGGATGTGATTGATTCTATTGCGATCGGTCATGTGAATGGCATTGCTAAATATTTGGGACTTCAGAAGAAAGAGGGGGGCGTTACGGTGGAGGATAAGGTACATGTCATCGTAAACGGGAAGCAGATCGCGGACGGCAAGCTTGAGAATGGCGTGACCTATGTGCCGCTTCGGGCTATCGGTGAGGCGTTAGGCGCCAAGGTTGTCTGGGATAACAAAACCAAGACGGCTACAGTTACAACCGAATAAACACCCGATTATTATAAAAGAACGGGCTATTTGTGCCGCGTCGAACAATTTATGTCTCTTTAATCATAATTTAAGCTTCCATTAATATTTGGAGCATATGATAAAAGCACCCCTTAAAAAATATATCAGAAGCCCCTCTAACATCGGTTAGAGGGGCTTCTTTGGTTATCGTCCCTCGCCTGCGTACAGGCGGATTTCTGATTGAATATTTAGAATCCCAGCCATTTCGTGATATAAGCGGATACGGCTAACTCCTGAAAATCCTGCCAGCTGCGAAATGGGGTATGTTCAACGATAAATGGGTTAATCGTATGTCCTTGTATGAATTCGTCAAACTCTTCATCTGTGCTTCCCTCATAACCTGCGGCTTTCAGCAAGTGACCGATTGAAGAAAACTTGGTATGTCTTTGAATAAATGATTCCGAGAACAATTCTTCCACGGGCACTTCTTGTTTCATGTCCGAGAGCCTTGCGGCATTTTCGCGAATTTCTGATAGCTTCTGTTCATCCAGTCCGTCTAATCCACTGATCCCAGTATTCATTATGCCCACCTCCAAAAAGTTGCACGTCACTCTATTATACATATACGAGTATGCTGAATTATTGGATTCGCTTTTTTTTGAAGCGGGTATTGACTTGCTAGTTTTATAGAGGAAGAGAATAGGAAAATTCGTTATACTGAATGGTTTAAATCTTGCATAAGAAAATGTCGAAATGTTAAGAAAATAATAGAAAAATCATATATGGTATGATAATGTGGTATATATTACCTACACGGAGGTTAGTAAATGAGAACAAAGTTTGGTTTGATTTTGATGATTTGTGCATTTTTAGTTATTTCGGCATGTGGAAATAATCCTACGAGCAGTGACTCCGCCAAGCAAGACGAAAGTGTCAATGCAGTTGGGGAGACCGTTAAGGATGAGCCGAGCAAAGAAGCAACAACAGAGCCAGCCAAAGAGGAGCCAAAAGAGGAACCAAAAGAGGCTTCTAACAAACCTGGAGAAAAATTCACCTTAGGTGATTGGGAAGTTGTACTTGATTCGTTTGAGTTTGATCAAAAAGTAAGTGCAGATATGTTTTCGTCGAGTGCTGATGAAGGCAACAAGTTCCTTATTCTAAATTATACAGTCACCAATAATGGTAAAGAGGCAAAGGATTTCACATCAATCATTGGTGGCGTTAGTATGAAAGCCATATTTAAAGAGGAATATGAATATAACTACACGGTAACCATGATTGATGGCGATCTGGGAACAGGCAGCATCAAGCCTTTGGCTACGAAATCCGGATTTGTTGTCATAGAAGTACCCGATGGCGTAGCTGATTCTAAAGAAAGCTTGGTCATCAAGCTTGAGGATCAGGACAAAGCACAAATCACATTACGATAACACCGAGAGAACGACCGACGCTATATTCAGCACAATAAACGAACGCCAACTCTGCATAGATGCAGAAGCTAGGCGTTCGTTTGCTTTTTCTTAGTACATATTATAATTATTCTTTACCTAGGAATGACTGTAGATATCATGTAGACTGGTAATGATTTACTGCCGCCATGCCTTGCTTTGTGGGGAGATGGAGGTCTGTACATACTTGCTTGCATATGGGGGTGGGCACTGTGCCCAAACAAGAAAAGGTTTCAATGTCATGGCTGCTGCGGTATTTAAAACCGGTTAAAGGACGGCTGATACTGCTGGTCATGATGCTGCTGACGTCGACAGGTTTGCAGCTTCTGAATCCGCAGATTGTCAAACGGTTTATTGACACGGCAGCCGAAGGCGGCGTTATAGCCACGCTGATTCAGCTGGCGGGATTGTTTCTGATCGTGGCTGTTTTTAATCAGCTGATTACCGTGGCTGTCAGCTATATGGGGAACGATATTTCATGGCGCGCAACGAACCGGCTTCGCGGCGATCTTTTGAAGCATTGCTTGCGGCTGGATATGCGATTTCATAATGTGAAAACGCCAGGCGAGATGATTGAGCGGGTTGATGGCGACGTGACGAATATTTCGAACTTCTTCGCGATGTTCATCGTGCAGGTTATCGGAAGTTTTGTGCTGCTCGCCGGCATACTAGGATTTATGTTCACAGTCAATCTGCCGATCGCGATCGTCATGACGGTGTTTACACTGCTGTCTATTTTGTTCATGGTGTTTATCCGGAATATGGGCGTCAATTCCTCGAAGAATGAACGGGAAGCCAGCGCTTCGCTGTTTGGCTTAATTGAGGAACGCATCGCTGGCATTGAGGATGTACAGGCGAACGGCAATGTGCCGTATGTGATGAATCGGTTTCATCGCATGATGCGCAGCGTGTTTCTGAAAGGAAGAAAAGCCTGGATGCTTCGCGTCGTCCCTTGGAATACCACGGTGATTCTGTTTGCCCTTGCAGTTACCGCTGTCCTGCTACTAGGGGTTCGTTATTATTTGATCGGTGAAATTACGCTAGGGACCCTCTTCCTAATCTATCAATATACGCAGATGCTGAATGACCCGATCGAAATGCTGGGTGACCAGGTACAGGAGTTCCAAAAGGCAAAATCCGGCATGCTGCGCTCCAGAGAGCTGCTGTCCAATAAGAGCGAGATTGTGGACGGAGAACAAGAAGAGCTTCCGGAGGGAGCGCTCGGTTTGAAATTTGAGGGCGTCAACTTCAGTTATAACGAAGATAAGCCGGTGTTAAAAGACATCAACTTTGAGGTCAAACCAGGCGAACGCCTGGGCATTATCGGACGTACCGGCAGCGGAAAGTCGAGTCTCAGCCGTATTCTGCTTCGACTGTATAACATCGACAGCGGTGTGATTCGCGTTGGGGGGACCGATATTACGAAGCTGAAGCTGCCTGCGCTTTACCGCCGGGTGGGGATGGTCACGCAGGATGTACAGCTGTTTGATGGCTCGCTGCGTGACAACCTGACGTTGTTTGATAACGGCGTGTCGGATGCATTTATTCTGGAAACGACGGAGCGTCTGGGACTTCGGCAATGGATCGATGCGCAGCCGGAAGGTCTGGATACGCATCTGACAACAGGTGGAGCATCGCTATCCGCGGGGGAAGCGCAGCTATTCGCTTTAACCCGGGTATTTTTGACGCAGCCGAGCCTGGTGATTCTGGATGAACCGTCCTCACGCCTAGACGCCGCAACGGAAATGATGCTGCAGACGGCCGTGGATCAGCTGATGAGCAGTTGTACGGGCATCATCATCGCGCACCGGCTGGCTACGCTGGAGCAGGTGGATAAAATTATGGTGCTGGGTGACGGACGAATTCTGGAATTCGGCGCACGGGAAGCACTTGCACAAGATCCGGCATCGCATTATGCCAGACTGCTGATCACAGGCAGAGAGGAGGAACTGGCATGACCATCACAGGTTTTATAGGGCGCCTATTTCGTTTCAAGCCTTCATTATTTTTATTCAACGGTCTGTTGTGGTGCATATTTCATTCCTTGCCGCTATTGATCGGGCTTGGGATGCAGTGGTTTTTTGACCGGGCTACATCGAATTCGACGGATTATGTATGGCTAGCCGTTCCTTTGATCTTCATTGCCGTAGTAAGGGTTGCGCGGGTGGGGACGTTCTTTGCGGCCTTTTATCAATGGGTAACGTATATTTACCACATTCAGGCCATTCTGCGCACGAACATGCTGGCTGGGATCATGCGCTGGCCGGGGAGGAATTTGCCGGCTTCTCCAGGGGAGGCGATGAGTCGCTTCCGCGATGACGTGGAAGAAGTTGTGGAATACGTGGAATCCTGGGTGGATTTCTGGGGGCGCCTCGTTTTTGCCCTCGTCTCCGTAGTCATTATGGCAAGCATTAACTGGAAGATCATGCTGGTGGCCGTGCTGCCGCTCGTAGTGGTCACACTCCTGAACAATCTGTCCGGCAACCGCGCGCGTCGTTACGGGCTAAAGAACCGGGAAGCTACGGGGCGCATTACAAGCTTTATCGCGGAAACCTTCGGTGCGGTTCAAGCCTTGAAGCTCGGGCAGGCCGAGGATCATGTTCATGAGCGCTTCATGAAGCTGAACGAAGACCGCCGGCAGGCAGCGCTGAAGGATAATCTGTTCAAACAATGGATGCGATCCTTGAATCAGCATGTGCTTAGCATCTGTACGGGACTAATTCTGCTGATGTGCGCTGCTGAAATGCAGGCCGGGCATTTTACCGTCGGAGATTTCGCTTTGTTTACGTCTTACCTGGCTAATATCGGCTTCAGTATTTCCTTGTTCGGGTATATGGTGTTCCAGCACAAGCGGCTGAAGGTTTCCTTTGACCGGATGCGCTCGCTGTTCCGTCCTGGTGAGGAAGACCGGATTATTGAGGCACGGGAAACGTATCTGAACGAAGAGCCGCCGGAACTGCCCGTCATTCACAGAGAACCGGGGGAGAAGCTGCAGGAGCTGGAAGTCAAGAATTTATCATATCATTATCCGAATTCGGATAATGGCATATCGGATATTAATTTCCGCTTGGAGCGCGGCAAGTTTCTGGTGGTGACAGGACGAATCGGAGCAGGGAAATCGACGCTTGTCCGGACATTGCTGGGTCTGCTGCCGAAGCAGGAAGGGACGATCCGCTGGAACGGGGAAGAGGTGGATCCAGCAACCTTCCTTATGCCTCCTCGGGCGGCGTATACACCGCAGGTTCCTAGGCTGTTTAGTGATCCCTTGAGAGAGAACATTGTTCAAGGGAAGAAAGAGCGGACGGAGGAAGCTCTGGAACGGGCCATCCGTCTGGCCGTCATGGAGAAGGATATCGAGAATCTGGATCAGGGACTGGAGACGTTGGTCGGTCCGAGGGGCGTTATGCTGTCGGGCGGACAAATCCAGCGGGCGGCTACAGCACGCATGCTGATTACGGGCGCGGATTTATTCATTTTTGATGATCTGTCCAGCGCGCTGGACGTGGAGACGGAGCAGCTGGTATGGGATGGGTTGTTCAAGGAGCAGGGCGTCACTTGCATCGCGGTATCCCATCGCAGGGCAGCCCTTTCGAAGGCCGATCATATCATCGTCATGAAGGATGGCCGGATCGAAGCGGAGGGCAGCTTGTCTGCGCTGCTCGCCACGAGCGAAGAGATGCAGCTGTTATGGCAGGGTGAGCAGTCCGCTGTCGAGGCTCAGGCCCTCGTAGAGGATAGAGTTGAGGTTAGCAAGGTATAACATTAAGTTTGGTTTGGAATTGGGGATGTTAGAACAGGTTTCGAGCAAGGCAGCTTCCGTTGGTATGGAGGCTGCCTTTTTTTGTATAATATGAATGGAAAATAATGGGCCATATATTCTGATATATCAGGGGGAGCTCTAAATGAAGAACCGCGCCATTCATATTGGATACTCACTGCGTATTTCCTCCACCCGGGAATACCGCGATTTGTGCTGCGTCTGCTCATCGTCAAACCTATCGAAAATTCCATTTCGCAGATTCTATTATTTTACTTACGAGAATAAGGATATAAATACAAGCCAATCGATAGGCTCGAGGAATAGGATGTAGAAGATGAATGGAAAGGGTGGGTTTACCATGGAATGGAGCGTCATTTTTCAATTGATCGACCCGCGGCTCTTCATGGTCGTTGCTGCCTGTTGGGTAATCGGATATGTGCTGAAGCAAACCCCCAAGGTTCCGAATTGGAGCATTGTATATCTGGTTATAGTCGTATCGGTTCTGTTCACAACCGGCTTGATCGGCTGGAGCGTGGAAAATATCATTCAAGGCATACTCGCAGGGGCGTTTGCGGTATTCGGGCATCAGGCCGTTAAACAAACAGCAGAGGCGATTGCGACTAGAAAGAAGTAAGAACGGCTGAATGACCCAGGGTGGTTTTTGCCTAAACCGAACTTTACCTGGCAGTCTGCCGCTTGAGCCTGTTATTCTTAGGTTCAAGAGATGATGTAAAGGAGCGTGAAGATTTGCAGAGGAAAACGTTGACGGTTGAGGCATTGCCTGGGTTTGAGCCGGAGATCGGCCGGTGGATATGGGGACTTGAAGATGTGCGGCGAACGATATTGAGACGGCTGGAAGGGATTCGGCATGAGTTTTTGAACCATAAGGTGGACGGTCGGCAGTCGATCGGTTCACTGTTGTATCATATCGCTTACATTGAAGCGGACTGGCTGTACGCCGAGGTGCTTGAATCCGATTGGGACCCGAAAATAAAGGCGTGCTTTCCCTGGGATCACCGTACCGAGGATAACAGTCTTTCTGAAGTGCCGGATCAGTCACTGGAGGAACACCTTCACCGTATGCAGAGGGTACGTCAGGAATTGCTTGCCCATTTCAAGGGCATGGACCTCTCGGACTGGAGGCGAGTCAGACAACTGGAACCGTACGATGTGACGCCCGAATGGGTCATCTATCATCTGATTGAGCATGAGTCCCATCATCGGGGACAGATATTTCAGCTGTTAAGAGAATTGGAGCACGCATAAGGATCGATTGTCCAATCAAGTAAGACTGGGGCCTTCGTTGCATAATGCCGGAGCCTTTTGAGGCTGCTGCTATAAGCGTTAAAATTCTCCGGAGCAGGGAGCTTTCCTTGCTCTTTTTTGTATATCCTGCAACGGTTCAGCATGTCAAAACGTAATAAGCAGATAAAGAGCACGGTATCGGAGGAGATATGATGAATAATGAATTTTACGTGGGATGGGGAACGCTGGCGTTAATTAATGCCGGATTGGCTCAAGGAAAAAACAGAACGGGATTAAACTGGTTTCTGCTATCCCTGTTGTTAGGCCCGCTCGCAACCCTGTTTCTTGTTCTGTCAGCTAAAAGATGATTTGAGTAATAAAAGAGCCGCCTCCCGGCAAGGGAAGCGGCCTTTATCTATTACATCCGTTGAAACATAGCGGTGTCACGGCTGTAGTGTGTCAGATAACCTGTCTCTTCGTTGCGGATGCGGACGACATCCGGTGTATAGCATTCAATGTAACCTCGCTCGATCTCCACGTATACGCTTGCGGGATCCTCTTCCCATACGGAAACTACCGTTTCCGACAGTGCGGCCGCGAAAAAATGGATGTCTTGCGATAGGTACCGACTATTGCGGTCTGTATTCATTTATTTCATATCCCCTTGATGGTTAGAATCAGATAAAATACGGTCAACTAACTCGTTCATTCCCTTCCAGGAATCCTTCAGAATAAATTCATGCTGAATATGCGCGTTCCACGGACGCGGAATCAGAATGGTTTGCTTTCCGGCTTTTCTGGCGGCAATTGCATTATGGGGACCATCGTCAATCAGAAGATCGAATTCCACTAAATCCTTGCGCTTGGCCACGAAAAAATTCTCGAACGGAATAAAAGGCATATGCCGCTGCAGCCATCTCCACTTCTCGGGCACCGAGGAGGGACGGGCTGCGGTAACGACAATAACGTCATAATCATGCGTCATTCTGTGGACTTCGTCAATCGTATATTCATCAAATATTTCAAGTTCTTCATATAAGCCCGGCTTTCCGAAGAAAAACTCTTCTGAGCAGTCAGGATGCCAGATTTGGTGCAGATTATAATCGGTAATCTGATCCAGCGTCAGCTGAGGATCTTTGTACTGCAGATTGTGATAGTGAATGGCCTTGGGTATGAGATGGCAGATGGTATCATCCATATCGATGGCGACTATTTTTTTGCTCATATCGTCATTACTCTCCTGTAAACATGAATTCTAAGAAACGATGATGTTCCGTAATTGTAAAGGACAGGATGCTTATTGGCAAACCGGAATCAAAAATGGGAGGGTGTAACATTTTCTCTCCCCAAACTCTTATAAACTAAGTATAGCATTAATACGGTCAACAACCTTCCTGATATTTACCGGTTGCGGGAATAACTTAATAATAGAGACCTTCACCCATTATGACAGTACATGTCATGATTGCCCTTTTATAATAGGAACACTACAGGGTATAAGGGAGGAGCGGCCATGGCGCAAGAATATATCAGCATACGTGGAGCCAGGGAGAATAATCTGAAGAATGTTTCGCTGCAAATTCCAAAACGGAAAATCACGGTCTTTACCGGCGTATCCGGCTCGGGCAAATCGTCCATCGTGTTTGATACCATCAGTTCGGAAGCTCAGCGATTGCTGAATGAGACGTTTACTGCTTTTGTTCGTAACCGACTTCCACGGCATAGCCAGCCGGACGTCGATTCGATCGAGAACTTGTCGACGGCCATCGTCATCGACCAGAAGCGTCTGGGGGGCAATTCACGGTCCACGCTAGGCACAATCACGGATCTGTACGCCATACTCCGTCTGTTGTTTTCCAGGGTGGGACAGCCATTTGCGGGATACTCCAACGTCTTTTCTTTTAACGACCCGCAAGGCATGTGTCCGGAATGTCAAGGTATCGGCAGGAAGGTCGAGCTGGATCTAAATAAACTGCTGGATACGAGCAAATCTTTGAATGAGGGAGCAGTCCGATTTCCTATATTCTCAGTGGATAGCTGGTATATGAAAAATTACACCATGTCCGGTTTCTTTGATAACGATAAGAAGCTGGCCGACTATTCGGAAGCGGAATGGGATCTCTTCCTATACGGCAAGGAGGGAAAGGTGACGTTTCCGTCCAAGGGTGGACCGGTACAGTCTGACTTCGAAGGTCTCGTGTTGAAGTTCAACCGGCTGTATATCCAGAGAGACAGCAGTGAGTTATCCGAGCGGACCTTAAATCACGTCAAAAATTTTATTACGCATGACACATGCCCGTTATGCGAGGGGACACGGCTCAGTCAGGCGGCATTAAGCTGCAGGATCAACGGGTATAATATCGCCGAGTGTGCGGCCATGGAGATTGGGGAGTTAAGAGAGATCATCCTGAATATCAAGGAGCCGGTGGCTGCCAGTATGGTGGCCAGCTTGGCCGAGCGGCTGCAGCACTTGATGGATATGGGGCTGGATTACTTAACGCTGAATCGGGAGACGACCACGCTCTCCGGAGGTGAATCGCAGCGGGTGAAGATGGTTAGGCATCTGGGCAGCAGTCTGACGGACATGATGTATGTTTTTGATGAGCCGAGCGTTGGTTTGCATCCTCGGGATGTTCACCGCCTGAACGACATGCTCAGGAAGCTTCGTGACAAGGGCAACACGGTGCTGGTCGTGGAGCATGACCGCGACGTGATTGAAATTGCCGACCATGTGGTGGATGTGGGACCGAATGCAGGTACCCGGGGAGGGGAAGTTGTCTTCGAGGGTACGGTTGAGCAGCTGTGCAGCCAAGACTCTACGTTAACCGGGCAGTATATGAAACGCTGCATGCCGATGAAAGAACAGTTCCGGGTACCGACAGGACAAATGCGGATTGCCAATGCCAGTCATCATAACCTGAAAAATGTAACGGTGGATATCCCGGAAGGCGTGTTAACCGTGGTCACGGGCGTAGCGGGGTCAGGCAAGAGCTCGCTGATTCATCATGCCTTCCTGTTCCAGCATCCCGAGGCTGTCGTCATCGACCAGTCCGCCGTCAGCACCTCGATTCGTTCCAATCCTGCTACCTATACGGGGATCATGGATGACATCCGGAGCATGTTTGCCAAAGCTAACGATCAGAGTCCATCCCTGTTCAGCTTCAATTCCAAAGGAGCCTGTCCCGACTGCCACGGTCTCGGGTTCATCTATACGGACCTGGCGTTTATGGAAGGCATCAAGTCTCCGTGCGACACCTGTGATGGCAGACGCTTTAAGGATGATGTGCTGCAGTATAAACTCCATGGAAAAATGATTACCGACGTATTGGATATGACGGTGCTGCAGGCACTCGATTTTTTCGAGAAAAAAGAAATCAGACGGCGGCTGGAGGCCCTGCACGATGTCGGCTTGCACTATCTAACGCTCGGACAGCCTCTAAGCACCCTGTCCGGGGGCGAAAGCCAGCGCATCAAGCTGGCCAGCGAGCTGCACAGACAGGGAAAGATCTACGTGATGGACGAGCCGACAACGGGGCTGCATATGTCGGATGTCGGGCATTTGCTGGACATGATGAATCGGCTCGTCGATAACGGCAGCTCGGTAATCGTGATTGAGCACAATCTGGATGTAATCCGTCAGGCGGATTGGATCATCGATCTCGGACCCGAGGGCGGCAGCAGGGGAGGCAGGGTCATGTTCGAAGGAACGCCTGCTGAACTGATCATGGCGGAACAATCGCTGACTGCAAAGTATGTACGGGGTTAGCGGGAGATCAAAGAAGTGGAGTGAATGGCGGGTCCTTATCGGAGTCTGACCAAACCCATGCAGTATGTTACATGGAGCAGGCACGAATTCATTTCCGTAGTTGTTTCATAGTGGACTTTATAGTGGCCGTGCCGCATATCCCCGCGGCACGGCTATTCTATGGTTGTTAGGCTTATATGATCGCTTAAACGGCAATACTGTATGCTGCGACAGACTAAGTTGGTTAATGAAGTACGTGTAATGACTCGGTCTGCATTCCTAATAAGCAGCATCTTTATTGTAAACGGGGGATACGACAATGCAGAAAGTATGGTGGAAAGAAGCCGTTGCTTACGAGATCTATCCACGCAGTTTTATGGATTCGAATGAAGACGGCATCGGGGATCTGCAAGGGGTTATATCACGCCTGGATTATTTGAAGGATCTCGGGATTGATGTTATATGGGTATGCCCCATCTATCGATCATCCAATAGCGACAACGGTTACGATATCAGTGATTATCAGGATATTATGACGGAGTTCGGATCCATGGCCGACTTCGATCAACTGCTGGCCGAAATCCATAACCGCGGCATGCGCCTTATTATGGATCTGGTGCTCAATCACACCTCGGATGAACATCCGTGGTTTATTGAATCCCGTTCCTCAAGGACTAATCCGAAGCGGGATTACTACATCTGGCGGGATGCGAGGGATGGGGCCGAGCCGAACAATTGGGAATCCATCTTTACCGGTTCCGCTTGGGAATATGACGAGTTAACGGATCAATATTATCTCCACCTCTATTCCAAGAAGCAGCCTGATTTAAATATGGAGAATTCTGCGGTCAGGGATGATCTGGTCAGGATGATCCGTTGGTGGCTCGATAAAGGGATTGACGGTTTCCGCGTGGATGCGATCACCCATATTAAGAAGCTCCCGGGTTTGCCGGATATGCCCAATCCGAATCATCTTCGATATGTCGACTCGAATCCGGCACATCGGAATATAGCGGGCATCCATGATTTTCTTCAACAATTCAAACGCGAAGCGTTCGCCCATTATGACATTATGACGGTTGGCGAAGCGAGTGGCATCCCGATATCGGAAGCAGACCGCTGGATTGGGGAAGAGAATGGGGCACTGAACATGATTTTTCAATTTGAGCACGTCAATCTTGATTTCGGACTCGAAGGGCGCTGGGATTATGCGATCTGGGACTTGGCCGAATTGAAGCAGATCATGCATAAATGGCAGACGGGACTTGAAGGCGTGGGCTGGAATGCCCTCTATATGGAGAATCACGATCAACCGCGCTCCGTATCCCGCTTTGGTGATCCGGTCCACTATCATAAGGAATCGGCCAAGATGCTGGCTACTTTTTTTATGCTGATGCAGGGGACGCCGTTTATTTACCAGGGGCAGGAAATCGGAATGACGAATGTTGAGTTTGCGGAGCTGAGCGATTATCGAGACGTGGAGATCTACAATTATTACCGCGAGCGGCTGTTGGACGGGAAGGACGTGTCCGAGACGATGCGCAGAATCGCGTACCGGGCAAGGGACAATGCAAGAACGCCGATGCAATGGGATGACACGCTTTATGGCGGCTTTTCCACGGTTGTGCCGTGGATCCGCTGCAATCCGAATTATCATGAGATCAACGTGAAGCAGCAGTTAAATGATCCCGATTCCATTCTCAATTACTATAAGGCCTTGATTCGTCTGCGCAAATCCAGTGAGGCGTTGATCTACGGAACATATGAAGCGGTGCTTCAGGAGCATCCGGAAATATTCGCCTATTCCAGGTCGCTCGGGAACGAGATGTACTTGGTCGTACTCAACTTCTATAGCGGAACACCGGATTTTCAATTCCCTGTCGAGTGGCGTGAGCATCAACCGGAAGTTGTACTCTCGAACTACAAGCGCTCGGAGCGAAGTTTCGGCGAATTCGCTCTACACCCTTATGAAGCGATAGTTTATCGTGTAAACTAAGTTCGTAAGCGATTTCTTGAGATGAGAGGTGAATGCAGCTTGTCACAACCAAACATGATGTCTGCCGCCGTTCTTGATCGCCCTTTATCCATTGGGGTGAAGCAGGTTCCCATTCCGGAGCCAAAGCCGGATGAAGCCTTGATTCAAGTGTATTGCATCGGCATATGCGGTTCGGATGTGCATTACTATGAGCATGGACGGATTGGCAGATATGAGGTGAAGGAACCGTTGATTCTGGGACATGAGCTTGCCGGCGTTGTCGTAAGGACGGGGGAGAAGGTGAGAAATGTCTCCGCCGGTGACCGCGTGGCCGTGGAACCGGGCGTTACGTGCGGGCGCTGCTCTTATTGTAAAAGCGGACGTTACAACCTGTGTCCGGATGTTGTATTTATGGCCACCCCGCCGGTTGACGGAGCTTGGGCCGAATACGTCGCGGTGCGAAGCGACTTCCTGTTCCGGCTGCCGGATGAAATGTCCTTTGAGGAAGGCGCTTTGCTTGAACCGCTGTCCGTAGGACTTCATGCCGTACGCCGCGGGCGTATCCACCCGGAGGACCGGGTGCTGGTTCTCGGCCTGGGGCCGATTGGCCTGCTTGCTATGGAGGCGGCCAAAATGTCCGGAGTTTCTCAGGTATATGGCAGCGACGTCGTGGAATACCGGCGTAATTTGGCCCTTCAGATGGAAGCCTCCGGCGTGATCAATCCGATGGATGAATCCGTTCCGCAGCGGTTGAACGAACTTACGGACGGCAAAGGGATTGATCTTATTATTGAAACGTCGGGCAACGCCGGTGCCATCGCGGATTCAGTCGGTTATGTGAACCGCGGAGGCCGGATCGTGTATGTAGGTCTGCCGACAAAGGATGCCATCCCGGTGGATATCGGCGCTTTGGTTGACGCCGAGCTGGATGTATACGGCGTGTTCCGCTATGCGAATACGTACCCGGCGGCTATACAGATGCTGCAAAACAAGGGAAGCCGCATACGCGATATCATCACCCACCAGTTTTCCTTGGATCAGATCGAGGAAGCTGTAGAGCTTGCTCGCACGCACAAGGACACCAGCGTGAAAGTCATGATCTATCCTCATTCAACCGCATAATATGGTTGCAGCCGGGAGAGCCGCTTCCGGGACCGGCATGTTCAATATTGCCCAAAAAACGTCATTGATCATCATAAAAAGGCACCACTCCAGCATTAGTCGGAGCGGTGCCTTTTCATAATCCAGGTTAGTTCGGGCGTTCATTGCTCATCCAGCTGTCGATACGCAGATCATCGCTGTAGCTGTCGCGAGCCGAAATTTCACCAAGCTTCTGCTCGGCTTCCTCACGGGTATCGAACCCGCCGATGACCGCGATGAAGTCACCGCCAGCGGTCTTAATGAAGGTCACGTCGTCTTCCATATAAATCTCTTCAAGAATAGCAAGGGATTCCCCTTGTGGCATAGCTTCACTGCGGATATAGAAGACCTCGCGCGGGTTTACCGGCTCGCCGGTCGAAGTGAGCTTCAGCTCAATATAGCCGGGGTCTTTATATTCGGATACGGTATGCTTCACGCCATCCTTCAGTTCAACGACAAAACGCATGGCCGAGTCGTCCAAAATCACATTTTCATAGACATCCTTCACCAGCGGCAGGGCCAGCATGTCTTTCTTGAGGGTTTCATAATCAAAGTTTCGTACACCGTTAAACGTGAAGATCAGACGGTTTGGTGCATCCCGATGATCCACGGTGTAGGACGGGACACTGGAAACGGACTTGCCTTCCTGATCAAATTGAATCTTAATCACGTCCTCGGAAGCTTCCGTACCCACGGTAACGCCGTCGGTCCGCTCGCCTCCGCCCCCGAACTGCAGAACCTGAACGATGCTGCCCACCACGGGGACTTTGGCTAAGGCGTTTGCCACCGTCGGGATGTTGACCACGAATAGCACGGCAATGGCAGCTGCAACAACGGACGAATATCTCGTCAAGCGCATGGATCGTTTGCGGGCAGCCGCCTTTTTCTGTGCTGCGGCCATAACATCGGTTAGCTGGGCAGGGATCTCAATGTGTTCGTAGCGTTCTTTTCCTGTCATAGATTATCGACCTCTCCCTCGATTAAATACGATTTTAGTTTTCCGATAATGCGGTAGAATCTGGTCTTGACCGTGTTTTCGGACAATGACAGCACATCCGCCATTTCTCGAAAGCGCAGGTCCTCAAAAAACTTCAGAATAATATAGGTTTTCTCTTCTGGCATCAGTCTGTCCAGCGCATCATATAAATCCATTTTCTCTTCCAGCGGTAGGGTATGCTCTGCGGCTGCATAGTCTTGCGTTTGGTCCTCCATATAAGTTACCCGCTTCTTGCGACCGAGATGGTCGATGGCAGCGTTAATGACAATCCGGGTCATCCAGGACTCAAAATACTGCGGCGTGTTCATCCGCTCGTAAGCGAGATATCCCTTATAGGTTGCCTCGGAGACGATATCGAGTGCCTCCTGCTCATTTTTGACATAGCAATAGGCCACCCGGTATAACTTGCTTTTGCATTTCTCAATATTTTCACTGAACTGTTTTGGCTTCGACTCTGTCGCTCTCAGTTCACTCACTCCTAACTACTAGCGCTAGTATTTTATGTCATGGCACGAATTCGTTTTGATCTATTCCTGGTTTAATGGGTTGGATCATGCTCAAGTACTTGAGTGCGCTTGACTGATCATTAGACCGTGGAGCGGGCCAAATAGTTTTAGCCGGGGATAAAAAAGTTGCGGTTGGTGAGATATGCCATCTGATTCGCTTGAAAAAATTAATCCGTGAACTTAACAGAAGTCCTTAACGGTGTTACTATATTAACCATATAAAATGTACGGAGGCCAGAACATGTAGGTTTTTCTACCCTAACCAACACAACTAAATACAGAATTGGGGTAGAAAGATGAAGAGGAAATCTTTTCGGTATCTCTGGATAGGTCAGGCGCTCGCCAATAGCGGCGATTTGTTTTACATTGTCGGCCTGATGGCAATTATCTATGGGATTACGGGATCCGCCATGTTGATGGCCATGATACCTTTTGTCACGACGATGGCACGGTTTATAAGCGGGAGCTTTGCGCCCATGTTGATGGATAAATACAGCCTCAAGTCGCTGCTTGCTTCGTCGCAAATCGGGAAAACGGCCGTGTTGTTCCTATTGTTAATGACCTACTATGTGCTGGGAGAGCAGGAGGTGACGGTCTATGCGATCCTCGGATTCGTATTCCTCATCTCTTTGCTTGATGGTTGGGCTGCACCTGCAAGCCATGCCATGCTGCCGCGTCTGGTGGATGCCACCGAGCTGACGAAAGCGAATAGCTTTGTTGCCATCGTGGATCAGCTAATTCAACTGGGAGGCTGGGCCGTTGGGGGACTGCTGGTCGTAGTCTTGGGCGGAAGCAACGTAATATGGCTGACCTTTGCCCTAGCCCTCGCCGCCGCAGTCTTCATGAAGCTTATAGAGGATCGGCATGAATCCACCCAGGAACAGAAAGAGAAGGCTCGCGTTTCGAATTGGCGCTCCATTCAGGAAGGCTGGACACTCATTTGGAAACAGCCTTCTCTTCGGGCAATTCATGTGATGTATGTATTGGAGACGATGGCGGGCGTGATTTGGATCGCAGCGACCATCTACGTGTATGTAGCCGATGTGCTGCACAGGGAGGAGGCATGGTGGGGATATATCAACGCAAGCTTTTTCCTGGGACTCATGCTGGGTGGACTGTTTGGAATGAAAAACGCGGGGCTGATCGACCGCAATATCCGCAAGTTCGTCATCTGCTCTTCCTTCGGCATTAGTATCATGACGTTCGGTTTTGGATTGACCTCGGTGCCTTGGCTGGCCCTGGTGTTCTCGGCAGGCTTCGGCGTTTTTGAACAGCTTAAGGCAGTCTCGCTTCAGACTACACTGCAGCGGGGCGTATCTGTCCATGTATTGCCAAAAGTGTACGCAGCTCAAAGCGCGCTTGTTTCGCTGGTATTCGGATTATCCACCCTGTTGTTTGGGTTCATAACCGATGAATTCGGCGTTCGGGCTACGTACATCATCGCTGCCACGGTATTGTTCATCTCGGGATGTTACGCATTACGGATACGAACGAGATTGCCGGAGTTAGGGGAGGGGCTTGAACAAGGACGGATCGGCATCGAATAATCAATAAACAAAAGGCGAGCTTAAAGCTCGTCTTTTTTGCATGCATAAATCGCGGGGCGATACTGGTTTGAAAATATTTTAAATAAGTTGTTGACACTCCCTGCTACTCAGTATTACAATGTACGTGTAATGAGTAATACTTAATAGTGTGTTTTTCCAAATGCTATTAAGTAAAAATTTCCTTCGGTACTATGTTATACTGAATATAGGTAATACTAAGTAGGGGAGGGCGAAATAGAGGAGGCTTTCGAATATGGAAAATTTAACTGAAATGCTGAAGGGTTCGCTGGAAGGCTGTGTGCTGGAAATCATTAGCCGCCGTGAAACCTATGGTTACGAGATTACCCGCCGTCTGAACGAGCTTGGGTTTACCGAAGTCGTGGAAGGAACGGTCTACACCATACTCGTGCGGTTAGAAAAGAAACAGCTGGTGAACATTGAAAAGAAACCGTCAGACATGGGGCCTCCGCGCAAGTTTTACTCACTTAATGAGGCTGGCCGCCAGGAGCTTGAATCGTTTTGGGAAAGGTGGGATTTCTTATCATCAAAAATCAACGTCTTGAAGTCAATCTAGCCTCATAAGATATTCCGTCCGATATTTTTGGAGTGCCTTGTTCCGCTTTATATAAAAGGAGGAAAATTATATGTTGGAAATATTCAAAAAAATGATTGGTGATAAAAAAGAGTACAAAATGATGATGGCACGGGTTGAAGCCCTGCCTGAGGACTACCAGTTTGTATTTAAGAAAATTCAAAACTACATGTGGAATTTCTCAGCGGGCAACGGGATGGATATGCTGCACATGCAGTATGAATTAATCGAGTTGTTCGAAGCCGGAGCAGCTGAAGGCAGACAAGTGCTGGAAATCACTGGGGAAGACGTGGCGTCCTTTGCTGACGAACTAGTAGCAAACGCTAAAACCTATGTAGCCAAGTATCGGGAAGATTTGAATCAGAGTATCATGAACCGATTGGGTAAAAAATAAATTCAATAGATCATACCGACTGATTAGCTGGTTACTAATGTGAATTGCCACCTTCGCTATTCAGTTAATTTTTAACCCGGTAGTAAGTTATACAGATTATCAGTATTACTAAATAGTTGGGTGCAGGCAACCTAGCTCCGCAAGGCGCTAATTATGAGGAGGAAAAAATATGAGGAATGCAGCGATTTCTGTAAAAGGGTTAAAAAAATCCTTTAAAGACAAGGAAGTCTTAAAGGGGGTGGATTTTGAAGTGCGGCGTGGGGAAATTTTCGCACTGCTGGGCTCAAATGGAGCAGGCAAGACAACGACAGTCAACATTCTCTCAACGCTGATGAAGCTCGATGGCGGCCAAGTAGGTATTTGCGGCTTTGACGTCCAGCGTCAACCGGATCATGTTCGCCAGAGCATCAGCCTGACAGGGCAGTTCGCAGCTTTAGACGGCATGCTTACCGGGCGGGAAAACCTGATGATGATTGCCAAGATGCGGGGAGTTTCCAATCCAGCTCAAGTCGCCGACGATCTGCTTGCAAGATTCAGCCTGACCGATGCGGCTAGCCGCCGGGCAGATAAATATTCCGGCGGGATGAAGCGCCGGCTTGACATCGCCATGAGCCTGATCGGGACACCAGCCGTCATTTTTCTCGACGAACCGACGACAGGGCTTGACCCCGAAGCGCGGATTGAGGTCTGGAATACCGTCAAGGAGCTTGCCGGCGGCGGCACGACCATCTTGCTGACGACCCAGTACCTGGAGGAAGCCGAACAACTGGCGGACCGTATCGCCATTCTGCATGGCGGAAAAATCATCACGACCGGTACCCTTACCGAACTCAAAGAGATGTTCCCGCCAGCCAAAGTGGAGTACATCGAGAAGCAGCCGACATTGGAGGAAATTTTCCTCGCGATCATCGGCAACAAGGAGGCGATGTAAATGAAAAGCAAAACAGGGGTGTTACTAGGGCGTTTAATGCGCAACATCATGCGCAGCCCGGACACAATTATCACGGTGGCGATTACGCCGATTATGATGATGCTGCTGTTTGTCTACGTATTTGGCGGCGCCATAGAGACAGGTACGGACAATTACGTCAATTATTTATTGCCGGGAATTTTGCTGATGGCTATCGCATCCGGCGTTGCTTACACTTCCTTGCGGCTGTTTACGGATGTAAAGAGTGGGTTGATGGCGCGTTTCATTACCATGCCGATCAAGCGCTCGTCGGTATTGTGGGCTCACGTATTGACCTCACTTATTTCCAATGCGCTTACTGTCGTGGTGGTTTTCCTCGTCGCGCTCTTGATGGGCTTCCGCTCCGGCGCCGATATCCTGGATTGGCTCGCGGTAGCTGGGATACTCGGGTTGTTTACGCTGGCGCTGACATGGCTGGCGGTCATTCCCGGATTGACAGCAGGGTCTATGGAAGGGGCGACAGCCTACTCGTACCCGCTAATTTTCCTGCCGTTTATTAGTTCGGCCTTTGTCCCCACCGAAACCATGCCTAAAATTGTCCGTGCGTTTGCTGAGAACCAGCCCGTGACTTCAATCGTGAATGCGATTCGTGCCCTCTTGTATGAAGGGGCGGTTGGCAACGATATCTGGATCGCGCTTGCTTGGTGCGTCGGCATCATGGTCATCGCTTACTTCTTCGCCAGTAAAACATTTAAACGCCAGTTAGGGTAAGTAAACCATTATGGGAATGTGGAGAAATTGACGTAAAAGAGGCCCTCCCGTGTTACCCAGGGGAGGGCCTCTTTTGGAATGCTATGGTGTTACCGTGAAGGACCGATCGCAATCCAGGACATGAAACCATAGGCGAGATTGCAGTTAGGCTGGCGGCTCACTTCAAGGACGGCGGTATCCTCGCGCTGGGATTTCAGGGAGATTTGGAAGCCAGGATTGTTGCTCATCCCCACAATGATATAGTTGATCCCAGCAAAAGCTTCCTCGAATTGGACGGTTACCTCGGTTAACGCCTCAGCTCCAAATACAAATGGCGTCATGCCGAATTGCTGCAGCTTCGGCTGGCCAGGTGTGCTGCGCACTGGTGTAAAGCATAAATGTTCTGCCGTTACTGCGCCTTTAGCCAATTGTTGTCCGGTAACGGCTCCTTCGGCCAGATGGGTGCTTGTGACGGCTCCGTTTGCAAGCTTATCGCTATCAATGGAGCCTTCGGCTAAGGTGAAGTCGTTGAAGGCATCTGGTCCGAGGTGCTTGCTGCCGATAGTTCCGTCGGCAATTTGCGCGCCCGTGAGCGAACCATCTACAACGTGCGATCCAGTGATGGAAGCCTCCGCAATCTTGCTGCCGTCTATAGAGCCTTCGGCTAACGAGAAGTTATCGAAGGCATCTGGTCCGAGGTGCTTGCTGCCGATAGTTCCGTCGGCAATTTGTGCGCCAGTCAGGGAGCCATCAACAATGTGCGCGCTAGTGATGGAAGCCTCCGCAATCTTGCTGCCGTCAATGGAGCCATCGACTAACGTGAAGTTATCGAAGGCATCTGGTCCGAGGTGCTTGCTGCTTATAGTTCCGTCAGCAATCTGCGCACCAGTGAGGGAGCCATCAGCAACATGCGATCCTGTGATGGAGGCCTTAGCAATCTTGCTGCCGCCAATGGAACCTTCGGCTAACGAGAAGTCGTTGAAGACATCCGGTCCGAGGTGCTTGCTGCTAATAGTTCCGTCGGCAATTTGTGCGCCAGTCAGGGAGCCATCAGCAACATGCTTGCCGGTGATGGAATCCTCCGCAATCTTGCTGCCGTCAATGGAGCCATCGGCTAACGAGAAGTTATCGAAGGCATCCGGTCCGAGGTGCTTGCTGCTAATAGTTCCATCTGCAATTTGCGCGCCAGTCAGGGAGCCATCAGCAACGTGCGCGCCCGTGAGCGAACCATCAACAACGTGCGATCCAGTGATGGAATCCTCCGCAATCTTGCTGCCGTCTATAGAGCCTTCGGCTAACGAGAAGTCGTTGAAGACATCCGGTCCGAGGTGCTTGCTGCTAATAGTTCCATCAGCAATCTGGGCGCCAGTCAGGGAGCCATCAGCAATGTGCGCGCTAGTGATGGAATCCTCCGCAATCTTGCTGCCGTTAATAGAGCCATCGGCTAACGAGAAGTTATCGAAGGCATCCGGTCCGAGGTGCTTGCTGCTAATAGTTCCATCTGCAATTTGCGCGCCAGTCAGGGAGCCATCAGCAACGTGCGCGCCCGTGAGCGAACCATCTACAACGTGCGATCCAGTGATGGAATCCTCCGCAATCTTGCTGCCGTCTATAGAGCCWTCGGCTAACGAGAAGTCGTTGAAGACATCCGGTCCGAGGTGCTTGCTGCTAATAGTTCCGTCGGCAATCTGCGCACCAGTCAGGGAGCCGTCAGCAACATGCTTGCCGGTGATGGAATCCTCCGCAATCTTGCTGCCGYCAATGGAACCWTCGGCTAACGAGAAGTTATCGAAGGCATCCGGTCCGAGGTGCTTGCTGCTAATAGTTCCGTCAGCAATCTGCGCACCAGTCAGGGAGCCATCAGCAACGTGCGCGCCCGTGAGCGAACCATCTACAACGTGAGTGCCAGTGATGGAATCCTCAGCAATCTTGCTGCCTTTAATGGAGCCATCGACTAACGTGAAGTTATCGAAGGCATCTGGTCCGAGATGTTTGCTGCCAATCGCCCCGTCGGCAATCTGCGCACCAGTCAGCGAGCCGTCAGCAACATGCTTGCCGGTGATGGAATCCTCCGCAATCTTGTTGCCGTCAATGGAGCCATCGGCTAACGAGAAGTTATCGAAGGCATCCGGACCGAGATGATTGCTGCCGATCGCTCCGTCGGCAATCTGCGCACCAGTCAGGGAGCCGTCAGCAACATGCTTGCCGGTGATGGAATCCTCCGCAATCTTGCTGCCGTCAATGGAGCCATCGGCTAACGAGAAGTCGTTGAAGGCATCTGGTCCGAGGTGCTTGCTGCTGATCGCCCCGTTGGCAATCTGCGCGCCCGTGAGCGAACCATCTACAACGTGAGTGCCAGTGATGGAATCCTCCGCAATCTTGCTGCCGTCAATGGAGCCTTCGGCTAACGAGAAGTCGTTGAAGGCATCCGGACCGAGGTGCTTGCTGCCGATAGTGCCGTCAGCAATCTGGGCACCAGTCAGGGAGCGGTCAGCGACGTGCGATCCTGTGATGGAAGCCTTAGCAATCTTGCTGCCGTCAATGGAGCCATCGGCTAATGTGAAGTCGTTGAAGGCATCCGGACCGAGATGCTGGCTGCCGATGGCTCCGTCAGCAATTTGCGCACCAGTCAGTGAGCCTTCGGCAATCTGTGTGCCTGTGAGCGAACCATCCGCAACGTGTTCGGCGATGATGGAAGCCTTAGCAATGTTGCTGCCGGTCACCGATCCCTCATCTAGAGTG